>JANOCB010000022.1:0-8189 GCA_031411975.1 Gemmatimonadaceae bacterium
TCGGCGCCAAGGTGCGCATCGTGCAGGGCACGCGGCAGCAGTTCCTCGAGCAGAGCCCCACACGCGGCTTCCAGTCGTCGGTGGACCAGCGCCTGCACTTCGGACTCGGCACGGGCACCGCGATCGATTCGCTGATCGTGATCTGGCCGGACCACCGGTTTCAGGTGATGACGAACGTGGCGGGGAATCGCCTGCTGACGCTGGTGCAGGCCGATGCGAGCGGGCGCTGGGACTACACGCGCGGCACCGCTGCTGCGGCGGTCTTCGCGGAGATCACCGACAGCGTTGCGACCGGCTGGGCACACGTCGAGAACGACTTCAACGACATGGACCGTGAGCCGCTGATGCCGCACCTGCTCTCGGCTGAAGGGCCGGCGCTGGCCGTCGGCGACGTGAATGGCGACGGGCTCGACGATCTCTATGTCGGCGGTGCCAAGTGGCAACCGGGCCGTCTCCTGCTGCAGCAGAAGGACGGCGCCTTCGTGGCCGGCGATTCTGCACTCTTCGCCGCCGACAGCGTCACCGAGGACGTGGCGGCGACCTTTTTCGATGCCAATGGCGACGGGAAGCCTGACCTGTACGTCGTCACCGCCGGCAACGAGTTCTGGGGCTCCATGAAGGAGCTGAAGGACCGGCTCTACCTCAACGATGGACTCGGGCACTTCACCAGGTCCGTCGATGGCCTGCCGGACATCTTCGAGAACGGCTCGTGTGTGGTGCCTGGTGATTTCGACGGTGATGGAGATCTCGACCTGTTCGTGGGCAGCCGGGTGGTGGCGCGGCAGTACGGTGTATCGCCGAAGAGCCACCTCTTGCGCAACGATGGAAAGGGCAAGTTCACCGACGTGACCGCAGAGATCGCGCCGGCCCTGCTGACCGCAGGGATGGTCACCTCGGCGGCGTGGATCGATCCGGATGGCGACGGGAAGCGCGACCTGGTGATCGCGGGTGAATGGATGCCGGTGCGTGTGTTCCGTCAGTCACGCGGGCGCTTCACCGATCGTACGACCGACGCCGGCCTTGGGCAGAGCGACGGGTGGTGGAATCACGTCGCGGCCACAGACCTCAACGGCGACGGCCGCGCGGATCTCGTCCTGGGAAACCTCGGCCTGAACTCGTACCTCGAGGCGTCACGCGCCCAGCCTGCGCAGATGTACGTCTACGATTTCTTCGGCAATGGGACGCTGGAGCAGATCATCACCTTCTACAAGCGCGGTGTGAGCTATCCGCTGGCCACCCGCGACGAGATGGTGAAGCAGATGCCGGCGCTGCGCGCGAAGTTCACGTCGTACAGGGCATTCGGTGCGAGCCGCGTGCAGGACATCCTCCCGGCCGAGGAACTCGAGCAGGCGACCGTACTCGAGGCCCGCACCTTCGCCAGCGCCGTGGCGATCGCCGATGCCAAGGGTGTGTTCACGCTGAAGCCATTGCCGGTCGAGGCGCAGTTCGCCCCGGTGTTCGCCTCCGTCGTGCGTGACTTCGACGGCGACGGCAAGGCCGACCTCCTGCTTGGCGGCAATCGCATCGGCACGCCACCGATGCTCGGGCAGTACGACGCGAGCTACGGACTGCTGCTGCGTGGCAACGGCGATGGCACCTTCGCGTCCGTCGACATGTCACAGAGTGGTGTGCGTGTCCGCGGCGAGATCCGCCACATGCAGGCCGTGCGGCGCGCCGATGGTCGGACCACGATCGCGATCGCCCGCAACAACGACCGACTGGCGTTCCTCCGGGTCCGACAGTGATCCCACGGCCCCGCGCCGCCACCTCATCCGCACGCCGTATGCACACCTCATTCGCCATGGCTCTCACTGCCGCCGTGCTCGCCGCCTGTGCTCCCGATCCGAAGACCGGCACCGACATCAGCGATGCCGTCATCGCGAACGTCAGTGCCGGTATCCACCCGGCGTGGTCACGGAACGCCGTGATCTACGAGGTGAACATCCGGCAATACACCCCCGAGGGAACGTTCGCCGCGTTTCAGATGCAACTGCCGCGTCTGCGTCAGCTGGGCGTCGATGTCCTCTGGTTCATGCCGATTCAGCCGATCGGACAACTGAATCGAAAGGGCACCCTTGGCAGCCACTATTCGATCCGCGACTACACGGCGATCAATCCGGAGTTCGGCACCGAAGCTGACTTCAAGGCGCTGGTCGACGCGGCGCACGCGCAGGGCTTCAAGGTGATCCTCGACTGGGTCGCCAATCACAGCGCATTCGATCAGGAATGGACGTCGGCGCACAAGGACTGGTACACCATCAAGCCCGACGGCTCCATCTCGCGTGCGATCGGCGGCGACGGCAAGGAGACCGACTGGAGTGATGTCGCGGACCTGAACTACGCCAGCGCTCCGATGCGCCAGGCGATGATCGCCGAGATGAAGTGGTGGCTGGACACCATGAATCTCGATGGCTTTCGCTGCGACATGGCCGGTCTCGTACCGGTGGACTTCTGGCCCGAGGTCCGTGCCGCGCTCGATCCGGTCAAGAAGGACCTGTTCTTCCTTGCAGAGTGGGAGGATCCGGCGCTGCATCGCAGCTTCGACGCCACGTACTCGTGGGAGCTGTTCCACCTGATGAACGACATCGCATCGGCGAAGAAGCCGGTCGTTGCACTCGATACGCTGGTGATGAAGCAGGACACGCTCTTCGCGCCGGGGGACTACCGCCTGACTTTCACGTCGAACCACGACGAGAACAGCTGGGCTGGGACGGAGTTCGAGCGGATGGGGCCGAACCACAAGCCCGCCTACGTGGTGAGCGCGCTCCTCGCCCGATCGATGCCGCTGTTGTACTCGGGGCAGGAGGCGAGCTTCAATCGCCGGCTGCAGTTCTTCGAGAAGGATTCGATCGACTGGTCCGGCCCGACCCTCGAGCCGTTCTACCGCACACTCTTCAGCCTGCGGCACGAGTACGATGTGCTGTGGAGCGGGCCGTGGGGTGCTCCGCAGGTGCGGCTCACCACCCAGCAGCCGGACAAGGTTTTTGCCTTCTCGCGCTCACGCGGCGCCCAGTCGGTGGTGGTGTTCGCCAACTTCGGCAACGCAGCCATCTCGGTGCCGTACGCCGGCTTCACGCAGCCCGGCGAGTACACGGACGTCTTCACTGGCGCTCCGGCCACGTTGGATGCGTCAGGTGCCGTCCAGATTCCGGCGAACGACTTCCGGGTCTACGCCAGGCGGTAGTGGCTTCGGAACGGCATGACACAGAAGCGCGGAGAGGCGCGCCCCTCGGCGCTTCTGCGTCTCGTCGTTCGCGAAGTCTCAGCCCGATCGGCGGCCGATCTGGTAGTCGCGTGAGATAACGATGTCCGCCCGCACACGCTGTTGCGCGATGATCGTATGTTCGATCTGCAGCACCTGCTGCACGAACGGCGCATCGATGTCGCGGTTCCGCGCGCGTCGTGCCTCGGCCGTGTCCTCGTGGGTCGCCTCGAGGAACACGCGCACGTCGACGTCGTCGAGGTGCAGCACGTACGTGCCTTCCACCACCAGCACCGTGCAGCCATCCAGCCCGATGCTGCGCGTGTCGAACCGGTTCGCCGCGTAGTTCACCGATGGCCCGGTGATCGACGTCGCGCCCCTGCGGAAGTCGGCGATGTGTTGCGCCATCAGGTCGAGCTGCACTTCCTGCGGCCCCACGCTGGTGATCTCCTGCTCTCGGAACTCGTGGTTGGTGCGCGGGGGGCGAATGAAGTAGTCGTCCTGATGGAGGATCGCCGCACCCATGCCCTGGCGGGTGAGGACCGTCGCGAGGTCGATCGCGGTCACCGACTTGCCGCTCCCCGACTCGCCCGCGACGGCGATCACGGTGCGGGTGGCACGCGGGAAGCCGAAGTGCATCCGTAGCAGCTCCACCATCCGTTCCGCCCCTTCGATGAACGGCGACTCCCGCGTGGTGCTGTCGGAGAGGCTCATGTCGAAAAGAAGGCGCGGGTGGCGTCGAGCGTTGCGTGCTCCAGAAAGACGATGCCCGTGGCGGAGTAGGCCATCTGCGGCGTGCCGAGCGAGTCGCCTGTCTCGCCGTGAAAATACTCCTCGAAGCCGTAGACTGGCGTACGCGTGAGCTGGGCGGTGGTGAGCGTCGTGAGCTGCTCCAGCGCCTGCGTGCGACCCGTATGGCCAAGCGCCAGTGCCAGCCACCCGAGCCAGATCGGCCAGATGCCACCGTTGTGGTACTCGTGTGGCCGGTTCCGGAATCCATGCAGGTGATAGCGGCTGAGCGGCTCCCAGTCAGCATCGCCGGGGTGAATGACGGGATGGAAGGCCGGCGGCAGGTGTCCGGCGTCGAGGAACGTGGCGGTGATCCAGTGCATCGCGGCGGCACTCATGGCCGGCGCCAGATCGCTCAGTGTCAGCAGGCTACAGGCGGCGAGGTCGAAGATGTCGCGTCGCCCGACGGGCGTGAACGACGCCACCGGATGGCACGCGGTGCTGCGGTGCTCCGGCCAGAACGCCTCGTCGATGCGGGCCGCAATCTTCACGGCCTTCTCCACCCAGCCGTGTTCCTCGTACGTCACGCCGAGCAGCCGCAGCGCCCAGGCGCGGAGCACCTGATCGTACAGGATGTATCCGTCGTAGACATACTCGTCGGCCCAGTTGCCACCGGTGGGGATGTAGAGCAGGTGGCGGCCGTTGTATTCCAGCGCGTCCAGCACGCGCACCGCGGCACGCACGGAGTGTTCGAAGTCGTCGGGATTGATTGCGCCGCGGCGGGCGGCGAGCGCCACGCCGAGCAGGTACCAGCTGGCGCCGTCGATCCGCGGGGCGAGGGAGCCGAAGCTGACGTGTGGTGGCTGTCCGTCGCGCAGCTCGAAGTTGGACGCCACCTGTCCCTCGGGCCCCTGCGTGTCACGCAGTCCTTCGAGCGTGCGCACCAGCCCTGCGGTGATCACCGTATCGCCGAGCAGCAGCCCCGCGATGCCAGCCATGACGCCGTCACGGGAGAAGATGGCGCGGTAGTTGGCCGTGCTGGCCTGCGAGGCATGGATGCCGCGCGGGCCGCTGAGCGCCCGCAGCAGGGCCACGGCATCAGCGGAGTGGGGGACGGTCGTCAGGAGGGCCTCGGCGCGGGTGGGGCAGGATGTTGCCGGAGGGTCATTAACACGCGCAGCGGTGGCGTGGCAAGCGGCGGGGTGGGACCATGGGGGACCATGGGGTCAGACACCATGGTCGAGCCCCCATGGCCGCCAAGGCCCGGGGGGAATCGAATCGTCCCGCTGGTCGCCGCCTCGCCCGCTGCGTACACTGGCATCGTCACTGTACAGGCGCCCGGGGATTGCCCGCCGCCGCGATCACGCGAACGAGGCACCACCGATGTCCAGCCTGTCCGGCGTCCCACGCCCGAAGATGTCGTTCGGGCAGATCGTGAACATGAACATCGGGTTCTTCGGGATCCAGTACAGCTTCGGGCTGCAGCAGGGCAACATGAGCCCGATCTACCGCTACCTGGGCGCCGACGAGGCGAGCCTGCCGTTCCTGTATCTGGCTGGCCCGATCACCGGATTGATCGTGCAGCCGATCGTCGGCGCCATGAGCGACCGCACGCTCAGCCCGCGCGGCCGGCGCACGCCGTACTTCCTGATCGGGGCGATCCTCTGCTCGCTGTCGCTGTTCGCCATGCCGTTCAGCCGCACGCTCTGGATGGCGGCAGGTATCCTCTGGATCCTCGACGCCGCCAACAACATCACGATGGAGCCATATCGCGCCTATGTCTCCGATCGGCTCGAGGGTACGCAGACGTCGCTCGGATTCCTGACGCAGAGCGCGTTCACCGGACTCGGGCAGACGTTGTCGTACATCACGCCGTCGCTGCTGGTGTTCATGGGCATGAATCGCGACGCCGTCAACGACCGCGGCATCCCGACCATCACGATGCTGGCGTTCATGATGGGTGCGGCCTTCTCGATCCTGTCGATCCTCTGGTCGGTCAGGACCACGCCGGAACTGCCGCTCACCACCGACGAGCGCGTACGGATCGAGGCGATGCCGAAGGGGGTGGGGCATACGCTCAAGGAGATCGTCGATGCCTTCCGCGACATGCCGACGACCATGCGGCAGATGGCAGCGATGAAGTTCTTCCAGTGGTATGCCATGTTCACCTACTGGATCTACATCGCGCCGGCACTGGCGCTGACGCTCTTCCAGACCAAGGACCCGCTGTCGCCAGGCTTCCGTGAAGCGGGTCTCGTGACCGGCCAGGTGGGGGCCTTCTACAACTTCGTCGCCTTCATCGCCGCCTTCGCGATGATCCCGGTCACGCGTCGGATCGGTGCCAAGTGGATGCACGTCATCGCACTCATCGCGGCATCGATGGCCATGCTCGCCATCCCGTCGATCGAAAGCCGGACGCTGCTGTTCCTGCCGATGCTCGGCATCGGGCTCTGCTGGGGCAGCATGATGGGCAACCCGTACGTGATGCTCTCCGACTCGATCCCGAAGGACCGCGTCGGGGTATACATGGGAGTGTTCAACATGTTCATCGTGATTCCGATGCTGATCCAGAATGTCACCATCCCGTTCCTGTATGGTCCGTTGCTCGGCGGCAACCCGGCAAACGCGATCCGGCTTGCCGGTGTGCTGCTGGGCTGCGCGGCCGTGGCCTGTGCCTTCGTGACCGTGACACCGCCGCGGAACACGGGCGAGATGCGATTCGCGCCGGCGGGAGGCCACTGATGTTGCGTCGGGCCGTCATCGTGATCTCGATGCCGCTGAGCGTACTGCTCGGTGGCTGCACCACCGTCACCCAGACCAGCTTCACGCTCGAGAAAGATCCGGTGCCGATTCTCGGCTACGATCCGGCGCGCGACCTCGGCCCGCTCTTTCACGATGCGCAGATGGCGCACCTGTTCGCCGACTCGAAGACGCTGGTGGATGCGCGTCCGCTGGAGGCACCGGAAGCGCTCACGGCCCGATATCTGGCGGAGCGTTCACAGCCCGGGTTCAGCCTGAAGACGTTCGTTGATCGCTGGTTCACCCAGCCGGCACCGGCTTCGAGTCCTGCGGGCAGCGCGGCGTCGGTGGGCATGGAACAGCACATCCGCGATCTCTGGCCGCTGCTCACGCGCGCCGCCGATGCACCCGATCCCCGTTCGTCGTTGCTGCCGTTACCGAAGCCGTACGTGGTGCCGGGTGGCCGTTTCCGTGAGGTGTACTACTGGGATTCGTACTTCACGATGCTCGGCCTCGTGGAGAGCAAGCGCACCGACCTGGTCGCGAACATGCTCGACAACTTCGCGCACCTGATCACGACGGTCGGGCACATCCCGAACGGCAATCGTACCTACTACCTCAGCCGCAGCCAGCCGCCGTATTTCGCAGCCATGGTCGGCCTCTACGCCACGGCCACCGATACGTCGCAGGCGCTGAAGTATCTGCAGGCGATGGAGGCAGAGCACACGTTCTGGATGGATGGTGCCGCGGCGCTCAAGCCGGGCACCGCCCACCGACGGGTCGTGCGGATGAAGAGTGGTGCGCTGCTCAATCGCTACTGGGATGACCGGCCCACGCCACGCCCCGAATCGTATCGCGAAGACTATGAGCTCGGCCAGCAGCTGCCGGTCGCCCGCCGTGAGGACTTCTACCGCAACATCCGCGCGGCCGCCGAGAGTGGATGGGACTTCTCCAGCCGCTGGATGCGCGACACGACCGACCTGAAGACGCTGGAGACCACCAATCTCGTTCCGGTGGACCTGAACAGCCTGATGTACCACATGGAGCGCACGATTGCAGCGCTGCGCCGGTTCCGGAACGCGGCGGGCGATGCGGACACCGCAGCCACGTTCGATGTCGCGGCTGACGCGCGACGCAGTGCGCTGCTGGCGCTGGCATGGGATGCGAAGAACGGCTTCTTCTATGACGTGCGCTGGCGGAGTGGCGAGCGCGTGACCGATCGCCCCTCGATGGCTGCCGCGACGCCGTTGTTCTTCGGCCTGGCCACGCCGGAGCAGGGTACCGCCGTGGCCGCGCGTCTCGAGCGTGACTTCCTGCGTCCAGGCGGCTTCGTCACCACGCTGATCCGCTCCGGGCAGCAGTGGGATGCACCCAACGGCTGGCCACCGCTGCAGTGGGTCGCGATGGAAGGGGTGCGTCGCTACGGCCGTGCCGATCTCGCCGACACGGCGCGCGACCGCTGGCTCGCGCTCGGTCGTCGCACGTATGCCGCCACAGGCAAGATGACCGAGAAATACGA
>JANOCB010000023.1:0-21380 GCA_031411975.1 Gemmatimonadaceae bacterium
AAGGCAGCGGGCGTGTCGAAGGTCGTCTTCGACCGTGCAGGCTACAAGTACCATGGCCGCGTGAAGGCGGTCGCCGATGGCGCCCGCGAAGGCGGCCTGGAGTTCTGATATGGCAGATCAGCCGAACGTAGGTTCGACGTCGAGTGAGACGTCGCGTCCCGCAAGCCGTGGTCCGGGTGGTAGCGCACGGAGCGGCGGTGGCAGCGGTGGACGAGGTGGCAGTGGTGGTGGTCGCGGTCGTGGAGGCCCGGGTGGACCGGGCGGCCCCGGCGGCAACCGCGGTGGCCGTGATGGTGGCCCCGGTGGCGGTGGCGGCGGCCGTGATGGTCGCGGTCGTGGCGGCGAGCCGCGCGGTGGTGAGCGCGAGCAGTCGGACCTCGTCGAGAACGTGGTCGCGATCAACCGCGTGGCCAAGGTCGTGAAGGGTGGCCGTCGCTTCTCGTTCAACGCTCTCGTGGCCGTTGGCGATGGGAAGGGCAAGGTCGGCTACGCGACGGGCAAGGCGAACGAAGTCTCCGAAGCGGTCCGCAAGGCCGTGGAAGGGGCCAAGCGCAACATGGTGTCGGTGCCCCTCACGGGCGCGACCATCCCGCACGAAGTGATCGGCAAGCATGGCGCAGGCAAGGTCATGATGAAGCCGGCCGCTCCGGGTGCCGGCGTGATCGCCGGTGGTGCCGTCCGCGCCGTGTTCGAGTGCGTGGGCATCCAGGACATCCTCACCAAGAGCCTCGGCAGCACCAACCCACACAATCTCGTGCGCGCGGTGATGGCCGGTCTGGCGGAACTGGTGACGGTGGACCAGATCGCGCGCGAGCGCGGTATCGAAGTCAGCTCGATCCAGTACCTGAGCCGTGCCAAGTCGAAGGAGGTTGCATAAATGCCGCGTACGTTCATCAAGAGCCCGACCAAGGGCCCGAAGCATACGCCGAAGACCCTGCCGATGACGAACGGCAAGCTGCGCATCGAGCAGGTGCGCAGCGGGATCGGCAAGCCGCAGGTACAGAAGGACTCGCTGAGGGCGATCGGCCTGAAGCATCATCAGGATGTGGTCGTCCAGCAGGACAGTCCGTCCTTGCGCGGTCAGATCAAGCGGGTGCGTCACCTGCTCGTAGTGACCCCGGTCACGGAGTAACGGAGCCATGAGCGAAACCACAGAAAAGCTGGGCCTGCACAACCTGATGCCGGCCCCCGGTTCGCACCGCAACCGGAAGCGCATCGGTCGCGGTCCGGGCTCCGGCACGGGCAAGACGTCGGGCAAGGGTCATAAGGGTCAGAAGGCACGCGCGGGCCATCACGGCCCGGGCGGCGGCAAGCCGCACTTCGAAGGCGGTCAGATGCCGCTGACCCGTCGTATCCCGAAGCGTGGCTTCACCAACCCGTTCAGCATCGTCAACCAGATCGTCCGTCTGGACGAGCTGACCAAGGTGTCGGGCACCGAGGTCACGGTGGAGACGCTGCTGGCCGCCGGTCTGGTGAATGTGAACAAGGGTCCGGCGAAGCTGCTCGGTAACGGCGAAGTCACCGGCGCGTTCACTGTGCGTGGTGTGAAGGTCAGCGCCAGCGCCAAGGCAAAGATCGAGGCGGCCGGCGGTCGCGTCGAGGAGTAAGGGATGGCACAGGCCTCCGCGACGGATACCGTCGCGAATATTTATCGCACGCCCGAGCTGTGGCAGAAGATCACGTTCACGTTCTTCTGCCTCGTGCTCTACCGTGTCGGCTCGCACATCACCGCCCCGGGCGTGGACGTGCTGGCCGTCACGGCGTTCTTCCAGAATCAGGGCAGCGGTGGCATCCTCGGCCTGTATGACCTGTTCTCCGGCGGTGGCCTGAGCCGGGCCACCGTGCTCGCGCTGGGCATCATGCCGTACATCTCCGCGTCCATCTTCGTCCAGATCGCCGGCGCCGTCTTGCCGCAGGTCACGAAGATGCAGCAGGACGAGGAAGGCCGGAAAAAGCTCACGCAGTGGACGCGGTATGCCACGGTGGTGCTGGCCATCATTCAGGCCTGGGGATTCGGATTGTTCACCGAATCGCTCCCGGGTGCGGTGGCCGTGCCGGGCTTCTGGTTCAAGATGCAGATGACGCTGTTCCTCACCACGGGTGCGATGTTCACCATGTGGCTGGGTGAGCAGATCACCGAGCGTGGCCTGGGCAACGGCGCGTCGCTGATCATCTTCTTCTCGATCGTCGAAGGGTTCTGGCCTGGCATCTTCCAGACGTTCGGATTCCTGAGCAGCGGTGCGATCGGTCCGCTGCAGATTCTCGTGCTGGGCGTGGTGATGCTGGCCGTGGTGGCTGGTGTGGTCACGATCACCATGGCGGCGCGCCGCATCCTGATCCAGATCCCGCAGCGCACGGTCAGCCGTGGCCGCATGCGGCAGGAAGCCCGCAATTTCATTCCGCTGCGACTGAACTCGGCCGGCGTGATGCCGATCATCTTCGCGCAGTCGGTGATCGTGGTGCCGAGCGCGATTGCACAGTTCAGCGGCAACGAGAACCTGAAGACGTTCGCCGAACTGTTCAATCCGGGTACGTGGCTCTACTTCGTGCTCAGCGCCGTGCTGATCCTGTTCTTCACGTACTTCTACACGTCGATCATCTTCAATCCGATCGACCTGTCCGAGAACCTGAAGAAGCAGGGTGGATTCGTGCCGGGCATCAAGCCGGGCGCGAAGACGGCCGATTACATCGATCAGGTCGTGACGCGCATCACGCTACCTGGCGCCGTATTCCTGACGACCATCGCGTTGCTGCCGCAGCTGATCGCCATCTGGATCAACGTGCCGTTCAGCTTCGGCGGCACGAGTCTGCTGATCGTGGTGGGCGTCGCACTGGATACGATGGCACAGATGCAGCAGCACCTGTTGCTCCGCCAGTACGACGGCTTCATGAAGAAGGGCAAGGTTCGTTATCGCGGACGGCAGGCAACCGGCGGTCTCTGACCGCTGGTTCGTCTCCGCTCGCACGACTCGCGGTTGTTCACCGGACACCCCGCTCGCAACATGGTTATCGTCCTCTTCGGGAAGCCCGGAGCGGGGAAAGGCACTCAGGCGCCGCGGCTCGCCGCGGCGCTTGGCGTTCCGATCCTTGCCACCGGCGAAGCCCTTCGCGCCGCACTCCGCGCCGGTACCCCGATGGGGCTGGCTGCCAAGGCCTTCATGGATCGCGGCGACCTGGTCGCTGACGACGTGATCCTCGGCATCATCAAGGAAACGCTCTCGCAGCCGGCCTACGCCAATGGCGCGATCCTCGACGGAGTCGTCCGCACCGTGCCGCAGGCCGCCGGCCTCGAGAAGGTGCTCGCCGATCTCGGGCGATCCCTCGGGGCCGTGCTGGTGTTCGACATCCCCGATGAGGAGATCGTCGAGCGCATCAGCAGCCGCCTCACCTGCGACAAGTGCAGCGCACCGTATTCCGGTGTGGAGTCCGGCGCGTCGTGCAACTCCGTGGGCTGCGCCAGTGGTCAGGGCGGTGGCAGGCTGGTCCGGCGCAAGGACGACGATCCGGAGGCGGTCAAGACCCGTCTCGACGCGTATCGAAAGTCCACGGAGCCGGTGCTGGCGTGGTATCAGCAGAACGGCGCACGCATCGCAACGATCGACGCTGTCGGCGGAATCGATGAGGTCACCGGCCGCGCCCGTCTCGCACTCGGACTGTGATTCAGCTCAAGTCGGCACGCGAAATCGATACGATGGCGCGCGGAGGGCGGATCCTCGCCGCGACGCACGATGTCGTGAAGAACGCGATCCGGCCCGGGATCAGCACGCTGGAGCTCGACAGGATCGCCGAGGACTTCATTCGCAGCCACGACGGTGCGGTGGCGGCGTTCAAGGGACTGTATGGATTCTCGGGCGCGATCTGCCTCAGCATCAACGAGGAGATCGTGCACGGCATCCCGTCGCCGAAGCGAATCCTCAAGGAGGGCGACATTCTCTCCGTGGACATCGGCGTCAAGTACGACGGCATGTACACCGACGCCGCCCGCACGCATCCGGTCGGCCAGATCAGGCCGGAGCATCAGCGCCTGCTGGATGTGACGCAGGCGTCGCTCGAGGCGGCGATCGCGGCTGCGGTGCTGGGCAATCACATCGGTGACATCGGCCATGCCTGTCAGACCGTGGTCGAAGCGGCTGGCTTCTCGGTGGTGCGTGAGCTTGTCGGGCACGGGGTCGGTTTCGTGCTGCACGAGGAGATCCAGGTGCCCAACTACGGCAAGCCGAAGCGTGGCCCCAAGCTGATGGCCGGAATGACGCTGGCCATCGAGCCGATGGTCAACATCGGTACCGCCGCCATCCGGACGTTGAGCGACAAGTGGACGATCGTCTCGGCCGATGCCAAGTGGTCGGCACACTTCGAGCACACCGTGGCCGTCACGGCCAAAGGGCCGCGCATCCTCACGAACCTGGATTCGTAGGCCAGGCTCCCCGGTTCGAGGCCGACGTCGGGAACTCCGCTCACACGGAGACGCGGCGGCACGGAGTTGCCGTTCCGGGGTGAAAGGGGGAATGTTCAGGGATGGCGGGTTGGCCCGCGTTGCTGTTGCCTCATCAGGGGGGGACGCATGACTCCACGGATCGGAATGACCTCCGCAGTGCTCCTGATTGCCGTCGCGACTGGCTGTGCGCGGCCGATCATCCCGCAGGTCGCCGTCGGCGATACGCCGCGCGAGATCAACGCGCCCTGCGATCCGGCCAATGCGACACTGCAGGGCGACGTGCGCCGCATCGAACTCGAGCCGCTGGTCTTTCAGGTGCCGGCGCGCTGGGTGCCGGATTACGCGACGCTCAACAACGTCGGCTTCAACCTGCTCAAGACCAACAGCGACCTGCAGGTCTGGAAGGGCGGCGAGTTCACGTTCAATCCCGTCGTGCCACGCAACACGGTGCAGTGCGAGCTGACGAAGGGTGACACGACGATCACCATCCGCACGACCGTGCTGACGCAGGGGATCACGAACTATCGCGTGGATGTGACGTGGGCGCCGCTGATCGACGGGCAGCACCTCTACATGCAGATGCAGACGCGGTTTCCCGAACATCTGCGCGACATTCGCGGTGTGATCGAAAGTGTGGGCATCGTGCCGCGGAAGACGGCGGCGAAGCCGTAGCCTCCGCCCTCCCGACGAGTCACTCGCTCAGGAATGGCGATCGACCGGTATCAACAGGCGACGTGCCGCACCGCGCGACGTGCCTGTTCGAGGAGTGACTCCGCCTGCGCGCCGAGCACCTGTGCCTCGGCGCGCGGCGCTGCGGCGAGTGTACTGTCGGCGAGCATGGCAAGATTGCCACGCATCAGGCCGAGCGCGGCAGTCAGCGCGGCACTGGCGATGGTGGCGCCAGCCCACGCGTCGGGAGCCGTGACATGATCACCCTCGGCGGCGACCTCTGCCGCCAGCGCGAGCACATCGGCCGCGAGGCGCGCGATGCGCAGCGGGACTTCGCTGGCCCCCATCAGTGCCGCATCCACGCTGCGGATGCGATCAGCGAGGGCGGCCGGATTGCCCGCTGGCGCGCGTCGCGCCTGCACCACGGCGTCCCATGCCTGCGCATCATCGCGCGCCGCGATGTGCAGGTGGCGCTCCAGGACCTGCGCTGTGTCGACCACGCGCCGCATCGGTTCGGCGATCGTGCTTGACGCACGGACGACATGCACGTTGGCCGCGAGCCGCACGGTGGACGAAGCCAGGATCGCGGTCAGCGCCGATGCGGTGCCGCTGGCTGGGGGCTGATGCAGGTCGGCGATGGCATCGGCGGTGCGGCGCAGGTCGTAAACCGGGTGCGTGGCGGCGATCCGCAGGTCGAGTGAGACCGTGTCACGGGCGTCGCGAAGCTGGAGGCGATCGGCGAACGCCCGTTCGATCGTCGACTGCGGCACGAGGCCGATGATCTCGCTGTGCGTCACGTCAATGCCATGCGCCGCCGCGGCAGTGCGCACCGCGTCGAAGGCTGCATGCAGGCTCACGGCACCAAGATCCGTCACGTTCATCGAGACCTGCGCCTGCCCATCCACGACGAGGCCGAGCGCCTTGAGGCCCGGCAAACCACCGGCGGCCGCACGGATCTCGCGGGCGATGGCCTTGGCCTGTGGCAGATGCGCTGCGTGCCCGATGTACACGTTGAAGGCGCCGAGGAATTCGCGTGCGCCGATCGCGACGGCACCGGCGGTGGGATGGAGCGTGCGTGGGCCGGCGTCGGGTGGGCGTGTGGATCCGATGGTGTGCTGCAGCGCATCGGTGCCGCCGTGGCGGACGTCGGCGAGGTTGCGATACATGTCGCGCTGGGCGGCGCGGTCGTAGAGATAGACGGGAATGTGCAGATCGGTGCCGACGCGGTCGGCGAGTTCACGCGCGACACGGATGCAATCGTCCATCGTGGCGCCGTCGAGCGGGATGAACGGGACGACGTCGGCCGCGCCGATCCGTGGATGCACACCGGTGTGCTGGCGGAGATCGATGCGATCACGCGCCGTGCGGATGGCGGCGAACGCGGCCGCGCCGATGTCGTGCGGCTCGGCCACGAAGGTGATCACGGCGCGATGGTGCCACGCGTCGAGCGAGGCGTCGAGCACGCGGCCGTTGGCGGCCGTGATCGCTGCGCAGATGGCGTCGATGACCGCCGGATCCCGGCCTTCGGAAAAGTTCGGAACACACTCGATCAACGGCATGTGAGGCGTCAGGCGATGGTGTCGAGCAGCCAGGCGTGCATGGCTGGATTGCCCGCCACGTAGCCGGTGAAGGCGGGCACCGATGGCGTGCCGTCGAAGCCGGTCACGATGCCGCCCGCTTCGCGCACGAGCAGGAGGCCGGCGGCCACGTCCCATGGCGCCAGACGCAGTTCCCAGAATGCGTCAACGCGGCCGCAGGCGACGTGGGCGAGGTCGATGGCGGCCGAACCGGCGCGGCGGATGCCGCTGGTGGTGGCCAGCACCCTCGGCAGCTGCTCGAGGTACCGGGCAATCTGGTCGGGCTTGCGGAAGGGGACGCCGGTCGCGATCAGCGAGAGGGCGGGGTCGGTGATCCTGCTCACGTGGACGCGCACGCCGTTCCGGAACGTGCCGCCGTTGCGCACCGCGGTGAAGACCTCGTCGCGTGGGATGTCGATCACGACGGCTGCGGTGAGTACCCCGTCGACCAGCGCACCGATCGAGACGGCGTAAGCGGGAAATCCGTGCAGGTAGTTGGTGGTCCCGTCCAGCGGATCGACGATGTAGGTGATCCCCGCACCGATGACGGTGTCAGGAGCGCTCTCCTCGCCGATGAAGGTGGCGGGGGTGTCGTCCCAGACCAGCATGTCGCGGATCAATTCCTCGGCGCCACGATCGATGATGCTGACGAAGTCGCTCTCACCCTTGGTGTCCCAGGTCAGCTCGTCGCGCATCGAGTCATGCCGTCGGATGAACGCGGCGGCGGCCTGCGCCGCGTTCTCGATGTCCGACAGCAGGGCCCGATCTGCCGGGGACGGTCCCGCACCGCCAGTATCGATGTGTGATGGCATGGGTGAACTGTAACCGCCGTGCCACAGACTGCCCCTGACCTTGGTGTACCGAACCGGGCACATCGAATTCCGGTGGCCTTCCACTAGCTTGGGCAAATGTCTCGAATCTTCAGTGGCATCCAGCCGTCGGGCGAACTGCACATCGGCAACTACCTCGGTGCCGTCCAGAACTGGGTGCGTCTGCAGGAAGGGCGCGACGCGACCTTCTACTGCGTGGTGGACCTGCACGCGCTCACTGGGAACTACGAAGTGGCCGACCTGCGGCGCCGCCGGCACGAGATGGCCCTCTCGCTGCTGGCCGCCGGTCTCGACCCGGAGCGCTGCACACTCTTCTTCCAGAGTGCCGTGCCGCAGCATGCGGAGCTCGCGTGGATCTTCAACACCGTCACGCCGCTCGGTGAGCTGGAGCGGCAGACGCAATACAAGGACAAGAGCGGCCGGCAGGAGAGCGTGATCACCGGCCTGCTCACGTATCCGGTGCTGCAAGCCGCCGACATCCTGTTGTATCACGCCACGCGTGTGCCGGTGGGTGAGGATCAGGTGCAGCACCTGGAGCTGAGCCGCGAGATTGCGCGCCGGTGGAATGCGCGTTTTGCGAGTGACATGCCGTTCTTTCCTGAACCGCAGCCGCTGCTCACCCCCGTGCGTCGCCTGATGGGTCTCGATGGCCAGGCGAAGATGTCGAAGTCGCTTGGCAATACGATCGGGTTGCTCGAAACGCGCGAGCAGATCTGGGAGAAGTTGCGGCCGGCGATGACCGATCCGGCGCGGGTGCGCAAGACGGATCCGGGCAACCCGGACGTCTGCAACATCTACGCGATGCACAGGGCGTTCAGCACGACCGACACGCAGGCCGTCGTGGCGGAGAACTGTCGCGGTGCGAAGTGGGGCTGCATCGAATGCAAGAAGGTGCTCGCCGAGAGCATGGAAGAGACGCTGGTGCCAATCCGCCGGAGGGCAGCGGAGATTGCTGCGTCGCCATCATATGTGACCGATGTACTCGAGGACGGCGCGCAGCGCGCACGCACGACGGCACGGGAAACGATGCGCCAGGTGTATGAGCGCATGGGGCTGACAGACTGATGGCACAGCGACGGCCGGTGCTGGGTGGCGTGTTCGCGGCGACGGTCACGCCGTTCGATGCCAACGGGTCGCTGGATCGCGACGCGGCGCATCGCAACGTGCGTGCGCTGCTCGATGCGGGGCTGCATGGTGTGTTGCTGGCCGGTTCCACCGGTGAAGCGGCGCTGCTCGATCAGACGGAGCGTGATGCGCTGGTGCAGACCGTGCGCGACGAGATTCCGGCGTCACGTTTCCTGCTGATGGGCGTGGGCGCCGAGAGCACCAGGCACACGATCGCGCGTGCCAAGCATGCGGCCACGCTGGGTGCCGATGCGGTGCTGGTGGTGGGGCCGCACTATTTCACGTCGCTGATGACCCCCGCCGCACAGAAGGCGCACTATCTCGCGGTGGCCGATGCGTCACCGGCGCCGGTGGTGCTGTACTCGGTGCCGGCGTTCATGCACTACCATCTCGATCCCGACGTGGTGTGCGAGTTGAGTACGCACGAGAACATCATCGGCATCAAGGATTCGAGTGGGAATGCCGAGTGGCGGAATGGCTACCTGCGGGCGCGCAGTGCGACGTTCGCGGTGATGACGGGGCATGCCCCGTCACTGGCTCGGGCGCTCGGCGACGGGTGTGCAGGGGCGGTGCTGGCGGCGGCCGCGGTGGCGCCGACCCAGGCGTTGCGCGTGGCGAGTGCGGTCGGCACAGGGCATCCGGAGGACGCTGCCGGCGAACAGGCCGGGCTGGCGCGTGTGGCACTCGAGATCGCGGCCGTGTACGGCGTGCCGGGCCTCAAGGCGGCGGTGGATGCCGCCGGGATGATCGGCGGTGCCCCGCGGCTGCCGCTGTTGCCGGTCTCGGCCGAGGCACGTGCGTCCATCGGGGCGATCGTCTCGGCGGTGCTGGCCTAGCGCTGGCGGACCCAAGGGGTCAGACCCCGTTGGTCGCGCTGGCCGACGTCGCACGAGCGGGGGAGATGGATTGACCTGCACTCCGTGACGAAGTATCCTGAATTTCGTCTATACGAAAACAAGGATGCGGACGGACTGTATGTGGCTTTCGGTGATGCGGATTCTGGTCGGGATCGGTGCGGCGGCGACGATGGTGTCGCCGGCGGCGGCGCAGGGCATCCTCCTCGGACGGGTCACCAGCGACGGCCGCCCGCTGCCTGGTGCAACGGTCGCGGTCGAAGGCGGCAGGACCCTCGTCCGTGCCGACAGCCTCGGCCGCTTCCGGATCCGGGCCGCTGACGGCGGCAGCCTGGTGCTGCTGGTCCGCGCCATCGGGCATACGCCGGCGAGGCGCACCCTCGCACTGCCGTTCCCGGACACGCTCCACGTTGCGCTGACCCCGAGCGCCTCGACGCTCAACACCGTCGTCACCACCGCCACCATGCAGGAGCGCTACCTCTCCGACTCGCCGGTGAAGGTGGAGCTGGTCACGCCCGCGTTCCTGCAGCGCAACGTCTCGGCGAACCTGATGGACAACATCTCGTTCCTGCCGGGGCTCATGCAGCAGGTGGACTGCGGCGTGTGCTTCACCAACAACATCCGCATCAACGGCATGGAAGGGCCGTACACCTCCGTGCTGATCGACGGCACGCCGATGATGAGCGCCCTCGCGTCGGTGTACGGCCTCAACTCCATTGACCCGGCCCTGATCGAGCAGATCGAGATCATCCGCGGCCCGAACTCGACGCTGTATGGCTCCGAGGCCATGGGTGGCGTGATCAACATCGTGACGAAGGATGCGCGCCTCGCACCGAAGCTCAGCGTGAATGCGTTCGGCAGCAGCCACGGCGAGACCAACCTGGCCATCGCGGCGGCACCGTCGATTCGCGGCGTCCGCAGCCTGCTGAGCATCACCGGAAGTCACAACGCACAGTTCATCGACAACAACGGTGATGGCTTCAGCGACCTGCCGCTGGTGCGCCGGCTGTCGGTGATGAACAAGTGGGCAATGGGCACGCCGGCGCGGCGACCGTTCGAGCTGATGGCACGAGTCTATGGCGAGGATCGCTTCGGCGGCACGGCGGCCTGGACACCGGCCGATCGCGGTTCCTCCAGCGTGTACGGGGAGTCGATCCGCACCATGCGTGGTGAACTGCTCGGCACGATCCGTCGCGGGACGGTGACATCACCGGTGCGCATCGATCTCTCCGCCAACTGGCACCAGCAGAACAGTTTCTACGGGGACTCACCCTACAACGCCTCGCAGGGTATGGCCTTCGCGCAGGGGGTGTGGTCGCCGCAACTCGGCGCACACAACCTGATGCTGGGCAGTACGCTGCGCCTGCAGCGCTATCGCGACAGCACCCGTGCACAGCAGACGTCGGACACACGGTTCATCCCCGGTGTGCTGGTGCAGGACGAACTGGCGTTCGGATCACGCGTGACGGTGCTGGGCGGCATCCGTGCGGATCATCATGCGGCGCATGGCATCGTCACGTCGCCACGATTGGCGGTGAAGTACACGCCAGACGCACATACCACGGTGCGCCTCAACGCGGCCACCGGGTTCCGCGTGGTGAACCTCTTCACCGAGGATCACGCCGCGCTCACCGGTGCGCGCGAGGTGCGGATCAGCGAAGCGCTGCAGCCGGAGCGGTCGGCCACGTCCACGCTGAGCATGAACCGTGTGTTCGACGTGGGCGGGGTGGAGGATGCCATGTCGCTGGACCTCGACCTCTATCACACATCATTCAACAACCGGATCCTCGGGGACTTCGACACCGACCCGAACCTGATCATCTATCGCAACCTCCGTGGCGTGGCGCGCACCCGCGGCGTCACGGTCGCGATCGGATATGGCACGTTGCGCAAGCCGTTCACGGGCAGCGTGGCGCTGACGGTGCAGGATGTGTCACGCACGGAGGACGGGGTGCGTCGCCCGGTGCCGTTCGCGCCGTCACAGCAGGCCGTGTTTTCGCTCGGGTATCGTATCGATCGGATCGGCACCACCGTCGACTGGACGGGACGGGTGCAGGGGCCCACGGCGCTGCCGCAGTTCGCTGGTTTGCCGGGCCGGTCGCCGTGGTTCACCGAGCAGCATGTGCAGTTCACGCATCGCCTGCGCAATGGGCCCGATGTGTACGTCGCCGTGAAGAACCTGTTCGACTTCGTGCAGCGTGATGCGATCATCGATCCGTTCAATCCGTTCGGCGATCGCTTCGACACGGCACGGGTGTACGGGCCGCTGCAGGGACGCCGCCTGGTGGTGGGACTCCGGCAGGTCGTGGGGCGGTGACTCGCCCGAAGTGGCGGACGGCGGGTGCGCGGGCCGTCGTGTGTGCCTTCGTGTGCACTGTCACCGCAATCGGCGGAGTGCTGTGCACTGTCACCGGGATGGGCGCGCAGGTGCCGGCCCGGACACCCGACGGTGCACCATCGGCCGACTTCGGGTGGACGCTGCAGACGATGGATGGCCGCCAGCAGACGCTGGAGGCCTTTCGGGGGCGCGTGGTCGTGATCAATGCGTGGGCCACCTGGTGCGAACCGTGTGTGGCGGAGCTTCGGTCATTCACTGCGCTGCGTGCGGCGGTGCCCGACAGCGGGGTGGTCTTCGCGCTGGTGGCGTCGCAGCGACGGGAGCCGGTGGCCACCTTCATCCGGCGGCGAAGGCTGACGCTGCCTGTCTATCTCGAACTGACGGCGGCGCCGCGCGTGTATGGCTTCGACGCCGTGCCGACGACGTGGATCATCGACCGCGCCGGGCGTATCGCCTTCCGGCACCGCGGGGCCATGCGCTGGGATACCGATGCCGTCCAGGCGCTGCTGCGCGCGTTGCTGGCCGAGCCGGTGGCAAACGGAAACCGGGCGGGAGCGCGGCCGTAGTATTCCGCATGACTCTCGATCTCGTGCTGCTGCTTTTCGCCGTGCTCGGCGGGCTGGTGATGATCCCGCTCGGATTGCCTGGCATCTGGCTCATGATCATCGCCGGGGTCGCGCACCGGCTGCTGGTGGCGCCGGCGACGATTTCGTGGCTCACCCTCGGTGCGCTGACAGTCCTTGCCGCCGCCGCGGAATGGCTCGAATTCTCGATCGCCGGCCGCTACACGGCCAAGTACGGCGGGTCGCGACGCGCGTCGTGGGGAGCGATCGCCGGTGGTCTGCTTGGCGCCTTCGTCGGAATCCCGATCCCCGTCATCGGTTCGGTGATCGGCGCCTTTGCCGGCGCCTTCGTCGGTGCGCTGGTGGGCGAGTATTCGATGGAGAAGAACCACGCGAAGGCGACGCGTGCTGCGACGGGGGCCTTCATCGGCCGCGCCGTCGCGACGGCGCTCAAGAGTCTCGCCGGCTGCGTCATCGGGTTCTGGCTGCTGGCGGCGGCCTGGGGCTGAGGCCGGGGCGTCGGCGACGGGGGCTTCGGGAACGCCGACCTGGTCGATTAGCTTTGCCGCCAGAGGGCGACAGCCGACGCCCGCACCCGCCCCTGAACTGGAGCCCGTGATGGATCAAGGTCTGCTTTCTCTCGTGAAGTTCTACCTGACCGTGCCGTCGCTCATCATGGACGGCATCTACGCCATGGGTCCGGTCGTGGCACCGATCCTCGGGCTCGCCCTCTGCTGCGCCTGGCCGTTCATCGGCCTCCGGGACAAGAAGGACGCCTGATTCGCTTCCGGGGGTAGCACGCCCCCGCCGGCACGGTAGTTTTCGCCAACGCCACGCGCCTCTCGCGCGTGGCGTTTTGCGTCTGGATGAGGTCACACATCCCGCCTCTGTCGGACGCCTGAGCCATCGAGTCTGCTGCGCGCCCCGAGTGTGGCGCGCCAAGGAAGAGATATCCGATGTTCGACGCGACGCGACGCACGCTGGTGGTGGTCGGTGCCCAGTGGGGCGATGAGGGCAAGGGCAAGCTGGTGGACGTGCTCGCCGAGCGCGCCGACTGGGTGGTGCGCTATCAGGGCGGCGCCAATGCCGGCCACACGGTGCACATCGGCGACAAGAAGGTGGTGCTCCACCAGATCCCGAGCGGGATCATGAACCCCGGTGTCCGATGCGCCATCGGCAACGGTGTGGTGCTGGACCCCGAGAAGCTCTTCTCCGAAATCGACGGGCTGGTGGCCGACGGTGTGGACGTCACGGGCCGCCTCTACGTCAGTGAGCGCGCCCACCTCGTGATGCCGTACCACAAGCTCATGGACGGCGCGAGCACCGCCAGCAAGGCGATCGGCACCACCGGACGCGGCATCGGCCCGACCTACGAAGACAAGGTGGCGCGACGTGGTGTGCGCGTGCTGGACCTGCGCAATCCGACCCGACTGCGCACGCTGGTGGAGGCGGGTGTGGCCAATGCCAACGGTCGCCTCGCGATGATGAGCTGCGACACTCGCGCCGACGTGGACGAGACGATGCGCGCGCTGGAAGCGGTGGCACCGCGCCTACTGGCACTGGCCGATGATGTGGGGCTGCAGATTCATCGCGCACTGAAGACCGGTGCCGCCGTGCTGCTGGAAGGTGCCCAGGGATCCATGCTCGACATCGATCATGGCACGTACCCGTTCGTGACCAGCAGCAACACGACGAGTGGCGGCGCCGCCATTGGTGCGGGTATGGCGCCGACGTCGCTGCACGCCATCCTCGGCGTGGTGAAGGCCTACACCACCCGTGTCGGTGCCGGCCCGCTGCCAACCGAATTCACCGAGCCGATGCAAACGCACATGCGGACGCTCGGCAACGAATTCGGCGCCACCACGGGCCGCCCGCGCCGCTGCGGCTGGTTCGACGCCGTCGTGGTACGGTTCGCCGCGCGGGTGAACGGACTCACCGACCTGGCCGTGACCAAGCTCGACGTGCTCGACACACTCGACAAGGTGGCGATCTGCACCGGCTATGCGATCGACGGTGACGTGCACACGGAGTTCCCGGCCGACCTGGCACTGCTGGAGCACGCCGAGCCGGTGTACGAGTGGTTCGATGGATGGATGCAGTCCACGGCCGATTGCCGGTCGCTCGATGCGCTGCCAGCCAACGCACGTCGCTACCTGGATCGCATCGAGGAACTGTGCGAGACACGCATCACGTATGTCAGTGTCGGCACGCGGCGTGATCAGATGATCGGGATGGAAGCGGGAGTGGCGTGATGGTCGAGGCAGTCGGTGCGGTGGTGATCGGTGGAGGACCCTGCGGGCTGGCCGCATCGGTGTCGATGCAGCGGGCCGGCGTGTCCAACGTGATCATCGAGCGTGACTGCCTCGTCAGTGGCATTGCGCAGTATCCCACCGAGATGAGCTTCTTCTCGACGGCGGAAAAGATCTCCATCGGCAACCTGCCGTTTGCGATCAGTACACCGAAGCCGACCCGCGCGGCAGCGCTGGCGTATTATCGCGTGGTGGCACAGCACTTCGGCGTGAGGGTGCATCAATACGAGAACGTCGATCGCCTGGAGCAGGTCGGCATCGATCGGTGGCGCGTGACGTCGCTCCCGCGTTCGGGGGCCGTGCGGGTGCTCGAGACACCGGCCGTGGTCATGGCGACTGGCTACTTCGGCCTGCCCAACCGCCTGAACGTGCCCGGCGAGATACAGCCGCATGTGAGCTACCGATTCCGCGAAGGTCACATGGCGTGGGATCAGGATGTGGTGGTGGTCGGTGGGGCGAATTCCGCCGTGGACGCCGCGCTGGAACTGTTCCGCGCCGGTGCACGCGTGACCATGGTCCACTTCGCCGCCACGCTCGACGCGAACGTGAAGCCGTGGGTACGTCCCGACATCGAGGCGCGGATCCGCGATGGTGGCATCGGTGCGCGGTTCAATGCACGCGTCACGGAGATCGGGCCTGACTGGATGGAGATCATGACCGACGGTGTGCGTGAGCGCATCGCCGCGCAGCATGTCTTCACGATGCTGGGCTACATGCCCGAGACTGGCTTGCTGCGGCAGGTCGACGCGCCGATCGATCCGGAGACGGGCATCCCGACGCACAATCCTGCCACGATGGAAACGCCGCTGGCGGGGCTCTTCATCGCCGGCGTGCTGGCGTCGGGATTCGATGCCAACAAGACCTTCATCGAGAACGGCCGCTTCCACGGCGACCTGATCGTCGCGCGTCTTCTCCAGAAGCAGCAGCAGACCGCCGGTGTCTGACCAGCACGGCTCCGGGATGCACACACGTCGTGCGTTCCTTGCCACGTCGGGCGGCTGCGCCGCGCACCTCGCGCTGGCGGCATCGTTCGTTCCGTCCCTGCTGCGGGCGGCATGGACGGCGCCGCAGTTCGGTCACGTCGTCGCACGCGAGCCGTGGGGGCGACTGGAGCGGGTGGCGGATGGCGTGTGGGCACTGATCTCCGATCCGCTCAACGGGGATCGCACGACACTCGCGAATGGCGGCATCATCGCCGGCCGCAATGGTGTGCTGGCCGTCGAGGGACTCTTCACGTCGCAGGGTGCGCGCTGGATGGCCTCGCAGGCACGACAGCTGACGGGGCGCTGGCCGACGCACGTGGTGGTCACGCACTACCACGCCGATCACGCGAATGGTGTGGATGGCTACATCGCTGACGGCTTCCCGACGCGCTTCCATGCCACGGCGCTCACGCGTGACCTGGTGCTGACGAAGAACATGCCGGTCGTGGATGCGCGTTCGGCGGCGTTGCGAGACGCGGTTGAGCTCCCTGCGACGGGCGAGACCGTGCTCGATCTCGGCGGCCGTCGCGTGCGCATCGTGCCGCGAGCAGGCCACACGACGAGTGACGTCAGCATCGAGCTCGACGATCCGAGCCTGGTGTTCACCGGTGACCTGATGTGGAACGGCATGATTCCGAACTACGTGGATGCCCTGCCGAGCACACTCGAGAAGCAGGTGCGTGCGCTGCGGCGCGATCGCAGCACGGTGTATGTGCCAGGGCACGGTGTCGTTGCCGATGCGGCGACGGTGGACCGATACCTCGCCGTGCTCGGGGAAATCGAGACCGCAGCACGTGCCGCCTTCGCGAAAGGCACGGGCGCCGCCGAGGCGGCGAAGGCCTTCACGCTGCCGTCAGCGCTGGGGACGTGGGCGTTGTTCGGGCCGACGTTCTACGAGCGAGCATTCGTGGCGTGGAACCGGGAGCTGTCGCAGCGCTGAGGGGCGCTGTCGGTTTGGCATCCCGCTACGGGACGTACGACCGGGTCCAGACGAGTATCACGGCGCAGTTGCCATTGCCGCGGAACTGCGGCGGCGCTTCGCCGGGGTTGCCGTAGACCTCGATGCCTCCCACCCGGCGGACGGTGAGCAGGTCGTCGATGCCGGACATGCCATCCGCGATCAGCTGACCATCCATGTAGGTGGTTGGCCGGCAGTTGCTGCGGCCGGAGATCAGCGGGCGCGTGGGATTTCGCGGATCGAACCCGTTCTGGCGGAGCGTCGGGACCGTTGACAGTGCCTGCGAGATGCTGAACGCACCGCGCTGCTCGACGGTGGCTCCGTCGAGGAAGAAGCCGAGTCCGCGCGCGCGTCGCTTGTAGAAGCCGCTCTTGTCGGTCGGCGCGACGACATCCACGGCGGCGAGTGTGGCAATGCGCGGACCGACGTTGATCCTGATGGACGTTTCGCGGTCCGGGCGCAGGTCCGCACTGGTCCGCACCGGCTGGAATCCGATCGCGGTGATCTCGAGTGCACGGGTACCACCGGGGAGGTTGGAGACCCGGAACACACCGGCACTGTCGGTGGTGACCGTCTGATCGGTATCGACCACATGGACGCGGGCACCGCCCACGGATTTCCCGTCTGCCGCCGCGACGCGACCCGTCAGGCGTGCCGTGCCGGTTCGCGCGACCGGACGCGATGACGGTGATGCGATCGCTGGCGCCGTGGCTGGTGCAGTCACGGAGTCGGTACCGGGTGTGACGGCGGCGATCGGCGCCTGCACGGCCGTCTCGCGCATCTGGATCAGCAGATCGCGGTGGATGAGCGGATTGCCGGGTGCGTACGCGAGCTCGATTTCGCTGCTGACACCGAGTGTGGCCGCTGCCGGCCCGCTGCCCGCGCGGGCGCTTAGCAGGATGGCGGAGCCCGTCGGCACGTTGCAGACGACGAAGCGTCCGTCGGCTCCGAACTTTGCACTGGTCTGCCGCATGGTGCGACCGACGCTGCCGGCGGCGAGCTGCATCTGGCCCCAGCGCACCGTCACGGACCCGTCGGTGATGGGTGCGTTGGTGCTGGCGTTGAAGACGCGGCCGATCACCGCACCCGCGCTGTCGGTCGACGCGCCGCAGAGTGACAGGACGAACGTGTTTCCGCTCGGCAGGGCCAGGTCGGCGCGCATGAATCGAAGTCGGGGCACGTCGAGCGTCCGCGAGACGGCGTCCATGCCGAGGGTGTCGAGACGCGGATGCTGGAAGCCGATGATGTAGGTGCCCGGCGCGACGGAGTCGATGCGGTAGCGGCCGATGGAGTCGCTCATTGCGGTGCGTCCGGCGGCCCAGGGAGTGGCACTCGCGACGAGCTGGATCGTGGCGCCGGCCAGCGGCTTGGCGGCGAGGCTGTCGCGAACGAAGCCGGTGATGGTGGTCTGGGCTGACACTGGCGCCGACACGGCGACCGTGAGCGCAGCCACGAGATGGGCCGTCGCACGACGGCAGAGAGTGTTTGTCACGGCCAGCGTGCGGGCACGGTGTGGTTCAGTCCGCATGCGACGAGCCGGCAGGTGCCCCTGCGCAGCGCACACGCGAGGGCGCGCCCGAGACAGCGCTTCGGCCGCAGCGCAGTTCAGTACACATAAGCTTTGGTCCAGACGACGATGGTGGCACACAACACCGAACCTGACGGTCGTCGGCCGGCGTTGGAGAATTGAGGCGGGACGTCTGCGGGGTTTCCGTACACTTCGACACCGCCGATGTCGAGACCGCTCAGCATCTGCGCGAAGGGCGCGTTGTCGAAGCGGAGGGCATCGACGAACACCGTCGGCGCGCAGTTCCCGCGGCTCTGGAGGTTTCCGCGCAACACAGGCGCCATTGCCAGCGCCGACGCGAGCGACGGTGCCCCCCACAACCGGATCTGGTTCGCATCCACGAAGTATCCCGTCCCGCTGGCGCGACGCTTCCAGAAGCCCGTCGGATCCGTCTGCCGATCGCGGACGGTCACCTCCGCCAGCGTCGGCACACGTCGGGCGGTGGAGAACTCGACGGTGGCGTCCTGCACGGCGCTGACGTCGACACTCTGGCGCATCGGCATGTAGCCCAGTGCCAGCATGTCCACCATGTAGGAGCCCAACGGGAGATGTGCGAGTCTGGCACGGCCGGACGAATCGGCGACGACTTCGATGGCCGCGTCGGTCACGATGATGCGCGCGCCGGGAATCGCGCGCCCATCGTCGCTCCGCGCCAGCGCCGTGAGACGGCCCTGGCCACGGCGCGCCATGAATGGCTCGGGGGCGGCATCGGTGGGTGTCGGCGATGGGACCAGCACGCGTGTCTCCGGGCCGACGAACAGATCACGGTGATGCACGGCGGCATCGTAGCCGAACGCCAACTCGATGGTCCCGCTGCTGAGCGGTGCCGGCGTGCCACTTCCGTCGGCCACGGTCGCACGCACGTCGATCGGAGTGTCCGTGGGCACGTTGCACACGACGAACCGTCCCGACGCGCTCACCACCCCCTCGCGTTGCTGCTGGGTGATGCCGACGAACCGTTTGCTGATGTTCAGCTCTCCCCATCGTACCCGCACCGTGCCGCGGGGGGCGGCGTTTCCATCGCGCGCATCGATCACGCGTCCGACCAGTGCGCCGCTGTTCTCGCCGAGATCACCGCAGAGCGTCCGGGCGAAGGTGCGTGGCGTGGGCAGGGCGAGATCGGCCATCATCCGGCGTCGCGACCCCGTGACTTCCAGTGTGCGGAGGACGGGATCCATCCCCAACGAGTCGAGTCGCGGGTGCTGGAAGCCGAAGTGATACCGGCCTGGCGTGACATCAGGGATGACGAACTTCCCGGCGGAGTCGGTGCGCGCGGAGAAGCCGGCGAGCCACGGCCGGTCGGTGGGTACCAATTCCACGAGCGCGTTCGCGAAAGTGCGCCCCGTGAGGCTGTCGCGCACGGAGCCTGACAGGACCGCCTGCGCCGGCAGGTATGGCGATACGAGCATGGCTGCGGCGAACGCGATCAGGCTGCAGTATGGCTGTGCGGTTCGGTGCATAACGGATGCCGAATGGAGGTCAGGTCTTCGCAATGCCGCATGCCGGTCGTCCGGGTGCTCGCGCGCAAGTCGCGCCCCATCACCCGCTGGTGCATCGTGCAAGACACCTACCCTCCAGGATACACTAGGTTTCTGCATCCGTGCGCCCCATCCAGTCGCGACACAGGTCGCGGCATCCAGGGGCGCCCCCCCCGAGGTCTGCCCATGTCCGCCAGTGCCCATCCCGATGTGATGGACAAACTCGTGTCGTTGTGCAAACGACGCGGTTTCATCTTCCAGAGCTCAGAAATCTACGGCGGGACGGGCAGCGTGTGGGATTACGGTCCCCTCGGCGTGGAGCTCAAGAAGAACCTGAAGGAGTTGTGGTGGGGCAGCATGGTTCGCCTGCGCGACGACGTGGAAGGGCTGGATGCGGCGATCCTGATGCACCCGAAGACGTGGGAGGCCAGCGGGCATGTGGCCGGATTCACCGATCCGCTGGTGGACTGCAAGGTGTGCAAGGGCCGCTTCCGCGCCGACAAGCTCGAAGATGCCCGCTGCCCGCAGAAGCCGAGCAAGCAGCCGGGACAGCACGAGGCCTGTCAGCTCACCGAACCGCGGATGTTCAACCTGATGTTCAAGACGTTCATGGGCCCGGTGGAGGAGAGCGCGAGCACGGTCTATCTCCGCCCCGAGACGGCGCAGGGCATCTTCGTGAACTTCCTGAACGTGCAGCAGAGCTGCCGCCAGAAGGTGCCGTTCGGCATCGCGCAGATCGGCAAGGCGTTCCGCAACGAGATCACGCCGGGCAACTTCATCTTCCGCACGCGCGAGTTCGAGCAGATGGAGATGCAGTTCTTCGTCGAGCCGGGCACCGACATGGAGCACTTCGAGCGCTGGAAGGCGGATCGCCTCGCATGGCATCACTCCATCGGTCTCTCGCCGAGCCGCCTTGCGTACCATCAGCACGAGGCGGGTGAACTGGCGCACTACGCCCGTGCCGCCTTCGACATCACCTTCGACTTCGGCGGCACGCTCGGCTTCCAGGAGATCGAGGGCATTCACAACCGTGGTGACTTCGACCTGACGCAGCACCAGACCTTCAGCGGCAAGAAGCTGGAGTACTTCGACCAGCAGGCCAACAAGCGTTACCTGCCGTACGTGATCGAGACGTCGGTGGGCGCCGATCGCACCACGCTGGCCGCGTTGGTGAACGGCTATCGCGAAGAGTCGGTGGCGGGTGAGGACGAAGGTCGCGTGGTGCTGGGGCTGCATCCCGCACTGGCGCCGATCAAGGCGGCCGTCTTCCCACTGACGAAGAAGGACGGCCAGCCCGAGATCGCGGAGAAGCTCGCGGCGGAGCTGCGGAAGTCGTTCATGACCGACTACGACGAAACGGGGAGCATCGGCAAGCGGTATCGTCGTCAGGACGAAGTGGGCACGCCGTTCTGCGTGACGATCGACAGCGAGTCGGCCAATGATCAGAGCGTGACGATCCGCGATCGGGATTCGCTGGCGCAGGTGCGGGTGTCGCTGGATCAGGTGCGGAACTGGGTCGCCGAGCGCATCGCGTTCTGATCAGGCGCGGCGCCAACAACAACAGCAACTCCTCTCACACGGAGGCGGGGGGGCGCCGGGGTGGGTGAGAGGGGATGGGGGGCCGCCCCCCCCCCGGGGGGGGGGGTTTTTGGGGGGTGGCGGCCCATAGCCCAAACGGTTGTTAAAAAAAAAAA
>JANOCB010000024.1:0-10626 GCA_031411975.1 Gemmatimonadaceae bacterium
CCTGGAACTGGGTGGCGTCCCAAAGCGTCCAAAGCCCAAACCGCCAACTGGTTTTTACAACGCGGGGCGGCTGTCTTCGCACAGCCGCCCCGCTTTGTTTTGGCTAGGCGTACCTGCAGCGCAGCGACCGAGCACTGCGCCCGTGGCGGCAACAGATGAACGCAAGCGCCACCTGCGGCGGCGCCACAGAACGGAACAGCCGCAGAACAGCGTGCGGCCGGTCGGGCGCTCGGACGGACATCTACCACCGCCACCATCCCCGACTGCTGTGGGAACTGCGTGCGTCGGGCGCAGTTCCCACAGCTGTCTTCAGCGGTTGCGCAGCATCGAGGCCCCTCCTGACGCCAGAACGCCATTGCGCTGTTCTGCGGCCGTTCCGTTCTGCGGCCGCCGCAGGCGGCTTGCGTTAATCAGTTGCTGTTCGGCGGCTTGCGTCGAACCGTTGCCGTGAGGGCGTCGATGTCAGCATATGGGCGACGACTGACGCGCAACTCTGTCCGGTGCCTCCGGCCAACTGCGATGCCATCGTCGATCGGCGACGGGACGCCGACGCTGCCTCAGCCGATCAGATCGCGCTGACCACGAACGAACCGACGATCTGGATCAGGTAATACAGAATCAGCGGCGTGATGTCGAAGGGGCCGAGCGACGGAATGACCGCCCGAAGCGGCCTCAGCAGTGGCTCGGTGATGGTGTAGGTCCAGCGGAGCCACCGCGCCCTCGACAACGCGCCGAACCAGCTCGACAAGACACGAACCATCAACGCAATCTGCAGGACGGCAAACGTCAGTTGTGCGAGTGCGCGCACTGCCGCCCTGGGCCCTCCACTGAGCCCGAGCGCCGTCGAAGCGACGATGCCCGTGACATACCCAAGCATCGATTGCACGAGAATTCCCAGCACCACGAATGCGGCCAGTCCCCACCACGGCACACTCGTGGGGGACCCTCCCGCGTTCAGGACAGGACCCTCGACGCTGCGAAGGTATGGGTCGACTTTCTCCCGGGCGAATCGCGCCAGCGGACTGAAGGGGCTGATCTGTCGCGTCCTCGCCGCCCAACTGATGCCGCAGAAGACGGCAGCGACACAGGTTGCAGCGAAAAGCGCCGGTCGGCTGTATGCCGAGACCGCCGCCAGCAGGGAAAGCAGAATGTCCATGGCCGAATCATAAGCGGCCCGGGGCACACCTGTCGCGGCACGCCGCTGAGCGAATCGGACACATCCGTTCCGCCATGCAGCGTCGTCCGTTGCCAACGCACACCGCACCTCGTCACATGCAGACAGATGCGGGAGCGACGGCGCCCCCCAACTGCACCGACAATCCACCTCTGGGGTATGCAGAGGGCTGGTGATCGGTGATTTTATGATATTCGCCGTCAGGCGATGACCCGCAGCTCCGCCGGTGGAGCTGTACCACCCGTCGAGGTTCAATTCGTGATTCAGGAGCAACCGCGCCAGCCTGCCGTCGACAAGACGCTCTGGGTGCCAATGGGCTTGGCGCTTGCCTTCTTTGCGGCGCTGTATGCCAAGCCTGCATATCTGCTGGTGCGCGACTGGACGAACTTCGACAACCCCGACTCGGGCACCGGGCTGCTGCTCGCACCGCTTGCATTCTACTTCGCGTATCAGACCGGGTTGAAGGAGCAGCGGAAGCCAGCCATCGTGCTCGCGGTGACGTTCCTGCTGGCCGCCATCGGTCTGCGATTCGTGTCCGACCTGGCTGCCGAACTGTTCACCATGCGCGTGTCGATGCTGATCGGTGCGGCCGGCGTGATCCTCTGGTTCTTCGGTCTGAAGCAGCTGTTGGCCTGGTGGCTCCCGTTCGTCCTTCTTGGACTGGCGATCCCGCTGCCAGAACTGGTGATCTCCAAGCTGACCGCTCCGCTGCAGCTCGTCGCGTCGCGCATCGGTGCTACGCTCATCGAGGCGAGGCACATCCCGGTGTTGCTGAACGGCAACGTGATCCGAATTCCAGGGCATGATCTGTTCGTGGCGGAGGCGTGCAGCGGACTCCGCTCCCTCACGGCCCTGGTGAACCTCGGCGTCCTGCTGGGTGCGATGCTGCTCGGCAAGCCGTGGTCCCGCGTCACGCTGCTGGTGCTCGCGGTGCCGATGGCCATTCTGATCAATGGCTTCCGGATCTTCCTGACGGCATTCCTCGTCTACTTCGTCAGTCCCGAGGCCGGCAGTGGCTTCATGCACACGACGGAAGGATGGTTGATGTTCGTGATCGCGTTCGCGTCACTCGGTGCCGTGGCCTCCGTGCTGCTGTTCATCGAAGGCAAGATGGCACGCCGGCCGGCAGCTGTCGGAGGGTTGGTGCATGGCTAATCTCTCGCACTTCGTACCGGCCGTGATTCTTGCCGGCGGGCTGGGCATGCTCGGCCTCACGCACGAGCAGATCCGTCCGCAGCCGGTGAAACCGATCGCCGGAATTCTCGATACGGTGAACGGTCTGCGGCACGATACGATCACGGTGGACACCAACTCCCAGCGTGTGGCCGGCATGGATCAGTTCGTGAATCGTGTGTACATGCGCGACACGACACCGGAGTTCACGCTCTACGTCGGCTATTACACGTACCAGACGCAGGGCAAGTCGATCCATTCGCCGCGTAATTGCCTTCCGGGCGCCGGCTGGGAGCCTGTCGAGAGCAGCACGATTCCCATCGCCGGTGCCACGGGGCTCGGCTCACGCGCCATGAACAAGTACATCCTGGCCAACGACGGGCACTACGCGGCGGTGTATTACTGGTATCAGGGGCGGGGGCGGATCGAGAGCAACGAGTACACCGTCAAGTACAACCTGATGAAGGATGCGGCGCTCTACGGTCGTACCGAAGAAGCACTGGTGCGTATCGTGATTCCGCTGCGGCCGGGCAAGGAGCGGAAGGAGCAAGAGGTGCGGGCGGAGATCGCCCGTGCGGATTCACTGGCAGCCACGCTGGCCCCCAGACTCGCACGGGAAACCGCAGCCGCGCTACCGCCGGCACCCGCGACATGATCTCGTGTTCGGCAGCATGAGTACGAGCGCACTGGCGTGCGTCATCGCCCTCGGCGTCTTGTGCTGGACATGGCTGGGGTATCCCGCCGTCGTCTGGCTGCTCTCGCGCGTTCGGCCCAGCGATCCTGACATCGTCTCCGATGCGCTGCCCACCGTCACGGCGGTGCTCGCGACGCGCGACGACGTCGAGAGCATCGTTGCGCGTGTGATGGATTTTCTGGCCGCGGATTATCCTGCCGACCGGTTGTCGGTCGTGGTGGGCGTCGATGGTGCCGCAGCGGAATCACTCGATGCCCTTCGTGCGGCGACCGACAGCACACGTGTCACCATCGTGCGTGCGGATGCCGGCGTCGGGAAGGTCGCGGGACTGAACGCGGCGGTTCGCGCAGCGACCGGTGACGTCCTCGTCTTCAGCGACACCCAGCAGCGCTTTGCGACGGATGCCATCCGGCGTCTGGTGAGTCAGCTGGTCGCCGATCCGCGGCTTGGCGCCGTCGGCGGCGCGTTGCAGCTGCCAGGCGACCTGCCGGGTGCCACCGGTCGATCGCCGGTGGAGTGGTATTGGGTCCTGGAACGACGACTGCGCGCCGCCGAGGCACGCATTCACTCATGCGTCGGCGTCAGTGGATCCATCTATGCCACGTTACGGTCGACGTGGGAGCCGATGCCTCCGCAGCTGATTCTCGACGACGTCTGGCTGCCGATGCGGCTCGTGCTGCGTGGCAAGCGCATCGGCTATGACCTGAAGGCCAAGGCGTGGGATTCACGCAGCACGACGTCGGCGGCGGAGAAGGTGAGAAAGGTGCGGACGCTGACCGGCAACTTCCAGTTGATGGCCTGGATGCCGGGGGTGCTCGTTCCCTTCCGCAATCCGATCTTCGTGCAGTTCGTGAGCCACAAGCTGCTCCGACTGCTCACCCCGTGGCTGTTGTTGTTGCTGTTGTATGGGGCAGCGGGCATTCTGCTCGATCGCATCGGCAGTGACGCCATGCTGGTGCTGCTGAGCATTCTGGCTGCGATGGCGGTGGTGGTGCTGTTGTGGCCCGCCACCCGTGGCAAGTTGTTCCGCGCCTTGGCATGGGGCTGGTCGTTGCAGGTTGCACTCGTCGAAGCGACGATGAATGGCGTGCGTGGGAGATGGGATGTCTGGCGCTGAGGCAAAAGCGGGGGCTGCGGCGCTCCCCGCTTCGGAGGGTGTCGCAGCAGAGTTCAGCGGTACGCAATCGCACAACAGGGCAATCGCCACTGGCGTCGTATGGCAGGGCGGACTTCGCTGGCTTGCTCAAGTGCTGTCGTGGGCCACCACGATCATCGTCGCGAGACGACTTTCCGCTTCGGACTACGGCATAGCGGGCTCCGCTGTCTTTGTTGCGGCAATGCTCGGGCTGATCGTGGACGCCGGATTTGCCAGGGCGCTGGTCGTCACTCGTGAGACTGATGAACGCAGAGTGGCGCAAGTACACACGGCCGCAGTGGCCGTTTCGTGGATGCTGGCACTGCTCATGTGTCTCGCAGCCTATCCATTGTCGCTCGTCTTTCGAGAGCCGCGGATCACTGCGGTGGTGACATTCCTGTCGCTGTCCGTCGTCCTCAATGGAGTCACGACGGTTCGTGTCGCTGTTCTTCAGCAACGTCTCGAGTACAGGCGAATTGCTCAGGTCGAGTTTGCAAAGACGATTGCGCAGGCGATTGCCGTCGTCATCTGCGTGCTCAATGGCCTCGCGTACTGGTCACTGTCCATTGGAATGGTGCTTGGTCAGGCTGTCGGTTTTCTTGTCGCGCGACACTTTGTGCGACTCGGCTGGATGCGGCCGCGAATGTCGGAGATCGGCGCTGTCGTTCGCTACGGATGGGCACTCATGGCGAGTGCACTGGCATGGTATCTCTACTCGAGTGGAGACTTTGCGATCCTCGGACGTGTCGCAGGACTATCCGCGCTGGGCTACTACCAGTTTGCCTGGAACATTGCGCAGCTACCCGGCGAAAAGCTTGCGAATGTGCTGCAATCCGTCGTGCTGCCATTCTTCGGATCGATTGGAGAGGATAGACGAGCGCTCCGTCACTACTTTCTCGTCCTGTCAGAGTTGCTCGTCGCGGTTGTGTTGCCGATTCTTGCGGGCTTTGCCTTGCTCTGCCCGATTGCCGTGCCGCTGATCTTTGGCGCACGTTGGGCAGCCGCCATTCCGGCCATGCAAATTCTCGTTGTGTGTGCAGCGATGAGCAGCGTGTCCCTCCTGAGTCAACATGTGCTCGGCTCAACGGGTAAGGCTGCCATCTCGGCCCGATTGCACCTCTATGCCCTGGCCGTCCTTCCGCCGAGTTTCTATCTGGGTGCGAAGCTTGGCGGACCTATTGGTGTTGCGATCACGTGGCTGATCTACCAGCCCCTGCTGGTTGGATACCCGCTGTTCCATCTGAAGGCTGTCATCGACCTGACCGTGGGTCAGTATCTCGCCAACCTCGTCGCGCCGGCGGTCTCGGTGCTCGCGATGGTGGCCGCGGTCCTGCTGACGCAGCGTATGACGGGTGGCATGGCCGCCGTACCGCAGATGGCGGTTCTCGCGACCATCGGTGCGATCGTGTACTGCGCCATGTATCTGGGGTTGTTCCGGCCGCGTGTGGAGCGAATCCTCGACGTGTGGCGGAATCGTTGAGGGCAACGCACGTTCGCTGTGCTGCCCGACGCGTGGCAGTTGCCGCGTGATCTACAAGCTTCGCGGCCGCAGTCTCGCCGAGCTCCGTGACCGCCTCGTCCAGTCGATTCGTGCCGGCGCCGAGCGGCATGGCATCGGGCTGTCGGCGGTCGCCGTATCAGGTCTCTTGACCGTACCGGTCACTCCCTGGCAGGCACCCGACGGCGAGGCGATCCACGCTCGGTTGTCATCGCTGGCACGATCGGCGCTGATTGCGTGCGCTGATCGCATCGTCGCCGGTCGCTTCGACCTGCTGGGCCTCGAGGGCCTTTCGTACGGGTCGCCGGTGAACTGGCAGCGCGACCCGCTCTCGGGTCGCGCTGCCGCGATGGACCACTGGAGCCGCGTGCCGTACCTCGACCACGACCGCGTCGGCGACCACAAGGTCACGTGGGAAGTGAATCGCCATCAGTGGCTGATCACGCTTGGTCAGGCGTGGCAGCTCACCGGTGACGATCGGTATCCGGCAGCCGCAGCGCGCCTGCTCAGCGCGTGGCTCGACGCCAACCCGGCAAAGCTCGGCATCAACTGGTGCAGCGCACTCGAACTGGCATTTCGGGTGCAATCCTGGATTCATGGCCTCCGCCTGCTCGAATCGGCCGCGGCGCTCTCGCCGGAACTGCGCAGTCGACTGGTGTCGTCGGCGGCCGTGCAGATCGATCACGTCGTGAAGAACCTCTCCACCTGGTTCAGCCCCAACACCCACCTCACCGGTGAGGCGCTGGCGATGCTGGCGGCCGGCTGTGCGTGGCCGGAACTGCCGAACGCCGCACGCTGGCGGACTGAGGGCTGGGCCATTCTCTGCAAGGAAGCACCGACCCAGATCCGCCCCGACGGCGTCTACTTCGAGCAGAGCGCCTGGTACCAGTCCTATACCGTGGACTTCTACGTCCTCGGCGTGCAGTGGGCCCGCGTCGCCGGGCTGCCGGTGCCGGGTGATCTGCTCGAACGGATCCGTCGTGCTGCGGTCGCACTGCGCGCCGTGACGAGGCCAGACGGCACGATCGTGCGGCTGGGTGATGACGATGGCGGTCGGACGCTGCCGCTCAGCACGGCCCCGTTCGGTGACATGACCGACTCGCTCTGGCGCGCGGCGCACCTGCTGGGCGACGACAGCTTCCTCCCGCCGGCAACAGGTGGGCGCGATGCGCTGCTGTGGTTGGAAGGGCCGGCGGCATTCGATGCCATGACTGGTCGCGTAGCCGCCGCCCGCATCGGCGTCGCGCTGACGCACGGGGGATGGCTCACGCAGGTCGAAACGGCGGAAGTCGCCGAGCACGACCATTGGCTGGTGCTCGATGCCGGGCCACATGGCGCACTCAGCCATGCACACTCCCACGCCGATGCGCTGACGATCGACCTGTCCGTGCACGGGGTGCCGATCCTCATTGATGCCGGGACCGGAGCGTACGTCGGGCCGCTGCGCCGCCAGTACCGGAGCACGGCAGCGCACAACACGGTGACGGTGGACGGCCGAGACTCGTCTGAGCAGGGAACGTCATTCAACTGGCGGACCGCCACCGACTCCATGATCGATGGGTTCGGGACGGTCAGCGGCGCCAGCTACATGGCGGCGCACCACGACGGATACCGTCGCCTCGACGATCCCGTGAGGCATCGTCGCACCATCCTCCGCTTCCACCGGCACTACTGGCTCATGTTCGACACACTCGACGCTGCCGCGTCGCATCAGGCGTCGCTGACGCTGCAGGCCGCGCACGGTGTGCGCGTGGAGCAGCGTTCATCGCATCTGTTCGCAATGTCGGTGCAGCAGTCGGACGCCGACGTCACCTTGCTTGTCGCCACCGACCCACGGCTGGCGACGTCGATCGAAACGCGCACCGTGTCGCCGGCATACGGATCCGAGCATGAGGCCACCGCGCTCATCGCCGAAGGAACGGTCGCGGCCGGTGCCACACTCTGCACCGTGATGGGTTCAGCGCATGAAGCTGCGCCCGTCTCCGTCGAGCAACTCGGCGATGCGTCGGTGTGGCGGATCACGCACCGTCATGGCGTCGATCTCGTGGCGTGCCCAACCTCCGGACCCGTGACACTCGGTCCAGCACGCTTCGACGGCAACGCACTTGCACTGCTGGGTGGTGATGAGCCGCACACGATCGTGGCGGCGGGTACTGGAACGCTCCATCTTGCAGGTCGCGCATACGCGCTGGCTGCCGACGACGTGCGTCTCGCTCGGCGTGCGCCTGATGGAACCTGGACGATGGAGTCCTGACCGATGTGTGGAATCTGCGGGATTGCCATTCCTGACCGACTGCAGCGCCCGGTGGATCAGGCGCGCCTGACGCGCATGCGCGACGTCCTCCTGCATCGTGGTCCCGATGGCGCGGGCATGTTCATCGATGGCCCGATCGGCCTGGGGCACCGCCGACTCAGCATCGTCGACGTGGCGCATGGCGCACAGCCCATGACCACCGACGACGGGCGCAGTACCATCGTGTACAACGGTGAGGTGTTCAATCATCCCACGCTGATGGCGGCGCTGCAGGCCGAGGGTGTGTCGTACCACACGCACTGCGATACCGAGACGGTGCTGCACCTCTATGCACGGCATGGTCGCGACTTCGTGCACCATTGCCGCGGCATGTTCGCCATCGCCATCTGGGATCGTGCCGACCGGACGCTGACCATCGCGCGTGACCGCTTCGGCGTGAAGCCGGTGTACTACGTGCACGATGCCGACGGCACGCTGTACTTCGCCTCGGAGATCAAGTCGCTGCTGGCGGCCGGCGCCGTGTCGGCCACGCTCGACATGCAGTCGTTCCCCGACTTTCTGGCCAATCATGCGCCAAGCGGTAACGACACGCTGTTCGCCGGCGTCAAGCGGCTGCCGCCCGGCCACACCATGCGGTGGAAGGACGGCGAACTCACGATCGAGCAGTACTGGGACCTGTCGTTCACCCCCGATCCGGTGCTGGACAAGACCAGTGACGCCGACCTGGTGATGGAATACAGCAACCGCTTCGAGGAGGCGGTTCGCCTGCGACTGATGGCCGATGTGCCGCTCGGCATGTTCCTGTCGGGTGGCATCGATTCGGCGGCCATCACGGCGGTGATGAGCGACCTGGTGGACGGACCGATCAAGACGTTCTCGGTGGCCTTTGCCGAACGTGAGGCGAACGAGCTGTACTACGCGCGGCTCGTCTCCGATCGCTACCGCACGCAGCATCACGAGATCGTCGTCACACCCGAACAGTTCTGGGATGCCCTGCCACAGTTGATCTGGCATGAGGACGAGCCGATCGCCCATCCCAGTTCGGTGGCCCTCAATTTCGTCTCGCGGCTCGCGGGTGAGCATGTGAAGGTCGTGCTCACGGGCGAAGGCAGTGACGAGACCCTTGCCGGATACAACCGCTATCGCGTGACGATGGCGAACATGCAGCTTGGCGGGATCTGGGAGAAGGTGATGCCGGGTGCCGTGCGCAGCGCGATCAGCGGCGCCATCGGCGACGCAGGGGCGGTCGGCGTGCGCGGCAAGCTGGCGCGCACCTTCCTCGCCCGTCCGGCCAACCTCGATGCGATGTACTTCGACAACTTCGCGGTGTTCGCACCGGGGCGTCTGTCGTCGCTGCTCTCTCCCGGGGCGCGGGCGGCCGTGGCCGGCGTCGATCCGTACGCGGCCTATCACGATGCCATCGAACGGAGCGACGCCCCCACGCTGCTGGGCAAGCTGCTGTACGCCGACACCAAGACGTATCTGCACGAACTGCTGATGAAGCAGGACCAGATGAGCATGGCGGCGTCCATCGAGAGTCGCGTGCCATTCCTGGATCATCCGCTGGCGGAGTTCGCGGCGCGCATGCCGGAGCGCATGAAACTGCGCGGCCTGACCACCAAGTACGTGCTGCGGCAGGCCATGAAGGACCGGCTGCCGGAAGAGATCCTTTCGCGCAAGAAGATGGGGTTTCCGGTGCCGGTCGGTGCCTGGTTCCGCGGTGCCTGGCGGCACCTGCTGGAGGAATTCGTGGTGTCGGAGCGTGCACTGGCGCGCGGCCTCTTCGAACCGGCAGCGGTGCGTCGTCTCGTCGATGGGCATGCGGCTGGTGAGAACCACAGCGAACGCCTCTGGGCGCTGCTCACCCTCGAGATCTGGCAGCGCATCTTCCTCGATGGCGAAGATCCGGCCACGATCCGTATGCGTCCCGTGGCCGCCGGGGTGTCGCTCGGGCGCCCGGTCGCGGCCTGAGCCGACCGATGCACATTCTCTGGATCAAGACCGAACTGCTGCACCCCGTGGACAAGGGTGGGCGCATCCGCACGTACCAGATGCTGCGAGCGCTCGCCAGCCAGCATGAGGTCACGTACGTGGCGCTCGACGATGGCACGGCGGCGCCGGATGCGCTGGTAAAGGCGCGTGAGTACTGCACCCGCGTGGAGGTCGTGCCATTCACGCCCGCCGTGAAGGGCACCATCGGCTTCTACTCGGCCTTGCTCCGCAACGTCGTGTCGCCGCTGCCGTACGCCATTTCGCGGTATGAAGTCCCGGCGCTGCGTGAGCGGCTGTGGAGGCTCTGCCGCGAGCACAAGGTTGACGTCGTGGTCTGCGACTTCCTGGCGCCATCGATCAATGTGCCGGACGATCTCGGTGTGCCGATAGTGCTGTTCCAGCACAACGTCGAGGCGATGATCTGGCAGCGCCACTACGAGGAACAGGCTAATCCTTTGAAACGCGCCTATCTCTACAACCAGTGGCGAAAGACGCATCGGTACGAACGCGATGCTTGCCGGCTGTTCAACCGCGTAGTGGCGGTCTCAACCGATGACGGCGAGACCATGAAAAGAGAATATGGACTTCACGAGGTGCCGGATATTCCGACGGGGGTGGACACGGCGTATTTTCAGCGGAATCCGGCGGTTTCCCCGGATCCCCATCACCTGGTCTTCACCGGGTCAATGGATTGGCTTCCCAATGA
>JANOCB010000025.1:0-20077 GCA_031411975.1 Gemmatimonadaceae bacterium
CGTCTATATAGTCATAATTCACCCCCCCCTGTAGTCACCCCACCCCGGGGGGGGGGGCCAATCCCCGCGCGCCCCCCCATCGGGGGGGGCCCCCGCTGGCCGTTGTCGGCTCGGCATTCTCGGGGACGCTCATGTGTGGCGGGCCGGGGACTCATCGAGGGCATCGAGGTCGTACTCCATCGCGACCCGTTCCATTTCCGCTAGCGCAGTCGCGGCTGCCTCGCGCCGCTGCCGGTACGCTACGATGTCGGAGAGGCGCACGCGCCGGTGCGACCCCGCACCATCGCGCAGCGCGTGCGACGGAAGCACGCCCTTCTTGATCAGGTTGACGACGTGCGTGCGCGACATGCCAAGCATCTGAGCGGCAGTGCCTGTCGAGATCTCCTCGTCTGGGGTCGTCGCCAGAATCGCAGTGTGACCGCGCGAGATGGCTCGGAGGGCTCCGCCGATGAGGTGACGGAGCCCGGCCCCGATCTCCCCAGACAGCTCAACGCGCGTCTCGCCGACGAGGAGGACTAAGCCGGCGTCGGCTGGTCCCGACTCCAGCCTCGTCGCGGCCTGACCCACATTGCCGCGCTCGCCTACGGGCGACGACAACGTGTCCAGCACATCCAATTGGGGGGCGACTTGGCTTGCCATGGTACACCTCAGGTTGATGGGAGGAGCTCAACGCTCACAGCCGACGACCAAAACACAAAAAACGAAACTCTCTGCACCTCTGACACGAGTCTATCGCAGATCCTTCGAGAACGCAAGAAACACAACTCACTGCTGACCTTGGCATGTGCTCGTTGATTTCAGCGCCAGTGTCATGTCACGCGGGATCCCCCGTCCAGCTGCTCAGCGGGGCGGCGCGCTGCCGAATCCGGTCACAATGGCGACGGGACGGTCGATCCATTGCACCGGACTCCCGCGCGGCGCTCGCCATCGAATCCGTCGATGCCGCCCCAGCGCGCGATTGAGCCATGCAGGGCGCGACGGGAGAAGACCTGGCAGACGGACTGGTTGCCTAAGTCTAGGCGCGAGATAGCCCAGCTGTTGTTCTCCTGAGAGTTCGGGCACCGGTACCGAGCTCGACATCAAAACAGTTATACCGACACATCTCCCAGACCTGCTGCCCATGGAATGTGAAATTTTCTCAGGCGCTGGCGGAGGATTCGCCGTTCCGGGCGCGGGAGTTCATTGCCCGCAAGGACGCGCAGACGCTGGCGACGGACATCCTGTCGCTCGATCAGGAGCAGTTCAGCGCGGCGTTCCGGAAGTCGCCGATGAAGCGGGCGAAGTTGGCGGGTCTTCAGCGGAATGCGGCGGTGGTGCTGGAGAACGCATCGTCGGGGCAGCGTCCTTGAACCGGTTGTACGTTCGCGCTCGCATCAACGCGCCTTGGCGCCGCTCAGTGCAGCTGCACAAAGGTGGCGGTCGAGGCGGGCCGCTGCCGTTGAATGCGTCCCGCTGCGACCTCCGCCCCCCGCATCACGCGCAGGATGTTCCCGCCCGCCAGCTTCACGAGGTCGGCATCAGACCACCCTCGTCGGATCAACTCCGCGAACAGATACGGAAAGCGCGAGGCGTCCTCGAGTCCCATCGGCATCTCAGGATCACCCCAGTAGTCACTGCCGATCCCGACGTGATCGACCCCGGCCGTGTTGCGTACATGATCGATATGGTCGGCCACGTCCTTCAACGTCGCGACGGGTTTCGGGTTCGACTTGCCAAATTCGGCGCCGATCCGCGCGGCCTCGGCAGGGGGCTTGCCCCGCGTGAGTTCCGACAGCCGGAGCTCCCAAGTGGCGACCGGCTGCGACACGAACGCCGGAATGAACGTGACCATCACCACGCCGCCATTCTTCCCGAGGCGACGCAGCACGTCGTCCGGGACATTCCGTGGATGATCGGTGCGTGCTTTGGCGGATGAGTGGGAAAACATCACCGGCGCCTCAGCCACGTCGAGCACGTCGTGCATGACCTTCGGCGTGACATGCGAAATGTCGACGATCATGCCAAGTCGATTCATCTCGCGCACCACTTCCCTGCCGAACGGGGTCAGGCCGTTGTGCCGTGGTACGTCCATCGCGGCATCGACCCAGTCGAGGGTCACGTTGTGGGTGAGCGTCATGTACCGTACGCCGAGTCGGTAGTACGACCGCAGCGCCCCGAGGGAATTCTCGATCGCGTGACCGCCTTCCATGCCGAGCAGTGAGCCGATCCGGCCGCTGCGAAAGGCAGTCGTCACCTCGCGGGACGTGGTGGCGAGCGACAGCGCCTCGGGGTAGCGCTCGATCACGCGGCGTGCGATGTCGATCTGCTCCAGCTGCACCCTCGCGTAGCCGGAATCCTTGATGTCGCCTGGAATGAACACGGACCAGAATTGCGCGCCCACGAGCCCGCTCCGCAGTCGCTGGAGATCGGTATCGCCGCGGGTCCGCTTTCGGAGGTCATAGGCCTCGACGTCGCGAGGGGTGCTCTTCTCTTCCCGAATCACCCACGGGAGATCGTTGTGTCCGTCGATCAGGGGCGCTGTGCGGAGGATTCGACGGGCACGAACCAGCGCGGGGTCGGATGGTGCCTGCGCGACAAGCGTGCTCGTGGCGACGAGCATGGCCAACAGCATCGAGGATCGTCGGAACATCATGGGCGTCACGGGGAAGCGGTGGTACTGCATTCGAGCGGGCAGAGTCCTCGTCATTTTTTCGCACAACGCGACGCTGCCGTGTAGGGCTCTCGCCATGCAGTAACAGCGCTGCGTTCATGAGGACCGACCCCGTGGAGACACAGACCCGCTATTTATTGGCCTCGTCCACCGCACGCTTCATGGTCGTCACCCAGTTTGGAATCACGCGCAAATAGTAGCCGAGGTTCTCTGCCGTCGCCTGCAGGTAGACCGCGTCGCCACCCGGCATCACGGCGTGCGACCAGCCTGGCGTGTCGATGAAGCGTGGATCGGTGAAGAGCACCTCGCGCGTGCCGACGGGCGCATCGGCGGGACCGTCCATGCGCACCCGATTGAACGTCTGGCTCGGCGACCCCTTGCCGCCAACGTATGAGAAGTAGACCAGCTCATTCGCACCGCGCCACAGCGGCTCGCGACCCGCCATGTCCACGGTGTATTTCCGGTCCATGGCGGGCCAGGGCTGCACGCTGACGAGGGTGGCCCCCACCGGCGTGTGCGCGATCCATTTCCGGTCCGGCGAGATCGAGACGAAGTTGCTGAGCAACCCGAGCGTATCCACGCGTGCCGGATCCTTCGACGGATCGACGAGCATCACCTGGCCGCCGGTAAAACCAACACCGACGAGCAGGAAGTCATCCGCGAGCCAGGACGATGGGACCATGCCGATCGGCTGCTTCTTCGTCACGAGGATGCGTGGTACCTCGGGCGAGTCGACGCGACGCATCACGAGTGATTCGGTGTCTGGATCATCGAAATCGAACTTCCGGTACACCAGGCGACGACCGTCGGGACTCCAGGATGCGTTGCTGACGTAGAGTGCCTGGTCGAGCGATTCCCGACTGCCAGTGCGCAGGTTGTACAACCAGAGCTCCTGCCGCTGCGTGCCCTCGATGACGACCGCGAGGCGTTGGCCATCGGGGCTTGGCATAAAGCGCAGGAACGTGGCGGGGTCCACCGCGATCGGCACGGGAGCGCCGCCGCTCGGCCGACGCACCAGTCGCCCGGTCGCGGCATCGACGCCGGGCACGTACACGAGTGCGCCGTCGCGCGTGAGATCGAACTGTCCGCCGCCCGTGTAGGCGGTGCGGCGTGCCTGCGCAACCAGCGAGACGGAACGTCCGACGATCAGGGAATCGCGGCTCGTGAACTTCGTGGCCGAGATGGTGCCGTCGAGACCCATGTAGACGACGTACTGGTCGTCGATGATGCGGAAGTCGGCGCCGAGGAGAAGCGACGTGCCGGCGACGCCGCTGGCACGCCGGATGAAGCGTTTTCGGTTCGGCGGGGCGAGCGTCACCACGGTTGCGAACTTGTTCGCTCCGCCACCGCACAGCACGTCCGTGGTGCCGATCATCTCCGGCATCACGCAATACGACACCGGAACCGACTTGCCGGTGCCGGTGCCCGGATCGATGAAGCGGAGCATCCGACCATCGTCATCGGAGAAGAACAGCTGCCCGCTCGACAGCCAGGTGCCACCGTGCGGATCCGTGGCTTGCGCCGAGGTCGTGACCTGACCATCGACGAGGCTCGCGATCTTCAGGGTGCCACCGGCCACGAACGCGACGCTCCGGTCGTCCGGCGCGATGCGGGGCGTGCCGAGCGCGCCATCGGTGCCGGCGATCACATGCGCATCGGTGCTGGTGAGGCTGCGGTACCAGAGCTGCGACGACTCCCCGATCTTCGCCTCGTAGACGATGAACGATCCGTCGTGCGCGACCGAGAAGTTGCGGTAGGTGTCCTCGAGCCGCAGTGGCGAGGTCGGCGGCAGACCCACATCGCGCACGGTAGCGCTGGTGCGCGTCAGCGCCCATGTGGCAGCGCCTGCGGCGCCCACTGCGGCAACAGCGAGCAGCCCTGCGATCATCTTCCAGCGGCTGCTGCCCGCCGTCCGTGACGCCGATGCGCCGCGAGCGGATGCGTCGTGCGACTGCTGGTACCCCGTGCTCGTCAGCGCGTCCGCAAACGCCTTCGCGCTCTCGAAACGATCGGCGGGCAGCTTGGCCAGCGCGGTGAAGACGGCGTGCTCCACATGCGGCGGCACCGTGTCGCGCAGCGTGTGCAGCGCCGTGGGCTTCTCCGTCAGCACCTTGGCGATGATCGCCTGCACGCTGCTGCCGGTGAATGGCGCGTCACCGGCCAGCATTTCGTACGTCACCGCGCCCAGCGCGTAGATGTCGCTGCGCGCATCGATGGTGCGCTCGCCCATCGCCTGCTCGGGGCTCATGTACTGCGGCGTGCCGAGCGACAGGCCCGTCTGCGTCATCCTTGCGCCACCGGCGCTCTGGACGGCGAGCGCGATGCCGAAGTCGGCGACGATCGCCTGGCCATCGTGCAGGAGAATGTTCTCCGGCTTGATGTCGCGGTGGATGACGTTCTGGCGATGGGCGTAGTCGAGCGCACTGGCCACTTCGCGGGCGACGCGCACCGCGTCGGCAATGGGCAGCTGACGTTCACGCTCGAGACGCGCGCGCAGCGTTTCGCCGGTGACCAGTGGCATGACGTAGTACAACAGGCCGTCGGCATCACCGCTGTCGAGCAGCGGCAGAATGTGCGGATGTTGCAGGCGCGCGGTGGTGCGGATCTCGCTCAGGAAACGCTCGCCGCCGAGGGCCGCGCCGAGGTCGGGATGCAGGACCTTGATCGCGACATCGCGATCGTGCTTGAGGTCGTGCGCGAGATACACCGTCGCCATACCGCCGGCGCCGAGTTCGCGGGCGACCGAGTAGCGGTCGGCGAGCGCGACGGCGAGACGCGTGATGACGTCGCTCACTTGGCGGCTCCATCGACGGCGCCTTTCAGGCGCGTGATGAAGTCGGGGATGAAACGGAGATACCGCGCGTCCGTCTGCTCCGGGCTTTGCGGATAGATGATGCCACCGTCCCAGGACGGGCGATTGGACCAGCCGGGCGTGTCGACGAAGCGGGGGTCGCGAGCCCACACACGCGGCGCGCCGATCAGCGCGCCGCTCGCGCGATCGAACCGCGCCGTGAACCACGTCACGCCCGATCGGTACAGCAATTCAGTAGGCGAGAGCCAGATCGGTTCCACACCGCCGACCGCGACCTGCAGCTGCTGCGTGCCGCGCGGATACGGCCCGACGAACAACTGGTTGGTTTGCGCCGTATGCCAGGCGACCCGCGTGGCATCGGGGGAGCGCGTCATGTAGATCGCGCTCTTCGACAGGGTGTCGATGCGCACCGAGCGACCGGACAATGTGAGGCGAAAGACCGACGGGATGCGACTGTCGCGCGCCAGGATCGTCGAGTCATCGCTGAATTCGAGGGCATCGAGGGCATCCTGTTCGCCGACGCGCCGCATCAGCGTATCAGGGGCGCCGGACGCGTCGGGCGAACCGATCAGCAGCGCTGCGCCAGCATCGTTCTCCAAGCGCACCACGATCCGGTCGCTTCGAGGGCTCCAGAGCGGCATCCGGATGATCGGCGCACGGAGCCACACCTGCGAGAGTCCAGTGCGCACGTCGTAGATGCGCAGCTCGTCGCCGTCGGACGTGGCCACCACGGCGGCAAGGCGTCTTCCATCACGCGAGAGATCGAACCGAAGAAACGGGCCACGCTCCATTGGCAGAGGCACCGCGTCAGCCCCTGCGCGACGCACCACCATGGCCGCCAACCGCTCCGCACCTGCGGGGGCGTAACCCATCAGCCCATTCGTCGCCACTTCAAACTGCGCGATGCCATTCAGGTCGCGGCTCACGCCGCGCACCAGCGACACCGCCTTCCCCATCTGGCGCGTACGCGCATCATACGATGCCCCGCGGAGCGTGCCATCGAGCGAGAGGTAGAGCATGTAGCCGCCGTCGATCAGCCGGAAGGCGGACCCCGACACCACTCGCCCCGCGGTGCCGTCTTCACGCGTCGTCGTGATGGGCAGCACGTTCCCTGACACGGGATCGACCAGCGTGGCCGTCTCGTTATAAGAGCACAACATGTTGCGCTCGGCGGCCAGCCACTGGCCCCACACGCAGCGCGTACCCGGTATCGACCGATCCTCGGTGACGCCGAGTTCGGGATCGAGCCACGTCAGCCGATAGCCATCTGCGGCCAGGGCGAAGAGACGCGTACCGGAGATCCATTCCAGCGTGGCCGGAGGAGCACTCTCCATCAGCTGACGCGGCTCGCCGCCACCGATGGGCAGGATCATGATGTGCGTTCTGGTCGTGAAGGCGAGGCGTTGCCCATCAGGCGAAATCCTCGGACTTTGGCCACCCGACGTGCCGGTGATCGGCGCCGCCGTCGCGTCGATGAGACTGCGGCGCCAGAGCATGGTGGAATCGCCGCGTTGCACGGTGTACACGACGAAGTCGCCGCGAGGTGATACCGACAGTTGACGACTGGCCTGACCGAATCCGGTGCCGACCGTCGCCTGCACCCGCGCCATCGGCGCGCTGTCTGGGAGCGCCGCATCGAAGATCGCGGCCGAGGCCACGTCAGGCACCCGGGTGACCGCCCACGTGGCCACCGCAAGCGAGAGGACGGTGGTGACGGCCAGTGCGGCGGCAATCGACCGTTGCCCCCGGCTGCGGTGCACCGATGCCGAGGCCACCGGCGCGTGCACCGCGTGGCCATCGACCGCCGCCGTGTTCGCGGTGAGCGCCGCGACGAACTCCATCGCACTGGCGAAACGATCGGCGGGCAGCTTGCTCAGCGCGCGGAGCACCGCCTGCTCCGCACCAAATGGTACGGTATCGCGCACCGTGCGGATCGACTGCGGCTTCTCGGTCAGCACCCGTGCCACGATGGCTTGCACCGTCGCGCCGGTGAACGGTGGTTCGCCGGTCAGCATTTCGTACGTCACCGCACCGAGCGCATAGATGTCGCTGCGGGCATCGATGGCGCGTTCGCCCATCGCCTGCTCGGGCGACATGTACTGCGGTGTGCCCAGACTCAATCCAGTCTGCGTCATGCGCTGGCCGCCGGCGCTTTGCACCGCGAGGGCGATACCAAAGTCGGCCACCAGCGCGTGGCCGTTTTGCAGCAGGATGTTCTCCGGCTTGATGTCGCGGTGAATCACGCCGAGCGAGTGAGCGTAGCCCAGCGCGTCGGCGACTTCGCGCGCAATCAGCACCGCGTCGGCGATCGGGAGTTGGCGCTCACGGTCCAACCGTGCCCGCAGCGTTTTGCCGGTCACCAACGGCATAACGTAGTACAGCAGACCGCCCGCCTCGCCGCTGTCGAGCAGCGGGAGAATGTGCGGATGCTGCAGGCGCGCGGTAGTGCGGATCTCGCTCAAGAAGCGTTCGCCGCCGAGCGCTGCGCCGAGGTCGGGATGCAGCACCTTGATCGCGACGGGGCGGTCGTGTTTGAGATCATGCGCCAGGTACACCGTGGCCATGCCGCCTTGGCCAAGTTCGCGGTCGAGGCGATACCGGTCGCGCAGCGAGGCGGACAGGCGGTCGACGATGTCACTCATGTGGTGCGGTGTGGCGCATACGGGAGTCGTGCGGGCAGGGCGTGGCGGCAAAGCGTCCGGCACGAGACCGAGCGGAGCGCGTGTGATCGACAGTGGCGGAAGCGGCAGAGCCCTGCGCTTTCAGCGCCGCTCGACACGGGCAGTCTGCGCACCTGCTCCGGATGAGGCAACCGCGCCGGTGCGTCGGCGACGCACTGGACGTCGCATGGACCTCACCCTCGCAAGAACGGCGTCAGCTCAGCGAGGGAGAGTCCCGACACTCGGCTGAACTCGGCCGTGTTGAGCGTCGCCACCGCGCTGCCCGCCACGAGCGCGGTCGCAGCGATCTGCAGATCGTGCGACCCGATCAGCACACCAGCCGCTGCCAGCTCGGCCCAGATCCGCGCATGCGCTCGCGCTTCGGCGAGGCCGAACGGAATCACCGGCACGTTCGCCAGCACCCCTTCCACGAACTCGCTTCGGCGCTGCCGGATGGCGGCGTCACGTGCGCGCTCGACACCGTGGAGCAACTCGGACGCCGTCACGGCGGCGAGTGCGACCGGCGCGTCGCCGAGTGCTGCCAGATAGCCAGGCATGTCGAAGGTCCCCCGCTCCGCAGCGATCAGGACCGCGGTGTCGAGCAGCACGCTCACGCGCTTAGGACCACGGATCGGCGGGCGGTGCGAGCTCGGCGCGCGCGCCGGCGATGTCATCGCCGAAGCCTGCGGCGTCCGATGCCGTCAGGCGTGGCAGCAGCGCCCACCGGTGCGCCAACTCGCCCGCCGGAATGCCGGTCGGCGCCATGGGCGCGACGAAGGCCACCGGGACGCCGTTCTTGAGCAGGACGGTCGTTTCATGGCGGTAGAACGCCCGGTTCACGACGTCGGCGAACCGGCGGGCGGCGTCAGTGACGGACAGCGAGCGGGTCGGATTGGACATTCGTTTAATATGATTATACGCATTCTCCTGTGCAAGCGCCGGAGCCTCGGCCGTTGCCGGAGCGAGATCTCCCCACACGGCGACGGATCGTCCCGCCCCCCGTGCCGAGCGAGATCTCAAAACGGGTATACCGACACATCTCCCAGTCCTCCTGTCCGTGGAATGTGAAGTTTTCGCAGGCGCTGGCCGACGATTCGCCGTTCCGGGCGCGGAACTTTATCGCGGGGAAGGACGCGGTGACGCTGGCGACGGACATCCTCGCGCTCGATCAGGAGCAGTTCACTGCGGCGTTCCGGAGGTCGCCGATGAAGCGGGCGAAGCTGGCGGGGCTCAGGCGGAATGCGGCGGTGGTACTCGCCAATGCGCGTCCGGCCGCAGTGCCCGAGCCAGACGCGTAGGGCGCGAGTACCCGCTGCGCCTGGGAAGCGCGAGGCCGTTGCGGCCCCGAAGTGAGCCTCGCCGCAGACGAATGGATCGCGACTGCGCGCTGCGTTGCACACCGTGCGGCTAGAATGAGGTTCCCCGCAGTCGCGCCTGCACCCGAACGTTGCGAGCCGTCGCATGGCACTCTCCCGCGCAAAGAAACCCGCCGCCCGTCGTCCAAAGCGCACACCGCAGGACGTGGTGCTGCGGATCACGCTCGAGGATATCGAGCCGCCGATCTGGCGCGAGATCGCATTGCTCGACTCGACGACGCTGCCAGAACTTCACCGCGTCATTCAGTTGGCGTTTCAGTGGTATGACTACCATCTGCATCAGTTCACGGTCGGCGAGGAACGGTACACCATCCCTGACGAGGAGCTCGATGACTTTGGCGTGCCTGCCCGCAGCGCACTCGGCGTGACGCTCGCGCGGCTGAGCCTCACCGTCGGCGCACACTTCACCTACGAGTATGACTTCGGGGATTCGTGGACGCACCGCCTCGAGGTGCGCGCGATCTCGCCAGCGGCCGACCACACCGAACGGATACCAGCGCCGCTGCTTCTGGACGGGCGACGTGCGGCCCCACCTGAAGACTGTGGCGGGCCCCCTGGGTACGAAGAACTGCTGCGCGTCCTCTCCGACCCGTCCGACCCGGAGCACGCCGACATGCGCACCTGGGTCGGACCGGATTTTGAGGCCGAGCAATTCGACGCGCGTGCCGCACGACATGCATTGATCATGACCGCAGTGTGGGGAGCGCTCCGCTAGACAGCCATCTGCCGAAAGCGCCGCACAACGGCGTCCACCAAGCCCGGCACCCGCCGCGCGTCCGGGAGATTGCCTTCGAGAATGGCAGGAGCCCACTCTGCGGCGAGAAACGCGGCGGTCCGCTCGCCAATGAAGTGGCGGATCTCCTCGGGCGCTGCAGAGACGTCCTCGACGATCCCGGCACGACCCGCGACGACGGTGATCAGGTCCTCGAGATCGTGACTGCTCATCGGATCGGCCGCGCCGCGGCTCGCGAACGCCTCCCACTTCATGGCCAGAAAGGCCGCGACTGAGGCGATACGCACGTCCAGCCCAGGTTCGAGCGTCACCGTGGCGGCGCTTGCGAATGCATACGAGTACCAGCGGTTGCTGAACCCGAGGATTGCTTCGTCGAGCGGCATCACGTCGAGAATCAGGTCATCTGCCGTCCGCATGCGACAGACCGGTGCGCCCGCGCGAGTGTCCGGAGTGAATCCGAGCGCCATCAGTCGTTGCTGCAGCGCGTGGTATGCCGAGCGGGTGGTGATGGGCACCACCACGTCGACATCATCCGTCGGACGGACACGCACCGCAGCTGGATCCGTGACGAGCAGTTCGGCGACCTGCCCGCCGACGAACACGAGTTCACCGATCAGCGGTCGGAGGAGGCGTGCCGTGCGCACGAGACGGTCTCGGTTCGGGCTGCGCTGCGTGTCGGTCACGCCCGAGTCCCGGAGAGGGCCGATGCCGCAGCGATCCGCTCTCGCAGCACCTGTTTCGCGCGCGTGCGCTCGCGGGTACGGCCAAGGCGCACGGCATCGACGAGGGCGAGCAATTCGTAGAGCGCCGGGTTCCGCACGGCCGTCGCGGCCGCCCCGTCATACAGGGGGACCACACTGGCGCCCCGCACACGGCCCGCGACACTGGGCCAGACGAGTGCCTCCGTCGTGCTGAATCCCTCACCGAGCACGCCGGCCGCATGTGCCGTGGGCACACCACGGGACTCCGCACCCGCGTCCGCTGGGAATGCGTAGGGGACACCCGAGTCCAGAAACTCCAGCAGTGCCGGACCGTGGACCTGCGTCGCGTCTGCTCGCACCAACCGAGCGCCGCGCAGGCGGCGGACGGCATTGTGCACCTCGCCCTGGCTGATCCCGGTCGCCGCGGCGAGCGCGGCGTACGTCACTCCGGGCGTCAGCGCGAGCTGGAGCGCGACGGCGATGTCCTGCGGCTTGAGGGGCGGCATCGATCAGGCGGAGACGGGAGCGGTGGCATCTTCACCGTTCATGAATCTTGAACGGACACCCAGAAAAGTCAACGCCGGAGCCAGGCGGGCGCGCGTCACCGACAAGGCCTGCATGCACTCCGATCACCGACGCGACGACGACGGTGCTCGCAGGTGTTGGTCCAGAAACATGAGGAACGCCGGCCACACAATCCGCTGCGCCTCAGCGTCGAGGCGCGCATTGCCGCCTTGCAGTCGCCCGACCGAGCGCTGGAACTCCGTGGTCGGACCCCACCCGTTTCCCATGATGAGATGACCCGTCGGGTGGATCGCGAAGCTCGCAACCAATCCGGTATCGCGCGTTGCCAGCTGACGACGCAGCTGCTCCGCCGCGAACGCCGATGGCCACATGCCGTCGTCCGTTCCCGCGGCGATGAAGATGGCGGCGCGGCTCCGCTCGATGCGGATGCGTGCCGCCTCCACATCGCCGGCGAATTCCGCGAGCGATTCGAGATGCACCTCGGTCAGTCGAGACATGCCCGTGGCGGCGCGGACGAGCGTGCCGCGACGCATCGCGGGCCAGCTCCATCGCACATACGCGAGCGGCCGCCCACCGAGTGTCCAAGATGATCCTCCGACGCGATCGGAGCCTTCGGGTGGCACGCCCTCCCAGACCACGTGGCTTGGCGCGAACGCCCCGACTGCGGTCACCCATGGGAAGGTTGCCGCCGCGACGAGCGACAACTCAGCGCCCTTGGAGACGCCTACGACGGCAATGCGAGTCGAGTCGACGCCAGGCTGCCTGACGAGCCAGTCTCGTGCCCGCGACAGCGTCTCGAGTGGGATAGTCTCCAGCGTCGCGGGCAAATCGGAAAGCGACGGCTCTCCTCCCTGGAAATAGCCGAGTCCAAGGACGGTGTACCCGTGGGACGCGAGCAGTGGCGCCGCCCAGCGCGCCGTGAACAGGCCACCCTCGGAGCCGCCGAGCACGATGATCGCGGGCTGACGCGCGGGGGTGCGATCTCTTGCGAAGATGGCGGTCACGCCTGGATCGTGAATTTCGCGCGTAGTAACGCCCACGGCAGCCGAGCGCATGCGTGCGAGACCGCGCGCGACGACCGCACCGGCGCGTTCGACTTCGATCACGACATCGCCGACACTCGGATCATCGACCCCGGACGGCGCGGCACCATCGAGCAGAACACCCGTTCGCCGATCCGGCGTCATGGACCAGAACAAGCCCGCGGGATCCGGGCGGTCATACGACGAACCGGCCAGCGGCTGGCTCGAGCGCAGATCGACAGTGCCGCTGGCGTCCGCAACGAACGAGGCCGAGCCCCGGAACGTCTGCTCGCCCGTCGGATACGCCGGCAGCCGCCGAAACACGCGGAGCGTGACGGGCAGTCCGGGTTCCAGGCCAGTCACGACGACATGCACCGGATCACCCTCGCGAACATCCGACGGGGTGATGCGGATCGCCGGTTGGGCGTGCGCCGACACACTGATTGTGGCAAATGCGACCGATCGAAGCACCGACGACCACCCCATCCTCACCCCGCGCGCTGGACACCAGCAATCTATCCGGCGTGGCGACGTGAGGATCGCCCACGCATCACCCTGGTGCGCTGGAAACGAGGCCGGGGTGCTTTCGGCTGGCGGCGTTGAAAATCCTCGCAATACCTTGCCGCACGAATCGATTCCGCGGCGCCTGGCGCCAAATGGCCGGACATGGTCTCCGCCGCGCACAGCGTGCGGACCGTGAGCGCCACCGAGAGAAGCACGCTGGACCAGCGTATGCCGTACCACGGCATGTCACGTGCCCCCGCATCGTGACAGTGTGGCCATCGTCATCAGACCAGCACGTCCCGAACCGGTCGACGCAGCGATCGTGGCATGGCAGGCCCACGCCCGAAGCGCACGACCAGATCGGGGCGCTGGCCCGGCACTCCGACGGCAGCGGCAAAGCCCGCTCGATACGATATCACTTCGACCGGCTGGTTGAGAAAGGAGTTCCGGATGCCGAGCGCCGTGGCTTGCAGCGCGAAGCGCTGGTAGGACCGACCGACGTCGACCCAGTGCGCCTTGTCGGCTGCCGCGCCGATGAACACGGCGACGCCGGATGAGCTGCGAAGCTGGCTCACGATCTTTTCGTTCTCGCCTTTCGGTTGATAGAACATTCCGAACGCCAGCTCACCGATCCACGTCGGGATCGTCGGATTGCCTGTGCACCCGCTGTACAAGCCGTCGCCGGCACGTACCGCCGCCGCACCATTGAACCTGATCCAGCTCTTGAGTTCCTTCACGAACGCGGCATCAGCCATTTGGGCGGTATTGGCCTGCACCACCTGATCGAGCACCCGATCGATCGCGCTGCGTTCAGTCAGCAGGAGCACCTCCACGCCGTCTGCGCTGCCGGCGCGTTGTAGGAGATTCAGCTCCTCATTCGACAGTGGCCTGGCGTCGTAGTCACCACGGGTGCACTGACGCACAGGAATTGCCGTGAACAACGCGGAGCGCTGCGCCGGTGTGCGCTCCAGCGTGACGCGGACGCCATCGTCCGTCGCGTCGAACCTTGCGGCGCCATGGAATCCGTGCGCCAGCGCACCCTGAACCAGATTCTCAGCGGCGCATCCAAGCGACACGAACAGGTGATGGTCATCCGGGTCGACGGCAGGACAGCGTCGCGACAGGTCAGGCATGATCGATACTTCCGTCTCGCTGACACTGAACTTCCAGCACTGCGTGTTGTGACTGGAGGGTGCCAGTGTCGCGTACCGCACCAGTTCCTGGGCCAGCGCGGCACCGCTCAGACCACTCAGGACACCGAGGCGCGAGGTGCGCGCGGCGACGGCGTCATAGCCATTCGTGTCTCGGGGCGCGGAACAGCCTGACATCGCCCAGCCACCGGCGAGCAGGGTGGATCCCGACGCGACGAAGCGCCTGCGAGTGATCATGTGAATCGCCCTGTCACTTGGTGACGTTGTATGCAATCTCACGAATCGTGAAGCGCCCGTAGGTCCACTCGCCCGTCGACGGAATCCAGTTCGCGTCACCTCTGGTGCCAACACGGTTGCCATTCACCTCGGCATAGGCCGAGATTGGCGTCGACCACGGCACGTTCGTGACCGTGGCTCCATCCACCTGCGCGCGATCCGTCGAGATGAAGCCGACCAGATCTCCGGCATCGTCGAACGTCAGCGTCGCCGCCACGGTGAAGCCGGCGTTGGTGAACGTCGCGCGCACGGCATGCGCGCTGAGTGTCGTGTAGGTGAATGGCAGATCGAGGACCGCAGCCGGCGCCATCACCAGGATGTCGTTCATGAGCGTCACGGTTTCGGCCTTCGTCATGACCGGGCCGCCTTGGTCCACCATCGGGTAGAGGCCGGCGATCTTGACCTGGAACGTGGCGGCACCGTCGACGTAGCGATGGTACACGTCGAACGGCACACCGCTCCTCGAGGCCTTCATGTGGAAGAGACGGGCCGGTGGATTGAAGAATTCGTACTGCGTCGCCGTGGAGGCCATCCACGGCGACGCCTCACTGCTGCGCATCTGGGCATCGAATACGATGCGCATGTTGTAAACGTGCGGCCGTCCGACGGCGCCGACATTGCGCAGGTAGCGCTGCATCAAGGCTGGCAGCACGTCGAGATCCGCATTCGTGACGACAGGCGCGGGCCGGATGGGGCGAGCCAACAGCGTCGCGCTGTCGCTTGCAAATCGCGCTCGAAAGCTTCCGGATCGTGTATCGAGTGCGGCGAGCACGACAGGAACGACGATGACGAGATTGGCGAGCGTGCCGAATTTTGCGTCGCGCCACAATTGCATGATCAGCAACTGTGAGACCACCACCGCCGGCAGCGCGAGGCACCACCACCATCGCGCTCCGACGAGCACGCTGATCGCGGCGCCGATCATCAGCGCGGCCGCGAGTAGCCATAGCGTGCCACCGATGGGCGAGATCGGTTGTCGCAGCTGCGTCACATCCCACCATCCGAATGCCTTCGCTGGGCCAATAAGGTGAATGAGGCCGTGGAGCGCGAGCAGCACCGCGAAGGCAATCTTCATGACGTTTCTGCAGGTTGCGCAGGATCGAGTCTGCGGCAGACGACAGGTTCAATCCGCAACGCGATCGCGTGTGAACACCGGTCGCTGAGAACATAGGTCGCCGTGCTGACGAGAGCGTACTGAACGAGTGCGCCTGCCACGACGCCGACGCGCGGATCGCGACGGCGATTCTCCTGCTCGTCAGGGAGCGGCGTCGAGAGACGGGACATGACGTCGATGACGGATATCGTCCGATCACACCGCGCCGCCCGCAACGGAGTGTGTGTCACAACGAGCACGGTCGTCCCCTCCCACTGATTGACCTCGCGCGGCAGTGCGAAGATGGCGTCGGCACTCTGGGTGCCAGCAAGCACCGGAGAGACACAGCCCACGTCCGCGCGCGTCGAGGCCGTTGCCACGCACGTGAAGGCCATCACGGCAGCCAGCAACGACAGGCACTCGAGGGGTCGCATCGAATCGATCAGGCCCGCGAGTGCCGTGTGAGCGTTCTGGGTCCCCAGATGCCAATGACCACAAGCGCGGCGAAGGCCGTCGCCAGAGCGCCGTATCGCATGTCGAAATGCGAGCCGTTGATGGGGAACAGCGCGTACGCGAAGTTGAGCGTAGCATGAAACAGTGCCACAGCACACACGCTCCCGGCCGTGTTGTTGTACAGCCAGACGATCAGCACGCGTGACGCCACGGCGTACAGACACCACCAGGCGATCCAGGTCGGAGTTCGGTGCAGCGCGATCAGCGGCACGAGATGCCAGATCATTCCAACGATCCCGAATATGGCACCAGCCTGCACGGCGTTCCACCGTTGTTGAAGCGGATCCAGTGCATAGCCCGACCAGCCCAGTTCTTCACCGAGCGCGCCGACAAAAAAGGCTACGAACATCAGCAGCGCTGGCAATACCGCAACGTGCGGTGCCGGCAGCGGAATGCCCTGCCACCGTAGCAGGCAGTACACGACGACGCTGATGCACGGCATGAGGAGCAGAATTGGTATGAACCAATCGTTGTTCTTGATACGCTGCAAATCGAGCGATCTTCGCAGGAGCGCCGTCATGCCGCCAGCGGTGTGTTCGCGATGGACCAGAATCAACGCCGCTGCCGCAGGGCAGAACGTCATCAGCGCGCTCACGGATAGCCCCGGCATCACCAGCGCGTCGGTCGCGGCGCCCAACAGCCAGAACGGAACTGACAGGCCGAGTACCAGTGCGAAGAACTGCGATGGCGATCTGCGCGCGCGCTTCAGCATCGTCGATCATCGGCAGCGGAACGATCCAACGCGCAGCACGCCAGACCACGGATGTCCGCGTGCGATGCCTGCGGCCTAATCGGTGCGCCGCCTCAAGGCCCAGACGAGAGCCGCGCCACCCCCTGTGAGCATCAAGGCACCGACGACGGCCCATATTGCTGACGGACCTTGAACGGGATCACAGTCCGCGAAACAGAGGACGGGCCGCATATACACGATGCCCAGTCCCTGAAGCAGCCAGAGCGCCCCAAGTGACGCGACAATCAGACCGACAATGACGAACGTCGCTGTTCTCACCTGAAATGTCCTGTCCATGAGATGGAATCGCTTCCAGTGCGCGGGTGCGCGAGCGCTCAACCCGCAGCGAAGCGGTACGCACACTCCAATGAGGGTAGCGTCAGGTTCGTCGCTCGGCTTGCTGGGAACGCTACGGCTGCTGGCGCCGTGTCGACGACGGGCGCGTCCGTGGGCGGGCCAGCAACGAGACGCAGAGTCGTGCAACGGACTACCATTCGACGTTACAAGTCATTCAACCGACATCAGCGCAACGGAAACCGCCGTGCAGACCAGCTCGATTTCGTCCCGGATGCTCGGCGCACTGTGTGTGACGGCAGTGGTCATCGCCGCGTACGTGTCCGTCGTGCGACCATCGCAACTCCGGTGGGGTGCGACGGATGCGGAACTGGCGCGCGGTATGCCAGGAGATGCGTTGAGCTCACGGCCGACATTCCTGTCCACGCGTGCCGTCACGATCGATGCATCGCCGGAGGCGATCTGGCCGTGGGTGCTGCAGATGGGATACGGGAGAGCCGGGTTCTACGGTTACGATGTCATCGAAAACATTGGCAGTGCGCGTGGCATGCACAGCGCGGAGCACATCGTTCCGGAACTGCAGCGCATAAAGGTCGGAGATCCACTGCCGCTCAGCGCGGCGGGCGGTCTGGTGGTCCATGCCATCACACCGAATCGCTTCATCGTCTGGTCCGGCGCTTCGGGCACCTATCCCGGTGCGTTCACATGGGCGTTATATCCCGTTGATAGCAATCACACCCGGCTCGTCAGTCGAATTCAGTGGAGTCACCACTGGACGCAGCCGCTCGTGCTCGCGATGGATCTGTTCACTGAATTCGCCGACCACGTCGCCGTCAGGAAGGTGCTTCGTGGCGTGAAGGATCGTGCGGAAGGACGCGTGGAACCCTTCGGGCGTCAGACGGTGGAGTTCACACTGCTCGTCTGGGCGTTTGTCGCGTTCCCGACAGCGATCTGGTGCGTGCTGCGGCACCCCGTCACCGTACGTGGCTGTTTCGTCGGCCTCGCGGCTGGCTTGGTGTGGCTCGTCGTCTGGTACGCGCCGACCGACCTCGGCGTCGGTGTCGCACTGAACGTGCTCGTCGTCTGGCTTCTGCGCTGGACGGGACGCGAGCGACACGGCGTCGGCTCGACACATGCACCGTCGTCACACGCGCCGTCGACGGTGCCCATCGCATCATGACTCGCGCCATCGACCCGACGTCTGCTGCCGCCCGGCCTGGCTATTGGGCCGCCGTGCTGACCGCCGTTTTCTGTATGTTCTTCACCGTCACGGCCGTGCTGACGGAAACACATCGCTTGCGGCCGCCGTGGGACGTCGTGCTGACCATTGCGCCGTCCCTGCTTCTCGCCCCCAGCTTCCTGGCATTACTCGTCTGTGTGAACGCACTCACGCCGGACGTGCGGAAGGTCTGGAGTCAGTTGGGCGTCGCATTCGCGTGCGTCTATGTGCCGCTCTGTGTCGCCGCCTACATCGTGGAACTCTTTGTGGTCGAACCCCGCGTCATGCGAGGCAACACAACGGAGACGGCACTGCTGACGATCGCGCGTGGTGATTCGGTGTTCAATGCAATCGATGGAATCGGATACATCTTCATGTGTCTCTCCACGCTCATTACAGCACCAGCATTCGACCATTCCCGGCTCCAACAGTGGATTGGCCGACTCTTCGTGATGAATGGCATGCTGGCCGTACCGATCTTCATCACCTATTTCGTGAATCGCTCGTTCATCTGGTTGGCAGCGCTCTGGTCGATCACCATGACCGGATCGGCAGTGCTCCTCGCCATTCACTTCCGCCGCGTTGGCAGAGAGCGGCGACCCGGCGATGCCTTGTGAACTTTCCGATCCCGAATCGCATCGTACTGCGGGCCCTTGTCGCACTGGAAGTCTTCGGGGCCCTGTCGGCGTTGGTCGGTGCCATACTCGCACTGGCGTTGAACGGAGCGGGCGTGCCGCTCACCTACCTCGCCAACAGCCCTTTTTCATCGTTTACGGTGCCAGGTCTTCTGCTCGGAGTGGTGATTGGAGGTACGCAGGCCGCCGCTGCCGCAGCGCTGCTCACTCGAAGCCGAAGTGGGCTGCTGCTCTCTGCGGTCGCCGGCTTTGGGATGCTGATCTGGATTTTTGCGGAGCTGGCAATCATACAACAGTATTCGTGGTTGCAGGCGGTGTACTTCGTGCATGGCGGCACGGAGCTACTGCTCGTGATTGCGCTGCTCGGAATTGCGCCGGCTATTGCTGCGCCGATGCACAGCTCGAATGAGGCATTGACACACCGCTGAGATCGACCGTAACGCCAGTCATGTCGCCCTGCTCGCACTGATGTCGTCAAACGAGCACAACGCTGACGGCCAAATCGCCGATCCGCGTCGGGAACACAGGATTGCCTGAGCACCCGTTGTACACCGCGACGCACGCACAACCGCCGCACTATTGAAACGAAGCTAGGTCTTGCGTTCCCTCCCATGCGCGTGCCGCCGAAGACGCCGCCCGTCGTGTTCCCCGCGCCGACCGAGGCCAACTACGGCCGGGCGACTTTCCTGCAGCAGTTCGTGGAAGTCGAGCCGCTCGCGTGACGAACGCGCCATGGCGCAATGCTTCACGTGGTCGCGTGCGACCTCCAGCTGTCAGTGATCGACTGGCTCCTCACACCTGGCGGGCGTCGGGATCGCAGCACCTCGCGCACGACGGCTGTGCGGCTGCCGGATGTCGCACTCGTGGCTGTGCCGCAGTTCGCGCCATTGCCTCGCTCGCGGACGTGCCGTTCACCGGCGACGCCATGTGTACACACAACGGAGGCGCCAATGCGGACCACAATTCGGACGTGGGGCAAAGGCATCGGGGTACGGATCCCGCGCGCGCTGGCCGAGGACGCGCACCTGCATGAGGGCGCCGCAGTGGACGTGACCATCCGGGACGGCCAGCTGGTGATCGTCCCCGTGCTTTCGCTGGCCGAACTGGTCGCCGGCATCACCGCCACGAACCTCCCCGCCATCGACGAGCATGACGCGCCACGTGGCGGCGAGCAGTGGTGACA
>JANOCB010000026.1:0-3364 GCA_031411975.1 Gemmatimonadaceae bacterium
GCACCACCGTCAGGGTGCGACCGAGTGTGGCATCCAGCGCTGCCGTCCGCTCGAGGATGCGGCGCACCGCGGCCTCACTCAGGTGATCTCCGTCGTGCACGGTCGCCTCCGCTACGTCTAAAGAGTGTTGCGCTTTAACGAAACTGGGTTCTGCTGCAATGCGACAGCGCGAAACCTACTCCTGCTCACCGACCGCCGGTCGCATTGTCAGCAGCAACCCGGGTTAGCCAGGGCGAATTCACATACTTAGTGCAACACCGATCCGGCAAGAAACGGTGACCTGGGGTACGCTTGGCTTCCATCCTCCGCCAAGAGAAAGGTTGCCATGACGCCGTACACCCAGATCACCGCTGAAGAAAGGTATGCCCTGTCGATCCTGCGGAAGCAAGGGCACACCCAAGCCGAGATGGCGCGGATCCTCGGACGACACCCCAGCACGATCAGTCGCGAGCTGCGGCGGAACGTGTGGCGGTGTAACGGACGGGGCTACGTCGCCTCGCGTGCGCAATCCTATACCAACGAACGCCGTCGCCGGTCCCGCCGCAATTCGCAGTTCAGCGCGGCGGAATGGGCCCTGGTTGACTCGATGCTGCGTGAAGACTTCAGCCCGGCGCAGGTCGTGGGGTGGTTCGCGCGGTTCGACATTCTCGTCATCAGCCATGAGACGATCTACCGCCACATCTGGAAGGACAAGAAGGCGGGCGGTACGCTGCATGTGCACCTGCGCCGCGCGAATAAGCGCATTCGCAAACGCTACGGCGCGTATGACAGCCGGGGGCGACTCGCGGGCAAGCGGCATATCTCGACGCGGCCGGCCGGTGCGACCAATCGCTCGCGCGTCGGGCACTGTGAGGTCGACATGGTGCTCGGTGACAGCCAAGCCGGTGCGTGCATCGTGACGGTGGTCGAGCGAAAAACCGGCTACGTGGCCATGGGTAAACTGCCCCGGCGCACCGCCGCCAATCTGAACGCCCGGCTGGAAGCGCTGGTCCGGCGCCAACTCCGCGCCGTGCGCACGATTACCGCCGACAACGGCACGGAGTTCCACAGCTACAAAGCCCTCGAGCTGCGCCTCCCCCTGAAATTCTATTTCGCCACGCCGCATCACTCATGGGAACGCGGCTCGAATGAGAACATGAACGGCCTGATTCGGCAGTACCTCCCGAAAGGCAAAAGCATGGAGCATCTCACGCAAGCTGACTGCAACCGCATTGCCAACAAGATCAATCGTCGACCCCGCAAGCGCCATGACTGGCACACACCGGAGGAGCTCTATGTTACCAAGCGCTGATAATTGCGCTTCTAAGTTGACTTCAGACAGCGCGGACATGCTGTCCCTCCCGCCGTCGGCGCTGGCGAGTAACGCGCGCAGCGGCGCTACTCTGTGAGGTTGCTGCCAGCGACGGGATAGGCCGCAAGGCACTGCGCGTCTAATTGATACTGGAGGCGTCGGGTAGCGGCCGTAGCGCCACTCACTTGTGCCCGCCATGCGCCATTTGGATCGGTAACTTCGGTTCTCGTAGTCACCTGGAACGCGGGCAGTCCCGTCGCTTCCCGGACAAAGAGGATGTGTTCCACGCCGTCATTGCGGAGGTCGCGCGCAAAAATGCGCACGGACATCCCGCTCTCCTCCCCCCCGGTACCGGCCGCGCGTGCGCCTAAGATCAGGCATTCCACGACATCGTTCCACTGCGCCCGCGTGACGTCGCGGGCCACCATGCGATGCCGTGTTGTCGCGCAGCTCGAAAGTACGAGCCACGTTGGAGCGAGCAACATCACGCGTGAACGCAATCGCAACATCGTGCCGCCTCCGATAATCGTTGTTCGTATGCGCCTTGACGATTTGTCTGCCCAACGAGACAAGGTTCTGCTGCAATGCGACCGCACCTACGCCTCTCCTGCTCACTGAAAGCGGGTCGCATGTCAGCAGCAACCTGTGTTAGCACGCGACGCGATGCGATCCGCGTCGCCTAGAACGTGATTCGGTATGCGAGCGCTAGACGTCCCGGACTGTCCGCCTGAGCACCAACGCTCAAGCGCTCAACCCTAGACCACTGCTCCGGCGCGCTGAGTGCGCCGACGCCGGTTCCCAGCAGAGTGAACAAAATTGCGGCTGGCGCTACGAAAAGCGTCCCACGGATATAACTGTCGCTCGGCTTCAAGTCTTCGCGCAGCACGAGCGCTGTCGCCAGGAGCCCAATTCCGCCGCTGAGCAGCGCTCCGCGGCGAGCGCCACGCCAACGATCGGCACCAAGGCTGCGCGAAAATGCACGCAGAGAACTGACGGCGTAAGTCTCAGTCACGTCGGACTTGTCGATTCGCAACGAGACCGAATCCCTGCGGAGGGCCGCTACAACTCCCGTGACGAGCGTACTGTTTGATGTCTCGAGTCGCACGTGGGTGCCCGGCGCCAGATCACGTGCGACTTGGGCCGCGCAGTCCGTCGCGACGAATTGGCTCACGCACGCAATGCTTACGGTCAGCTGTAGAACTGTTCGGATCGCCATGATCTGGGCCCGGTAGGTGATCACGTGCAGAAGCGTGCTAACGAGACAGGGTTCTGCTGCGCGGCGGCCGCACCAAAGACCGTCCTGCTCACAATACGTCGGCCGCCGCGTCAGCAGCAACCCGTGTTAGCCATCAAGCACGCGAGTGGAGCGTCGGACGCTCACCTTCGCTTCCACTGCCGAGCACTGGCCAGCAGCGCGCGAACAGTATTCGCTTTCGCACGCATGTACCCGACGCTGCCTTCGGTTGAGTGCGCCACACTCTCGACTTTCACGCGCGCGTACTCCTTGGCAGCGCCCGGATGTGCCCGGAGGTAGTCGCGAAGCACGAGCAGGTCTGAAATCTCCGCATGCCCCGACGCACATGTGTGCACCTGGTGCGTGCGCTGACCCGCCACATCCTTGCTGAAGTAGAACCGCCCGACGGATCCGGGGATCTCCGCATCCAGACACTCTCCACGCACAACGTACCCGAGCTGCTCCATGCCGGTGCTGAACGCCCCAATGTCCGCCGTCGAGTCTAACACCACGAGAATATCGATTACCGGCTTTGCGGCGAGCCCCACGACTGCCGTACTCCCGATGTGGTCGATCGTCAGCGCGCGGCTGCCGAACACGTCGCGCAGCCGACTCGACTCCGCGACGAAGTCGGCTGCCCACTCGGAGCGATGTGCCACCACTTCGATTATACGCACCATAGGTGGCGCTTGATGGCTAACGATCATGGTTCTGCTGCGGTGCGGCCTCACAAAAGACTGTCCCGATCACATTACGTGGGCCGCACCGTCAGCAGCAACCGGCGTTAGACGCCAGCGAACGACGCAGACGTTCTCGCTCGCGAATGGATCACACCGATC
>JANOCB010000027.1:0-5740 GCA_031411975.1 Gemmatimonadaceae bacterium
CCCGCCTTGCGAAGCGCCTCGCTGAGCTTCATGCCGGCGGTGAGGCCGACGGTACCGGGGGTGAAGACGTTGCCGCGGACGATCACGCGGTTGCGCACACGGTCAGCCACCTTCAACACACGCACCACGTCACCGTCCACCAGTGACAGCGCCGGGATGTCGTCGCCCGACATGTTGGCGACATCGAGCACGGCGCGGTCGCTGCCTGGCCGCGTGCGGTCACGGGCCGGCGTCAGCCGCTCGATCTGGATCCGTGAGCGGGCAGCGGTGGGCCGCAGCCCGCCAGCGGCGCGCACGATGTCCGCGAGTGTGCCATTGCTTCCGGCTTCATACGTCCCCGGTCGATTCACCTCGCCGAGCACCCGAACCCGCCCGGTGTGGAACGGCACGAAGACGATGTCCCCGTTGAGCAGGCGTCCGTCGCGCGAGGCATCACCGCGCGTGAGATACTCGTACAGGTCGATGGTGGCGACGGTCCGCCCGTTGCGCCGGATCTGCACCGCGCGCAGCGAGCCGTTCATCGTTGGACCGCCGGCGGCGTACAATGCGGTCAGCGCCGTCCCGGCTGCAGAGATGCGATAGCTCCCCGGTCGTGCGACGTCACCCACGACGAACACCTGATTCGTCCGCAGGCGCGCCACGCTGATGCTGAACGTCGTGGTCGCGCCGGCACCGCGACGGATGCCGGAATACGACCGGCCGAGTCGCACGAAAAGCAGGTCCTCGAGTTGCGCCAGCGTCAGGTTGGCGACGCTCAGCTGCCCGACCTGCGGAATGACGACGAATCCTTCGCGTGTGACATCCAGCGTGTATGCCTGTTCGACGTCACCCGTCAGGATGAGCACGAGTCGGTCGCCCGCGCCGAGGCGATAGCTGGCATCGACCGGACCGGCGAGGTTGGCATCGAACTGCGTCGGGTTGCGGCCGGAAAAGAGCTCCATGCCGAACACCTTCAGTCCGCTGTCGCGCTGGATCGAGTCGGTGCGCAGGAACAGAAACTGTTCGTACGGCGTCATCGGCCGACCGTCGCGCCCCCGCATGTCGACGGGAATGCGGGAGTCGAGCGTGGTGTCGAACGGCGTCTGCATCGAGTCGCTGCGCAGGCGACGCGTGCGGTTGGTATCACCGGGGAAGTCGAAGTCGCTCGAGTCCGCGATACCCAGTTCGCGGAGGGCGGAGAACACGTCCGAACCCGGAATCAGCGGGTTCCCACCGGCAGCCGCGCCTGCGGCCCCCGGGATTCCGGGGAGGCCTGTCACAGAGCCCGTCGCCCCGGTCGGATCGCCGGTCGGTACGCCTCCGGCCCCGGCGCGGCCCTCACCCTGCAGATATGAGTCGAGCAGATTGTCCGGGTAACCCTGTGCCCGGAGTCGTGCCCGGATCTGATCCGGGGAGAGCCCGCTGCCGCCGATGCGCTGCTTGAGCTGATTCAGCAGATCGGGGCGATTCTGCAGCATCTGCTGCGCCTGCTGCGGCGAGACGGTCTGCGCCTGAAGCTCAGACGCCAAAAATAAAAAGACCCCGACCGCGAGCAGCGGCCGAAGGAAGAGGCGATTCATCGCTGTCTGTATGGCTGAGAGACCACGAGCGGGGGGATATGGACGCGCAGGGACTCGAACCCCGGACCTCTGCTGTGTGAAAGCAGCGCTCTAACCAGCTGAGCTACGCGTCCTTCAAATCGATCGGCAACCCCTAGTTCGTTCCCTGGAATGGCAGAGGGTCCGAAGCACGCAAGTCTAACCGTAACAGCAGGTTCGGTAAAGGGGGAGGGGAGCCCGCGAGCGCCGTCGCCGGACCGACGTGAAGCGGGGGGATAGGCCAGGTAGGATTCGAACCTACGACCTGTCGGATTATGAGTCCGCTGCTCTACCGCTGAGCTACTGGCCCCCAACTGCACCTGCTTCAACAAGATACCGAAAACCGTCCCCCGACGCAGTCCGCTGCGGTTGGTGAGATGTCGGCGGACGCCTGTACTCTCGTCCGTGCCGGCGTCGCACCGTGCATACCCCGCCGGGAGGGTGTCCGGTCGGCCGAGCGGGGGGAACGGGCGTCTCCACCCTCGCCGCCGCCCACGGGCGACACCCTCCGCGGCGCCGTCGCGGTGGTGGTGGGGAATTCGAGACGATCACAAAGTGGGGAATTTCACGCGATCATTGACAGCGTCGTGACCATCCTCTTCAGCTTCCACTCGTTGCGCGCTTTTCTGCAGAGCGGCGGAACGGCGTGCAGCAAAGCCGCGGCACAGGCGGGCGGTTCGAAGGCCGCAACGAGTGAGAAGGTCTGCGAGACGGCATCTGCCTCAGCCGAGCTCCGACGCCGACAGGCTGAGCGGCTGCCGGTCGCTCAGCGGCCGCTCTGGACACTCGTCAGTCGAGCCAGATACGCTCTGATCCGCGATGCGTTCGTCCCGACGTCGCTGCCACCGAGCCGTGAAACCGAGCGCATGTCGACCACGCTGCCGCCGCTGGCGGGCCGGACGCGGATCACCACGTCGTCCTTGAAGCCGAACCACCGCGTGGTCGCCGTCGCCTCGATACGGCCCGAGGCCGAATCGGTGGCGACCATTGCCCATCCCATGCCTTCCGCGACCGTGCGTGCCTTCACGAAAGCCTGCCCAGGCGCCAACGGCAGTGTGAGCGGCACCAGGTCAGGGTAGCCTGCCCTCTGGAGCACTGCCACGCTGTCGCCTCCGTACACGGCAGAATTCTTGGCGTCCGCACGCAGCGGAAGAACTGCCACGAAGGTCGGCGGGTCGTGTGTGTCAGTCGTGATGTCGTGAATCGGCGGGACGGTGCCCGCCAGCTGCTTCCAGCGAAACGGGATCACCGCCGCCGCAGCGCCAAGGCACAGCGGCACGATGAACGTGGCGAGCGCACGCACGACTGGACGCGTCATCGCAATCCCAGCACAGGAAAGCGCGACCGTGACGACGCCGAGGTACGCCGCCCACTTGATCATCGCGAACGCGCTGGGCAGCTCCCAGAGACCGCCGCGATATCCGAATCCCGACGCGATGAGCAACGACAACGCGACGAGTCCACACGTTGCGGCAATGATCGGGAGCCGACGGTTTCCATCCACGATGCATCCTGTGCAAGGGCGACACTCCGACACTTCGCGGCCATAATGAAGCTACGCACACGGTGTCTCGGGCCGCACCCTGCACCGCGCCGTCAGTGTTGACGTAGAGCGTGTCATTGTTCCGGCTCAGCGAGAATTCGCTGCTGCCACTGGCCGATGTGGTCACTGGCGGCACTTCCTCGCTGCCGGCCAACGTCGCGCGAAACTTCACCAGCGCGGGCGGGGCAGGATCACCATCGGTACACGCACTGAATGCCACGCCGACGAGCAGTGCACCGCCCACCGACAAGAGGGACCGGGTGCAACGACGGACGTTGAGACTGTCCGACACTTGTGTGCTGCGATTGTGATTGTCGTCGATGGCGCGGACATTTGCTGAGCGGTCGAGTCTGCCCGGATGTTCCAGCGCGGGAACGGCCACGCGCAGCAGCAGCACGGCGCAAGGAATTCGTCGCGCCGTGCCACTTGGGATAGTGTCCTATCCCAAAGTCCAACTCCGACTCGCAATCAGCTGGCGCGACGACGACGTGCGACGATCACCAGCCCACCGAGGCCCGTCGCCATCAGCACGTAGGTCGACGGCTCCGGCACGACGTTGATCTGGCCACGGATTTCGCCAGCAGGGAACTGCGTGGAATGCAGGTTGAAGTATCCGTTGCCGGCCAGGAGCACATTCGCCTGAGCCATGTCGATGTTCAGGACGGCGTTCATGATCGAGCCTCCGGTCAGGTCCGGCGTGGTGCTCATCAGGTTGCGAATGTCGAGAATCACCGGACCGCTGATGCCGACGGCACCGTTGTGGATGTGCGCAACCGTGATCGGCGCGAGCAGCCCCTGAAACGTCAGGTTGATTGTGATCTGCGTCCGCGCCGCGTTCATCACCACGGTGCCATTGCCGAACGCTGGCGTGACGCGTGGCGTCGGGGCTTCCTGTGCGCCATTGAGGAACGATACGAAACTCGTCTGCGCCTGAGTCGGCGCGGCGCTCGCGCCAGCGACCAGGGCAGCAACTGCCGCGGTGCGAAGAGACTTCAACATCGTCATGGGTGATTCTCCAGCTGAGGGTCGACGCCCGGCTCGTCGCGACTCGAGGCATCACGGTCGTCCCGGGGCGAGCGCCCGCGAGGTCGTGTCGCCTGAATCGCAGAATCACCCGCTCCGTTCCCGAGGGTGGCCACCGCAGGGCAGTGCGGCCCCCAGGATGAGCGACCGCACAGTCGCAACGAGGCGATCCGGCGCGACGCGAGGGAGCCCGCGGTGACTCAGCGCACCACGACAGAACCGGTCATGCCCGCATGCAACGTGCAGTCATATCCGAAGGTCCCGGCGGTGTTGAATGTGCGCGCTACCTGTGCGTTCGACGTGACGTCGATGTTGGCCGGGGCGCCGGTCGCACTGCCGAAAATCACGTTGTGTGCGCGAGCGCCGAAGCTCCACGTGACCACGGCCCCTCGGACGACTTCGACCGACGCAGGGGCAAAATCGTTGGAGTTCGTACCCGCCACGACCGAGGCGGAGGCACCGGGAGCGGGCGTCGGCGCTGGGGTCGGTGTCGGTGCGGGAGCGGGCGCCGGTGAGGAGAGTCCGGGTGCAGTGCCACCGTCACCCGCGCATGCTGCGACCAAGGGGAAACCGACGATTGCGATGAGGTAGCGGGACGCCAGGCGCATGGGAGTCACATCAGGATGGAAGTCGACAGCAAAGGAGAAAAGCGGAGGATCGTTCGAGCTACGCACGCGAGGCCAAGCGAGACCGCGCTAGTGGCGTATCATGATCATCAGGAAGTCGAAGCGAACACGATCAGCCTGCGCCGTCTACGACGCTGTGGAACGAGGGAGCCGACGGTGGCGTTCCAACTATCGTCGTATCAGCCATCAACGACGTGCCGTGTGACGCCCGGAAGTGGCCGTGCGCATGGCACTCGCAACCGCCCGGAACGCGCCTGCCTGTGAGCGAGGCCTGATGGTCTACACTGTGCGTCGCCGACGGAGGCCGGTGCCTCCGGTGGCAGGTCAGCAGATGACGTCATCGCCTTGGCAGATGGTAACGCAGATCGTCGATGACGGGTACCGCGGCCAGGCCTACCAGCACCAGTGCCGCCGGCAGGGTCGCGAAGTAGCCCATCGTGCTGAAGGCTGCCGCACCCAGCACGCCGCCGGTGAAGAAACCGCCGAGCAGCAGGAGCAGCAGTTGCAGTCGTCCGCGATCCGCCTCGACCCGCTCGCTCGGTATGTCACGCCGGTTGACGTACAGCAGCATCCCTAGCTCGATCCCCAGATCCGTCACGATGCCTGTCATGTGCGTCGTTCGGATTTCAGCATTCGAGATCTTGGTGATGACCGCGTTCTGCAGCCCCATCATGAAGCAAAGCAGGGCAACTGTGGCAGAGATGAACGCGGTGTGGACGTTCTCGAGACGCGCACCGACGAGACCGAACACAAGCAGGAGCAACGCCTCGAGCAGTAACGGCAGCGCATACGCGCTGCTCAGGCCGCGCCGCCGCGCCGCGTGCACCATGACGGCTGTGGTCGCCGCACCGGCGAGGAATGCCACGAACGCGCCGATGCCAGTGAGGAACACGGCGGAGTTGCCCAGGATCACCGCGTCGGCCATGGACGAGATGATCCCGGTCATGTGTGAGGTGTACCGGCCCACCGCG
>JANOCB010000028.1:0-49133 GCA_031411975.1 Gemmatimonadaceae bacterium
ACCGCGTGCGCGCACTGAAGGACGCGGAGATGGGCTTCGTTCCGTCGTGGGGCACGGCCGATGCGCCGGAAGCCACGCCGGTGAAGCCGTCCACCACTGGGGCATAAGTGGCCGAAGGCAACACGCACAAGCTGTGGGGGGGTCGCTTCGCCGGCGGCCCCTCCGCCATTCTGGACGCGGTGAACCGGTCGATCACGACCGACTTCCGTCTCTGGCCGTTCGACATCCAGCTCTCGCGCGCCTGGGCCAAGGGCCTCGTGCGCGGCGGCATCCTCACCGCCGACGAAGGCGCGCGCATGGACGCCGGCCTCGCCGCCGTGGCCGACGACTTCGTGGCGGGCGCGCAGCCGCTGCCGAGCGACGAGGATGTGCACACCATGGTGGACCGCCTGCTGCACACGCATGTGGGCGACCTCGCCAGCAAGCTCCACACGGGTCGCAGCCGCAACGACCAGGTGGCCACCGGCACGCGCCTGTGGACGCTGGACGCCATCACGCAGCTCGACGCGGGCATTCGCGAGGTGCAGCGCGTGCTGCTGAAGCACGCCGAGTTGCATCAGGAGCACCTGCTGCCCGCCTACACGCACCTGCAGCGCGCACAGCCCGTCACGCTGGCGCACTGGCTGATGTCACACTTCTGGCCGCTGTCGCGTGACCGGCAGCGGCTGGCCGATGCGGCGCGCACGACCAACGTGTTGCCGCTGGGTTCGGGCGCGATCGCCGGCACGGCGTTCCCGGTGTCGCGCGAACTGCTGCGCGAGGAGCTGGGCTTCGCGTCGCTGTCGCCCAACAGCATCGACGCGGTGGGTGACCGTGACTTCGTGGCCGACACGCTCTACGCGCTCACGATGACGGCCATGCATCTCTCGCGGCTGGCCGAGGACTTCATTCTGTTCGGCAGCAGCGAGTTCGGTTTCGTGCAGTTCGGTGACGCCTTCTCCACCGGCTCGAGCATGATGCCGCAGAAGCGCAATCCCGACGCACTCGAGCTCACACGCGGCAGTGCCGCGCGCGTATTCAGCGACCTGACGTCGATGGTGATGTCGCTCAAGGGCCTCCCGAGTGGCTACAACAAGGACCTGCAGGACGACAAGCGCGCGCTGTTCGACGCGGTGAACGTGATGTCGCTGGTGCTGCCGGCGGTCGCGGGCGCCGTGGACGAGCTGAAGTTCCGCACCGATCGCATGGCGGCTGCGGTGACGTCGGTGATGATGGCGACCGACCTGGCCGACTACCTCGTGCTGCGCGGTGTCACGTTCCGCGAGTCACATGGCGCCGTGGGATCGCTGGTGCGGCAGGCCGAGGAGGCGCGGGTGGAGTTGCACGAGCTGCCGCTGTCGGCGTTCATGGCGGCACATGCCACCTTCGGTCCGGATGTGCTGGATGCACTCTCGGCGCAGGCCAGCGTCGATCGTCGCAACGTGCCGGGTGGGACGGCGGTCAGTGCCGTGAAGGCACAGCTCGAAGCGGGGCGTGCGTCACTGGCGTGATTCTTCAGGTGGAATGGGCCAACGGCCACTGCTGACGACACATCGCGGAACGGCACAGCCGCTGAACCGAACGGCCGCGGAAGGGCAACTGCAACTGCGGAAACGCAAAACTGCACACAGCCGCAAAACAGCACGCGGCGGTCGATGCGCAGATCACCGGTCGCTGCATCGCCGCCATTCAATTTGAGGGGAACTGCCCACGCAGTTGCAGTTCCCCTCAAGCATCGACGTTCCGAGCAACACGGACGCTAGGGCACGTTGTTTTGCGGCTGTGTGCAGTTCTGCGTTTCAGCAGTTCAGCCGCTGCAGTTCAGCCAATGCCGTTCTGCGGCCTTTCGGTTCTGCGATTCGCAGTTCGCGGTTCAGCGTGCGCAGAGTGTGGTCGTCAGTGGTGCTCGCGCGACCACAGCAGCACAGTGCCACAGCGATTACCGCCGCGTCGGTATCCGTCGGGAACGTCACGCGGACGCTGATAGAACTCGAGAGCAGCGAGCGCATCGCTGGACAGCGCGTGCATCCGGGTTGACGTCGTGCGCTCTCCGTCGAGGAAGAGCTTCACGAGGCAATCTGCACCAGGCTCGCCACCACTGACGACCGGCATCACTGGCACCACCGCCCCCGCCACCCAACTGTCCGCAAGGTCCGGATCGTCGTCGCGAGGAGGTGGTGGAACGTCAGCCGGAACGACGAACAGGCGAATCGGCCGGACCAGCGCCAGACGTTGAAGCACCGGTTGCCCAACTGCGAGCTCGGTTGAATCCACGAACACTCCAACGCCAGCCTGGCGCCGTGCCGCGAACTCCGTACGCCACTCACGACGCCGCCGGGCGGCTGCCGTCGTCGTCTCGACGATCAGCTTCCCACCGACAATGACCTTGTCTCCGGTCGGAAGCGCGTTTGGTGGAGCACCTCCCGGCTTCGTTGCGTTCAAGGCGGCTCGCGGCGGAGCCGCGGTGCGCGTGACCGTCACGACCGCCGTGGTGTTCGTGGCGAGCGTGTCGACGGCGCCGGCAACCTCGTGATACCCGGTCAGCCGAGGGACGCGTGACCAGGTGACGCGCAGCATACGCGGCATGCGAATGGACCACGCGGCGACATACCAGGTGTCGTCCGGCAGCCGATCGAAGCGCACCTCGCCACCGGCGTGTTTCGTACCGGACGGGAAGAGCGAGTCCGCGTTCACGAAGCGAAAGCTGATGCGCTGCAGGGCACCGGTCGCGGCATCCACGAACGCGGATCCCGCAACATCCGGCGCACGACGTGTCGGTGCTGGCCGGAAGCGCAGCTCCGCGACCCCGGGCTCGGCGTCGCGCGGCGGCGTATCGAAGCAGTGCGTCCGGAGGAATGACTCCGAAAGGAGCGACCGCTCATCGGGTGCGAAGTACTGGAGGGTGCGATCGGCATCCGATCGCACATATCCGTGCAGCACCAGTGAGTCGGGGTGCAATGCCGCGTACGGCCTCCCCACACCGCGACGGACTTGCAGCGGGGTTTCGCTGAGCACGCGAAGATCCAGATCCAGTTCACGATCAGACGCCACGGAGCGAAGGACCGTGCTGCCTGCTCCCTCATCTGCCGCGAGGGCCGATCCCTGCAGTGCAAGCGTGACCTGATCCCACAGCGCCGACACACGCATGACGCCACCGTCGGTCCCCGGACAGCTGCCCGAGGCAGCGACGACGCGCGCGCCGGGCAGCTGGAACGGCGCCGCGCGCAGGGTGAACCGCGCAGTCACACTCTCGCCGATGCGCACAAAAACAGGCGCTCTGCGCTCCGGCGCCAGACCGATACGCCGTACTGCAACGGACCAGCGGCCTTCTGCCGGGAGTCTCAGCAGGGCTTCGCCGGCGGCGTTGGTCAAGCCAAACACGTCGACCGTATCGGCCTCCCGACGTGCATTCACCAACACCCTCGAAAGCGGACGGTTTGCATCCGCATCACGCACATGAACGCTGATCTGCTGTGCGCAAAGTGCCTCCGACATGGCACAGAACGAGAACGCACAAAGAAAGGTCGCGTGTCGGGTACAGATCACTGGTCGGGCAATGGTTCCTGCGGGAACGTCAGCATGCGCGAGAGACACCTGAGTGCATGATGAACAGTGCGTCGCGGCGGCAACGACTGCAACTGCGTATCGCAGAACAGAACAGCCGCAGAACTGCGTGCGCTGACGAGGCTGTTCGGCGCCTTCAACCTGATGTGATTCGGGGGGTGCCGCTCGAAGCTCCGAGCGACACCCCCCCAATCTCTTTTGCAGTTCTGCGGCTGTGCAGTTCCGCGATTCGCTGTTCGCGGTTCGCGGTTCCAGCCGTCCCGAATCAGAACATGAACCCGACGCTCACCGGGATGAACTTCGACGTCGTGCGGCCGTTGGCCACGTCGAACGTGGTATTCTGCACGCTGTGCATCCGCGCCTCGACGAACAGCTTGGTCACCTTCACACCGGCCCCGTAGTTGTAGCCCATCTTGCGTGAGCCGGAATTGCCGCTGAACTGCGTGTCGTAGTACCCCACGCCGCCGATCAGGTACGGCTTCACCGGGCCGGGCAGCAGGTTCATCACCGCATTGATCGATCCGCTGATCACACGCGCATCGGAGCCGCTCGTGGCCTGGCTGAAGGCGTTCGTGAAGCTGCTGCCGCCAAAGCTGTTGTAGTGCAGATCCGCACGGATCTTGAACGGAAACAGCGGAATGCCCGCCTGCACCGCGATGAGTCCGTTGTAGCCCATGTCCTGCCGGTTGTTGATCGAACCGGAGGCCGTGGTGCCGCCGCCGGCGAGGCCGACGGAGAACTGCGCCTGCGCCGGTGCCGCGACGGAGGCGAGCGTCAGCGCCACGCCGAAGCCGGTAAGAATCCCGCGAAAGTTGGTCATCGTCTCAGGTGTGGAAGTGAACGCATGCGCCGTTGGGCCACGCTCTTGACGACCGAGGGCACGGCCGGATCACAAAACACGCCAGCCACCGCAGTACCCCATGCCCGCGCCGCGCGGCGCTTGCTGAGAGTCACGTGGTGTTGTCGCCGAAAGGAGACAGCGTGCTGTGTCCTTCCGGAACACGCCACATGGCTAGAACATGATGCCGACAGTCACCGGGATGAACTTCGCCGAGCTGCGATTGCCGCCCACGTCGAAGGTGGCGTCGTTGATCTGATGCATGCGCGCCTCGACGAAGATGCTCGCACCGGTCAGCCCGAACTTCACGCCAGCACCGTAATTGTAGCCCACCTTGCGGGTGGCGTCGGTGCCCTTGAGCTGCGTGTCGTAGTAGCCCACGCCACCGATCAGGTACGGCTTGACCGGGCCCGGAAGAATCGCGAAGACGCCGTTGATCGACCCGCTGATCACACGCGTATCGGTGCCGTCAATCGCCTGATTCAGCGCATTCCTGAAGCTCTTGCCGCCGAAACTGTTGTACTGCAGATCGGCGCGAAGCTGCAGCGGAAACGTCGGCACACCGAGCTGCAGGGTGGCGAGACCGTTGTAGCCGAGATTGGAACGGTCGTTGAGCGAGCCCGATGGAATCGTGGCGCCGCCGGCGAGACCGATCGCGAACTGCGCTTGCGCCGGTGCAGCAGCGGCCACGAACAGCAGGCCAAGTCCGGCAACGGTGGTACGGAGTGAAGACATGATGCTGTGCTCCTTGATGTGAACGCACGCGCGACCGTGCGACCTGCAGACGACCGCACCCGCGCCCGGATCACATCACCCACCAATCCGGACAGCGGCCTACGAGGCTTTCCTGCCGGAGAGCAGGGCCCGCGCAGCGCTGACCCCGCCGCGCGCAGCACCCTCGAGTGAGCTCGTATGAGCACACTCCGAAGCAAGGACCAGACCACGCACCGATGTGCTGGCTGGCACACGACGTTCCGCGCTGCCAGGCGCCTGGGCGAACTGCGAGAACGGGACACGCCAGATCGCGACGAGGTCTGCGGCACCGGCACCCGCCGTCCCGTTCATCGTCGTCAGGTCCGCGCGGACACGACGCTCCAGCGTGGCATCATCCAGCGTGGCAGCGGCGCCAAGCACGGTCGCGGCCGTGAGCGTCGCACCCGCAGGCGCGTAACTCGGCGCCACGTTGCTGATGGTGATCGCATGGCTCACCGTTGCATCGCGCGCGGTGTTCAGCCACAGCGCATCGCCAGACAGGAGTGGCGTGGTCGACTGCAGGTACACCGTGCTGCACCCGAGGCTCTCAGTCGGCACGTCCACATGCACGCCGGCGGTTGCCGCCAGCATGCCGATGGCAGGCGGATCGCAGGCCAGCACCACGTTCGACGCATGAATCATCGTACCATCGGCCAGCATCACGCCCTGCAGCACACCGTCGTCCACCACCACGCGTGTCACGGTCATGCCTGTCCTGATGCTGCCCGCCGGCAACGCTGACGCGAGCTGTGCCGTGATCGCCCCCATGCCCTGCGCCGGCACCACCGTGCGCCCCTCCGCCAGCATCTTGAACGTGTACAGCAACACCGCCGCCGTGGTCTCCAGCGAGCGATCCAGCAGGATGCCGCCGTAAAACGGGGCGAAGAAGTTCGCGATCGCGTTGGCGCTGAAGCCGCGCTGCCGCAGGAAGGAGCGGGTGGAGACGGCGTCGAACCGGGGCGCGAAGCACTCGTCGAAGGGCAACGAGGTGGCCAGCAGACGCAGGCGCAGCATCCGCACCTTGTCGGCGATGGAGAGCTGCGGTGCGATCAGCGTGGGCCACAGCAGCGCCAGGTCGGCCAGCGCATCACCGATCACCGCCGGATGACGCTCACCGCCAGCCATCACCGCTGCCGGCCGGAACGTCCGCAGGTCGAGCGCCGTCATGTCCAGCGCCGCCGCCAGCGTGGGATACGCGGTGAACAGCACCTGAAACCCGTGGTCGATCCGGAAGCCGTCGCGCACCGTGGTGCGCACCCGGCCACCCACCTCGGTTTCGCGTTCGTACAGCACCACCGACTCACCGGCGCGCGCCAGCTCCCGAGCGCACATCAGACCGGCGACGCCACCCCCGACGACGAGGGTGGGCTCGTGCGCTGACATCACGGCGTGGGCGGCACGGTGGCAGGCGGCACCGTCGCAGACGGAACCGTGGCGGCACCCGGATCCACCGGAGCGACGGTCGTCGGAGCGATCACGCCACCCGCAGCCGGCGGCGGACCTCCGATCACCTGGATCCCCGACACGAAGTACTCCGTCTCACCGAAGCATTGCGTGGGCACGCCCACATGCTGCTCGTACGTCAGCTTCACCTGCTTTCCCAGCGAGTTGTTGATCTGCTCGGCGACCTTGTCGTCGCGGACCGTGAAGCGGAACAGCTCGGGCATGACGTTGGGGCCGTTGGCCAGTGCCAGCTCGCCCTCCCACGTCTTGCAGACCCATCCCTTGTTGGAAAGCTTCTGGACGAAGCCCGCGCGCTCGCCGCTGGAGTAGCTGAAGCTGAGCGCGATGGTCACCCAGAGGGCGAACGCCGCCAGTGGCAGCACCACCAGGAACAGGACGGCGGTCACCTTCCACTTGCTCTTCTTCGGCGGCTTCGGCGTGGTCGTCAGGGGCGCACCGGTATCGATGGGGGTGCTGCTATAGGTGCGGCTGGGCTCTTTGGCCATGTTGGTCTCGGTCGCTGGTGATGGTTCGCGGCACAGGCAATGTCGGGGCAGCGGCGGGGGCACCACAACCCCGTCCGAAGCACGGTTCCGATGATACGCGGTCCCTGCAGCGATAGATTCTCCTCCAGGTCGCTCGTCCGGCCTCCCGTTCCGGAACCCCGAACCATCGTGCTGTGAGCATTCCCTCCGTTTTCCGCCCCCGCCGACAGACCGTGACGGCAATGGTCGGCTCCGTGCCGGTCGGCAGCAGCCATCCGATCGTCGTGCAGTCGATGACCAACACCGACACCGCCGACGTGGCGGCCACGGTGGCTCAGGTCGCATCGCTGACGCGCGCCGGCTCGCAGATCGTGCGCGTCACGGTGAACAACGAGGAATCGGCGGCCGCGGTGGCCGACATCGTCCGTCAGCTCGCCGACCAGGGCATCACCACGCCGATCGTGGGCGACTTCCACTACAACGGCCACCTCCTGCTGGCCAAGTACCCCGACTGCGCAAAGGCGCTCGCCAAGTACCGCATCAACCCCGGCAATGTCGGCGGCAAGCGGCGCGACGAGAACTTCCGCAGCATCGTGCAGATCGCCGTGGACAACGACAAGCCGGTGCGCATCGGCGTGAACTGGGGATCGCTCGATCAGGACCTGCTCACGACCCTGATGGACGCCAACGCCGAACAGGGGTATCCCATGACGGCGCACGACGTCTACGTCGAGGCGATGCTGACCAGCGCGTTGCGCTCCGCCGAGATGGCGGAGGAAGTCGGGCTCGCCCACGACAAGATCCTGATCTCGGCCAAGGTCTCCCTCGTTCCCGACCTGGTCGACGTGTACCGCAAATTGGCATCACGGTGCGACTATCCGCTGCACCTTGGCCTCACCGAAGCGGGCCTTGGCATGAAGGGCATCGTCGCCAGCACCGCTGGTCTCTCGCTCCTGCTGGCGGATGGCATCGGCGACACGATCCGTGTGTCGCTCACCCCGAAGCCGGGTGGGGATCGCGCCGAGGAAGTGCATGTGGCGCAGCAGATTCTGCAGTCGCTCGGCCTGCGCAGCTTTGCGCCGCAGGTGACGGCCTGCCCCGGCTGCGGTCGCACCACGTCCACCTTCTTCCAGAGCATGGCCGAGGACATCCAGATCTACCTGCGCGAGCAGATGCCGCTGTGGCGCGGCAAGCATCCCGGCGTGGAAGAGATGCGCGTGGCGGTGATGGGGTGCGTGGTGAATGGTCCCGGCGAATCGAAGCATGCCAACATCGGCATCTCACTGCCCGGCACCTTCGAGGAGCCCAAGGCGCCGGTCTACGTGGACGGGTCGCTGATGGTCACGCTCAAGGGCGATCGCATCGTGCCGGAGTTCCTCGAGATCCTCGAGAACTACGTGACCCGCACCTATCCCACGCCGGAAGCCGTCACCGTGTAAGGGCACAACCGAACTCCACTCACACGGAGTCGCAGAGGCACGGAGAAGCACTGATTGAAAAGAGAACTGCGCTCTGCGAGTGCAGTTCCCTCATTCTTGTCGCACGCTCGCTGTCTTGCCGACCCATGCCTCGCGATCGGATCCCTCCGGGCCTCTGCGACTCCGTGTGAGTGGAGTGGCTGTTCGCAGTATCGCTGTTCGCCACTCGCTGTGTGCGACGAAACGACGACGCAACGAAGCGACTACAGCACGGCTGGTGCGTCTCCCGCCGGCGCCGCATCGAGTTCGGTGACCATGTCACCCAGTTCCTGCATGATCGGCGCAGCGAAGCCCACCGCCTGCAACCGCTCATGCACGGCGCGAAACCAGTGCAGCGTGCCCTCACGCGTGGCGCCACCGCGCGTCCACACCGTGGTCGGCTCGATGGTGCGACGCAGGTCGGCGAGGATGGTGCCGGCGTTGTGCAGGTTGTGCGCGGCGCACACCCAGCGGGCAGTGTCCGGAGCGCTGGCGAGACGTGCCAGGTAGTCATCCTTCACATCGTCCTTGCTCATCTCGATGCCGTCATCATCAATGCGGCGGCGGGTAACCGAGAGCACCGTCTCCAGCACGTCATGACCGAACTTGGCGCCGATGCGATCGGTGAGATCGGTGGATGTGTAGCCGTCGCGGACGCTGTCCTCGATCACGTCGTGCAGCACGCCTGCCACCACCGCCGACTCGTCACACCCGTAGTGGACGAGAATCACGGCGATGTTGGCGGCATGCGTGACGTACGGCGGGCGCAGCCCTTTGCGCACCTGCGTATCGTGATGCTTGGCCGCAAAGGCGAGCGCGTGGTTGATGCGGTCGGAGTATCCGCGCATGAAAGGCTGACGGCCGGAATCAGGAAGCGACTGTGTCGACGGATCGGGAAACTACCCCCGGATACGCACCAGCGCACCACGAACGCTGGATCAGCGCGCCTGTGACAACAGGGCGGCGAGGCGCACATCGAGCAGCAGCAGCGCGGCGCCCTGAATCATCACGCCGAGCCCAGCACCCACCAGCCCTTTCGACTTCGCCAGTTTCCACCCGCACCAGGCGAGGGTGATACCCACGGCGATGTATCCGACATCGAGTCCGCAGTTGAACCAGAGGAACCGGTCCAGACTCGTGACACCGTCATAATCACGCAGGGCGAGCGTGGGGCGCGCAGCGAGCACGAGCACGACGTCAACGGCCCCCCATGCGCCCGTCTGTATCGCAAAATGCCGGAGCAGTGCGCTGTCCACGCGCTGGATGCGCCAGAACGCCCAGCAGCCCAGGCCCGTCGCGAGGCTCGCGACGCCCCAGAGCAGCAGACGCGCCAGGTGCGCTTTCTCGAAGGCGAGAACCTGATCAGCCCACATCTGTCACCGTCCGGCCGCTGGTGCCGTATCCAACGCACGCTGCAGCGCCGAATCGAGTGCGAAGTGCACCGGATCGCCATCGTCGATGTCGGGGGCCCACGCCACCACACCGATCGCCGCCGCACCCGCCGCCGACAGCACCTCGGAGCGGGCGCGGCTGATCCAGGCCGTCGGCGTGCTGCCGATGCGGACCACGAGGAGGACACGCACCGTCTGACCCTCCGCCGTCAGTCCGGTGCGGACGTCGCTGAGGTTGCCGGATCGCACGGTGATGGTGTCGTCGTGCACCGCCTCCAGAAAGTGTTCACCGGTCCATGCCACCCCCTGGCTCCGTTCCGGCTGCACCAGCACCGACCGCGTGGCCGTGAGAGTGAGGCGGCTCCGCTTCCGCAGCGTGGACCGCGCCGTGCCCTGGCGCGGTGACACCACACGCACGCGGCGGCCATCGTACCCGAGCCGCTCGGCGATCCGCGCAGCGGTTCGTGAGGCAAGCCCCGCATCGTCGCTCACGACGATCAGTGTGGGGGAGCCACTCAGCATCTGTTCGAGATCGAACACCAGCTGGCTGAACGCGCTGGTGAGTGCATCGCTCGAGGAAGCGTCGGACGCGCGAATGCTGAGCAGCAGCGGCACCCGCGCCTGCGTGACGACTTCGTGCTCGTCCGACACCCGCGGTGCCTGCAGCTCCAGCAGCAGCGCGAGGAGCAGTGACAGGCCGATCGACGCGGCGGCACTCGCCATCAGCATCGCCAGTGGCGGCGCGAGGGCATCGACACGTCGCTGCGCACGTGCCCGCGACGCATCACGCTCCAATGCCTCCGTCCGCCGTGCGACGAGCAGTGTCGTCACCGACTCGGCAGCCTGCTGCGCCCGCGCACGTCGCAGTGTGGCGCGGGCGTATCGCGCCGAATCATCGGCAAACCGACGCGCCAGCTCCGACGGACTCGGCCCCGCCGGCGCCGCCACCACGACTCCCGATGCGCCGGAAACGGGCGGACGCGTCAACGATGCAAGGCGTTGCAGGGCAGCGCGTTCGATGCCGCGGCCGTACGCCGTCACCCGACTCGAGAGTTCGAGGTAGATCGGATCCACACCACCCACGGCATCGTACTCGTTGCGCGCGCGCTCGGCATCGGAGAGTGAATCGGCGAGCGCACGAACGCGCACATCCTGCTGCAGCATCGGATCGGCGGCGAGTGCGCGCCACGAGGCCGCCAGTGGTGCATTCTGCGCGCGCTCCAGTCGTGCCGTCAACGCCGCGGCGGCGACCCGCATCGCGTCCGGCAACTGTGCGGCCACGCGCGAGGTATCCACGACCAGTGACGCCTCATCGGCCGCGGCCGGTGCCGCCGCCGAATCACCCGGCACACTGTCGCCACTCGCCACGACCAGCGCAGCCGTGCGCACGGCATACCGGCGCGGCACCGGCAGGTCGGCCAGCATGCTGTCGGCACGATACTGCTGCCGGCGCAGACTGCCGGCCGCGCGCGAGAGATCGACCGTATCGGCCGTGGCAGGCACGCGCTGCAATGCGTCACGTTCCGCACGCGTGAACCAGAGCAGCAGGCCGAACGTCACTGCAAACGTGACCGCGCCAACCGACACCAGCACACCGCTGCGGTGTACAAGGTTACGCGCGCGCGCCGCCATCCAGCGCGCGCGGGGCGGGGCAGTCGGGACGTCGTCGTCGGCAATCACTGGAGAAGAATAGCCAGGAAAAGCAGTGCGGCGCCCGGCCGGAGCCGGACGCCGCACAGAACCCGCTACTGCGGCAGCTTACTGAACGATGACCTTCATGATCATGTTCATCGCCTGATGCGGCGTGCAGATGACCGTGTACGTGCCGGCAGCAACGCCACCGAACGACATCGTCCATGCATCACCATCCGTCACCAGCATCTTGCCCGTCAGGTCGCCCGTCGCTTCCGGCATGTTGGCCGTGATCTGCGCGGCCGACGCGCCAGCCGTGGCCGGATCGAACGCGACGTTGTGCGGGCCACCCTTGACGTTCACGAACTTGATGCCGTCGCCGGCCTTGACCGTGATTTCGGCGGGCTCGAAGCGATAACCCTTCTCGTCGCCGATCATGTTGACCGTGTGCGTCGTGCCGGTGATCGGCGACGCTGCCATTGCGCCTGCGGCCGCGGCCGGAGCAGCGCCCTCAGCCGGAGCGGCGGCTGCCGGAGCGGCCGCTGCTGCAGTGTCTTCGGCCTTCTTCTCACCACCACCGCACGCTGCAAGCGCGAATGCGCTCGTTGCCACTGCCAGAACCTTGAACCGCATGGAAAACTCCTCGTATCCGGATGATTATCGAACCTGACGAACATGACGTTCGGTGTCGGCTACCCAGTTCCGTGCCAGACCCCGCCACGAAACTGCGGGAAGCATAGGGCACCGAGCGCCGGGAACAAGTCCCCGTGGCCAGAGGTGGCCGTATGGGAGATGCTCCAACATGGAAATCAAACACACGGAGGGCGCCAGCGGGTTCCGTATCGATGCGGACGTCTTCCTCCGTTGACCCGTCATTCCCGGTCCGCTACCCTTCTGTCATGCAGCACAACCCGGCAATCCAGCATCACCACCATCATCATGGTCGCCGCCCGACGGGCGTCGTCCGGGTGTGGTGCTGCGCCTGAGTCCCGCGCGCTGGCACACTGCATCTCGGCGGCCCGTCCGGTTTCTGGACGGGCCGCCGCTGTTTTTGTCCCCTACTGACTCACCCGAATGCTCCGCATCGCCCTGCCCAACAAAGGTCGTCTCGCCGACGACGCCCGGGACCTTTTCACCGACGCCGGACTCGAAGTCAAAGGAAAGGGCGACCGCGCCCTGACCGCCTCCCTTGGCGGGGAGTTCGAAGCCATCTTCGTCCGCGCCGCCGACATCCCGGAGTTCGTGGCGGACGGTGCGGCTCAGGCCGGCATCACGGGCGTGGACCTGGTCAACGAATCGGGCCGCGAGGTGGAGGAACTCCTCGACCTGGAGTTCGGACGGTGCCGGCTCGTGGTGGCAGTACGCGACGAGAGTCCGATCCGCGACATCGCGGCCATTCAGGGCCGCCCACGGGTGGCTACGGTCTTCCCCCGGATCACCGCCCGCTTCTTTGCCCGGGCCGGCATCCCGGTGGATATCGTCCCGGTCTCCGGCGCCGCCGAGATCGCCCCGCACCTCGGTATCGCCGACATCGTCGTCGACCTGACCTCCACCGGCTCGACGCTCAAGGTCAATGGCCTGATCGAGATCGCCACGGTCCTGCAATCCTCGGCGCGCATGATCACGACCGTCCCGACCGGCGACCCGCGACGGACCCAGCTCGATGAACTCGTCGACGCGCTGTCGTCGGTGCTGCGCGCCCGCAGCCGCCGCTACCTGATGGCCAATGTGCCGCGCGCCAACCTCGCCGAAGTCCAGGCCATCCTGCCCGGCATCAACGGTCCCACCGTGATCGACATCATGGACCATGGCGAAATGGTCGCCGTGCACGCTGTCGTGCCGGCCGCCACGATCTATCGCACCATCGGTCAGCTCAAGCAGCTGGGCGGGCAGGGGATCCTCGTCACGCGTATCGAACGTTTGATGCCATGACCGACACCTGCTTTCGCTTCACCGGCGCCGTCGACGCACTCACGTCGGCGGAACGTCGCACCCTCTTCGATCGCAGCACGTCGGTGGATGACGCGGTGCGCACACAAACCGCGGCGATCATCCGCCGCGTGCGCGAATCCGGTGACAGTGCACTCCGTGAACTGGCCGCCCAGTTCGACGGCGCGACGCTCGACGCGATCGAAGTGCCGCGTCGCGAATGGGAGCGGGCGCGTGATGCGATGGAGCCGGCACTGCGCGCGGCACTCGAGCGTACCGTGCGCAACGTGCGCGCGGCTCATGCCGCATTCCTGCCTCAGGCGATGGAAACCGAGACGGAACCCGGCATCATCGTCGGGCGCCGTCCCGATCCGCTGCAGCGCGTTGGTGTCTACGCCCCCGGTGGTCGTGCGGCCTATCCGAGTTCGCTGATCATGGGTGTGGTGCCTGCGAAAGTGGCGGGTGTGGCTGACGTGATCGTCTGTTCACCGCCGGGCCCGAGCGGCTTGCCCAGCGATGTGGTGCTTGCCGCTGCCGCGATCGCGGATGCCGACCGCGTGTTTGCCATCGGCGGTGCCGGCGCCATCGCCGCGATGGCGCATGGCACCGCCAGTGTGCCCCGCGTGGATCGCATCGTCGGCCCCGGCAATGCATATGTCGCCGAGGCGAAGCTGCAGTGCGCCGGCGCCGTCGCGATCGACTCACCCGCGGGCCCCAGTGAACTGCTCGTGATCGCCGACGAGTCGGCCGACCCGATGATCGTGGCACGAGAGATGTTGGCACAGGCCGAACACGATCCACGCGCCGCTGTGGTCTGTGTGGCCGTCGGTGCCGACCTGGCAGACCGCATCTCGCAGGCAGTCACCACGCTCATGCCGACCATCGACCGGCTGGAAATCGTGACGGATGCCTTCGGTTTCGCCGGGGGCGTGGTGCACACCGCCACGCTCGACGCCGCGATCACGTTCGCCAACGAATGGGCGGCCGAACACCTGCTGCTCGCACTCGCGCCTGCCTCGCTCGATGCGGCGTTCGCGCGGCTCCGTGGCGCCGGCACGGTGTTCATCGGCGAAACGGCCAGCGTGGCCTTCGGCGATTACATGACCGGCGCCAACCATGTGCTGCCCACCGGCGGCCTGTCGCGCTGTTACTCCGGCCTCTCCACACTCGACTTCATCCGCTGGACGTCGTGGCAGCGCGTGACACCCGCCGCGGCCGCCTCACTTGCCCCCGACGTCGGACGCTTCGCCGACAGCGAGGGTCTGCCCAATCACGCCGTCACCGCACGGCAGTGGAGTTCCCGCTCATGACCACGCCGGTCACCGACCGCCTCGCCGTTGCGCGAGCGGCCTATAACGACGTGCCGCTCTACGACCCGAAGCGCACACCGGTGAAGCTCGACCTCACCGACAATACCAACCTGTGGGGCGTGCCCCCGCATGCCGAGCGCGCAATCCGCGAGTTCGCCTCGAGCACCGTCACGCGCTATCCCACGCTCTACGGCACGGAGCTCAAGGTCGCGCTGGCACGCCACGCCGGCGTCAACCCCGACATGGTGGTCACGGGCTGTGGCTCCGACGACATCCTCGACTCCGCGATGCGGGCGTTCGGCAATGAGGGTGATCTCGTCGCCGCCACCGATCCGACCTTCGCGATGGTCCCGATCTTCGCGAAGATGAACGTGCTGCGGTCCACACTCGTCACCGAGCTGCCCGATCACGAAGTCGATGCCGATGCGCTGCTGGCCACCGGCGCGAAGCTGATCTACGTCTGTTCACCGAACAATCCCACCGGCGCACTCGTCGCCCGCCGCACCCTCGAGAAGCTGATCGACAACGCACCGGGTGTGCTGCTCATCGACGAGGCGTACGTGGAATTCGCCGGCGTGTCGAACGTGGACCTGCTCGCACGTGCACCTCGGGTGATGCTGATCCGCACCATGTCCAAGGCGTTCGGACTGGCGGGCCTGCGCATCGGCTACGCACTCGGCCACCCGTCACTGGTCGCCGAAGTGGAGAAGTCACGTGGGCCGTACAAGGTGAGCGCGCTGGCCGAACAGGTGGCCGTGACCGCGCTGCGGCAGGATGTGCAGTGGGTGGAAGAGCACATTCAGCTCGCCATCGAGAATCGCGACCGGCTCACCATCGAGCTGCTCAAGCTGGGCCTCGATCCGATCCCGTCGAGTGCCAACTTCGTCTGCGTGCCGGTGCCGAACTGCGTGGAAGTCGGCATGGCGATGCGCGAGAAGGGTGTGGGTGTGCGGCCGTTCCCCAACCTGCCGCGCGTGGGCGATTGTCTTCGCATTTCAGTGGGACCATGGCCACTCGTGGAGCAGTGCGTGACGACGCTCGCCGCCGCCATGAAGAAGAGCAAGGCGAAGAAGTCGTGAAGCTCAGCATCTTCGACTACGGGGCCGGCAACCTGCACTCGCTGATCAAGACGCTCGAGCGTCCCGGCATCGACGTGCAGGTGGACACCGATCCGCGGCGAGCCATCGAGGCCGACGCGTTGGTGCTCCCCGGTGTGGGCGCATTTCCGGCCGCCACGGCGGCGCTGGGCAATGATGGCCGCATTCGCATGCGTGATGCGATCCTCGCTGGACTGCCGACGCTCGGCATCTGTCTGGGTATGCAGGTGCTGTTCGACGACAGTGACGAAGGGGGCGGGGCAGGCCTCGGCGTCATCGCCGGTCGCGTGGATCGGCTGCACGCCGAGCGCATTCCGCAGATCGGATGGAATCAGCTGGAGATGAGCGTGGCGCGCGATGCGCTGCTCGATGCCTCCGAACTGCGCGTCGCCTACTTCGCCAACAGCTTCGTCTGCCGCCCCGTTGACGCTGCAGCGGTGGTGGCGTGGAGTACGCACGAGCAGGACCGCTTTCCCGCGATGGTCCGTGCCGGTGCGTGCACCGGCGTCCAGTTTCATCCTGAAAAGAGCAGCACCGCCGGCGTGAGTTTCGTGCACGCGTGGCTGCGTGAGGTGCAGGCATGATCGTCATTCCCGCCATCGATCTTCGTGAGGGGGCCTGTGTGCAACTCGTCGGCGGTGAGTATGCCGCCGAGCGTGTGCGGCTCCCCGATCCCGTCGCCGTAGCCCTCGACTGGGAAAAGCAGGGCTTTCAGGCGCTGCACATCGTGGACCTCGACGCGGCCACCGGCCGTGGCGACAACCGCAAGGTGATCGAGCTGCTGCTCGATCGCACCGATCTCACCGTGCAGGTGGGCGGCGGTGTGCGCGACCGCGAGGCCATCCAGTGGCTCGTGGATGCCGGCGCCACCTACGTCGTGGTGGGCACCCGCGCACTCGAGGACGAGGAATGGCTGGCCGAGATGGCCGACGAGTTCCCCGAGCAGCTGATCGTCGCGGCTGATGTTCGCGAGCGGAAGATCGTCACGCGAGGCTGGACCAGGACCATGCACATGGACATCGACGAAGCGATGGAGAAGCTGTCGGCGCTGCCGCTGGCCGGCGTGCTGGTGACCGCGGTGCACAAGGAAGGGCTGATGGGCGGTGCCGATCTGGCGCTGATGGAGGACGTCGTGGACGCCAGCGACCTGCCCGTAATCGCGAGCGGTGGCATTGCCTCCGACACCGATCTCCGCCTGCTCGACGATCGTGGCGTGGCGGCGGCCGTGCTGGGCATGGCGCTCTACACCGGCGCGCTGGATGCACGCGCCATAGCCGAGGAGTTCCAGGGATGAGCACGGTCGTCCGTGAAACGAAGGAAACTCAGATCCGCGCGACGGTCACACCGGGCACCGGCGTGGCCGACGTCGACACCTCGCGCCCCTTCCTGGATCACATGCTGGTGACTTTCGCGAAGTACAGTGGCTTGGACGTCACCGTGCATGCGCGTGGTGACCTGCCGCATCACCTCATCGAAGACGTGGCCATCTGCATCGGAGCGGCAGTCGCTGCCGCACTGCCACCCACCGCAGCGCGCTACGCCGACCGCACCATCCCGATGGACGATGCCCTCGTGCAGTGTGCCATCGATCTCGGCGGGCGCCCGTTTTATCGCGGCAAGCTCCCGGTGGCGATCTGGGAACACTGGATGCGCTCGTTCAGTGACAACGCCAAGGCCACGCTGCACCTGCGGGTGATCCGAGGCACCGATGCACATCACATCGTTGAGGCGGCGTTCAAGGCGCTCGGCCTCGCGGTGCGTGATGCGTTCGTGGAGTCGGGCGCGGTGTTCAGCACCAAGGGCAGCGTCGCCCTGCAGGTCACGGAGTGAGGCGCACGTGCTGACCCGCCGTCTGATCGTCTGCCTGGACGTGAAGGGTGGACGTGTGGTGAAGGGCGTGAACTTCGTCGGGCTGCGCGACGTGGGCGATCCGGTGGCACTCGCCACGCGCTACGAAGCCGAAGGCGCCGACGAGATCACGTTCCTCGACATCTCGGCCAGTGCCGAGGATCGCGCCACGCTGCTGGACGTGGCGCGGCGGACGGCGGAGCAGTTGTTCATTCCACTCACGATCGGCGGTGGCGTGCGCACGGCCGACGACGTGGGCCGCGCGCTCCGTGCCGGTGCCGACAAGGTGTCGCTCAATTCGGCCATGGTGGCCGACCCGACCGTTCTCACGGCCTGTGCCGAGCGGTTCGGGGCACAATGTGTGGTGGCCAGCATCGATGCCAAGCTCGAGGAGGATGGCTCCTGGCGCGTCTGGACTCACGGCGGCCGCACGAAGACCAGCCTCGAGGCGGTGGCGTGGGCGCAGGAGTGCGTGGAGCGCGGCGCCGGCGAGGTGCTGCTCACCAGCATCGATCGTGACGGTGCACGCACTGGCTACGACCTGCCGCTGATGCGAGCGGTGTCGTCAACCGTGAGCGCGCCGGTGATCGCCAGCGGTGGCGCAGGCAACGCGACACACATCGTGGATGTGCTCGCTGACGGCCATGCCGACGCCGCGCTGGTCGCAGGTATTCTTCATGACAACGTGACGACTGTCGGCGCATTGAAGGACGCGATGCGCGCCTCCGGACTGGTGGTACGATGACGATCCCGCTGCTGCAGGCTGTGACCGAGCTGGCGACACTCGCCGGCGACGAAGCCAACCGGCATTTCCGAACCGGCGTGTCGGTGGAGTTCAAGGGAGATGGTTCGCCCGTGACCGCCGCCGATCGCGCCGCCGAGACGGTCGCGCGCGAGTGGATCCGCAAGTATTTCCCCGGCGACGGCATTCTCGGCGAGGAGTTCGGCATCGAGAACGAGTCGGCACCACGCCGGTGGGTGCTCGACCCGATCGACGGCACGAAGAGTTTCATTCACGGCGTGGCACTGTGGGGCACGTTGGTGGCGGTGGTCGAAGGGGAGCACGTGCTCGCCGGCGCGGTGTACGCACCTCCCACGCAGGAGCTGGTGGCGGCGGCGCCAGGCGAAGGGGCATGGTTCAACGGCACGCGCACGTTCGTGTCGCAGACCGATTCGCTGGAGCGCGCCACGTTGCTCACGACCGACGAACGTTTCATCGGCCGACCGCGTCGGCGGGCACGATGGAACGCGCTCGCCGACCGCGCGCGGATCGTCCGCACGTGGGGTGACTGTTATGGCTACCTGATGCTGGCCACGGGTCGCGCCGACATCATGGTGGACGACCTGATGAATCCGTGGGATGCTGCTGCGGTGCAGGTGGTGATCGAGGAAGCGGGCGGGAAGTTCAGCGACTTCCGCAATCGCCCCACCGCGTTCGGCGGAGACAGCATCGCCACCAACGGCGCCCTCGACACCATCGTGCGTCACATTCTCTGTCCGGGTGGAGATCCCGGTCTCGATGCTTGATCTCGATCAGCTGGACTTCACGAAGGGCGGCGGGCTGGTGTCCGTCGTCGCACAGGACGCGCACACGGGTGACGTGCTGATGGTGGCGTTCGCCGACCGTGAAGCGCTCGAGGCCACGATCCGCAGCGGCGAGATGCACTACCACTCGCGCACCCGCGGCCTGTGGCACAAGGGGGGCACCAGCGGGAACACACAGCGCGTGATCGCGCTCACCGCCGATTGTGACCGCGATGCCGTGCTGGCGCAGGTCATCCCTGCCGGTCCGTCGTGCCATACGGGTGCGACGACCTGTTTCACGATTCCCGGCGTCACGCCGCCCCCCGCCGACGCATTCGGCAGGCTGGACGACACGATCGCCGCGCGCGCCAGTGAATCATCGCCCACCGACAAGCCGAGCTACACGCGCCGGCTCCTCGACGACCGCAACCTGCGCCTGAAGAAGCTCGGCGAGGAAGCCGCCGAACTGGTTCTGGCGTGCGGCGACAACGACCCAGAACGGGCGACCAGTGAAGCGGCCGACTTGCTGTATCACACCATGGTCGCCCTGCGATCACTCGGCGTGCGGCTGAGCGACGTGCGCGAAGAACTTTCCCGTCGCGCGGGGACCGTGCCCGACAACATGGCCGATCGCCGCGCGCGGCCGTGACCTAGAACGACGCTGGCTGAACTGCTTGACGCAGAAGCGCGGAAAAGCGCAGAGGCCTCAGAGAAAATTTGGGGGAACAGCGCCCGTTCAACGGGCTGCTGTTCCCCCCTATCCGTCTGTGCCTTCTGCGCTTTTCTGCGCTTCTGCGTCAAGCAGTTCAGAACGCCGTGAGTCTCGCAGCCGTCACACGACGTGGATCCCCGATGTACGCCATGGTGATCCCCGTGAGATACTGACGTGACACGCGCTGAATGTCCTCCGGGGTCACCTTGCGCAGTTCGTCCACGAAGCCCGCCGCGAGACGCCAGTCACCGCGGTAGAGCTGCGAGCGGGCGAGGAAGGTGGCCTGGTCGGAGTTCGTCTCGTTGTCGAGGAAGAACTCGGTGATGAACTGCTGGACCAGCAGCTTGAGCCCGTCCGGATCGATCAGGCCGCGCTTCATCGACTCCAGCTCGCGGCGCATGATGCCGAGCACCGAGTCGGGTTGTGTCGTCGTGACGTAGAGGCCCGCTGCCGTCACCGCGCGGTCCACGAAGGGCGCGTTGACGGCATACGTGAGGTTCCGCTTCACGCGGACTTCCGTGAAGAGTCGTCCACCCAGCGCCGCCATCGCGATGCGCATGGGGTGATAGTCCTTGCTGTCGGCTCGTGGGCCGACCCAGTACCCCTGCAGGTAGTTCGTGGGGAGTGCGCGCGAAATGGTATGCAGCGAGCTCGGTCGGCTCGCAGGCACCAGCGGCGGCGCCCACCGGTATTCACCACGCGGCAGGGTGCCGAGCGTCGTGCGTATCATCGTCTCGAGCTTCGCGCGGGGAATGTCGCCCACCACCACCAGCAGCATGCGCGACGTCACCATCTGCGTCCGCTGCCAGGTACGCAGGTCGGCGAGCGTCAGCCCCCGGATCGTGGCTTCCGTTCCCACGGGCGAGAGCCCGTACGGATGCCCGGCGAAGGCCACGCTGTCGGAGAACGAATTCAGCAGCGCCTCGGGATCATCGCCTCGCTGACGCACACCACTGACGATCGTGCTGCGCACCGTCTCGACGTCACCCGAATCGAGGCGTGGCTGCATGATGCGATCGGCAAAGATCGCAAAAGTCGAATCGAAGGCGCTCACGGTGCTGCGCACACCCACCAGTGTCCAGTCGATCGACGGGGCGGCCACGATGGCGCTGCCAAGGCGCGCCATCTTCCGTTCGAGCACTTCGCGCGGGTACTTCTTCGTCCCGCGCTCCGACGCTTCGAGCAGCAGCAGCTCCAGCCCCGCCTTGTTCGCCGGCACCTGCGACACGCCGCCAAGCAGGTACAGATTCGCCGCGACGACTTCATTGGCCGTCACGCGACGGTGGATGACCTTGAGACCGTTCACCTCGAACGACGTCGTGGCCGAGTCGGCAGTACGCTGCTGTGCGACAAGCGAGAAGGGCAGGACCAGCGCCGTCACCAGCGCGGCCACCACGACGCGTGCCTGACGATGCGTGACCGTGGCGATCATGGCGTCACCCGCGCGCCCTTCACCGGTCCGGTCACATCGGCTTCCGTGAGCCTGAGCTGCGCACGGTCCTGCCGATTGAGCAGCACACCCGTCACGCTCGGCTTTCCGGCGATGAACTGCGCGGCGTAGCGCTGCAGATCCGCAGGCGTCTGTCGGGCCATGTTGTCCACGTATCCCATGAAGTAGTCGAGATCGGCCACTGCCCACCAGAATCCGATCGTGTGCGTCAGCTCCGAGGTCTTCTCGAGGCCGAACTGGTTCTCCGTGCCGCGCTGCGACTTCACCGCCTGCAGCTCGCTGACGCTGAAGTAGCCGGGATCATCGAGCTTGTCGATCTCCCGCCAGAGTGCCGCCAACGCCTCCTTCAGGCGCTCCGGCGTGGTCTGCCCACTGATGGTGATCGGCCCGACCTGATCGAGCGTGTAGTAGTTCACCCCGATCGCGGTCCAGAGCCCGCTGTCGGTGAGGAGACGCTGGAACCGTGAGCCCTTGGTGTTGAGCGCATCGGAGAACACGTCGGCGGCATACGTGCTGGCCCGATCCTTCCGCACACTCGGCCCCTGCCACTGAATCAGCACCGTGATGGCGCCGACTTCCGCTTCGCTGATGATGGCCGACGCCCCGGGCAGCGCCGGGATCGGTGGAATCGGGTCCACCACGAACGGATCGGGCCCACGCTCCCAGTCGCCCAGGATCGAGTCCGCGAAGGCGAAGATCTGCGCCGGGTTGATGTCGCCGGTCACGATCAGTGCCATGTTGTTGGGCACGTAGTAGCGGCTCTGGATGAAGCGCATCTTCTCGGGCGTCACCGTGCGCAGGACGTCGCGATTGCCGATGGTGTTCTTGCGGCTCGCCGACCTGGGGTAGAGCGCCTCGTTCAGCTTCTGCGTGATCTCGAAGCCGGGCGAGGCTTCGTTTCGATCGTATTCGCCAAGCACGACTTCCTTCTCCTGCGCCAGTTCACCGGGCAGGAAGAGGGGGCCACGCGCCGCATCGGCAATCAGGCGCATGCCACCCTTCACGCTGTCCGACGGCAGGCTGAGGTAATAGTTCACCCGCTCTTCCTGCGTGGTGCCGTTGTAGCGCGCCCCGAGTTCGGCGGCACGCTGCCCGAAGGCCTCCGCATTGGGATACGCCCGGCTGGCCTTGAAGAACATGTGCTCGTACATGTGGGCCAGCCCCTCGTACTCCGGGCGCTGTGTGAACGCACCATTCCTGACGTTGAGCTCGACGGTGGCGATGGGAATGCCGTGATTCTCCACGGCGATCACCTCGAGGCCGTTCCGGAGCACGGTGCGCTTGATCACACGCTCCAGCTCCGCGCGCTGCGCTCCGAGGGCAGTGGCCAGCGTCAGGAACGCCGCACACAATGGCGCAGCGAGGTGGAGACGGCGATGTCGGGTTCGGATCACGGACAGTCTGCTTGACGGTTTGCGCGTGCGCACATGCGGATGACACTCTGGCATGCAACGCCGGGGTCGTGTTGTTTGGAGCAATGACGACTGCAACCACTCACGGCATCACGCCGGTGCCCGCTGACGCGCTCGACGCCGTCGCGGCTCGGCTCGATCCCGCCCGGGTCCACCGCCACGCCCTGATCGCGCCATACACCACGTTTCGAATCGGGGGTCCGGCCGACCTGCTCTTCGAGGCGGAAACGGGCGATGAGCTCGCGGATGCCATCGACAGCGCAGAGGCGGCGGGAGTTGACTGGTTCGTCCTGGGCCTCGGCGCGAACATCCTGGTCGGCGACGGGGGGTTCCGGGGGCTCGTGATCCGGAACCGTGCCAGACATGTAATCTGGCATGAGGACGGGCGCTGCGAGGCGGAGAGCGGAACGGTGATGGCCGAGCTGATCCGGACCGCCGTTGCGGCGGGCTGGTCGGGGCTGGAGCACTACGTCGGCATCCCGAGCACCGTCGGCGGCGCGATCTGGCAGAACCTGCACTTCCTGTCACCGGCGCCCGACCGTGCGCGCACGATGTTCATCGCCGAAGTCTTCGACAGCTGCCGGATCCGGAAAACGTCCGGCGAGCGCGTCTCGGTCACGGCGGACTACGTGGGCTTCGGGTACGACGACACGGTGTTCCACCACACCCGTGACGTTGTGCTGGAAGTGACGTTCCGTCTCGCGCGGGGCGACACCGATGCGATGCACCGCATCCTGCAGGAGAACCTGAGCTGGCGCGGCGCCCGGCATCCCTGGCTCGAACATCACCCGAGCGCCGGCTCGATCTTCAAGAAGCTGGAAGGGATCGGCGCCGGCCGCCTGGTGGACCAGTGCGGCCTGAAAGGGTTCCGCATCGGCGACGCGCAGATCTCGCACATGCACGCCAACATCATGGTGAACCTCGGCCAGGCCACGGCGTCCGACGTCCGGGCGCTGATCGCGCATGCGCAGCAGGCGGTGTTCGAGAAGTTCGGACACCGGCTGGAGCCGGAGATCGGGTTCATCGGGGCGTTCTAGCGCCGAGGGTCTGCACGGAGACCAGCGCCGTCGGTCGGGCCGTCCCGGGTCGCGACTGCACCCGGCGGCGCCCGTGACGGCGCCCCCGACGCGAACCGTGGAACAGACGCAACGTGTACGAATCACTTTAACTCGTATACGCATCATATCCGACATCAGGACTGGCCGCGTAAGCGACTGCGGCGTATGATGGTGCGTATACGAGCCTCATTCAGTTCGTAAGCGAATGGTATTTGTCGCCGAGAGCCGACGTGAGACGACACCGGGAGCCCCGGGCGAATGACGACCCATTCCAGCGCGCCATATCTGGCAGCACGAGAGTCCCCGGCTCAGAGTCGCGGTGCGATGCTGGAGCGCGTCGTGACCGAATGGCAGCAGACGATCCGGGCAGCACTGCTCCCGCTCGACCTCACCCACGCACAGTTCCGCCTGCTGGTCGCCGCCACCTGGCTCGAGGCTCGGCAACCGGCGGTCCGACAGTCCGACATCGCAATGGTCGCCAACGCCGATCCGGTCATGACGTCCGAGGTGCTGCGCACGCTGGAGTCCCGCGCGCTCGTCGTCCGGGGCCCTCACCCCACTGATCGACGGGCGCGCGCCGTGTCGGTCACGGAGGCAGGGGGGAAGCTCGCCGACCGTGCCGCCCGTCTCGTGGACATCGTCGAGGCGAAATTCTTCGAAGGTGGGATGGCCGAGTTTTCGGCGCTGGCCAAGGCACTCAAGAAGGGCGGCCGAGGCTGAAGTCGTGAACCGTGCGTGACCCCGGATTTGTTGATGCTGCTCTGACGGTGTCGGTATGGTGCTTCGCCTGGGAGCAGCGACCGTCGACACGCACGAAACCTATTTGATGCCTTCGGCTACCCACGCCTTCCACTCGGCGTCGGAGTCACCGCCGATCGTCAGCTTCGCGCCGTAGCGGACCAGGGGCAGCGCCAGAATCAGCGGCTCATCGATCAGGATCTCGATCCAGCGATCGGGACCATATCGCGCCGGGCCAAGGCCGAGGTCGAGAAAGCGACGGCTGTTCCGGTCGATCAGTGCGTCGATGCCGAATTTCTGGACGAATCGCTGCAGCTCTCCCTTCGACGCCCCACGCTCCGCAAGGTCGACGAAATGCACCGCAACACGACGCTCGGCGAAGAACCGCTCCGCCTTGCGGGTGGCGGCACTCTTTTTCGTACCGAAGATCTGGACAGGCATACGGGGACGGCGGGCGGGTCCGGGAACGAGATGTATCCCCGGGCGGATATGTTGCACGTCGGCGTGGCGACATCTGCTGGCAGCATCACCAGCCGCAAGTGTCCGTCGTCGCTCCAGACCCAATATGTAGATCTTCGAGCCCCGGATGACAGCCTCAGCCTCGTTCCGTGCACCCTGGTTCGCACGCAACCCACATCTGCAGACGCTGTGGGGGAAATTCATCAGCCCCGAACCGCCGGTCGAGGCTCATCGCGAAACGTGGCAGACTCCGGATGGCGACGACGTGCTCGTGATCCGCGCGCACGCGGAACGGCAGGACGCACCGCGTTTCGTGCTGTTTCACGGCCTCGAAGGCACCGAGCGGTCACACTACGTTTCCTCGCTCTTCCGGTCTGTCGCGGCGCGCGGCTGGGCCGCCGACATGCTGCTGTGGCGCTCGTGCGGCGGGACCAACAACCGGGCCGCGCGGTTTTACCACTCGGGCGAGACCGACGACGCCGTCTGGTTCCTCCGCCGGCTCGGGGAGATGTATCCCCAGGCTCCATTGGTGGCATGCGGCGTATCGCTCGGTGGGAACGTGCTGACGAAGCTGGTCGGTGACCCGTCGCTGCCGCTGCCGCCGAACCTGCGCGCCGCCGCCGGTGTGTCGGTCCCGTTCGATCTCGCTCGCGGGTCGCGTCACATCAGTACGGGCATGTCGCGGATGTACGAGAAGTGGTTTCTGCGCACCCTGCGGGTCAAGGCGCTCGAGAAGGCGTCGCGGTATCCCGAGCTCTTTCCCGAGCCGCACGTGATCGCGGGAATCCGCACCTTGTGGGACTTCGACAACCTGATCACCGGACCACTGCATGGCTTCGCCGACGCGACGGATTATTACACCAAGTCGAGCGCCATCCGGTTCGTCCGCCACGCCCGGATTCCCCTGCTGCTGCTGAGCGCGGCGGATGACCCGTTCCTGCCCGCCGACGTGCTGGATGACGTGCGCGAGCATGCGGAAGCGAACCCGCTGGTGCAGACCGAGTTCGTGTCACATGGAGGGCACGTCGGATTCGTCACTGGCGATTCACCGCGCCAGTCGCGTTCGTATCTTGCCGATCGCGTCCCGGCATTTCTCGCGCAGCACGTGCACTCCCGTTGATCGACTGCATGACGACACGGCTCACCGTGAGCCGCCTGCCGTTCCCGACCTCCATCCCGGACCATGGTCATGATCTCTTTGCGTTCTTCCGCCCGCACCATGCTGGCGTTGACAGCCCTGACGGCGGCGGGGTGCAGCAGTGCCGCCGTGTCGCGCGGCATGGACCACGGCGAACACCTGGCGTACGACGCGAATGCCGAGGTCGCGACGGTGGTCGCGCAGCCCAGTGATGCCTCGCTGCCAGCCGGGTCGGCCACCGTCGCGACCCGGCTCGCCGCGTCACCGAGACATGGGGAGTACGTGATGATTCCCCGCTCGCCCGGAAGTACCGATTCGCTGAAGCTGTGGGTCGTCTATCCTGAACGCCGTGACAAGGCACCCGTCGTGATCGTGCTCCACGAGATCTACGGCGTGAGCACGTGGATTCGTGGCGTGGCGGACCAGCTCGCGGCTGAAGGGTACATCGCGATCGCGCCCGACCTGATCACGGGGAAGTACACGCTCGCGCCCGGCGATACGATCACACAGGCCATGGCATCATCGCTGATCCGCGCACTGGCACCGGCCGACGTGCAGCGCGACATCAGCGCCACCGCGGAGTACGGTATGTCGCTGCCGGCGGCGAAGCAGCAGTTCGGTGTGGTCGGCTTCTGCTGGGGTGGCTCGACATCGTTTGCGACGGCCGTGAATGCGCACCCGAAACTCAAGGGGTCCGTCGTGTATTACGGTGGATCACCAGCTGTGACCGAGCTGACGCGCATCAAGTCGCCGGTACTCGGTTTGTATGGAGAGAACGACGCACGTGTGAACGCGACCATTCCGGCGGCCGATTCGGCCATGAAGGCGATGAAGAAGCCATTCGAGCCGGTCATCCTTGCCGGTGCCGGTCACGGCTTTCTCCGTCAGCAGGACGGCCAGAACGGGGCGAACATGACCGCCACACGTGCGGCCTGGCCGCAGACGTTGTCATTCTTCCGGAAGACGCTCGGGCGTTGAGCGGAGGGCGTCGCACCGGGTTCGCGGTGCGCCGTGTCGTTTTCCAGTGATTCGAGGAGTCGGTCGCGTGGGTGGATTCAGTCTCTACAATCTGCTGTTCCTTGCTGGGCTCCTGCTGAGCGTCCGCGTGATGGTCGCCGGGGTCGAGCGGGGTGTCGCTGATGGGCAGTCGATCGTTCGTGCCCGGTGGGCGATGCTGGCCGGCGGGGCGACGCTGGCTGGATTCATCGGCTCAGTGCTGGCGCGCACGGACGTGGCGCTCGTGACCATGCTCGTGGCGGTCTTCGGCGGCGCTGTGGCCGGGGTGTGGAGTGCGCAGTGGCTGGTGCGGCGCGCGGCGGCGATGCCGGTCAGTGATCACGAGTTCGACCCGCGCTTCGAGCTGCAGGGGGTTCCGGCGATCGTGGTCGTCCCGATCCCGGCCGATGGCGAGGGTCTGGTGCAATTGCCCGCCGGGCTGTCGCATCGTGAGGATGCGATACCGGCCCGCAGCCTCGATGGTGCGCCGATCGCCGGCGGAATGGAGGTGGGTGTGGAACGCATCGAGGATGGCGTTGCGTTTGTCGAGGCGTGGTCGGCGATCGAGGCGCGGCTGTAGACCGTGTGGCACGGAGGTCGCGGCGGCCGCGTTGGCGCGTGCGCGACGTGTGTGATGTTTGCGACGGATGCACGGTGCGCACATCGGCGCGTCGGGATCACGACTGAGCGGGGGAGCGAGCGATGTCGGATGCTGCGTGGTTCGTGCTCGTCTTCGGCGGTCTCTTCGTCTTGCGCGGTATTGCCGCGACGATCGTGTTCCTGTGGATCCTGCCGGACGGTGTACGGTGTCCGCAGTGTGATGCCGAAACGCTGCGTGTTGAGCCCGGGCGCGTCATGCGATTCCTGAAGCGCTTCCGGCCGAGCTGGTGCATCCGGTGTGGCTGGCATGGTGTGCATCGCATCACACCGCCTCCGCCATCGCGGCCCCGTGCGACATACCCCGTGTCGGTGTCACGTCCACCGGTCGAGCGGCGGTAGCCTGTGTGCGGTGGTGTGTGGTGACTGAGGCCGCTTCTCGGGAGCGAACTGCAACTGCGGTAACGCAGAACTGAACAGCCGCAGAACAGCTCTCCCGGGCGCTCTGGCGACAGGCGGGCGTCACCACTCCACGATGCATCGCATGTGTGAGCAACTGCACTCGCGGGGCGCTGTTCCCCAGAACAATTGACCGCTCGCAACGCGCGGAATGTGGCTCCTCGAGCGAAAGAACGAGAGAGCTGTTCCGCGGCTGTTCAGTTCTGCGTTGATGCAGTCGAGCAGTTGCAGTGACTGAGGAGGTCGAGAGACAGTTCGTCGTGTGGTCACGCCACTTCCGCTGCGCAGCCTGAACATGCGACGCACCGGTATCGGGCCTGCTCAGTATGTGGTGTCGGCACTGCGAGCGCAGTCAGTCGGCTGCGGGATTGTCGGCGACGCGTGGTTCAGGTGAATCGCGCGTAGAGGGTGATCCACTCGGGGAATCCGCCGGGGATTTCAACAAAGTCATCGAAGTACACCAATCCGGCATCTTCGAAGAGATCGATGAGCTGCGGCACGTCATCGGGGCTTGGGAGTGGTCCGATGGCGATGAGGGCGCCTTCGACGCGGAATTCGTCGGGGGCGAGGTTGAGGATGTTGTCGATGGTCTCGCGAGTGAGTCCGGCGAGTTCGAAGGCTTCGCGTCGGATGGCGAGGGTGGAGCTGGTGGGGGAGAGCGGCAGGGGCATGGTGGGGGCGGGTGGGGTGAGGGTGTCAAGTTGGCGGATTGTGTTCGCGGCGAAAGAGGGCGGTTGGGGTGCGTGGTTGGGGCGCGTGGTTGCGGTGTGCTGACCGGGGCGCACCGCGGCGCACGGGGTGTCTGAAAACATGGCCAAGAGACATTAAAGCGACTTCTCTGTAGATCAGTCGAGTCTGTTGCACGCCAAGTTGTTGTGGTGCAGTGGTTTACGTGTCACGTGCCGCATTCTGGTCACCGTTTCACGTGAAACAGTGACGGTCCCCTCATCACATCGTTTCACGTGAAACACGCCTTCGGTCGCGGAGGTGGGTGCGGGGGCTATATTCGCGGCAGGTCATCAACCTCCCTCGTCGCACAGACCCGTGGCTCGAGTCATCGCAATCGCGAACCAGAAAGGCGGCGTCGGCAAGACGACGACCGCCGTCAACCTCGCCGCCAGCCTGGCAGTGGCGGAGCAGCGCACCCTGCTCATCGACGGCGACCCGCAGGGGAACGCGACCTCGGGGATCGGCCTGTCGCGGGACGATGTCACCCACACGACGTACGACGTCCTGATCGGCGAGAGTGGGATCGCCGAAGCGCGCCACCGGAAAGTGCAGTTCCCCTCGCTCGATGTGCTGCCAGCCACGGCCGACCTCGCCGGCGCCGAAGTGGAACTGGTCGATCGCGAGGAACGGGAGCAGATGATGCGCAATGCCATCGCTGCCATCCGCGACGAGTACGACTACATCCTCATCGACTGCCCGCCCTCACTGGGCCTGATCACGGTCAACATGCTGGCCGCCGCCGACGCCCTGCTGATCCCGGTGCAGTGCGAGTACTACGCCCTCGAAGGACTGTCGCAGCTCCTGAATACCGTGCACCTCATCCAGCGCAACGTGAACCCGGCGCTGGGGATCGATGGCGTCCTCCTCACCATGTACGACGCCCGACTGAATCTCTCCCGACAGGTCGCCACCGACGCGCGCGAATACTTCGGACCCAAAGTCTTCGAGAGCGTCATCCCCAGGAACGTCCGACTCGCCGAAGCCCCAAGCTTCGGCAAACCCATCATCCTGTATGACCTCGCCTCCGTCGGAGCCCAGGCATACATGTCCGTCGCGAAGGAACTGATCGCTCGACACCGCAACGCCCCCGCCGCAAAATCCGGATCGAACACCCGCGCCGACCTCTGAGCCGCGATCACCGCTCCTCCTCTCGACCGCGCCAGCCCGACGCCACAGGATCCGATCATGCCGCCAGAACAACCACGCCGACTCGGTAAGGGACTCGAAGCGCTCCTGGCCATGAAAAGCCCGGAGCCACGAAACGTCTCCACCACGCCCGACAGCACGACCGCCACCGGCACATCACCAGCCGCCGGCCTGCAGCACCTGCGACTCTCCGAAATCCGGCCAAATCCCTACCAGCCTCGCAAAGAGTTCAAACTCGAAGAACTCGCCGAACTGCAAGCGTCGCTGAAAGCCTCGGGTCTCCTCCAGCCGATTACCGTCCGCCCAGCGCCCAATGGCGCCGGCTTCGAACTGATCGCCGGAGAACGACGCTTCCGAGCCGCCTCGTCACTCGGCTGGACGGAGATTCCCGCCGTCGTCAGAACCATCGACGACAAGACCCTCCTCACCCTCGCGCTGATCGAGAACCTGCAGCGCAGCGATCTCAATCCCCTCGAGGAAGCCGAAGGGTACAAGCGACTCGTCGATGAATTCGCACTCTCGCACACCCAGGTCGGTGAAGTCGTCGGCAAGGACCGATCGACCGTCGCAAACCTCCTCAGGCTCCTCCAGCTCCCCGCCGCCGTCCGACGACTCCTCGGCGACGGACAGATCTCACTCGGACACGCCAGAGCACTCCTCGGACTCGGCGACGAACGCGCCATGATCGACCTCGCGCGCGAAGCAGCCTCCCAAGGACTCAGCGTCCGGGATGTCGAACGGAAAGTGCAGAGCGCGCCAGGCAGCAAACAGTCCGCCAGGACCTCGCCCGCCAAACCGCCGAAAGGGGCCACCGGCGAAGCACGATCCATCGAAGACCGACTCCGCAGACACCTTCAGACCGATGTCAGCGTTCACCTGAGCAAAGGCAAGAACACCAAAGGCGAACTGCGTATTCACTTCTACTCCAACGACGATCTCGCCCGCGTGCTCGACCTGATCATGCGCGATGAAACCGAACTCGGCTGACCGTCGGGTTCCAGTCAGCAACCGCGACAGTACGAAAGTCCTCTGTCGAGAACTTCGGTGTTCTGCACAAACACAGTAACTCATTATACACCAATGACTTACAATGCCAAAACCGGGTCGGACGCCCGGTTTTCCACATTTCTGTGCCTCGCATTGGCCTTCGCGCTCGCCGCCTGCGAAGCACCTGAGTCCAAGTCGCCTGACAGCGCTGCCGCCGCACCCACGACTCTCCGCGTCGCCCTCCTCACCCCAGGCCCGATCTCGGATCAGGCGTGGAACGGAGGGGCATACGCCGGCCTGCAACGCATCAAGGATTCCCTCGACGCCAAGGTCAGCCACATCCAGACGAAAACGCCGGCCGAGTTCGACGAGAACTTCAGACTCTACGGCGAACAGGGGTATGCGCTCGTCTTCGGACACGGCTTCGAATATCAGGACGCCGCCGAGCGGGTTGCCCCCGATTTCCCGAACACCTTCTACGTCACCACCTCGGGAAACCGCACCGGCGCAAACCTCGCCGGCCTCGAGTTCGCCTTCGAAGACGGTGCCTACCTCGCGGGGATCGTGGCCGGCGCCACCACGAAGACCGGCACGATCGGCGCCATCGGCGGTCAGGAGATTCCTCCGGTCCGACGCAGCTTCCACGCATTCGAAGCCGGTGCGAAGTCAATCAATCCCGCCGTGAAGGTCATCACCTCCTACATCGGAAACTGGGACGACGCCTCGGCCGGCAAGGAACAGGCGCTCGCACAGATCGGCCGCGGCGCCGACATCATCTTCCAGAATGCCGACGCCGCCGGACTGGGCATCTTCCAGGCGGCCCGTGAAACGAAGTCGGTCCGTGTATTCGGAGCAAACAGCGACCAAAACGGCGTTGCCCCGGAAGTCGTGCTGGGAAGTGTCGTCATCGACCTGCCACACGCCTTCCTGCTCGTTGCGCGTGAAGTGCAGGACGGAACCTTCCAGCCGCGGGTCATCTCGCTCGGCATGAAGACCGATGTCGTCCGACTCGTCCTCAACCCGCTCCTCCGCACTACCATACCGGCCACGGCCATCGCCGCCGTCGATTCGGTCACGAAGCAACTCGTGGCCGGCACCTTCACCGCACCCGTGGGCGTTCCTGCGAAGTGACCACACCACACCACGCCGCCACCCTCGCGCACATCGTTCCCTGGCTCGATGATCTGCTGCAGTCCGACACGACTCCCGACTACCCGGGCGCCCAAAACGGACTGCAGGTGGAACACACCGGGCCCGTGACGCGTGTCGCGGCCGCAGTCGACGCCTCCCTGCGCAACGTCCAACAGGCGGTCGACACGGGTGCCAACCTGCTCATCGTCCATCACGGACTGTTCTGGGCTGGAGCACGACCGGTCACCGGCACGCTCCACCGGAAACTCAAGCTCCTGCTCGATCACGACATCGCGGTCTACAGTTCGCACCTGCCCCTCGACCGTCACCCGACGCTCGGAAACAACGTGCTGCTCGCACAGGCGCTCGGACTGCTGCCATCCACGACATGGCATACCTACAAGGGCGTCCCGATCGGCGTGGTCTGCGAAACGACACTCGAGACCGCAGAACTCGCCGACCGCGCACGCACCTTTGCCGCTGCCCACGGTCACCACACGGTGGTCACACCACATGCGGCCGACCGACGCTCCCGCCGAGTTGCGATCTGCACCGGCGGCGGTGCGTCGGCCGATTCCATCCAGGAAGCACTCGCGCTCGGCGCCGACACCCTCCTCGTTGGCGAGGGGCCGCATCACACGGCCGTCGACGCCGATGAGGCTGGTCTGGTGATCATCTATGCCGGCCACTACGCCACCGAGACGCTCGGCGTGCAGGCCCTCGCGCGCACGCTCGCCGAACACTGCCAGTTGCCATGGTCCTTCCTCCCGGCGCCGACCGGGCTGTGACGACGGCGGTTCCGCGGCTGGCGCTCGAATCGATCACGAGACATTACGGTCCTGTGGTCGCTCTCGACGAGGCATCGCTCACGCTCCGGGCTGGCGAAGTGCATGCGCTGCTCGGCGAAAATGGCGCGGGCAAGTCGACGCTGATGAAGATCGCGTTCGGGCTGGAGCAGCCCGATCGCGGTACCATCCGGATCGACGGCACGAGCGTGACACTGCGCTCACCACGATCCGCCATGCAGCATGGCATCGGGATGGTGCAACAGCACTTCGCACTCGTCGATGCAATGACGGTGGCGGAGAACGTGGCCCTCGGCAGCACGGCACGCCTCGACCTTGACGAGGTGGCGACGCAGATCCGAGCGATCAGCGCGGCCTCCGGCCTCGTCATCGATCCCGACGCCCTGGTCCGCGACCTGCCCGTCGGTGCGCAACAGCGCGTCGAGATCATCAAGGCGCTGTCCCGCGAGACGAGCATCCTGATTCTCGATGAGCCCACCGCCGTGCTCGCCCCGCAGGAAGTGGCGGAACTGCTGGCGTGGACGCGCCGGTTCGCCGATGGAGGCGGCACCGTCGTGCTGATCGCACACAAGCTGCACGAAGTGCTGCGTGTCGCGAACCGCGTCACGGTGCTGCGTCGAGGTCGTGTCGTGCTCACTGCGCCGGCGGCAGAGGTCACCGCACGGAGTCTGGCCGATGCGATGCTGGGTGGCGGACAACACACACCGGACACGACGGCCCGCAGAGACGTCACGCACACGCTGCCTGGCGATGGCAGGCAGCCACGCCCCGTGCTCGAGCTTCGCAATGTCACCGTGCGGGATGCGGCCGGGGTCGAACGGCTCCGCGCTGCCTCCATCACGATCGCGGCCGGTGAAGTCGTCGGCATCGCCGCCGTGGAAGGCGCGGGACAACATGAACTGTTGCGCGTGATGTCAGGCCGTCTGCACCCGTCGAGCGGAGAGGTTCACCTGCCGCCAGCCATCGGCTTCGTGCCGGAAGACCGGCATCGTGAGGCCGTGGTGCTCGACGCGACGCTCATCGAGAATGTCGCACTGCGCGGCGCCGGCACACGTCGAGGCCTGATGGCATGGACGTCACTGCGCACGGACACCGAGGCGGTCATGGCCACGCGTGATGTGCGTGCGGAAACGGCGGCGGTCATGATGCGCACCCTCTCGGGTGGGAATCAGCAGAAACTGGTGCTGGGCCGCGAACTGGCATCATCGCCGCAGGCACTGGTGGTGGAGAATCCGACCCGCGGTCTCGACATCCTCGCCACGGAGGACGTGCATACCGCGCTGCGAGCGGCACGTGATGCGGGCACCGCCGTGGTCGTGTATTCCAGTGATCTCGATGAAGTGCTCGCTCTGGCAGACCGGGTGCTCGTCGTCACCGGCGGTCAGCTCCGCGCGGTGGGTCATGATCGTGAGGCGGTCGGACGGGCAATGCTCGCCGGCGGCAGCTGATGCGCAACGTCATTCGGGCCGCTGGCGACCTCACGCTGGCCGGAGTGTCGTCGATCGGCATGCTGGCGCTGCTGCTGTGGCTCAGTGGCTATCCGGTGGGCGACTCACTCTCGGCGCTCTGGCGTGGCGCGTTCGGATCGTGGTCGGTGCTGGCCTCGGGAACACTCGTCCGAGCGACACCGATGCTGTTCGCGGGGCTGGCCGTTGCACTGGCGTTCCGCGCGGGAATTCTCAACATCGGGGCAGAGGGTCAGCTGCTGACGGGCGCATCGGCGGCCGCGGCGGTCGCGATCACGCTGCCTGCCTCGATGGGGCTGGCCGGCGCGGCGCTGGCCCTGTGCGCGGGTGTGCTGGCTGGCGGCCTGTGGGCAGCCGTGGCCGCTGTGCTGCGGCAGCGATTCGGCGTGCTCGAAGTGATCAGCACGATCATGTTGAACGTGATCGCACTCAACGTCACGGGCCTGCTCGTGCGCGGCCCGCTGCAGGAAGCAACGCGGACCTTTCCGCAGTCGGACATGGTCGATGCGGCGCTCCGCCTGCCACGGCTCGTGGCCGGCACGCGCTTGCATGCCGGCGTGGCGCTGGCGATCGGCAGTGCCCTGGCACTGGCGTGGTTTCTTCGCGCCACCGCACCCGGTTTCCGGCTGCGCATGACCGGCGCGAACCCACGGGCGGCGGCGAGCGCAGGGGGCATCGACGTGTCGCGGGTGTCGCTGCTGGCTTTCATCGCGAGCGGCGCCCTGGCGGGACTGGGTGGCGCGGTGGAGGTGACGGGGGTGACGTACGCGCTGTATGAGAACCTGTCACCCGGGTATGGCTACACGGCGATTGCGGTGGCACTGCTGGCGCGACTCAATCCGTCCGCGGCGATCGGGTCGGCACTGGTGTTCGGGGCGCTTGAGGCAGGCGCCAGTGCGATGCAGCGGGATGCGCAGGTGCCGGCAGGCATGGTGGGTGTGGTCGAGGCGTGCGTGATTCTGGTGCTGGTGGCGTCGGAATGGGTTGGAGGAAAGGCGGGGTGGGGACGATCGTTGAATCGGGGGGGGCCCCCACAGCAGTTCGGACCGGCAGCCCCGCACGACGACGCTGCCTCGGCTGCCGATCGCTCCACCTCCGAGGCCCGTGCATGACCGCCGCCCCTCTCGCCGACTTCCTCGAAGCCTCCATCCGCAGTGCCACCCCGCTCCTCTTCGCCGCACTCGGCGAAACGGTCGCCGAACGGAGCGGCGTCATCAACGTCGGTCTCGAAGGCGCCATCATCGTCGGCTGCCTCGCCGGACTCGCGACCTCGACCACCCTCGGACCGGAAGCAGGCCTCCTCGCGGCCGGACTGGCCGGAGTCGCCATCGCCGCGATCTTCGCCATCGTCGCCATCGGAATGGCGGCAGACCAGATCATCACCGGCACGGCCATCACCATGCTCGGCCTCGGACTCACCGGCACGCTCTACCGGGTGCTCTATGGCGACTCGGGCGCCGCCCTCTCCGCACCGACGCTCGAACCCCTGGGCGTACCCGCCCTGGAGCAGATTCCGGTGCTCGGCCGCGCACTCTTCCGGCAACCACTGCCCACCTATCTGGCGCTCGCGCTCGTCCCCGCCGTCTGGTGGTGGCTCTACCGAACCCAATCCGGACTGTCGCTCCGGGCCACCGGTGAAAACCCCGCTGCCGCGCTCGCATCAGGAATCGCACCGCGCCGGATACAGACCGTCGCCGTCCTGTTCGGTGGCCTCTGCGGCGGCCTCGCGGGAGGTACCCTCGTCCTCGCACAGGTCGGAACCTTCGCCGAAGGGATGTCGGCCGGAAGAGGCTTCGTAGCGATCGCAATCGTCGCACTGGGTCGATGGAATCCCGTTGGTGCCATGATGGCGGCGCTACTTTTCGGAATGGCGAGCGCGCTGCAGTTTCTCTTTCAGGCGCTCAGCCTCGATGTGCCCTATCAGATCTTTCTGGCACTGCCCTACCTGCTGACGCTGGTCGCGCTGGCACTGACCCGTGGGCGGTATGCCGCTCCCGCCGCGTTGGGATCACGGAACGGCGCAGCCAGATGATGGTCCGACGGAATCAGCAGCCGGTGTAGGCGCTCGCCCAGCGCAGCGTCCAGATCCCGCCAGGGCTTCGCTGCAGCATCTCCACCCGTGAACCGTCGCCGAAGTCCATGCCGAGGAACACGGTCGCAAGCTTCGATGCCTTGAAGCGCACGACCGTCATCAGGTCCACCGAGACCAGATCGTCTTCGGTGGCATACTGCGTCTCGCGCCAGACGGCGCTGAAGATCTTCACCTTCGGTGGCCGCTCGAGCACGAGCACCGTACGCTCCACCCGTGGTGAGGCCTCGAGGTTCAGCCGGCGCTCGACCACCGCGATCACGGCCTCGACATCGCCATCGAACTGCAGACGATAGGCCTTCGTCACGCCGAACGGCACGCGGCGAAGCAGGCCGGCGCTATCCAGTGGCAGGAGCGCGGCGGCCTTGTTGATCGCCACCACGAGCATCGCGGAATCGGCGCGTGACAGGCTGCCGAGTGAGTCGGTGGCGATCGGATCAGCCAGTCCCGCCTGCAGTGCAACACGCCAGCTTTGCGGTGCAATGCCGGCAGCATCGCGGAGTGGCACCGTGGCCCATGCATCGCAGGCTTCGCCCACCGCAGGCTGGCTGGCACTCGCGTATTCGCCGAGCGTGACCGTCCCGACCCTGCCGTTCGGTGCGAAGAGCTCCACCGACGCTGGGGCTGCGCCGTTGGGGATCGCGGCGCTGTCGGGGCGTGGCACACTGTCGTCCATCACCGGTGGCAGCAGCACCTGCGCCACGCCCCCCTCGCCAGGGAGGTAGATGGCCGATCCGTTGGCCGCGTCCCAGCGTACGACCGTCGGCGTGACGGCAGTCTGAGCCGTTGGCAGGGTCACGGTCGGTACCGTGGCGCCTGCCGGGGCTTTCTGCAGCGGCTGGTCCTTGGAGCAGGCTGCGAGCGCCAGAGACATCACGACAGTCAGCGCCAGACGGGCTTCCGGGATGCCCTGACCGGCTGCGAGGACCGGAAGGTTCTGCAACATGCGACGAAACATAGAGTCCGCATCGGGAGCGGCAACGCGATGCCGAACCCAGCGCGGGCGATTAGCCTATCGTCGCGGACACCACTCCTATCCTGCGATCCGAGGTCACGTGCCCACACTCTCCCCGCCGCCAGGCTCCACCGCATCCACGGGGCCTCTGGCGCGTGTTTTGAACGCATTGGGACTGCACCGGAAGGAGCTCCGTGCCTGGGCGCTGTACGACTGGGGCATTTCGGGGATGCAGACGATCATCATGACGGCCGTCTTCCCGATCTTCTTCGTGAAGGTGGCCGCCGCCGACATGAATCCGGAGCGCGCATCAGCCTGGTGGGGCTATGTGAACACCATCGGCGCGGTGCTGATCGCCGTGCTGGCGCCGATCCTGGGTGCGTTGGCCGATTTCAAGGCGGCGAAGAAGAAGTTCCTCGTCGCCTTCATGCTGATCGGCGCCGGTGCCACGGCCGCGATGTTCTTCATCAGCCGCGGCGACATGGTGTACGCCTCGGTGGCGTTCGTCTTCTCGCTCGCCGGTGCCACCGGGAGCATGACGTTCTACGAGGCGCTGCTCCCACACATCGCCGATGAATCCGAAGTCGATCGGGTCTCCACCGCCGGCTACGCACTCGGCTACGTCGGGGGCGGACTGCTGCTGGCCCTCGCACTGCTGGTCATCCAGAAGCCCGAACTCGTCGGCTTGCCGCACGGCGACGGTCTCACGCCAGCGCAGGCGACGCTGCCGGTCCGGCTCAGCTTCATCGCCGTGTCTGCCTGGTGGATTGCGTTCGCGATCCCGTTGCTGCGGGTGGTCGCCGAACCGCCGCGCGCCCTCGAGCCCGACGAAGCCACCCGCACGGCGCCGATCCGCGCCTCGATCGCACGACTCGGCACCACGTTGCGCGAGTTGCGGGAGTACAAGCAGGCCTTCCTGATGATGCTCGCGTTCACGATCTACAACGACGGCATCCAGACCATCATCAAGATGGCCAGTGTGTACGGCACCGAGCTGAAGATCGATCAGGGCCAGCTCATCGCCGCCATCCTGCTGGTGCAGTTCATCGGCATCCCGGCCGCCTTCGCGTTCGGCGCCATCGCCGGAAAACTCGGCGCGAAGCGTTCGATCTTCATCGGGCTCGTGGTCTATACGGGCATCTGCATCTTCGGCTACTTCCTGCGCACGGCACGCGATTTCTGGATCCTGGCCGTCGTCGTCGGACTGGTGCAGGGGGGCACGCAGGCCCTCAGCCGCTCGCTCTTCTCGACGCTCGTACCAAAGCACAAGAGCGGCGAGTTCTTCGGCTTCTTCAGTGTCTTCGAGAAGTTCGGCGGTATCCTCGGTCCCCTGGCTTTCGCCGTTGCCTCACAAGTGTCGGGGAGCAGTCGTGTGGCGATCCTGTCGGTGATCGTGTTCTTCGTGGTCGGCGCATGGCTGCTGTCGATGGTGGACGTGAAAGCCGGCGCCGCCACGGCGCGCGCTGCCGATGCAGCCACCATCACCCCGGTGGCCAGTGCCGGCTGAACGGGACAGTCTGTCGTATCGCCTTCTGGCGGGCGTCGCGCGGATCGCGGTGCGCTGGTACTACCGCGACGTGGAGATCGACGGCGCCGAGCGCATACCGCGTGAGGGGCCGGTCCTGCTGGTGGCGAATCATCCGAACGAGTTGATGGATGCGCTGTTCGCCGGGCTCGTGTCACCGCGCCAGCTGACGTTCACCGGCAAGGCGACGCTGTTCGGGAACCCGGTCCTTGGCGCCTTCCTCCGGCACATGCGTGTGGTGCCGCTCCGACGCGTGCAGGACGAGCGCTCGTCGTCAACGCCGGACAGTAGCACCGCGGTCACGCCGGCCGTCAGCGCGGCGCGAAACACCGATGCGTTCGCGGCGATCCATGGCGCACTGTCGGCCGGTCAGATGGTGCTGATCTTTCCGGAGGGTCGCAGCTGGGACGAGCCCCGTCTGGCGCCGATCAAGACGGGGGCCGCCCGCATCGCGCTCTCGGCGCAACAGGCCGGCGTACGCGGTGTGACCGTCGTCCCGATGGGCATCAACTACGAACGGAAGGATGGGCCCCGCTCGCGCGTACTGGTCGAAGTGGCGCAGCCAATCGCGCTGGACGACCTGACCGAGGCCGAGGCGCAGGTGGACGTGCTCACCCGTGAGATCGCGACGCGGCTGTACGCCGTCACCCTGAACTTCGACGATGCCGCCGAGGCTGACGAGGCACTCGACATCGCAACAGTCCTCGCCTCGGTGTCCGACGAGATCCGGCCGCTGCAACAGGCGGACGCGCCGATCTCGGCCAAGGTGGCCGTCGCTCGCCGGGCCGACGCCATCCGGCAACAGCTGAGGCGGGACGAACTCCCAGCCGACATCGAGGCACGGGTGCGACACATCCAGCACCGACTGCTGGCGCTGCGACAGGAAGCGACCGGGCGCAGGATCCGGCTCGACGACGTGGCACTGGACACGCGTTTCCCGGCGGCCGGCCGGTTCGTGGTGCGTGAGCTGCTGCTGGCAATCGTCGGCGTACCGTTCGCCGCCTGGGGTCGTGTGAATCATTTCCTGCCGTTCACACTGGCCACGTCGCTCGGCGAGCGGACCGCCACCTCGCGATCGCAACCGGCGATGCACACCATCGTGCTCGGCCTGCTGCTGGTTCCGCTGTTCTACGTGCTGCAGACCGCCGCGGTGTGGCGCTTCACCGGCGCCCTGCCGGCGCTGCTGTACGCGGCATCCCTCGTCCCCAGCGCGTCGTGGGACCTGCACTACAGCGAGCGACTGCGCCAGATGTCTCGGCGCGCCCGCGCGTGGCGTCTCTTCCGGGACGATCCGGCACTGCAGACGCGATTGCGAACGGAACTCTTCAGCCTGCGCGACGAGGCAGCAGCCATCGCGTCCGGCGCGTCGAAGCTGTAGTGTGGTGGCGAGACTCTCCATCGCAGGCGCACTCACCGGCTTTCCCGGGGCTCCGTCATGATCAAGCAACTGCTACTCGTCGTCGTTGTAATCCTCACGATCATCGTCGTCCGCGCGATGTTCATCGCCGGCGACTTCCGTGTGGAACGCTCGATCACGGTGCAGGCGCCACCAGAGAAAGTGTTCCCGTTGCTGAACGACTTTCAGCAATTCTCCCAGTGGTCACCGTGGGAGCAGCTCGATCCGGCGATGGCAAAGCAGATCAGCACCCCGTCTGCCGGGAAAGGCGCGGTCTACGAGTGGCGCGGCAACTCCAAGGCAGGATCAGGTCGCATGGAAATCCTCGTCTCGAAGCCGATGGACAGCGTGCGCGTCAAACTCGACTTCCTGGCACCGATCGAGAGTCACAACATCACCGACTACACCCTCACTCCGGCCGGTACGGGCACCAAGGTGACCTGGGCGATGCACGGTCCCTCGACCTTCCCGTCAAAGCTGATGCAGGTGTTCGTCTCGATGGACGACATGGTCGGCGATGACTTCGAACGCGGCCTCGCCTCGCTGAAGGCCATCGCAGAGAAGTGACGAGAACTGCGCTACTGCACATCGCGGAACGGAAGAACTGCAACGGCGAACTGCGTAAACGACGATTTCAGCTCAGGGCGGCAGGAAGCGACCGACGAGGTCCCAGTGCCAGGCCGCGCGGCGTTCACCGGTGCGCGGGTCCTTGAGCGGTTTGTCCTGCAGCCGATGAGCGGGCAGTCCGACGGCGGCGCCGTACGACAGCAGCAACTCGCGATCGGTGCTCACGAGATGCGCCATCGGCGTGCCGAACCAGACGTGGCGGTGCATCCACAGCCCACCGTCCATGGCGTGAAGCATCCCCTCACGGCGCGACGAAAACTCGCGCCACTGCAGACGGGGATCCCGTGCGCGGGCCGTGGCGTCATCGGTCACCACTGCACACTCACTTCGCGTCGAGCCAGTTGTCTCCCACACCGGTGGAGACGACCAGCGGCACGCTGAGGGTCGCGGCATGCTCCATCTCGTGCACCACCAGCGCCGTCACATCGTCGAGCGCCTCGACCGGCACCTCGAACACGAGTTCGTCGTGGACCTGCATCAGCATGCGCGCACCACGACCATCCGTCGGCAGGCGGTCGGCGATCTTCAGCATGGCGATCTTGATCAGGTCTGCCGCCGAACCCTGCAACGGCGAGTTCTGCGCCATGCGCTCACCGAAGGCCCGCGTGTTGAAATTCCGGTCGTGGACTTCGGGGATGAACCGCTTCCGCCCGAAGATCGTCTCGACGTATCCCGTCTCGCGCGCCTTCACCACCTGTGAATCGAGGAAGGCCCGAATGCCTGCGAACCGCTCGAAATAGGTCGCGATGAACTCCTTCGCTTCGGCGAAGCTGATCTTCAGCTGCAGGCTGAGCGCACGCGCACCCTGTCCGTAGATGGTGGCGAAGTTGATGGTCTTCGCACGCGCACGCATCTCGCCCGTGACCTGGTCCAATGGCACGCCGAAGATGATGCTGGCGGTCTGCTTGTGGATGTCACCGCCGGCCTGGAACGCCGTCACGAACGCGGGATCCTGCGAGAGGTGCGCCAGCAGCCGCAGCTCGATCTGCGAATAGTCCGCGGCGAGCAGCTTGGTGCCGGGCGCGCCGGTGAACCCCTTCCGGATCAGGCGACCCAGTTCGCGGCGGATGGGGATGTTCTGCAGGTTCGGGTCGGTGGACGACAGGCGACCGGTACCGGCCACGGTCTGGTTGAACGTGGTGTGGATGCGACCGTCGCGCGGGTCGACGAGTGTGGGCAGCGAGTCGATGTACGTGCCTTCCAGCTTGAAGATCTCGCGATACTCCATCAGCAGCGCCGGCAGCGCATGCCCCTCGTCCGCGAGTTCCTGCAGCACACTCACATCGGTGCTCGGCCCGGTGGCCGTCTTCTTCCTGACTGGCAGCCCGAGCTTCTCGAAGAGAATCACCCGCAACTGCGGATTCGAGTTGATGTTGAACGTCTCACCGGCCGACTCGTAGATCAGCTGCTCGACCCGCTGCCGCTCTGCCGCAAAACGCGACTTGAGCGAGGCAAACCACTCGAGATCGATCGTCATGCCGGCCCACTCCATGTCGGCCAGCACCGACACCAGCGGCAGCTCGATGCCATCCAGCAGCGGGCGTGCACCAGCCTGCCCGATCAGCGGATCGAAATGTTCGCAGAGCCGCAGGGTGAAGTCGGCGTCTTCCGCCGAGTACTTCGCTGCAACATCCACCGGCACCCGATCGAACGTGACCTGGTTCCGGCCCTTTCCGGTGACCTCCTCGTACGGGATCATGCGGTGGTTCAAGATCTCCAGCGCAAGCGCATCCAGTCCATGTGAGCGGCGTCCGGGATCGAGCACGTAGCTGGCCAGCATCGGGTCGAAGACGAGCCCGCGCAGCGTGATGCCGGCGCGCCGCAGCACCAGCATGTCGTACTTGGCGTTCTGCGCGACCTTCTGCACCGACTCGTCCTCGAGCAGCGCGACGAGCTCACGACAGGCCACACTGTCGAGCGGCGGCAGATTCTCCGCCACCACCTGAATGACATGTGCGTCGGGATCGAGCAGGTCGCCCTGCGCGGCACCGGCCCGGACATGCAGGAAGGGCAGGTACCACGCTTCGCCGGGCCCGGTCGCGAACGCCAGCCCGACCACCCTCGAGCGCATCGCGTTGATGGCGATGGGACAGTCGTCGTCCACCACGGTCTCGGTGTCGAACGCGATCAGCGGCACCTGACGGGCACGGGTGATGAACTCCGCGAGCTGATCGAGTGTGGTGACGGTGCGGTAGCTGGTCTCGATGGCGGGGGCGGCGGCGGTGCCTGATTCGGCTGCGACCAGATCCAGCGGCGCACCGTCGGACGCTGCGGGAGCGGTACGCGCGACGGCGGGTGCGTCACCCAGCTGCCGTGCCAGCGAGGTGAACTCGAGGTCCACGTACACCTGCCGCAACTCCGACGTGTCGGGCAGATGGAACCGGAGGCGAGCGAGATCGAGTGTCACCGGGCAATCCTCGCGGATCGTCACCAGTGCCTTCGACAGTCGCGCTTCGGCTGCCTGCTGCTCGAGGGCTTCGCGTGGGCGCTTCTTGGTGATCTTCGCCACGTTGGCGAGGATCGATTCCAGATCGCCGAATTCGCTGATGAGCTCCTGAGCGCCTTTTTCACCGATGCCTTTCACGCCGGGCACGTTGTCGGAGGCATCACCCACGAGTGCGAGGAAATCGATCGTGCGTTCGGGGGGCACACCGAGGCGTTCGCTGCCATTTTCCACACCGACCCAGTGTTCATCCACACTGGCCGGTCCACCGCGTCCCGGATTCAGGAGCCACACGCCGGGTCGCACGAGCTGGTGGAAATCCTTGTCGCCCGACACGACCACCACGTTCAGCCCGTGCTCCACGCCCTGTTTCGCGAGGGTGCCGATGACGTCGTCGGCCTCGAAGCCCTCGAGGGAGATGATCGGTGTGTCGTAGGCGTCCAGCAGCAGCCGGACGTGCTGCAATCCGAGGTCGAAATCGGCCTGCAGATCGTCGGTGAGTTTCTCGCGGGTCGCCTTGTAGTCGGCGTACATCTCATCGCGGAACGTGGCACCGGAGTCGTGGATCCAGCAGAGGTAGTCGGGACGGTGCTGTTTGACGAGCCGGTTCAGGAAGTTGGCGATGCCCCACGCGATCGACGTGTTCATTCCGTGGCTGGTTTTCAGCGGACGGGTGATGAGGGCGAAGAAGGCGCGATAAATCAGCGCGTAGCCATCCACGAGGAAGAGTCGTGGCGACGTGGGCTCGGTTGGGACTGGCGCAGTCATGCATGCAATCTAGCCGCAGTGGAACGGCGGTCCGACGCTCAGAGCCGCAGGAGGAGCAGTGCGGCGAGGGCGGTTCCGGCGGTCACGCGGATGTTGTCGTCGAGCGTGACTGCCGGCCGTTCCACACCCGCCGCCACGAGCCCCAGCACGGCGGCCATCGGCGCGGTGAATCCGGCCAGCCACCATGCACCGCCTGCCGTCGCGAGTGCGCAGGCTGCACTTCCTGCGAGCGTCTTGCCGTCGCCGCCGCGCGCGCGTCGCCATGCCTTTCCGATGACCGCTGCTGCCGCATCACCGACGGCGCCCGCCCAGGTCGCGGCGATGGCCGCGGCGAGTGGTGCGGCGAGGCAGGTGATGGCGAACGTGGCCAGCAGCCAGGTGGCCCCGGTGATGCCGTGTGTGGTCTCGTGCGGGCGGAGCATGACGCCGACGGTGGCATCGAACTGTGTGGCAACGGCTGCGGAGCGCCGACGCGCGAATTCCACGACGACGGCCACGCCCAACAGTGCGACCAGCAGGAACGCAATGGTCTGTTGGGGAATGCCGTACCAGAGTGCGATCGGGACGGACGCCGTGGTGAGGTGGAGCGTCTTGCGCGGCAGCTCCCGACCGCGCAGGACGTCCGGCGTGGTCATCGGGCGAGGTTGCGCTGCAACAACGACTGGAATTCGCTGGCGCTGTTGGCGAAGAACTGCCAGCGGCCGAAACCACTGCGGTCCTGATAGATGAGACGAATGCGCAGCTGGGTGTAGACCCAGGCCTGGAGGCGGCCACGCTGTCCGACGGTCAGGTCTGTCGACTGGTTGTTGTTGTCGATGATCTGATCGGGCTCGCCGAGTGCGACGTAGGTCTGGCCGCGATCGGTGAGCCAGCCGACGGCACCATCCTCCCGGAAACGCTCATTCGCGACGCGGATGCGCATGAAGTAGTCGCGCAGTGCCTCGTTCTGCGGCGTCATCGAGATGGGGTCGCTTTCGGCGAGGAAGCTGGCCCAGGCTTCCGCGCGCTGTTGCGGCGTACCGGCTTTCAGGCGGTTGAGCTGGGCAGTGCTGGCGAAGAATCGGAGGTAGGCGATCATCTCGTCGAACGACGCCACGGGGAGGTCATCGCCGAAGCTGACGAGGACGGGCTGTGTGACGGTGTCCGGCTGCCCCGGGCGCCAGACGGCGGCCTGCACGATGCCGACGCCGAGCCGGGCAACGGGGATCCGGACGACGGCGCTGGCGATCGAGCCGCGGGCGGGGAGGACGACGCTGTCCTGCCAGAGTGAGACTCCCTTGTCGTCGCGCACCGAGACGGTGACCGGCACCCCTCCGGGTGACGAGTCGCGCACTTCGAGGTAGAGCGGGAGTTCGGTATCGCGTCCGAGCACCATGGTGCTTCGGGCGTTGGCCAGCAGGTCGGGGCCGACGGCGGGGCTGTTGCGCGGCGTGACTTCGAGGGCCACGATCGGCGTGCTGGGGCGGCCGCCGAAGCGAGGGATCGTGATTTCGCGCTCCTGGACCGCCGACCGGGAGCTGCTGCCATCGCGGATGAGGACGGCCATGGTGTACGTGCCTGGCGGCACCAGGATCTGCTGCTGGTAGAGCACACTTTCCTCACCGCGCTGCGTGTCCTTGAACGCATTCACGCGGACGGTGTCGTCGGTTTCCTGGCGGACCACGACGGTGCCGTTCTTTCGCATTTCGACGGCCACGGAGTACGCGGCGCGGAACCGGTCCCCTTCGCGCACGAAGGAAAACGAGAGCGTCGGGAACGAGAGGGAGACGACGGCCAGCGAGGTATCGACGACTGGGCCGGGGAGGGTGGCCACGGAGCCGCTGAACGGGAGCGGGAGTCCGCCGGCGAGCAGTCCGAGGTTCTGGAGGACCTGCACCACATTGGACTGCGCGGCGAGATCTCCGCGACGCGGCGCTGCCGGACCTTCGGCTCCCGGCGGACCACCGCGTCCGGGCGGTCCGCCGGCGCAGGCGGAGATTGCCAGGCCCAGCAGAGCCAGCCGGAGTGGCCGGATCGGGAGCCGAGTGAAGGATGTCGCCTGCTGTACCATGCCGTCCGCCGCAATCACGCGTGAGTAACCTGTTCTGAGGAAATCCGGAGCACTGCAAGATACGGTACACGATGGCGGGGGCATTCGTTGCGTGTCGCCGGCGGGCGGGCTGACGGGCTGTACGCTTGCCGCGTTCCCTGTAGCGACGTAGCCTTCTCCCCCGTGACTTCTCGAGATTCGCTGATTGGAACGGTCATCGCAGAATATGCGGTGCAGGACATGGTGGGCGAAGGCGGGACGGCGATGGTATATCGTGCGTCGCACCCCACGCATGGTACCGTGGCGCTGAAGGTGCTCCGCACGAAGCTGCGGAACGATCCCACAGCCGTGATTCGGTTCGAGCGCGAGGCGGAGTTCGGGTTGCGTGTGGTGCACCCGAACGTCGTCCGTACGATCGAACTGGGCGCGGCGGATGGCTTGAAGTATCTGGCCATCGAGTGGGCGCCCGGCGAGCTCCTCGAAAAAATCGCCAAGCGTACCGGGGCGTTCCCTCGTCCGCAGGTTGCCAGCATCGTGAAGCAGATTGCCGCCGCCGTGGATGCATCGCACCGGCAGGGCATCGTGCATCGCGACCTGAAGCCAGAGAACCTCATGTACGAAGGGGTGACGGATGAGGTTCGCCTGCTGGATTTCGGGATTGCGGCCGAGCCCGAGCAGGGGAATGACCAGCGGCTGACGCGTGATGGTTTCTTCGTGGGGACGCTGTTGTACGTGGCGCCCGAGGCATTGAGCGGGGTGCTGGTGGGGCCGGCCGCCGACCAGTACAGCCTGGCGACGATTGCGTATTTCCTGTTGACCGGCGTGCATCCGTACACGGCCCGTTCCACGCGCGACATGTTGTCGCAGTTGCTGACGCAGCCGCCGACTCCGCTCAACAAGGCGGTGCCTGGGCTGACCTTCGGCGAGGATGTGGAGCGTGTGGTCATGAAGGGGTTGTCGCGCCAGCCTGGGGACCGGTATCCTGGGATCGTCGACTTCGCGGCGGCGCTCGAGGCGGCGATCCTGTCGATGCCTGCGCCGGCCGCACCGAAGTCGGGTGGATTGTTCGGCAAGGTGAAGGGGTTGTTCGGCTCAAAGGACAGCTGAGCGTGTCCGCGCCCCCACGGGAGCGGCTGGTCCAGTTGCTGGCGTCGCGTTCCGCCCGTCGTGGAACCTTCACGCTGGCGTCCGGTCGCGTGAGCGATTTTTACGTCGACTGCCGCCTGACGACGATGAGCCCGGATGGTCTGGTGCTGGTTGGGCCTCTGGCTCACCAGATGCTTCTGGGCAGTGGCTGGGTGGTGGACAGTGTGGGTGGCCTGACGATGGGGGCCGATCCCGTCAGCTATGCGATCGCCTACGCCAGCGCGCAGGCCGGCACACCGATCCGGTGCTTTGCGGTTCGCAAGGAGCCGAAGGGTCACGGCATGGGGAAGCGGATCGAGGGTTCGTTTCAGCGTGGTGATCGTGTGGTGGTGATCGAGGACTCGATGACCACTGGTGGGAGCGCGTTGAACGCCGCTGCCGCCATCAGGGCCGAGGGCGGTGAGGTGGTGGGAGCTCTGACCCTGGTGGACCGCGAGGAGGGTGCCCGTGAGGCGCTGGCGGCTCAGGGCATCCCGTTGATCGCGTTCACGTCGGCCGACGAGTTGAAGGCCCTGATCCCATCGCCCGCGACCAGCTGACGGGCGATCAGCGCCCGTCATCGACGGCGCGCAGCGGTCTGAATCGACAGAGTTCGGCGTGGACGGGGGTGATCACCTCATCGCGGAACCGTCCGTACATCCCTTCGCAGTCGTAGGCGCTGCGGAATCGGGACGCCGTCATGCCCAGCACGAGCTGCACGTGCCGGCCGAAACTTTGTGGCGAGGAGTAGTCGAGGTGGACGGCCACGTCGGCGATCGACCGCCGCGGATCTTCGAGGGCGTGTGCAGCGCGGACGAGGTTCGCGAAATCGAGGTACCGTTTCACTGGCGGCAGTCCTGCGCGCTGGAACCGGCTCATCAGGGTGCCGGGGTGCATGCCGACCAGCCTGGCGATGGTCCGCACTGCGTGGACAGCGGGTCGGGCCGTGAGCAACAATTCGAGCAGTTGCAGGCAATCCTCGGACGCTGCGGCGAGGCGGACGCGCAGATCGGCGATGGCCGAGTCGATGTTGAAGGAGCCGCGATCAGCCGTGGCGACCGTTTCGCGGAGCAGGCGCCATCCACCGGAATCACGGGCATCGATGACGATGCGCATGCCGCTCCGGCCCAGTGAGAGCAGCGATTGCGGGTGGACGCGATCGGCGTTGGTGACGAGGCCCATCATCGGGACGCGCGGGTGGTCGCGGAGGATGCCGGCCATGCGGATGGCGTCGCGTGGTGAGCAGCAGGCGAGGGAGAGGAGGACGGCGGTGGCGGATTGTTCGCGCAGGTCGCGTCGGACTTCGTCGAGCGAGGAGCGGTGCACGGCGCGGTAGAGCCCGTGTCCGGCGGCGTCGACGGCACTGCGTTCGGCGGGGGTGAGGATGGTGGTGACCGGAACAGGCCCGCCGTCGCGCGTCGTCGTGCTGCGGGGGGAGTACGCAGGCATGAGCAATGAACCTCGTGATGAAGGTGACGAGTCCAGCATGTCACGATCCGTCACGAGGTGGTCACACAAAAGAGTGCAGCCGTCGCCGTTTCAGTGCATCACGTGGTTCTCGCAGTCCGAACAGCGGATCGCGGGGTGCGCGGAGGACGACCGGAGGATCGCAGAGAACTGCGAACGGCTGGTGGAACTGCTC
>JANOCB010000029.1:0-68935 GCA_031411975.1 Gemmatimonadaceae bacterium
GCGCTCTGCTCCACCATCGGCTTGAGGCCGGGATGCGCCGTGTCACCGAAGAAGAACTGCTTCAGGTACGAGAGCTGGTCCAGCGCACCCTCGGCGATCTCGTCGAGCTGCGACTCCATCTTGGCGGTGAACTGCGTATCCACCAGCGACGTGATGCGCTCCTCGAGCAGCGCCGTCACGGCGAAGGCCGTGAACGTGGGCACCAGCGCCTTGCCGTCCTGCCGGACATAGCCACGATGCTGGATCGTGTCCATGATCGAGGCGTAGGTGCTGGGGCGCCCGATTCCCAGCTCCTCCAGCATCTTCACCAGCGAGGCTTCGGTATAGCGCGCGGGAGGCTGCGTTTCGTGCTTCACGGCATCCAGCGCGCGGCAGTCGGGGGTGTCGCCAACGACCAGCGCCGGCAGCACGACTTCCTTGTCGTCCAGTGCCGCGTCGGGATCGTCTGACCCTTCGACATAGGCACGAATGAAACCGGCGAAGTCGATGCGCTTGCCGCTGGCGCGGAACTCCGCGTTGTCGGCGGCGATCGTCACGACCATGCGCGTCTGCCGGGAGTCTGGCATCTGACTGGCGACGGTACGCTTCCAGATCAACTCATACAGTCGCAGCTCACGGCCGCTCAAGCCCGTGTCGTCGGGCGTGCGAAAGACGATGTCCTTCTCACCGATGGCGGGACGAATCGCCTCGTGCGCCTCTTGCGCGTTTTCCGACTTGTTCGCGTAGAATCTCGGCGACGCTGGCACGAATGCCTCCCCGTACGTCAGCGCCTGCGCGCGAGCTGCCTGAATCGCATCGTTCGACAGCGTGACGGAGTCGGTTCGCATGTACGTGATGAAGCCGCGCTCGTACAGGTCCTGCGCCACGCGCATCGCTTCACGCGCGCCGAGGCCCAGCTTGCGGTTGGCTTCCTGCTGCAGTGTGGAGGTGGTGAACGGCGGCGAGGGGCGCGTGGTGAACGGCTCCTCGGTGCGGTCGGTGACCGCCCACGTGGCGCCCTTCAATCGTGCGAGCAGCGCCGTACCCGCGGCCTCGTCGAGCAGCACCAGATCGCGCGGCGACGCACCTTCGGCACCGGTGAGCCGCCCCGTGGTCTTGTCGAAATCACGGCCAGTGGCGATACGCTTGCCGCCGACGGTGACCAGCTTCGCCTCGAACTGTGCGTCGACATGGGCCAGCTGCGCGACCAGATCCCACCAGGTGCCGCTGCGGAATGCGCGACGCTCACGCTCGCGCACCACCACCAGTTTCACGGCCACACTCTGCACACGCCCCGCCGACAGACGTGGTGCGACGGTGGTCCAGAGCAGCGGCGAGACGGTGTAGCCCGTGAGACGATCGATGATGCGACGCGCCTCCTGCGCCTTCACCAGGTTCACGTCCACGTCGCGCGTGTGGTCGAGCGCCTCGACAATGGCGCGTTGCGTGATCTCGTGGAACACCATGCGTTGCACCGGCACCTTCGGCTTCAGCTCCTGCAGCAGGTGCCACGAGATGCTTTCCCCCTCGCGGTCTTCGTCCGTCGCGAGATAGAGGCGGTCCACGTCCTTGAGGGCGGCTTTGATCTCGGTGAGCACCTTCCGCGAGCCGCCGGGCACCACGTACAGCGGCTCAAAATCGTTGTCCACATTCACGCCGATACGCGCCCACGCCTCCTTCTTGTGCTTCTCGGGGATCTCGCTGGCGTTCTGCGGCAGGTCGCGGATGTGGCCCACCGAGGCCATCACCTTGTACCCCGACGGCAGGAACCGGCTGATCGTGCGCGCCTTGGTCGGCGACTCCACGATCACGAGCGTGCGGCCACCATCTGTCGCGCCTGCAGCGCTGCGGCCCGCGGGCGCGCGCTTCGTGGCGGTCTTGGTGGCCGTCTTCTTTGCCACGGTCTTTTTCCGGGCGGGGGTCTTCGAGGTCGAGCCAGCCATCAGGGTCGGATCTATGCAGAAAGGAGGCGAGCGGCAGAGTGACGCTCGCGCAGTCGGTCAGTGAATGGTCATCGGTTCAGGGCCCGATCCATGATCATCGAGGCCTGCCCCTTCCAGCAGCGTGCGGACGTCGTCGAGCGCGATGCGGCCCTCGATGTGCGCGAGGGCACGATCGATCACCTGCTCCAGCTCGGCCGGGCTGAGGAAGCCGGCCCCGGTCAGCGACAGCAGGTGTCCCCACGCCTCCGCCGAGAAGCGTCCGCGCTCGTGCGGCCCCAATACCCGGAAACTCATACGGCCCCTCCTCCGGGTCGCGTCCTGCAGACATCGGGCGCCCCGGCATGGGGCAGCCGCTGGCGCATACTATAACGTCTCGCGACCGGGACGCTTCCGTTGCCTGAGGAGTATCGGACGCCGCATCATGGGCCACCCTCGGGCCGATTCGCAGCGGGCGGCGAGCGCGGCGGCTCGACAGCCAGCACCGCAATGGCATCGATAACTCCTTGCCAGTCATAGGCTTCCGTATCGATCACGGCGTCCGCCTCGGCGTACCGGCCGCGGCGGCGGGACAGCAACACCTCGAGGGTCCGGACCGGATTGCCCGTCCGAAGCAAAGGGCGCAGCCGGATCCGCGCGCCCATGCGCCGGACAGCCGCCGCGGGGCTCACCTGCAACCAGACGATGGTCGAGGCCGGCTTCACCAGCGCCACGTTCTCCGGGGACAACATCCAGCCGCCACCGGGTGCCACGATGCTCGCCGGCTCCGACACCAGCGACGCGGTCGCTTGCCGTTCGAGAGCCCGGAACGCAGCCTCACCGTCCTCGGCGAAGATCTGCGCCACACTCCGCCCGTCGCTCTCGGCAATGCGCCGGTCGAGGTCGATGAATGGCCGCCCCAGCTGCTTCGCGGCGCGGCGGCCATGCGTCGACTTCCCCGCCCCAGGCAACCCGATCAGGATCAGGTGGGCCGGGCCCTCGGGCGGTTTGGCGCTCACCCCAGCCGCTGCGCCAGGTACGCGAGGTAGCTGTCGTAGTTCCGACGCATCTCCGCCAGCGAGTCGCCGCCGAACTTCTCCAGCATCGCGTCGGCCAGCACCAGCGCCAGCATCGCCTCGGCGATGACGCCCATCGCCGGCACCGCCGTCACGTCACTCCGCTCCACCACGGCCGCCGCCACCTCCGACGTCGTCGTGTCGATGGTCTGCAGCGGCTTCATCAGCGTTGCGATGGGCTTCATGGCCACACGCACCGTCACCGGCTCACCGTTGGTCATGCCACCATCCAGACCGCCCGCGCGATTGGTGGTGCGCTGCACGTTGCCGGCAATGGTGCGTCCGGGGGCGATGGCGATCGCATCGTGCACCTCGGCACCGGACTTCCGCGCCGACTCGAAACCCAGCCCGATCTCCACACCCTTCACCGCAGGGATCGACAACATCGCCTGCCCGATGCGGCCGTCGAGCTTGCGGTCCCAGCTCACGTGCGAGCCCAGGCCAACGGGCAGCCCGCGCGCGACGACCTCGCAGATGCCACCCAGCGTGTTGCCCTCGGCCTTGGCGGTGTCGATCAGCGCGATGATGCGCGACTCCGCGTCGGGGTCGAGGGTGCGCACCGGACTCGCGTCGGCGACGGCGTTCAGGTCGTCGGGGAGCGGTACTGCGGCGGCATCGATGCCGCCGAGGTGCACCAGATGACTGCCGATGCTGACATGGAACGCGGAGAGGAGCGCCCGTGCGATGGCAGCGCCGGCCACGCGGGCCGTCGTCTCGCGAGCCGAGGCGCGTTCGAGGATGTCACGGGCATCGTCGCGATCGTACTTGAGGATGCCCGTGAGATCGGCATGCCCGGGGCGTGGACGGGTGACCGAGCGCTTGCGCAGCCCCTCGGAGTCCTCATCCCGGGGAGCCGGGTCCATGATCTCGACCCAGTTCTTCCAGTCCTTGTTGCGAATCAGCATGGCGATCGGCGAGCCGAGTGTCTCGCCCGCGCGCACACCGCTGAGGAACTCGATTTCGTCGCGTTCGATCTGCATGCGTCGGCCGCGCCCGTATCCCTGCTGGCGACGGAACAGGTCGGCGTTGATGTCCTCGGCGCGCAGCGGCAGACCGGCGGGCATGCCTTCGAGGGTGCAGACGAGGGCCGGGCCGTGTGATTCGCCGGCGGTGGTGAGTCGGAGGAGTCGGAGCATGATCCTGCAATCTACCATGCCCAGACGCACGACGGCCCGTCCGCCGGTGAGGCGAACGGGCCGTCGATGCATTCGATGCCCGGCGATCAGTTACAGGTCGCCGCGTAGTCAGCGGGGTTCAGGTCGAGCACCACCACACCGCGGGCCGTGGCACCCACCGCCACGATCCTGCTGCCGCGGATGGCTGTCTTGAGGGGACCGATGATCGGGTCCTTGATGGCGATCACCCCGACACGCTGGAAGCAGCGGGTGTCGAACACCTCCAGCACCGGCTCGCGCGATGCGGCGAAGGAGAGCCGCGTGGCGAGTGTGCCACCCGAGAGGTTCGCGCCAGGCGCGTTCAGCGGATGGAAGTCGAAGCCGGCATTGCCACCCTGCGTCTGCAGCAGGCCGTAGAGGCGCAGGGTGTTGTTGAAGAGGTAGGTGGAGTCGGCGCGGATCGCGAACAGCTCGCCATCCGTGCTGACGGCCACACCACGCACCGGCGAGAAGGCATTGGCGATGAGGTCGGACACATCGCTTGGCGGTGAGATGCCGGCATCCACGAAGGCGAAGCGCGAGACATACGAGGTGACCGTGCCCGTCGAGGTGTCGCTGACGAACTGACCGGTGACGGTTCGCAGTCCGGCATCAGCATCGTAGGTCAGCGTCCGGCTGCCCTTGGCGATGCCGCCCTCGCCGAAGATCGCGCGCTTGAAGTTGGCGGAGTTGCGGACGAAGGTCGTGTCGCGGAAGCCAAGGTCGGCCAGCGTGACGAGGAAGCCGAAGTCACGCGCGGCACCGCCGCCGACGGGATCCATGACGATCGGGAACGGCACCAGGACGGAGTCCGACCCATAGGTCCCGGAGCGGAAGCGCCGCACTTCGAGCGTGTCACCCTTGTTGTCCCGGAGGAAGGTGGCGTGCTCGAAGAACAGGTGCGACGACCGGCGGGTGATGTTTTCGTAGCGGATCGTTCCCTTGTTGGCGAACTCACCGGTCTGGCCACCGGTCGGCGTGGTCGAGAAGGCGACCGTCGTCTCGGTGCAGCTGGCGTTGCAGACGGCGCCGACGAACTGCGGGCGATCGGAGAAGTCCACCACCGTCTTGGTGACGTTCCCGCCGGCCAGCGACACCTTGTAGGCGACGATGTTGGGCAGGAGGTAGCGCTCATCCTCGAAGCCCGAGCCGTTGGCGTTGAGCGTCACGAAGCTGAGGTTCGTGCCACCCGAATTGGCGACGATGAGGCGGTTGCGAACGCTCCCGACCGGGTTGCCCGAGGTACCACGCGTCTGCGGGAACACCGTGATGCCCCAGGGGCGCGAGCCCACCGCGATCGGCGTGCCCTGGAAGTTCAGCGAATCGAAGTTGAACACCTCGAGCTGGTTGCGCTCGATGTTCGTGAGGTAGAGTCGCCCTGTCGGATCGTGGAAGTAGCCATCGGCCACCGCCCCGCCGTTGGGGAGCGTGCGGGTGGTCCCGGCAACGAGCGTGATGGTATCACGAACGGTGGTCAGCGTGTCGTTGGCGCGCCCTTCGGTGTTGCGGGCAAAGACGCGCAGCACGAGCCGCGTTGCCACACCGGCCGCTGGTGCCGGGAGGCTCATGCGGAGCGTGACGGGTACCGACGTCGGCCCATTGGTCACCGGCACGGAATCGCGCCTGACCGCCACACCGGCGAGGGTGCGGATGTCATAGCCGACGAAGCCGATACCGACCGGGTCCTGCGCTTCGACGAAGAGCGTGTCGGTCGATTCCACACGTTCGGTGGTGCCGAAGCGTGAAATCCGGGGGATGGTCTGGCCAGTGCCCGAGGCGAGGACTTCGACCGGGACCGGCACACCGGCGGTGCGCTGGCCGATGGAGTCCACCATGTACGGCACGACCGAGTAGATGCCCGCCGCCGCGGTGGCCGGAATGGCAAAGTTCAGCGTCCTGGACAGACTGTCTGCCAAGGGGCTGCCGAGTACTGACGAGTCGCCGGCGATGGCCGTGGCCCCGTTCGGCGGCGTGATGCTGAAGCCCACCGTACGGACTTTCCGCGTGGACCGTGCCGAGAAGCCGATCACGACGGTCCGGCCGCGAACGGCCTGCGTGTTGGCCTGCGGGCTGGTGATGGCGACAAAGCCTGGCTGGCGACTGCCCACGGCCATGATGGTCGTGTCGGGCCGCGACAGGTTGCCATTTCCATCCTCGACCCGCGTCACCAGCGTCACCTGCGAGCCCGGCGTCACATTGCCGGGCACCGCGACGTTGAAGACTCGTGTGTATGCGGTGACGGCGGCACGGACCGTGTCGGCCACCGACCGCGCGAGGGCGCCGGACAGTTCGGTCGTCACGAACTTCACCCCGAGGTTGTCATTCGCCGTCACGGTGAAGGCGAACACCGAGTCGGCGCTCGTCGCGCGCACCACCGAGACACTGGGGGGCGTGTTGTCGAGCGTGCTTTGATCGACCGTCGGATCTCCCCCGCACGCGGCGAGGGAGGAGGCGAGCACCAGCGGAAGCCAGCGCAGCGCGCGCGAAACCAGCGTCGGTTCTGTGCGCATGAGTGTCTCAGCGGCCGGGGTTGGGCGGCGACGTGCGTGTATCGCCGTCGTCGAGGATGTGCGGAGAGACCAGGATCACGAGGTCGCGCTTCTGCTCGTCCTTGCGCGTGGTCGAGAAGAGGCGGCCGAGATACGGGATGTTCATCAGGTACGGCACACCACGACGCGACCGCGTGACCTGTGTGATGGTGAGTCCGCCGATCACGGCCGTTTCGCCATCAGGAACCATCAGTGTGTTGTTGGCGCGCTGCTTGTTGAAGATGAAACCGACGTCGGAGCTGGCGAGCTGCGCCGAGCTGTTCTCGGCGGCGATCGTCATCATGATCTGCCGGTTGTTGGTGATGCGCGGCGTGACCTGCAGCGAGATGCCGACTTCCTTGAGCTGCACCGTCGCCCGCGGGATGTTGATCTGACCCGCCGCGCCGGCGGCACCGGCACCGGCGTCGAGCACGCGGATCGGAATTTCCTGACCGACGAGGATTTCCGCGCGACGGTTGTCGAGCGTGACGACCGTGGGTTCCGCCTGCACGTCGGCGAGCGTGGCTTCCTGCAGGGCCTGGATGAACGGCGTCAGCGAGTACTTCCCCATTGCGGCGCTGAAGATCAGGTTGAGCGCCGGATTCGAGATGCTGGCGTTCGCGTTGGCGAGCGCGGAGAGCGAGTTGCCACCGAAGTCGACGCGGTCACCGATGACCGGCTGGAGCACCTCGCGGAAGGCATCCGGCACGCCGTCGCCGTTGCGGTCGATCGGGATCTGCTGCACCACTTCCTGGCGCGGGATCACGGTGTTGAAGAACTGGCGTGCCGTGCCGATGTCGTACAGGATGCCCATCTCCTGCAGGCTGGTGCGATTCACGAAGATGATCTTCGCCTTGATCGCGACCTGCGGCGTGCGCCGGTCGATGGAGCGGACGTAGGAGATCACGTCCTCCATGCGGCTCTGCACTTCGCGGATGAGGAGCGAGTTCGTGGCGCTGTCGGCCTGGACACTGCCGCGCACCGTACACCCAGCCGGAACGGCACCGGGCGCGGTGACACCGCCGGTGCTCCCCGACGACGGGCTGCCGGCGCCCGGCACGCAGTCACGCGTGAGGAGGCCGCGCACCGTGCCGGCCACCGAGCTGGCATTGGCGTAGTTGATGCTGACGACCTGCGTGATCAGCGGTTCGAGCGACTGCTTGTCGAGCATGTTCTTGTAGGAGTCCACGATGATGATGCCGTTGGGCTCCTCGCTCGCGGCCAGGCCCTGCGCCGTGAGAATGGCGGCCAGCGCTTCATCCCACGGCTTGTCCTTGACGTCGGCGGTGATGCTGCCGGTGACGTCCTTGCCGACGATGATGGTGCGGTTGGCGAAGCTCGCGAAGGCCGCGATGACATCGCGGATGTCCGCATCCTGATAGCTGACGGTGATACGCGGCTTGGGCGCCTTGCCCGGCGCCGCCTTGGCGCCGCCGATCACGTTCGACTCGGGGGTCTGGTAAGCCACGCGCGACTCCGACTCACCGGCCGCGACCCGCGCGCTGGAGACGGTGGAGTCCATCACCGCCACCGCGGTGTTCTCGGCCGTCGCGACCTGCTCCGCGCGGCGTGACGGCAGCGCATCCCCGGTGCTCCAGGCCGCGACGTCGGTGCCGCCCGCCATCGCGATGCGCACCTCGTTGCCACCCGAGAGGGCGTATTTCGCGGTGCCATCGACATCGATCACGACCCGCACGATGTCAGGGCGATACTGCGCCATGCGGACGTTCTGCACCGGCCCACGCGCCTGACCGTCGTAGGCCCGCGCACCCAGCGCGCCGAGGGTGGTCCCCGGGAGGTCGAGGACGATGCGATTCGGCCCAGCGAGCGTGAAGGCCGAGCGCGCCACCGAATCGGTGAGCGTCACGGCGACGACGGTGCCCGCCGTGCTGGATTCCACGCGCACACCCTGCACCAGGGTCTGCGCACTGGCGGTGGAGATGGCAGCAGTCGACGCGGCAATCACCGCGGCTCCGGCTGCCGCGGCGCGATACCAGGCGCGCTGCAACACATTCGCGTGCATCCGGCTCATCATGGTGCCCTCGTCGGCGTGATGGTGCGGGTTGAATCACCCATGGCAATACTTTCCTGTCGGCTGACGCCGAATTCGTCGATCGCGAAGACCACACGTCGTGGCTCGATGCTGGCCACACGCATGCGGCCGAGCGGCTGCCCGACGCGCACGCGGTACTGCTCCTTCGTGCCGCGGTCGCGGAAGATCGCGACCGATTGTGCCCCGCCCGGCCCGCTGCGGGTGGTGGCGTAGGCAATGCCGACGAGCGAGAGGTCGGCAATGGTCGGCCGCAGCACACCGGTGGTGGCCAGCGACACGAACGGATCGCGACGGCCGGCCGCGGCGTACGCGAAGATCTCGCGGCGGTAGGAGAGCTGTTCCTTGCGTGCAATGGAGTCGCGCCTGGCCTGCGACATCGGCGCGTCGGTACGCGACGACGTAGCCGACTGTGCGGCGAGTGGTGCGACCGTGGTCGTGAGGGCGGCGAGCGTCATCATGACGCGGAGCGTGCGGCGCATCATGGCGTCGTCCCTCCGCGGCGCGATGACGACACCGGCTCCGCCCCGCGCGCGACGTAGGTCTCGATGTCGAACTCGGTCTGAATCGGGGCTTCGGAGGCCGGCATCAACCGCCGCATCCCGCTCACGGCCGCGACGTTGGCACTGCCGTCAGCCATCTTCATCTTGAGGACCGTCGGTGTGACGATACGCGGCAGGCTGCCGACGTTCGTCAGGAACTCGGTGATCTTGTTGTAGCCGCCCTTGACCACGAGGCGGTAGCGATAGGCGTCGTAGTTCTCGCCATTGGCGGCCATCGGCTGCGGCTGGACGTTGGCGATGTCGAGCCCGACGCGGCGCGCGGCGTTCGAGACCTGCTCGAGCAGCCCCGGCACCTCGTTCACCGTCGGCACCAGCTGGCGCATCACGGCGAGATTCTCGGCATACCGCGTGGCGTCCTCCTTGAGCTGCCGGAGGTTGCCGGCCTTGAGCTCGCTGGCGGCCTTGCTGTTCGCCGATGCCAGCGCCTCGACGTGCGACTGCTGCTCGGTGATCGTCTCTGCCTTCGGCGTGAAGACGTACATGTAGAACAGGACGGCGAGTCCGACCGCGAAGAGAATCACGGCCAGCAGGCTCTGTTCGCGCTTGGTATAGGAGTTCAGCATGATCAGCGCACCGACAGTGTGATCGGGACCGTGGTGACGGCCGCCGGGTCTGGCTTCTGGTACTGCACGTCGAGCGTGAACTCCGTGACTTCCCGGTTGTCCACGAGGACGACGTTCGACTTGTTGATCGTGACGTTCTGCACGAACGGCGAGCTCTCGAGCACGCGCATGAAGCGCGTCAGGGCCTGGATGTCGACCGTGTTGCCGACGATCTGGAACACCACGATCGGTTCGGCCGGCGGCTTGGCCTTGGGCGTGCTGTCGCCAGCGGCCCTGGTGGTCGTATCACGCTGCGGCAGGATCGGCTTGGCGCTCAGCTGGCTGATCGTCGTGATCCAGGTGTACGGCGGCAGGGCGCGGCTGATCTCGTCGAGGATGTGCGGCCAGACGTAGCGGCTGTCGTCGATCTGCTGGATGATGCCAAGCTGCTTGATGAGCGAGTCGCGACGGGCGATCACGGCCTTGCGCTCGCCGATGACGGTCGAGAAGCGGGCCGAGTCGGCGAGCTCCTGCTGCAGCGTCTCTTCGATGGACGTGAGCTGGCGATCCTGATACCAGAAGGCACCGCCGACGCCGAAGGCGGCAATGGCGACGGCCGCGGCGGCCGCGATCGTGATCGCGGCGCGGGCCGGCGGGGCTGCACCGTCATCGATCGAAGTGCTCGACGAGTCCTTGCGCTGGAACCGCTGGGCGAACGCGGCCAGACCGCCCGACTTCTTCCTGCCGGACTTCTCGCTGGGGGAGAGGAGATTGATTTCAATCATGGGATCGGTTCCTCAGGCCACCTGACGGAGAGCGAGTCCGACGGGGAGCACCAGCAGCGACGCGACTTCATCCGCATTCACGTCGGCCAGTGCGCCATCAGCCACGGCGAGGTTGAGCAGCGGATTGACGGGCCGCACGGGGATGCGCAGCAAACCAGCGAGGCGCTCGGCGAGTCCGGTCACGCGTGCGCCACCGCCCGCGATGTACACCTCGCGGATCGGGCGCACGGTGCGCGAGAGTGACTGCGCCACGGTGCCGGTGCGTTCGATTTCCTTGGCGAGTTCCTCACCGCGGCGGTGCACGACGTTGTCGAGCGCCGGCGTGGTGGTGGCGGCAACGAGGGCCGAATCGGCATCATCGGCGGTCATGCGGGCATCGCGCTGGAGATCCTCGCGCAGGCGCCGCACACCGACGGTGTTGTCACGGGTCAGGATCGGGATGCCGTCGTCGAGCACGCTGACGTTGCAGACATCGTTGCCGATGTTCACCAGCGCCACCGTGCCGCGCATGGCATCGGGATGATTGAATTCGAACGCGTTGTGCAGCGCGAAAGCCTCGACGTCGACCACGCGCGGTTCGACGCCGGCATCGCGCAGCAGCTGCACGCGGGCGTCGATCAGGTCGCGCTTGGCAACGGCGAGCAGCACCGACATCTCGGGCGACTCACCGTCGGGATCGAGCACCTGGTAGTCGAGCGAAATCGAGCTGGTGTCGAAGGGCACGATCTGCTCGGCCTCCCACTGCATCGCTTCGCGCAACTCGCCCATCTTGGCGCGGTCGAGCAGCACCTTGCGGACGATGACGTTGCCACCACCCACGGCGGCCACGATGTGGGCGCCCTTGGTATCGGCGGAGGCAGCGGCGAGGGCGTTCTGGACGGCCTGGATGACCAGGGCGTGGTCCATGACTTCGCCTTCGACGATCGCATCGGCGGGCACGGGTTCGACGACCACCCGCTGCAACTCGGGAAGGCCCTTGCCGTGATCGATCACGGCGACCTTGACGAGTCCCGAGCCGATATCGAGACCGATCGTGACCTTACGTCGCTTGAAAAACGCCATCGGATTTGGGGCCAGGTGTGACGAGACCCATACAGGGTCACCGGGGTTGGCGGTGAGCATGGCTGCGGAACACGACACGCTGTCCCGCGATGCCTTCGACAGGTGGGTCGAATTGCACACAGGGAACGAATGGCGCGCGAATAGGTAACGGCGGCGGGTGACGCGCCCGGTGCATGTCGCACCACGCCCGGGGTCAGGGGAGACCCACGGATGTCCACGTCACTGCGGGAGCAGGACGTGTTGCACGTTCCACCGCGCGCCGAATCGCACACGCGTCGTACCGAACCCGATCACCATTGCCGAGTACGGAACCCGCACCACCCGAATCCCGGGTGATGACGGCGCCGGTCACATCCAGTCGACCGCCAGCCGGTTGCACCGAACCCTGCGCGACAAGCACTCCCACGATCTGAAGGTCGGCCCCTACAAACAGACCTGTAACAGACTCGACCATTCCACTAACGACCATCGGACGGCTGATTCGGTCACGGATTAGACGAAACACACCAACCAGGGGCGCAGTCACGGTGTCCGGATCGAGGAGGGTCACCTGTGTGGCATCGAGCGCCACCGCCAGCGAGTCCACCTGCGTCGGCTGGGGGAGCACCCCGTCCCGGCATTGCTGCTCGAGCGGCGTCGGGGTCGCAACGCCGACGCTGGCGCCGGCGTGCACCGTCCAGCCGGAGGTCCCGGTCAGCGCCGCCTCGGGGAGGCGCATCGGTGCACGGAGGGGAATGAGAAGTCGCTGATCTGCGTGGGCGGGCACCCACCGTACGCCCGAGCGCCCGGTGGCCAGTCCGCGGACCAGCAGGCTACCCCATCCGGTCCGCGCCACCGTGGTCGTGAGGTCGGCATCGGCGGAGTGGTGCTGATGGGTGCGAGTCGATATGCCCGGGTGGGTCAGCCCGCGCCAGGCGCCTGACTCGACGGCGCCTACGCCCAGGGCGAGCATCGAGTCCGCCTGCGTGCTGCGGCGGAGCACGGCCGCCCGGAGGCGGTCGCCGCGGAGTGCCCCCGCTCGGGTCTGCCATAATGCCAGCAGACAGACCGAGAGGACGCCGAGCGTGACCAGTGCGAGCAGGAGCGCCACGCCGCGTCGGCTGCCGGGGAATGGGCGGCGTTCAGTCATCGCCGACATCGATACGGACCGAATCGGTGATGACACCCAGTCTCCCCGTGGGCCGATACCGGATCACCACGATCACGCTGCGTGCCTGCGCGAGTGCGCTGTCAGGCAGAGGGTTGCCGAGCGCATCGATGGCGCGCACGACAAGTCCTGCGCCCGCACCTGCGGATGGCGGCGAGAGCGGGGAGAGCAGCGGTTGCGGCGGGTTGAACGCACGGCGCGCGGCATCCCAGGTGGCGAGAGTGAGCGACCAGTTGCCATCGCCTCCGCGGACGAGGGACCAGCGTTCGTGTTGCAGCACACGCACCACCGCGCCGGGACGCATGCCGGAGGTCGTGCCGTCGAGCACGAGTTGCTGGTTGGCGCGGTCGGGCCACGGCCGGCTGCCGTCGCCGCATGGGCCGGTGGCGGGTGCCGTGGTGCGCACGCGTCGGGTGATCCAGTGCGCGTCGCCGTCGTGCCAGACGCGCAGGGCATCGTCGTCGGTGACGGCGCGCGGCAGGGTGGTGCGCCACGGCATGCTGTCGGCGCTGCTCGTCACGACGAGCGTATCGCCGCGTGCGTAGCACACCGTGGTGCTGCCGATGCCATGCAGCAACTCGAGCACGGTGTCACGCGCGGCGCGCAGATCACCGTGTGACGGATCGGCGGCCGCCACGTGTCGGGTGAGTGTACTCAGCGCATCAGACAGCGCCGCGCGCCGGCCATCGGCGATGGCCGACTGTGACTGGATGGCGAGGAGCCGCTGCAGGGAGGCTCCGGCGATGGCCACCAGCACCATCACGAGGACCAGCACCACCAGCAGTTCGATGAGCGTCACGCCCGTTCGCCGTGCAATGCGGGTCACCGGCTGCACCAGTGATGGCGTGCCATGGTGATCGTATCGCCGCGACGCGAATGCAACACGACCTCGTCCGCGCGCTGCTGCCCGTGGCTGCGTCGCGCGGCGGTGAGTTGCCAGCGCGGTTCCGTGATCAGCCGTGCGACGGAGGTGCTGTCACAGGGAAGCGAGTGGAGCGCGGCCAGCTCGAGCGCGGCGCGCTGCGCGGCATCGGTGCGGCCGTGGGCGGTGCCGAGTGCGCGCTCTGCGGCTGTCGCGGCGTGCAGCGCAAGTGACGACGACATCGCGATGATGACCAGCGCGAACAGCACTTCGCAGAGAGAGGTGCCAGACCTGGGGTGACGCATCGGGGCGCTCCGGAGAAGGACACGCCGACGGTACAATGCCCCTGAAAAATCAGCTCACCAATTCACTGCAGCCCGCATCCGCAGCGCGCAGCGATCAGCTGGCAGCGATCGGCAGGAGGAGGTGCACGGCCGAGCCACCTTCGCGGGCGCCATCGATCCAGAGGGTCCCGCGCGCCGCCGTGACGGTGCGGCGGACCGCCGCGAGCGTCACGCCGAGGGGATCACCGGGTCGTGCGATGGCGAAGGCATCGAAGGCCCGGTCCTGCTCGTCCGTCGTCGGCGCGCCTCCTCCATCGGTGATGATCACCGACAGCACCTCGGCACCCGGCTGCGCGCGCATCACCCAGGCGCGGAGCGCATCGCCGGAGCCGCGCGGCACGATCGTGAGACGCGAGTCACCGGTGCGACGAACCGGCGTTTCCTCGATGTTCGAGCGAAAGATGCGCGAGACATGCACCGTGACCGGAACGTCCGGTGGCGACGCGGCGCGTGCCAGTGCGATCAGGTCGTGCAGGTGCGCGGTGATCTGCTGCTGATCCACGGTCACCATCGCCCGATCGGTATCCACGACGAGATGCATGGCTGCCGGCGGCAACGTGTCGGCGACGGTGTGCATCACTGCCACGAGGTCCACGGAGGCCATCGCGACCGGCACCGGCGCCGACACGCGGCGCAGTGCCTCGGCGACATCATCGAGCTCCAGCAGCGCTGCACCCGGATCGGTGCGCACGCGTGCGGCGATGCGGGTGATGGCGCTGGCGACGTCATCACCCAGTCGAGCCAGCAACTCGCTCGTTTCACGCTCGGCGGTCTGCAGTGCCACACGGGCGCCAGCATCGGCGAAGGCGGAGGCGAGCGGGATCAGTGCCCCGTCGCCCGTGGCCGTCGGCAGGCCGGCGACCCCAACCGCCTGCACCTGTCGTTCGGCGGACGCCGCCATCGACGCGGCATGCCGTCGCAGCCATCGCTCGACGAGCCTCGCGAGGACGATCACGAGGGCGACCGTGACGCAGGCAAACACGGCACCGACGGCGAGTGGGATGAACGGTGCCGGAACGAATCGTGGCAGGAAGAAGACCGTCAGCGCGCCGGCGAGCAGGGCAACGACGATGGGCCAGGCCAGTGTGTCCTGCAGGCCACGACGTTCAGAGGGTGTACGCGGTGCGCGCTCAGCGCGCGGAGGCATCGGTGGAGTCACGCGCGGAAACGTGTTCGACGCGGACTGCGGCGCAAGGCGTCAGCGGCAGACGGTGGTGCAATGCGCGCCACCCGCGCATCGCGTGATGTCATGGCGAACCGGGTGCTTCGAGGCGGCGTGGAGCGGCACTTGAATCGATCGGGGCAGATCACCAGCAGACAGGTGTCGACGCTGGCGTGTCGGCGGCCATCCCTGCGGGTCGAGCGGCGCCACCGGCGAAAACACCACAGCTCTCCGCACCGGGAATCGTGACGGTGGCACTGTAACCCGTGCTGCCGGCTGGGACGCCCGACACCGTGATGGCGAGTGGGCCATTCCCGGGGCTGAGCCGCGCGCGAAGGGCGGCGGTATCGGCCAGACCTCCATACCGGCCCGTCTCGGAGTAGAACCGCTCCTGCGCAATCAGCAGCGTGTGGAGGTCGGAGATCCCTGCACCGCGCTGGCCGCGCTGCTTCGTGTCCGCGTACTTGGGCAGCGCGAAGGCTGCGAGGACGCCGATGATCACGATGACGAGCAGCAACTCGATCAAGGTGAAGCCGCGCTGGTGGGAGAGCCGCATCGAAACCTCGGGAAGGTGAAGCCGGTCGTGGCGCGGGAACAGACGAGCGGGTGCGTTCATGTGTGCGGAAGGACGGCGCAAGTCCTCAACGCGTCACGGCCCGGCGCTCCGAAGGGCACCGGGCCGTGTCCGTGCATGGCCGTCCGTCAGCTTACCAGCAGACCGGTACGCCGGAGGGCACGGTCGCCGGCATGCTGGCCGGGGCAGCGGCGCTGCCGTGATAGATGCCGCACCGTTCTCCGCCCTGAATGTTCATGATCGCGCTCCAGCCGGTCGATGTGGCGACCATCGTGAGTGCGGTGTTGCCCTGGGAGAGGCTGAAGTTCATCCGGCCAGGGGCGTTGCCAGTGTCGCCAATGGCCGCATACCGATTGGAGTCGGCGTAGTAGCCTTCCTGTGAGGTGGCCAGGTTGCGCATGTCGGCAACACCGGCGGAGCGAGCGGCGCGCTGCTTCGTGCTCGAAAACTTCGGGATCGCGACCGCGGCGAGAATGCCGATGATCACGACCACGATCAGGAGTTCGATGAGAGTGAAGCCTTTTTTCGTGGAGGGCTGCATGGCGAGATGTCCTGTGAGCATCGTGGTGAGATCCAGCGCATCGGCAAGGTCAACCGATCTGGTCATGGTGTTCTGCAAGGCAAGGGGCCAGCCAGCGCTGGTATTTCTCGCTAAGCCAATGCCCTGAAACAACTTGCAGAACCATGATCGCGCGCCGAACCCGACCACTTGCCTTGCATCTTACGAGAGTGTCGGCATTTCGCGTGTGCACCGTCACACAGTCACGCACAATCGTCCGAAGTGGCGGTGCGCGACGCTGTGCGGATGCCTACCAGCAGGTGGGCTCGCCTGGTTGCGTGATCGACGGCATACCAGCAGGCCGTGCCGCGGTACCGCTGAAGATTCCGCAGCGCTCGTCACCTGGAATCGTCATCACGCCACTCCAACCGGAGGTCGAGGCGACGAGGACCAGCGCCCGGTTGCCCTTCGAGGGCGTGAAGTTCATCCGGCCAGTGGTGGTGCCCGTATCGGCGGTGGACGCGTACCGACTCGAATCGGCGAAGAAGCCTGCCTGACCCGCCGCGAGATTGCGCATGTCGGCCATTCCGCTCGACCGTAAGGCACGCTGCTTGGTGTCAGTGAACTTCGGCGCGGCAACAGCGGCCAGGACACCGATGATCACCAGGACCACGAGCAGTTCGATGAGGGTGAATCCGTTCGAGGTCGGTCGGTGCATGGGAGTGCGTGAAGGAGGGCCGCGGAAGTGGATGGCACGGTGGCAGGCGTGGAGCGACTGGATCACAGATGGAGCCGACCGAGACCGGTGCGCTCCACGCGGGGTGGCGTCGTTTCCCGCGCCGGCCCGAAGGCAGACCGGCCCGGCATGCTGAAGCACGCCGGGCCGGTGCACCGATCCGCCGAAGCGGATCAGGTCAGGCGACTACCAGCACACCGGGACGCCGTCCGGGTTCGTGGCCGGCATACCTGCCGGACGAGCGGCCGTACCACTGAAGATGCCGCAGGCCTGTGCGCCCGGGATCGTCACCACGCCGCTCCAGCCCGTGGCCGTGGCGACCAGCGTCAGGGCGGTGTTGCCGTTCGACGGCGTGAAGTTCATCCGGCCCGGGCCCGTGCCCGTGTCGCCGATCGCGGCATAACGGTTCGAGTCGGCGAAGAAGCCTTCCTGCGCCGTGGCGAGGTTACGCATGTCGGCGATACCGGCCGAGCGCGAGGCGCGCTGCTTGGTGTTCGAGAACTTCGGGATCGCGACCGCGGCCAGAATGCCGATGATCACGACGACGATCAGGAGTTCGATCAGGGTGAAGCCCTTCTTCATGCTGCGTCGCATTGAGTCTCCAGCGGAGGGTGATTCCTGGATCGCTCACCGGCACCGTGCCGACGAGTTCATCAACCCGATGCGCAAGTCACCTGCCGAACTGGATGGCGCACGTAAACGCAAGCAGCAGAGTCACTTACAGAACATCGACCGTCGTCGGCCGAGTCCGCTGATCTCGCAGGTTGCCTGAGGTCGTGCGATTTGCAGCGCCGAGAATGCAGACCGGCCCGGCACGCCGAAGCATGCCGGGCCGGGCCACCGATCCGCCGAAGCGGATCAGGTCAGGCGATTACCAGCAGACCGGGACGCCGTCCGGGTTCGTCGCCGGCATACCCGTCGGGCGGGCAGCCGTGCCGCTGAAGATACCGCAGGCCTGTGCGCCCGGGATCGTCACGCGACCGCTCCAGCCCGTGGCCGTGGCGACCAGCGTCAGGGCGGTGTTGCCGTTCGACGGCGTGAAGTTCATTCGGCCCGCGCCCGTGCCCGTGTCGCCGATCGCGGCGTACCGGTTCGAGTCGGCGAAGAAGCCTTCCTGTGCCGTGGCGAGGTTACGCATGTCGGCGATACCGGCCGAGCGCGAGGCGCGCTGCTTGGTGTTCGAGAACTTCGGGATCGCGACTGCGGCCAGGATGCCGATGATCACGACGACGATCAGGAGTTCGATCAGGGTAAAGCCCTTCTTCACGCTGCGTCGCATGCACATCTCCATGAGGGGGTGTCCGCGCAGCACGCTGCCGCTCGGTTCGACCTCCATCATGGCAAGGGGTTTGCCACCCTGCCCATCGTTCGTAAACCATTCCACCGCAACACCTTAGAAAAATCAATCCGCAGCCGGACCGCCGGGCCATCCGCGCGTTCTGCGCGGTTCATTGCGAAATGCGTGATGGCGACCTCGTCCGATCAGGGTGTTTGGTGGTCATGGCCAGCAGATCGGCACACCATCCGGTGTGGCGGCCGGCATGCCGCCGGGCGACGGTGCCGCGCCCACGAAGATCCCGCAGCTGCTGCCCCCCGGTACCGCCAGCACGGCGTTCCAGCCGCTGGACCCCGGCGGCGCGCCAGCGAGGGTGATGCCCAGGCCGGTGTTGCCACGGCTCAACGCGAATCGCATCACTGCGGTGTCGGCCAGTCCACCATACCGGTCCGAGTCGGCGTAGAACCCCTCCTGGGCCGTGGCCAGATTGCGAAGGTCGGCCACCCCCGCAGCGCGGTTCGCCTTTCGCTTGGTGTTGTTGAACTTCGGAATTGCAATCGCCGCCAGAATGCCGATGATCACGACCACGATCAGCAGTTCGATCAGCGTGAATCCTCGACGCCACAGCGCCGCGCGCCTGGTCTCCATGACACACTCTCCCTTGGTGCAGGTGAGCGGCGCCCGCGCAGGATGCCCGGGGCCGCGCTGCACAGTTGGGGCAGCGCCGTCGGACCAGGTAGGCAAACCGCCGCTGACACCATCATTGGTGCGCAGCGGCGGTGATGACGGTGCACTGACGACCGCGCGCCGGCCGTGTGTCAGCCAGCGGCGTCGGTGTCGTACCGCGCGAGCTTGCGATACAGCGTGGACGCATCGATCCCGAGGGTCGACGCGGCGCGACTCTTGTTGCCACCCTCGCTCTGCAACACCCACATGATGTATGCGCGTTCGATCGCGTCCAGCGTGGGGTTCACGATGGCGCGCTCTGCCACCAGAGGCTCCACACGCCGTGCCGTGACGCGCTCGGGGAGGGCGTCGAGGCCGATCGTCTCACCGTTGCTGAGGATCACCGCGCGCTCCATCGCATTCTCGAGCTCGCGTACGTTGCCGGGCCAGTCGTACGCCTGCATCGCGTCGAGTGCATCGTCACTGAGGCGCATGGGCGGCGCGCCGCGCACGGTGGCGTCACGCGACAGGAACTTCGACGCCAGCACCGGAATGTCGTCGCGACGATCGCGCAGCGGCGGCAGGTGGATCGCGATCACGTTCAGGCGATAGAACAGATCACTGCGGAAGCTGCCGCGCTTGATCTCGTCCTCGAGGTCACGGTTGGTCGCCGCAATCATGCGCACGTCGATCGGCTGTGATTCGGTGCCACCCACGGGAATCACCTCGCGCTGCTGCAGCACGCGGAGGAGCTTCACCTGTGTTGCCGCCGTCGTCTCACCGATTTCGTCGAGGAAGAACGTGCCCTTGTTGGCCGCGGTGAACAGACCCGCACGATCCTTCACGGCGCCGGTGAACGAGCCCTTCACATGGCCGAAGAGTTCACTCTCCAGCAGTGATTCCGGCAAGGCGCCGCAGTTGATGGAGAGGAAGCTGTTGTCGGCACGCGGCGAGAGATCGTGCAGGTAGCGCGCGATCACTTCCTTGCCGGTGCCCGACTCCCCGGTGACCAGCACCGTGGAATCCGTCGGGGCGACGGTTTCCACCATCTCCAGCACCTTGAGCCATGAACGGCTGTTGCCGGTGGGCCGCACGCCGGCACTGCTGCGATCACGGCGCTGGATCTCCTGCTTGAGCGTGACGTTCTCGAGCTTCAGCTGCCGGTGTTCGGCCGCGCGACGCAGGATGGCCACCAGCTCGTCGTTCCGGAACGGCTTCTGGATGTAGTAGAACGCCCCTTCGTTGACGGCCTGGATCGCGCTCTGCATCGACGCCTGCGCGGTCATCAGCACCACGGGCAGCTGCGGATCCTTCGCCCGCACCGCCGCCAGCACTTCGATGCCGGAGATCGTCGGCATGCGAATGTCGGTCAGGACGATGTCGGGCGTGGAGGTCTCGAGGGCATCGAGGCCGGCTTTCCCGCCAAGCGCGGTGATCGCCGTGAACCCCTCGTTCTTCAGCAGGATGCGCAGCGTCTCGAGGATGCCGGCCTCGTCGTCAACGACGAGCACGGTGGGGGATTGCCGACTGGTCACGCGGGAACTCCGGTCTCGGACTGAGTGCGGGGCAGGATGATGGTGAAGCGGGTACCGCTGCCCGGTGACGAATCAACCAGCACGACGCCACGGTGTGCTTCGATGGCGCGATGCACCACTGGAAGGCCGAGTCCGCTTCCGCGGGGCTTGGTGGTGAAGAACGGCGTGAAGATCCGGTCGCGCACGTCGGGATCCATTCCCGGGCCGTCGTCTTCGATCACCAGCCGCACCGCGCCCGACTCAGGGAGCACGCCCCCCGGGACGGTCTCGGCCGTGGCATCGCGGAGCGTGACCGTCACCGTCCCGCCATCACCCATCGCCTGCGCGGCGTTCAGCACGAGGTTGAAGATGGCCCGATGCAGCAGGTCGGAATCGCCATCGATCCGCTGCACGATCGGATCACTGTCGAACAGGAGCGACGTGGATGTGCTCCGGTCGGGATGCGCGGCAACGAGGTTGATGGTGTCCTGCACCAGCGCGGCCAGATCGAGGGGCTGCACCCGTGTGACCCGGACGCGGGAGAAATCGAGAAACTCCGTCAGCAGCCGCGCCAGCCGGTCGCTCTCGCGCACCACCAGCCGGGTCAGGGCGCCGGTGTCTTCATCGGCCGCCGGCATGCGGCCCAGCTGTTCGACGGCGCTTCGAATCGACGCCAGCGGGTTCTTGATCTCGTGCGCCAGACTGGCGGCCAGTTCCGAGACGGCCTCGAGCTGACCGGCACGCACGTGCAGGTCCTCGAGCCGCTTCTGATCGGAGATGTCGGAAAAGATCGCGGTCGCGCTGCCGGGGTCATCCGCCCCGTCGCCACGCAGGAACGTGACGGTAATGCCCAACTGCAGCTGGCGATCCTCCATCACCACCAGTGCCTCGGCGCGCGAGGTGCGCGTTCGGGTCCGGATCGCCCGCTCGAGCGCGATGAGCAATCCGGGGGCTGCACGGTCGAGTTCGTTCCGGACGGGTCGCCCCACCAGTGCGGTCAGCTCGAGACCCAGCAGCGTGCTGGCCGCCTCGTTGGCGTAGCGCAGCACGCCCCCGGCATCCAGCGTCAGCACCCCGCTGCGAATGTTGTCGAGCACATCGGAGGCCTGCACGCGTTCGCGCCGCAGCGTTTGGGCCAGCACCTCGGAGCCGGAGCCCACCTCGCGGAGGCGGGCACTCACGTACCCGGTGCCGACCGCCACCGTGGCGAAATTGCCCATCTGCAGCCACGCCGTGGAGTCGAGCACGAAGTCGCGGGTGACCACGATGTCGGTGAAGTAGAACGCGCACACGAGCAGCGCCGCGATCAGCCCACCACTGCGCGGGATCAGCAGCGCCGCGTAGGCGATGACGAGGATGTACAGGGCGGCAAACTGGGAGTCGCTGCCGTTGGTGACGTGCACGAGCGCCGTGATCAGGCCGATGTCGGCCGCCGCCTGCGCCAGCAAGAACCCGCGGCTGGCCGGCGCGCGGTACATTTCCACCGCAATGAGCGAGATCCCCGTCACCGCGAACGCCACGATCACCGCGGCCTGCACCAGCCGGACCGCCGTGGGCGTCTGGCCCGCTGCGAGCTGCGGCAGTGTCACGATCAGGGCCACGGCCACGACCGTGCGGATCGCGTACACCCACATCAGCGCCTGGCGCGGGTCGAGAATGGCACGCATGCGCGCGATCGGCGTCAGCGCCTGCGCGGTGGTGCGAAGTGGGGTCGGCATGAGTGCCGACAATGTGACACCGGCGTCGCCCGCACGGGGAGTGGCAGCGTGAACCTTCCCGAGGCAGGCGTGGGACTGCGGCTGCTGGCCGTCCTGGTACTGGTCGCGATGAACGCCTTTTTCGTGGCGGCCGAGTTTGCGCTGGTCGGCTCGCGACGGAGCCGCATCGACCAGCTGGCGGAGGAGGGGGTGACCGGCGCGAAATCGGTGCAGGACGCGCTGCAGAACCTGGATCGCTACATCTCGGGTACGCAGCTTGGCATCACGCTGGCCTCCCTCGCACTGGGCTGGATCGGCGAGCCGGCGCTGGCCACCCTCGTGGACGGCGGCCTCGAGATGATCGGGTTGCGTGCGACGGGCAGTGTCGTGCACAGCACCGCCGGGATCGCGACGGCGTTCCTCGTGATCACGTTCCTGCACATCGTGCTGGGCGAGCTGGCGCCGAAGTCGATCGCCCTCGTGGCGCCGGAACGGACGAGCATGGTCCTCGCACGCCCGCTGATGTTCTTCTCGCGGGTGATGAGCCCATTCATCACCGTGCTGAACAACGTGGCGAATGCGCTGCTCAGGCTCGTGGGCGTGAACCCGGCCGGCGGCGGGCATTCCAGCGTGCACAGTGCGGACGAGTTGCGGTTGCTGGTGATGCAGGCCCGCGCGCATGGCACGCTGAACGAAACCGACAGCATGATGCTGGCCGGCGTCTTCGACTTTCATGAGAAGAAGGCCCGCGACGTGATGCGGCCGCGCACCGAGGTGGCCGCCATCCCGCTCGATGCCACCGCGGACGAGGTGTGGAAGATCCTGCGGTCCGAGCGCTTCTCCCGGTACCCCGTGATCAACGACTCACTCGACGACATCGTCGGCGTGTTCCTCGCCAAGGATCTCTGGCTGCATCAGGGTCCGTTCACGCTGAAGCAGTTCCTCCGCATCCCGCTCTTCATTCCCGACTCGCGACCGGCCGAGCGGGTGCTGGACGACCTGCGGAAGACCCGCGCGCACATGGCCGTGGTGCTCGATGAATACGGTGGCACCGCCGGCATCATCACCATGGAGGATCTCGTCGAGGAGGTGGTTGGCGACATCGCCGACGAATACGACGCGGCGGCACGGGAAGCCCTCGAGACCGATGGGGTGCTGGAACTGGCCGGATCACTCTCGTTGATCGACGTGCGCTCCGACTACCGCGTGATGGTACCCGAAGGCGACTGGACCACCCTCGGCGGCTACGTCTTCAATGCCCTCGGCCGTCTTCCCCGGGTCGGTGACCGCGTGTCGATTCCCGGCTGCGACCTCGAGGTGGTGGCGATGGACGGTCGCCGGGTGGCCGCAGTGCGCGTGAACCGCGTGCCGGTGCCCTGACGATGGGGTGCGATTTCGTGCGGAGCCAGCGTTATTCCGGCATGCGCCTCCTGACGCTCCTCACCTGTGTGACACTTGCCGCCTGCGGCCGCACCGAGACCCTACGCGAGGCGAGTTCCGCAGCGGCCGACCCGGGGCCTCGTCTGTCGACGGCGGCGCGCTGGCCCCGGGACACCGGCGCCGTGGGCCCGTTGGCCCCACCAGGCCGACCGGCAAGCGACTTCCCCGCCCCGCGCCGGCCGATCTCCAGCATCGTCTCGCCGCAGTGGAGCGATGAGGCAGCGCGTGACGCCGCGCACGAAGCCGACACCGTGATGGCGCTGCTCGGTGTGCGCGCCGGCATGGCAGTGGCGGATATCGGGGCCGGCAGCGGCTACTACACCGCCCGGATGGCGCGCCGCGTCGGTGACGGCGGCGTGGTGTACGGTCAGGACATCATGCCGCGCTACCTGCGCTATCTGCGCGAGCGCGTCGACCGCGACGAGCTGACCAACGTGCGCCTCGTGCTCGGTGATCCGCACGACCCCAGGCTGCCCGAGAAATCGGTCGATGTCGTCACGATGATCCACATGTACCACGAGATCGAACAGCCCTTCGGCCTGCTCGCCAATCTGGCACCGGCGCTGCGGCTCAATGCGCGCATCGCCATTCTGGACATGGACCGCCGCACCGACCAGCATGGCACCCCGCCGGCGCTGCTCAAGTGCGAGATGGAGGCCGTGGGCTACCGGCAGCAGAGTTTCCACGATCTCGGCGTCGATGGATATGTCGCGATCTTCACCGCGCCGACCGCCGTGGATGTCGCGCAGCTGAAAACGTCGGTGCGCCGGTGTGATGCGGTGGCGGAACGTGGTTCGTGACGACGAAGGGCCGCGCGACGTTCTGATCGTCAACGCACACGTACGGATTCCGCGCACGGAACTCGATGTGCGCGCCACACGCAGCGGCGGGCCCGGTGGTCAGCATGTCAACACCAGCAGCACCAAGATCGAGTTGCGATGGCAACCGGCATCGTCGGTGGCGCTCTCGGAGGTGCAACGCGAGCGGCTGCTGACCAACCTGGCCGGCAAGCTCGACACCGACGGATGGCTGCGCCTCACGGCCAGCGAACACCGCAGTCAGTTGCAGAACCGCGACGCCGCCGAGGCGCGACTGGTGGCGATGATCAAGGGCGCGCTGGTGGTGCCGAAGGTCCGCCGGGCCACCAAGCCGACCTACACCTCCAAGGTGAAGCGCCTCGAGTCCAAGTCGCAGCGCAGTGCGGTGAAGGCCAACCGCCGGCGGCCCACCCGCGACGAGTGAACGAAGCGGCCGTGAGATCAGCGCAGTTCCGGGAGTCGCCCTGGCGCTCCTGCCGCCACCGCCAGCGCCGCACGCGCCGCCAGGTACTTGGCCTGGAGCGCCACCAGCTTGATCTCCTCGTCGAGCACGGCCCGCTCGCGCGTGTTCACGAGGAAGAGTGTACTTTCGCCGGCATCGAACTTGGCCTGCTCGCCGGCACTCAGGATGCGGAACAGACGGACCGCATCGCGCTGCAGCGCCAGCTGCGCCTCGAACTGCGAGAGATCGTTGATGGCAGTGCGCACCAGCAGCGTCACGTCGCGTCGCGTCGCGAGCAACTCGAGGTCAGCGCGGTCGGCCTTCGCATCGGTGCTGCGGAACTTGCCGCGTTCCTTGAAGAAGAGCAGCGGTGACGAAAAGTTCACCGCGCCCTTGAAGTTCGCATCGCGGTTCAGCGCCTCCCCCACATCGAAGGCGCCGTCGCGCCCGCGCAGCGCCGCGAGATCGGCGCTGACCAACGGGATCATCGCCTGCCGCGCCAGCGACCGGTTGGCGGCGGCCTCGTCGAACTTGCCCTCGGCCTTCAGCACATCGGGATGCGCCGCCAGCACACGCCCGAGCAGCGTCGGGACTGCCGCGGAATCAAGGGTCACGCGTCCAAGTCCCGAGTCACTCGGCACGTTCGACGTCGCCAGGTCCTGCGGCTGCCCGCGGGTATCCCACAGGAACGACGTCAGGTCCATCTTGGCCGCGAAGTATGTCTGCTCCGCACCCACGAGCTGTGCACGACGACGGTTCAGTTCTGCCGCCGCTTCGATGCTGTCGATGCCCGCCGCGTCGCCCGCACGCACACGTTGCGTGATGCCGGTGTAGCGCACATCAGCCAGCCGCACTCCTTCGCGGATCACCTGCAACTGCAGCGCCGAGGAGAACCACTCGCTGTAGGCCTTCGCCGCCGAGAAGAGGAGCTTGTTGGTCATGCCCTGCCGTTCGGCCTGCGCCACGTCGCGCAGCGCACGCGCCACACGCAGCGCGTTGCGGCGCTCGTCGGTGAGGATGCGCTGGCCGAGCGGCAGGGAGAAACCGGCCGAAAACAGGCCGCCGGGAGACGTCGAGATCTGTGGATTGACGAATCGCCCTGTCGCCCGTTCGTAGCCGAGCTTGAAGTCGGCGCCGAATGGCGTCGGAATCTTCACGGCGACGTCCGCGGTGTTGTAATACAGCGACTGGGGCGTGCCGGGACTGGTGCTCAGCCGCTTCTGCTCCCACGCGGCCTCCACCCTCGGCTCGAAATTGCCGATGGCCGACGTCACGTCGCCGTCGGCACCTTCCTCGATCAGCCGCGCCTGACGCACCACGGGGTGGTACCGCCGCACGAGCTCGAAGAAGGTATCGAACGTGAGCGGTGTCCCCGGCAGCATCCGGACGCTGTCGGAGACGACGGGCAGCCCGCGACGCGACGCTGGCGTGCCCTGCGCCGCGAGTGACGGCGCGACGATGGGAAACAGCACCACGATTGCCAGCGCCCACCGCACCATGCGGGTGACAGGCATCCTCACTTCGCCGCCGCCTTGGGCTCGCCACCGAAGCCTTCGTCACTGGCCTCGCGCAGCGACGGCGGGAAACCGTTGATGCGACGCCAGATCTCGAAGCCGACCCGGACCTCGTCGAGCATGGCCCACCCCAGCACGCCCGAACCCAGGCGGAGCTGACGAGGCCATGGGCCATCGCCCTTTCCGGACGTATCGGGGATGACGAGCACGCGGAAGTCGCCCTTCGCACCGGGCACCCGATCGATCACCGCCACCGTGCCGCCGAAGGTGCCGACGCTCACACTCGGCCACCCCGCGAACTGCAATGCCGGCCAGCCGTCGAACTGCAGTCGCACCTTGCGCCCCACGCTCAGCAGCGGCACGTCCATCGGCTTGACGTTCAGCGCCACGGCCTGCTGGGCGTCGGCGGGCATGATGGTGACCACCGTCTCGCCTTCCTTGATCTGCTCGCCGATCCCGGCGCGCGTGGCGCGCACCACGGTGCCGTTCTGCGGCGCCCGGATCATGTAGAAGCCGTTGCGGATTTCCAGGTTCTGCACGTTCTGCTGCAGCTTGGCGACATCGGCCACGCCTTCACCCACCTCCGCCTGTGTGGCCGCCTGATCGGAGCGCGCCTTGGCGATCTTCTCGCCGTATTCCACCGGCACGGAGCTGAGTTCGATCTGTGCCGCCTGCAGGGTCTGCCGCTTCTCCTGCACCTTGGCGATCGCGTTCTGGTACCGCACGCGCGCGTTCTCGAGATCGGTCAGGCGCGTCAGCTCCTGATCGAGCAGCGCCTGCTGCCGTTCGAGCTGGGTGAGGAACGTGGAGGAGTCGATCACCGCGGCGCGCACCTCAGCCTCGTACTGCGCCACCTTCGTGCGTGCCTTCTGTTCGCTGAGGCGGAGATTCTGCTCCAGCAGCGAGATCTGCGTGCCGAGCTGCCGCACCTTCTCGCGCTTGGAGCTCACCGCCTGTGACTTGCCGGTGACCTGTTCGGTGTAGCGGTCGATGGTGCGCGGGTCGAGGTAGTCGTCCTTCACCTCGGTGATCCGCATGATCGGATCGCCGGCCTTCACGACCTGGCCTTCCTGCACGAACCACTCGACGATCCGCCCACTGATGGTGGTCGGGACCATCTGGGGCCGGTCGCGTGGAGCGAAGGCGGTCACCTCGCCCTTGCCCTCCACGAACTGCTGCCACGGCAGGAACATCGCCAGCACCGTGGCGACCAGCGTCCCGACGACGATGTAGAAGAACGTGCGGTGCGACTGCGGCGTGACGAGCAGTCGCGCCGACTCGAGATGATCATTGTCCGCGAGGGTGTCGCGCGCTGGCGCGGCGGCGGAGGACGGTGCCTTGGCCATGCGTCAGCGCACCGGGATCGAGAGGCCGTGCACGGACGCCCGGCCAAGGCGCGGGGCCAGCTCGGCGTAGGTCCCCTGCTCGCGGATACGGCCCTTCTCCATGATGAGGATCAGGTCGCAGGCGGCCAGGAACTCGGGATCGTGCGAGACGGCGACGACCGTGTAGGGCATGGCGCGATCCATCAGCAGGCGGATGAGACGCGTGCGGTATTCATCATCGAGATTCTGGAAGAAGTCGTCGAGCAGCAGGAGGCGCGGTTCACCGACGATGCCCTGCGCCACCAGCAGCTTACTCGCCATCGCGCCACCGAGATTGGCGCCGCCATTCACGATCGTCGTCTTGATGCCGTTGGGCAGTGCCTGCACCATGGTATCGACATCCACGTCGCGCAGCGCCTTCATGATGGCCGCGGTGTCGACGAACCGGCGACCCACGCTGATGTTCTCCTCGATGGTGCCGTCGAACAGGTCGGTGGTCGAGAGCACCTGCCCGATCTGCTCCCGGAGCGCGGCGCGATTCATCGTGCGCAGGGTGACACCGTCGAACGTCAGCGTGCCATCGTACGTGTCGTGCAGCGCACCGATCACGCGCAGCAGTGTCGTCTGTCCGCTGCCGTCGACCCCGGTGATGCCGATGCGCTCGCCGGGCCGGATGTCGAGGTCGATGCGGTCGAGCGTCGGCAACGCCTGGTCGGGATACGTCAGGCTCAGCCCCCGTGCCTGCACGGACAGGCCGACCGCCGTGCCGGCCAGCTGCAGTCCATGGATCTCCTCGACAGGCAGGTCCATCACCTGCCCGATCTTGTCCACCGAAGTGAGCACGTCGTAGACCGTCGCCAGTGAGCGGATCAGCTTCTCGATGCCCACCAGCACCGTCACGATCACGAGCTCTGCCGCCACGAACTGCCCCAGCGTGAGCGAGCGATTCACCACCAGCGTCGTGCCGAGAATCAGCAGCCCACCCGTCAGCAACGTCTTGAACACGATCATCGCCACCGACTGCGTCACCAGCACACCGAAGTGCTTCTTGCGGTAGCGCAGGTAGTTGGCGACGTGCCCGTCCATGTTCTCCATCGGCAGCGTCGAGCGCGTGGAGAACTTGAAGGCGCTGATCGAGCGCGCCATCGCCTGCAGCCACTCCAGCGCGAAGTACTTGTACTTCGACTCCATGATGCTCGTCTCGAGCCCACGTGCGAACGTGAGCCGGAAGATCAGGTACACGCCCAGCACCAGCACGATGGCGAATCCGATGAAGCTCGGGTTGTAGAACGACAGCAGCCCGACACCGAACAGCACCTGCAGGCTGGCCGTCGGAATGTCGAGCAGGAGCTTCGCCAGCGCTTTCTGGATCAGCACCGCCTCGAAGAACCGGTTCATCTGCAGTGGGAGATTCGATGCCTGCGCCGCCTCGAAACTGATGCGGGGCACGAGGTACGCGAACTCGAACGCCAGCCGGGCGAACACCCGCTGCTGGATCGTCTCGACGACCGCCTCCTGCAGCAGGCCGATCGCGCCCGTGATCAGTGTGCCCACGATGGCAAAGACGATCAGCAGCACCACCGGCTGGAGCACCAGTCCGCCCTGCACCAGCTGCGTGATCCCCTGCACCGCCAGCGGCACGGTGAGGCCGAACAGGCCCACCAGCACGGCATAGAGATAGATCAACCCGATGTCGCTGCGTTCGGCGTGCAGCAGCTGCCGGAGCCGTGTGAACGGCGTCAGGCGCAGCTCCTCATCGTGCCGCAGGCCATCCCCCCGGCTGCTGAGCACCGGCGTCAGGCGCACCGGCACCAGCGCGTACACGGCCGTCGCCGCGAGCCGCGTCCAGAGCTCGTCGTTCGACAGCACCCACGCCTCCCCCTCGCCCTTGGTCGTCACCGGCATGACGGTCAGTCGTCCACGCTTCGACTCGATCACGACCAGCGCCGTCAACTCGCGCGCGCAGACCTGCTCCGACATCAGGACGATCGGCACCGCCCCGTCCCCGACGAGTGACGCAAACTCCTTCCGGCCGAGTGTGCGACGCAGATAGCTGAGCTCACCCTGCTTGCCGATCGCCTCGATCGCATTGGCGAGCCCCGTCATGTCGCGCACCTGCGGCGGTGCGCCCACGAACCCTGGGTCCCAGCGTTCGGGTTCGATCTCGAGTTCGAGGGTCCGCGCAACGAGCGCATTGACGGACCGGCTGATGACAAACGCCATGAGTCGTGTGGTGCTGAAGCGAAAAGAGAAAATCCCGGTCAATCTCGGTGCGCCTTGGCCCCGATTCAACGCCGCAAGATCATTTGCACCACGATGTTACGGTTCCCCGCCATTCACCCGCGATGACGCACCCGGTCGATCGCGCGCCGCTCCTTCTTGCTCGGCTTGCCCTCCGAGAAGCTGAAGCTCATCGCAGCACTCTTCTGCTGCGCCGCGATCCGGGCGCGGGCCGCGATGCTGCCCGCCGTCTCTTCGTACAGCCCCTGCGCAATCGCCGCCGATCCGCGTCGTGCACTCACGTCGCGCACCATGACGATGTGTTCATACGCGCCAATGCGCATCGAAACGAGGTCGCCGACGGCAATCAGACGGGCGCGTTTCGGGCGGTCGTCATTGACCGAGACCTTGCCCCCATCGATCGCCTCGGCCGCCAGCCCCCGCGTCTTGTAGAACCGCGCCGCCCAGAGCCACTTGTCGAGACGCACCCTCCCCGCCGGCACCGCCTCGTCGGCATCATCGGCATCGCGCGGCGCCGCGCCGCGCGCCCTCAGCGGCGCCTCGCGCAGGGCGCAGTGTCAGGGAAATCCGGATGCATCATCGGGTAGGCGAAATCAACATGGTGGGACGACGCAGCAGCGGGCGGGATGGCGGAGGCGGCAGGCCGCGGGCCCGCGCGGCATCGGTGGCATATGCCACGTCGGCCGGTGGATCACCGTTGGGCCAGTCACGTTCCTTGCCCGGATGATCCAGCCGCGGCCGACGCAGCACCCAGGCGGCGATGTCGGCAGCGTCCTGCGACGGGAGTGTACCCGCGAGGTCATACGGCATGTTCCATCGCAGGAAGGTCGCCAGCGTGACCTGCCGTGCCATGCCCGCGCCCACCGAATAGCTCCCCCGGCCGAATACCGCCGGTGCCACACCACCGGCCCCGCTCGCGGCATGACACCGCGCACACTGCGCGCGGTACAGCCGCGCACCGCGGAGTGTGTCGCCCGCCAGTCGCACCGTGTCGGGCCGCTCGGGGGGCGGCACCTGACGCAGCGAATCGAGGTACGCCACGATGTCCCGCATCGCGTCGCCCGACTCCGGCAGCGGCGAGCCGGCGAGACTGCGGGTGACACACTCGTTCACACGCTGCTCAATGGTTTCCGGCGACCCGCGGCGCGCGCGGTACTTCGGGTATCTCGCCGTGACGCCAGCCCACGGCATCGCAGTGGCACGGCGCCCGTCCTCAAGATGGCAACTGATGCAGCGAAGCCCGTTGCCGGCGAACCGCGGCAAACTGTCGTTGAAGTGCTGCAGCAGCGCCAACCCACGCGCGGCCGACGGCGGGCGTGACGTGCGCTCCGACGGCGGCAGCGACAACAGCAGGCCGGCGACCAGCGCCAGTGGGGTGACTCGGCTCCAAAGCAGCACACCCCAAGATACGCGCCTCCGTCATCCCCGCGCGCCGCTTACCGCCGTGAAGCCATCCATTCCTGCGCGACCGTCACATCCGATTGTGTCAGGCCATGCCCTGCCTGCTCCCAGTGGAGGGTCACTGCCGCGCCGGCGTCACGCAGCAGGGTCGCCAGCCGCTCCGCGTTGGCACGCGGCACCAACGGGTCCTGTGCTCCCTCCGCCAGCAGGACCGGTGTCGCCGGCAACGCCGGCAGTACCGCCGGCTCCAGCGGCACCATGCTCCGCAACAGCACGGCGCCGCCCAGCACGCCGGGATGCAGCAACAGCATTGCCGCCGCGATGTTGGCTCCATTGGAGAAGCCCAGCGCGATCACCCGCGTCGGATCGAACTGATAGGCGCCAGCGGCCGTCGGCACGAACGCCGCCAGATCACCTGCGCGCCGCACCAGGTCGGCCTCGTCGAACACCCCCTCGGCCAGTCGGCGAAAGAAGCGCGGCATGCCGCCTTCGAGCACCTGACCGCGCACGCCGAGCAGACGCGCGCCGGGGGCGACCATCGCACCGAGCTGCAGCAGATCACGCTCATCCCCCCCCGTGCCGTGCAGCAGCAACAGGGTGCGCGTCTCTGCCGGATCGGTGGGTGGAACGTGCACATGCGTGAATCCCAGGGTGTTCACGACGTCACTCATGAGCGCACCTCCACGGCTGTCGGGCGATGCAGGGGTACCAGCGTCCGCTCCAGCGCGCTGCGGCGGTGCGCATGCTGCGCCGGAAGCTGCAGCGTCTCACCCAGCTGCTCCAGCGGCTCGTCGATGCCGAATCCCGGCGCATCGGTGGCCAGCTCGAACAGCACATGGCCCGGTTCACGGAAGTACATCGAGCGGAAGTACGTGCGGTCGATCTGCTCGGTGATCGCGAGGCCCGCCTCGGCAACCTGTGCGCGCAGGCCGAACTCGGTGGCGTCATCGGCAGCGCGGAACGCCACGTGATGCACCACGCCAGCACCCGTCATGCCACCGGGGCCGGTCGGGAACTCGCGCACATCCACCAGGGTGCCGGGCGCCCCATCCGCGACGGCAAAACGCACGGTGCCGGCATGCTCCGCGATCTCACGAAACCCCAGCGTTCCGGTGAGCACGGTCGCCGTTTCGGGCCGACGATGCACCCAGAGCGTGACCGCATGCATGCCACGGATGCTCATCGCCTCCGGGACACCGGGACCGTCGTTCCAGCCGGGCTGCGTAGCGGCAGCATCGGTGGCCACCAACGCCAGCGGCATGCCGTCGTGATCGGTAAAGGTCAGGACGGTCTCGTCGTCGAAACGACGCAGCGGCCCCTCGAATGCCACCTGGTGGGACGTCAGCCGCTCGATCCAGAAGGCCAGCGCGCCTCGCGGAATCGCCAGCTGGGTTTCGGCCACCTGCCCCGCCCCGATGCGTCCACGTCGCGCGTTGGGCCACGGGAAGAACGTCAGAATGCTGCCGGGCCGACCGGTGGCATCGCCGTAGTACAGATGGTACGTACCCGGATCGTCGAAGTTCACCGTCTGCTTCACGAACCGCAGCCCGAGCGTGCCGGCGTAGAAGTCCAGATTCCGCTGCGGGTCGCTGGCAATGGCGGTGAGGTGGTGCAGTCCTGATGTACGATGCATGACTTGCTCCTGTGGCGCGAGACATCGCGCCATGTGCGCAGCGGCGGATGGCGAAGGTGATCGCCACCCGCCGCAGCAGCCTTTCGTGTCATGTCCGCCGCGCGTGCGCGTCGGACGACGCCATCATCACACGAAGCGCGCGACGCGCTCCACGCTGTGGCGGTGATGCGGAAAGCCGTCCTCGGCACCGATGCCGATGGCGACCAGCGCCGGGATTCGCGCGTCGGCTGGCAGGTTCAACAGCTCCTTCACCTTGTCGGGCATGAAGCCGAGCATCGGGCTCGTGCTGTAGCCATGGGCCTGTGCCGTGAGCAGCAGGTAGCCGAGTGCGATGTTCGCCTCGGCGAAGCCCCACGCGTGCCGGTCGTTCTCGCTCATGCCACCGAAGGTGGCCCGCATGTCGGCGGCAATCTTCGCATGATCGGGCATGCCGGGATGAATCGTCTCCTCGACCGTGTCGAGGGTGTCGGTCATGTCGGTGTACATCACGATCACCGCCGGTGCATTGGCGATCTGCGGCTGGCCATAGGCGGCAGCCTGCAGCTTCGTCTTCGTTTCCGCATCCTCGACGATCACGAATCGCCACGGCTGCAGGTTCCACGGCGACGGGGCGAGGCCTGTCACGCGCAGCAACTCGATCAGGTCGGCGCGCGGGATCGGCGCAGGCGCATACTTGCGAATGGACCGCCGGGCCTCGGCGGCTTCGGTGACGGTCAGGATCTGGGCGGCGTTGTTGCTCATGTCTGTCTGCTCGGAGAACGTGATGATGCGATCGGTGGATCAGGCCCGCGCTGCTGGGCGGGCTGACGTCGTGGTCACTGCTGCAGTCAGTGCCGAGGCACTGCGGCCAAGTTTCCGGCAGAGCCGGCCGAGTTCGGCCTGCTCGTCAGGGTCGAGCACGGACATCGCCTCGACGAGACGTGCCACGTGGGCCGGGAAAAAGGAGGCAAGTCGCTCCTCACCGGCCGGGGTGAGTGCCAGGATCGAGACACGCCGGTCGGCGGTATCCCGTTCGCGCTTCACCAAGCCGCCGCGCTCGAGATTGTCGATCACGGTCGTGAGGTTGCTGGCACTGACCAGCAGCTTCGCGGCCAGTGCGCAGTGCGGCATGGGGCCGAGGTGCGACAGCGCCTCGAGCACACCGAGTTGTGAAGGGGTGATGCCGAACTCGGCCTGCAGCACCGGGAAGAGCCGGGCGTTCACGGCCACGGTGGACCGCATCAGCTTGATATAGGCATCAAGCGCCCGCGTCTCCGTCTCCGTCCCGTCGTAGTGTGTTGGCATTATTCGACGTCCATTGTTTTGATGTCGATAGTTTCGATATGGAAGTATACGCGCCATGGGGCGGGGCGCAAGCCCCGCCCCTGCCAGCGCCGTCAACCCGCGGATCGCGCTTATCCTTCCGCCTCGACCCTGTCGCCCCTCTCACAGCACCCGGATGTCCGACGCGCTTCCGCGGGAAATCGAGCGCAAGTGGCTGCTCTCCGCCCTCCCGCCACGGGTCGTCGGAGTGGACCCGGCGGAGTTCACGCAGGGCTACCTCCCCGGTGAGGCACTCGTCGAGCGCATCCGCCGCGAGACGCGCGGCGGGGTCACCCGCTGGGTGCGCACCGTGAAGCTTGGCCGCGGTCTCAGCCGCATCGAGATCGAGGAGGAGGCCTCCGACGCACTCGGTGCTGCGCTGCTGGCCCTGACCGAGGGCAAGCGGGTGACGAAGCGGCGCTATGCCATCGAAGATGGCCCGCTGACGTGGGAGATCGACGCCTTCACCGATCGCGACCTCTTCCTCGCGGAGCTCGAACTCCCTGACGAGACGACACCGTTCACGATCCCGGCGTGGCTCGCGGCCTACGTCGTGCGCGAGGTCACCGACGACGAGACGTTCACGAACTGGCGGCTCGCTCGCTGATCACCGCGCGGTACTCGGTGAACAGACCGTTCCAGACCTGTTCCCACGTGCGTCCATGTGCCCAGCGCTGCGCCGCCGCCCGAATGGCGTCGTGGCGCGCCCGGTCTCCATCCAGTGTACGCAGTGCGCCGGCGATCGCACCGGCGGCGTCGGCCTGGATGATCACACCACGCCCCGTGCCGACGAGTTCCCGCGTGTTGCCGGCATCGGCCGACACCACCACCAGACCGGACGCCATCGCTTCCAGGAGCACGTTGCCGAACGTGTCGGTCACCGAGGGGAAGAGAAAGACATCGGCCGACGCGTACGCGGTGCTGAGTGGTGTGCCACTCAGCCGACCGGTGAAGATCGTGTCCGGCGGAGCCGCGGCGCGCAGTTCCGCATCATACGGCCCATCACCGACGAAGACGAACCGGATGGCCGACGCCCTGGCCTGCAGCTCCTGCATGGCATAGAGCGCATGCTCGAGCCCTTTCTCGCGCGCGATGCGGCCGACGTAGAGCACCAGCATGGCGTCATCGGCGATGCCGAGGCTGCGACGCCATGCCATGGAGCGGAATGCGGGGTCGAAGCGTGTGCCGTCCACGCCGCGGCCCCAGACGCGCACGTTCCGGAATCCATGCGATTCCACTTCGTGACGGATCGCATCGGTCGGCGCGAACGTGCGCGCGCCGCCCGAGTGAAACCAGCGGAAATACTTCCACCCCAGCGAGGCGAGTGCACCAAGCCGGTAGAACTCGGCGTAGGCACTGAAGCTCGTGTGATAACTCGTCACCAGTGGCACGCGCAGCGCACGGGCGGCGGACCGTCCCGCCAGGCCGACGCCGAATTCCGTGGCGACGTGCACGAGCGTCGGGCGCCAGGCGGCGAGGTCGTCGCGTGCCGCGCGGAATCGTGGTGCCGAGAGGCGGACCTGCGGGTACGCCCAGAACGGCACGCTCTTCCAGCGCACTTCGTCGGTGTTGACCTGCTCCAGGGCGGGATCACTGGTCGTGAACACGCGGACTGACGCGCCCCGTTCGCGGGCGGCGTTCACGAGCCGTTCCAGTGTGCGCGACACGCCGTTCATCTGCGGCGGGAAGGTGTCGCTGAAGAGCGCCAGGCGCACCCCATCGAGCCGCACGATGTCGGTGGTCATGTGGCACTGGGGGCTGGCAGCAGCGACGCGTACGGCCGCGCCGGCCGCGCGGACAACCAGCGATCCAGCTCGTCGATCACCGAGCGACGGGTGATCGCATGCTCCAGATCCATGGGATGCAGCGCAATGCGGAAATGTGGTGCGTCATGCTGCGTGCGCCATCGCCACGCCGCCTGCACCGCCGAGCCGCGGGCACGGAAATCGGTGCGCCCACTCCAGCGCAGCACCGGACTCTCCAGCGTGGCACCGGTTTGCAGCAGGTAGACCGCCGCATCGTCCTCGAGTACCGACAGGCCATGGGTGGCCGCCGCCGTGTGTGCACCCTCGCGGCAGAGCCACGCCGGTGGCACGAAGCCGATGGGTGAGAGTTGCAGCGACTCGAAGAGCGCCAGCCCTCGACCGATCCGTGCGAACGCCGCGTCGTGATCGAGCGAGAGGAACTCCCCTTCGCGGTTCGTGCGACCGAAGGCGCGCTGTGCGTCGCGCCAGCTGCGCGTGAGGCCGATCTCGTCATGCCGTTCGCCGTGCAGAAAGATCTCGGCGCCCTCGCTTACCCGATCGCGCACCCACTGCACGTAGTCGGGCGCCTCGTGCAGTGGCCAGGTGCCATGCCAGTTGGGCACCACCAGCAGCCCGGGCGTGGCGCCACGCTCGCGGCAGAGATCCCACAGCGCCTGCACCTGCGGCGCCCAGGCGGGTGTGACGTCGTGGATCGTGAGCAGCACGCTCATCGCTGCACCTGTTCGTACAGGGCGAAGATCCGGTCGAACACCGATTCCCACGAATGCTCACGTTCGGCGAATGCGCGGGCGCGGGCGCCATGCGCGGGCAGATCCTCGGACAGCAGCGTCACTGCCTGCTGCGCCAGATCCGTGGCATCGCCCGGCTGGAAGACACGACCGGCACCCGAGAACACCACGTGCTCACGGACGGCACCACCATCGGCGGCCAGCACCGGTGTGCCACAGGCCATCGCTTCGAGCGGCGACAGCCCGAACGTCTCGTGAGGCGACGTGGCCATGTACACACTCGATGCGGCCTGCAGGTCGGCCAGTCGGGCACTGTCGGCGATGAACGGCAGCCAGAACACCCGCGTGCCCGTGTTGCGCTGCTGCAGCGCGGCGCGCTCCGGGCCATCACCCGCCATCACCAGCGACGCGCCGGTGCGTCGCTGGATCTCCGGCCAGGCGTCCATCAGCACGTCGAGTTCCTTCTCGTGTGCGAAGCGGCCAGCGAAGGTCACCAGCGGCCCATCGGGCGGCAGGTTCCATGCGGCGCGCGTGGCCACGGCGTGCGCGCGACGTGCAGGCGTGAAGTGCTCGAGATCCACACCCAGCGGGATCCGGACCACGTTGCGGATGCCGGCGGCCTGGAGGTCGTCGGCGACGAAGTGCGATGCCGCGATGGTGGCGGCGATCCGGCGATCCATGCGCCGCGCATACCACCAGGCGGCATCACGCAACAAGACCCGATGTCGTGGCACCGGGCGCGCGCTGCCGGCCAGCAACTCCGGGAAATGGCTGTGAAAGAAGTTCACGACCGGCACGTCGAGTGTGCCGAGGGCGCGGAACAGCACCCAGGGGGCGATCGCAGGACTGCCGATCTCGATCACGTGCGGCCGTTCATGGGCAAGCACGCGTCGCATGCGCGACACCGATGTGAGCAGTCGGTATGGGTCGTTGCGCGGCACGCGAGGTCCGCGGAATTCGTACCATCGCGCGCCGTCGCGCTCCACGATGCCATCCGACGACCACGGCACCACCAGTGCATGCCGCAGCCACGGCCGCGTCGCCACGTAGCGCTCCTTCTGCAGGAGGTAGGTGCGAATGCCGCCACTGGTCGGTGCAAACCATTCGGTCGTGTCGAGCACGGCGAGGCGCGCATCATGGCGCGGGATCGGCGGCAGGGGCGCCCGCGCCAGGTCGATCGGCGTCCGATCCGCGTCGGCGGGGGCGAGGGCCGCCGCGTGGCTCAGTGCGACTTCGATGGGGCCGCCTTCGCCGGCACCGTGTCGTGATCCGTTGCCGGCCCCGGCTTCGGGTACAGCAATGACAGACCCACCGCGCCACCCAGCACGACGATGATCACCGCCAGCGAAATCCAGGTCGGCATGTGGTAGTACGCCGACGACAACATCTTGGCGCCGACGAACATCAGCACCACCGCCAGTCCCGGCTTCAGCAGCCAGAAGCGATGGATCACCGCGGCCAGCAGGAAGTACATCGAGCGCAGCCCGAGAATGGCAAAGACGTTCGACGTGTAGACCACGAACGGATCGCGCGTCACGCCGAAGACGGCCGGAATTGAATCGACGGCGAACACCAGGTCGGTGGTCTCGACCAGCACCAGCACCACGAACAGCGGCGTGGCGACGAGCCGCACCAGCTGGTCGGCGCCCCAGGGCGCGCGGGTGAAGAAGCGATCGCCCACGAAGTGATCGGTCACCGGCACCACGCGACGCACGAGCTTCAGCACCGGGTTGCGCTCCGGCTCCATCTCGTCATCCTGCTGCAGCAGCATCTTCAGCCCTGTGAACATCAGGAAGGCGCCGAAGAGGTAGATGATCCAGTGGAACCGATCGAGCAGCACGGCACCGGCGGCGATCATGATCGCGCGCATCACGAGTGCGCCGATGATGCCCCAGAACAGCACGCGGTGCTGCAATCCCTCCGGCACCTTGAAGAAGCGGAACAGCAGCAGGAACACGAACAGGTTGTCCACGCTGAGTGCGAGCTCGACGACATAGCCGGTCGCGAACTCGATCGCCGTCTGGTGCCCGTCGAGCTGCCACAGCACGCCGCCGAAGAGTGCCGCCAGCGTGACCCACGTCACACTCCACAACAGTGCTTCCCGCGGCTGCACGACATGCGCCTTGCGGTGAAACACACCAAGATCGAGCGCCAGCATCGACAGCACGACGACGCTGAAGGCGATCCACATCCACGAATGCTGCATCGGACACCGGTTCAGGGACGGGCGACACACCCGGCCGGGCAATCCTGAAAGCTAACAATTCCGGAAACCGGCGGACTCAGCGGCCCGGCTTCACCAGCAAGCGCTGCCCGATCTTGATCGTGGTCCCGGACAGCCTGTTCCAGGCCGCGACCCGCTCGGCGGTGGTCCCATACCGGGCCGCCACCGATTCGAGCGCGTCACCCGCGGCCACCACATGCCACACGGCAGCCTGACCGACCACTTGTGCATACTCCCGATTCCGTCGCGCGAGTTCCATGGCGGCGGCATCGGTCCGTCGGCCACGCGTGAGCACCGCGAGGAGGCTGTCCACCCCGGCCACGTCGGACGACGCGAACGCCAGTCGCTGACCACGGTCATTCTCCACCAGCACGCCCGCTGCGGTGCCGAAGTCAACGCGCCGGCGGCGCGCCTGCAGCGACACGTCGCGGCTCAGCTGCAGCACCACGAACGGCTGCGGCCCCCGTTCCGGCGAGATGAGTTCGCGTGGCGGAATGCCCACGAACAGCGCCCGCCGATCGGTGAGTGCCAGCACACCGTAGGTCTCACGGAAGCCATCCCACCATTCACGACGTCGGACCCAGAGGGCCGACTCGACACGTTCCATCGGTTCCAGCAGCACCCGCAATTCGCTGCGCGCCAGCGCCCGCGCCGCAGTGACGTCGGGGCGGAGCGTGACCAGGTAGGCGATCACTCCGCCGATCAGAAGCAGCACACCGAGCCCGCCACCGGTGATCCTGACCAGCACGCGGAGCCACCAGCGCCGCGCGCGCACCGGACCGGTCACGAGTCCGAGCAGCGTGGTGGCGGTGGGCACCGGATTGCGGCGTGGCGCTCGCTCGGGAATGCGGGGAGATTCGGTGGGCACACGTTACAGTTTAGCGACCATGACTGATCACGTGGCCTCCCCACTGCCGCTCGCGCGCGTTCCGGTGCTCGTCCGACCGACGATGGGTGACATGCGCGCCCTCGTCACCCTGGCGCTGCCGGTGGTCACCGTGGAGCTGGGGATGATGGCCATGCATGTGGTCGACGCGCTCTTCGTCGGGCACCTGTCGGCAACGGCACTGGCGGCGGTGTCGCTGGCGCTGGCGTACTACTTCACGATCGTGGTGATCGGCATGGGCACGCTGGTGGGGCTCGACGCACTGGTGAGCCAAGCCGTGGGGGCGGGTGACGAGGCGGGGGTGCGGCGCGCGCTGCAGCGCGGGTTGCTGCTGGCGGCGGCGCTGTGCGTCCCGCTCGCGCTGATTCTCTGGCCGACGGCACCGGTGCTTCGCGCACTGCACCAGCCCGAGGAGATCATCCCGATTGCCACGCGCGTGGTGCACCTCTCGATTCTCGGGCTGCCTGGCGCGCTCGCATTCGTCGTGCTGCGCCAGACGCTGCAGTCGATGGAGCGGCTGCGGCCGATCATCGTGACGGTGATCCTCTCCAACCTGATCAACATCGCCTGCAACTGGCTGCTGATCACCGGCCACCTCGGCGCACCCGCACTGGGCGTGGATGGGTCGGCGATTGCCAGCGTGATCGGCCGCACCTCGCTGCCGCTGATTCTGCTGTGCCTCGGGCGTGATGTGCTGTGGCCATTGCTGCGTGTGCGCGATCCGCGGGTGTTCGAGCTCGCACCGATCTGGCGCATGCTGCGGATTGGCGCGCCGGTGGGCGTGCAGTACCTGCTCGAGGTGGGCGTCTTCAATGCGGTCGCGCTGCTGATGGGCGTGCAGGCCACCGCCACACTGGCCGCGCATCAGGTGGCGATCAGCCTGGCGAGCTTCACCTTCATGCTGCCGCTGGGGATCGGCGCGGCGGCGGCGGTGCTGGTGGGTCAGGCCATCGGCCGCGACGACCCGGGCGCGGCCCGCAGGGCGGCAGCGGCAGCGCTGACGGCGGGGCTGGTGGTGTCGTCGGTCACGACGGTGCTGTTCCTCACGATTCCCATGCCGCTCGCGATGGCGTACGTGCGTGAACCGGGGGTGGTGGCGCTTGCCGCTTCGCTCATTCCGCTGGCAGGGGTCTTTCAGCTCTTCGACGGCATCCAGGCCGTGGCCGGCGGCGCGCTGCGCGGCGCGGCCGACACCCGTGCCGCGATGCTCGCCAACATCCTTGGCTTCTGGATGGTGGGCCTGCCGATCGGCCTCACACTGGCCTTTCGTGCCGGCATGGGACCACGCGGACTCTGGTGGGGTCTGGTGATTGGCCTGGCGGCCGTCGCGGCGGTGCTCGTCCTGCGACTGTACCGTCTCTTCGGCGGACCCCTCACGCGTGTGCACATCGACATGCTTCGCACCACCCACTGAGTCATGGCGCCGATCAACTTCCATCATCTCCATCTCTTCCGCACCGTGGCCCGCGCCGGCACGCTGGCACGCGCCGCGGCGGAACTGCAACTCACGGAACCGACGGTGAGCACCCAGATCAAGGCGCTGGAGCAGCAGTTCGGGCAGGCCCTTTTCTCACGCACCACCCGGCGGCTGCAGCTCACCGATGCCGGACAGACGGCACTGCGCTACGCCGACGACATCTTCTCACTCAGCGACGAACTCACCCGGGCCATGTCGGGAGAGATCGGGGACCGGCCGCGGCGGCTTCTCGTCGGGGTGGCCGATGTGGTCCCGAAGATGATCGCCTATCGCCTGATCGAGCCGGCGCTCCGCCTCGGCGATGGCATGACGCTGAGCTGCACCGACGACACCCCGGACCGGCTGATGGCGGCCTTGTCGGTGCATGCGCTCGACTTGCTGATCACCGATGCGCCGATCACGGCGTCGGCCAACGTGCGGGCCTTCAATCACCTGCTGGGTGAGAGCGGCACGACGGTGTTTGGCACCGCTGATCTGGCGGCGCGCTTCGCGCCCGGCTTCCCGGCCTCACTGCAGGGCGCACCGTTTCTGCTGCCGCTGCATGCCTCCACGTTGCGTCGCGGTCTGGACAGCTGGTTCCAGCGGCAGGATTTGCGGCCGTTGGTCACCGGCGAGTACGCCGACAGCGCGCTGATGAAGGTCTTCGGGCAGAATGGGCACGGGCTGTTCACGGCGCCCACGGTGCTCGAACGCGAAGTTGCACAGCAGCACAACGTCCAGGTCGTGGGTCGCCTGCCCGAAGTCACCCAGCAGTTCTACGCCATTTCCGCCGAGCGCCGCATGGAGCACCCGGCGGTCACGGCGATCGCCAGGGCCGCGCGCACCCGACTCTTCGGCTGACGCTCAGCCCGCAGCCCGCGCACGCGGCCGCTCGGCCACCGCAGTCGGCACCCACGGTTCCACGGAGAGACAGCGCATCGCCGCACTCAGCGCCGTCTGCACGGCCGCGGCGCCGATGTCGCTGAGCGGGGGCTCACCCAGCCGACTGCGCACGCGCACGTCGTACGTGGGCGCGGTCCGCCGGGCTTCGGGGGCATCGGCAGTGCGTACCGACGCCACTTCGAGTCCGGCCGGCATCAGCGCCGCGGCTACCGTGTCCCGCACCGCTGCCGCGGACAGCGTCGTCTCGACGCGGAGCCGGAGACCGGCCACCACCGGTGCCGACTCACGCGTGAGCACCCGACGATCGCGCGGTTGGCATACCGGCGCCACGCGGCCCCAGTTCGCCAGCACCCCCTGCATGAAGGCGTCCACGGGAACATCCAGCACACCACCCAGCTCTTCCCGCATCCGGGTCACGGCGATGGTCGTGAGCAACGCCGCCTGCACCAGCGTGCGGGCCAAGTCACTGCGACCGTTGCGCTGCAGCAGCGTGGACATGGCGAGCAGCAGCGGCAGCGGTTCCGCCGACGGCGTGGCCGGCATGTCGAGGAACGTGATGTCGCGGCCGATGCTGATCACGGGCCACGGGCCGGTGTCGCCCACCGACTCGCGGACCATCGCGCTCAGTTCGTCGATCGGGATGACCGACGCCACCAGCCAGCGTTCGCTGCCGCCGTCACCGCTGAGCAGCGCCGCCAGCAGCCCCGCCTTGACCGTGCGCGGTGCCGACATGCGATGCACGCGGGCCTGGCGCTCCAGCGCATCGCCGAAATACTGCTGCGCCTCGGTGCCGCGCCCCACCGGCAGCACCAGCAACAAGCGACGCTGCTCGGCCGACGCCAGTCGGTACGCCAGATCAGCCGCATCGCGGGCACGCGACCATTCATGCGCCACCGCGTCCGCTGCACCGCCAGTGCTCCGGCGACGCCTGGGCGAACCGTCCACGACGCGCTGCGAGAAGAGCAGCACGTCACGCTGGTTGCCTGCGCGCTCGGCCCCGCTGCCGACCAGCGTCGTGCATTGGCGCACATCGACCTGCACATCGGCGCGGCGCTGCATGCCGCGCCAGAGCCGCGCCACCGGCTGCAATGGATCAGCGCCGATGGTTGCACCGAGCATCACGCGCTGTTGCATCATGAGCGCGGTCGCCTCGGTCGGCACACCGATGCGTCCCACTGTGCCGCCGCGGGCCAGCGTGGCGGGAATCACCGCACAGTCGAGGGGGGCGCCAATGGCGAGACAGAGCGAGCGCAGCGCCGACAACTGGGCGAGATGCTGCGGATCATCCAGCAGCGCTGCAGCGCTGAGGGGTATTGATGGTCCCCGAAGCGGGGACTCGGAGCCGCTGCCGGAAACGCCCCCGGCCTCCACGTGCAGCGCGGGACGACGCCGGGTCGGCGTGGGAATCGATGCGAGGGTCGGAGCTGTCATGGCTGTCGTGATCATGCGACCGGGCCGGTGGCCCGCCGGGTAGATCAGCGACCGGGACGGCCGCTGATATGGATCAGAGGCTAGCCGTCACGTTCACCACGCACAATTTCAAAGTATCGCGATTGTTCTTCGATTTTCTCTAAGTAACCGTTACACGAAGCCGATATAACCGATTCGTGGGGCTTCGGATCAGAAGTGGAAGCCCGTTCCGCCCGAATCCGGCGCCAGCACACGCTCAACCAACGGGGCAACGGCTTCGAAACTGGCACACAGGCGACCCTCTTCGAACCAGCGAACGAGGTTCACGCCCTCCTGGCGCACCATCGACAGATCGAGTCGCTCGGCCACGTAGACACATTCGGCGGCGAGATTCGGCTCGAGGGGGTCACCGCTGCGGCGGTGATGCGCGCCGATGACCGCGACGGCCCCCTTCCCGAGGCCCCAGCGCAACGCTGCTGCACCACCGAGAATCTCGTGCAGCTCACGGAGCAGCCGCGGCATCACCGTCGGCGTCAGCTTCACCTCGCGCCGGAGTTCTGCGCGCAGCGTTCCGAGCCGGTCGAACAGCACCAGCTTGCCGACATCGTGCAGCAGCGCGAGCGTGAACGCTTCGTCGGGCACCACGCCGAAGGCCGGCGCCAGCGTGCGTGCGATCGGTGCCGTGCGGATCATGTGCTCCCACACCTGGCGCACCATGCCATCGTAGGTCGTGCCGGTGCGGCAGAGAGTCCCCTCGACCATGCTGCTCAGGATCACGCTGCGCAGCCCCTGCGTGCCGACGCGACGAATGCACTCGGAGAGCGAGGTGCTGCGTGCGCCGATCGAGTTCGCTGCGGAGTTGGCGAATCGCAGCAGCGACTGCGCCAGCACGGGATCCTGTTCGACGAGGCGGACGAGCTCCGAGATGGCGACGTCGCGCCGCAGCAGGTCGAGCGCGCGCTGCGCGGCCGCCGGAGGCTGGCGTACGGTTTTTTCGCCGCTCTTCGAAATGCGTTCGAAGAGGGTGAGTGCATCGCCGCGGCGCTCCATCGGATCGAGCGTCGATTCCAGTCGCTCGAGCGCTGTCCGCAGTGCACGCCGCAGTTCGGTGCCGGCTTCGACTTCCTCATGAATCGACGGTTCGACCAGGATATTGCCCAGCGATGGCACCGGCGCCGGCGACGGCGCGGGCTCACGCTTGGCGGCCGAGGCAGCCGCCTGCACCAGAGCGGCCACAGGTTCGGGCAGCGCGGCCGGGTCAGGCTCCACGTTGGCAGTCGGCCCCGGAGCGGGGACGGCCGCCGTCGGGACGAAGGGCGTCTTGTTCGCGTTCCGTGTAAAGACCTTCGGCAGCATGGGCAGGGAGCGCGGAGGTGGGATCCATGGGCGGAGGGTGCAGACTCCGCAAGCATCTGGTTGTCAGTATCGTCCGGTCTGGCGGCCAGGATGAGCCGGGCCACGCGCGGAGCCACCCTCGTGCGCTACCTTGGGGGCATGACGACCCTTGTCGTGCCTGTTGACGCCGCACTGCTGGGCGCGGTGCTGGATGCCCTTGCCGGCCCCGGTGTGCTGCTCGACCGCGATAGCGTCGTGCTGGCGTGCAATCGCGCGGCGGCGGCACAGGGCGCACGCGTCGGCCAGCCGTCCGCCGCGCTGCTGCCGCTGCTGGTCTCCATCGGCGCCGCCGATCTCACCACCGCGCAGGCCGGCGTCGCGGCAGTGCTCCAGGGCTCCCAACGCGCATTCACGCTCGAGTTTCACCCCGACTCCGTCATCCCCGGTCGCTGGTCGCTGCGTGCCACGGGCCTCCCCGAGGCGACAGGGGGCGGCGCCATCCTGCAGGTGGCACCGCTGGTGCTCGGCGAACATGACGGTGAGCGGCGACTCGACACCAGCTTCCGGTCGATCTTCGCCGCCTCGCTCGACGCCATGCTGATCGCCGATGCGGCGGGGCGTGTGCTGTCCAGCAACCCGGCCGCGCGCCGCCTGCTCGATCGCGCCGAAGCGGATGTCGCCGCGATGGATTTCACGCAGTTCTTCGCGGCCGGATCACGGATCGGATCGCCGGCCGATGCATGGCAGGCGTTGATGCTCGACGGACAGTGGCGCGGCGAGGGGCGCATCCAGGTCGGTCCGACGGTGCGCATTCTCGACGTGGCTGCCTCGGCGCACATCACGCCGGGGCGGCACCTGATCACCCTGCGCGACGTGACCGAGTCGCAGCAGATGGAGGCGCAGCTTCGGCAGGCGCAGAAGATGGAAGCGATCGGCCTGCTCACGGGCGGCATGGCGCACGACTTCAACAACCTGCTGACCGTCGTGCTGGCCAATGCCGATCTCGTGCTCGAATCGCTGCCGGAGGAGATGGAGGAACTGCGCGACGAAGTCCACCAGATGATTCAGGCCGCCACACGCGGCAGCGAGATGGTGAAAAAGCTGCTCGCCTTCAGCCGTCGCGAGACACTGGAACGCCGTCCGGTGTCGCTCGAGGTCGTGCTGGCGGAGACGCAGGCGCTGCTGACCCGGCTGCTCCCGTCGAACATCACCGTGCGCACCGAGGCGCTCCCCGACCTGCCGGGCATCCTGGCCGATCCTGGCGCCGTGCAACACATGCTTCTCAACCTCGCCACCAACGCCCGCGATGCGATGCCGACCGGCGGCATGCTCACGATGCGCGGCGGTTTTGACGCGGCGATGGAACTCCCCGTGGGCGGCACGGGCCCGATGGTCACGGTCACGGTGGAGGATACGGGCCGCGGCATGGACGAGGAGGTGCTCGCGCATCTCTTCGAGCCGTTCTTCACCACCAAGGCGCCCGGAGAGGGCACGGGCCTCGGGATGGCGATGATCTACGGTCTCGTGCAGCAGCACGCCGGAACGATCACCGTCAGGAGCACGCCCGGCCTCGGCACGACCGTCACGATCGGGCTGCCGCTGGCCGAGTCCACCGTGCCGAATGCGACCCCGCGCTCCGCGATGCTGATTCGCGAAGGGGCGACGGAGACCATCCTGCTGGTGGAGGATGAAGAGATGGTGCGTCGTGCCGGTCGGCGCATTCTCGAGAAGCATGGCTACCGCGTGATTCAGGCCGCCGACGGTGCCGAGGCGCTGCAACTGCTTCGCGAGCGCGGCCGGGAGATTGCCCTCGTCGTGAGCGACGTCGTGATGCCGCGCATGGGTGGCCGGGAGCTCTACGCGTCACTGCGCGACGAAGGCTTCCGCATGCCGTTCCTGTTCACCAGCGGATACACCGATCGGATGTCAGGCGACTCCGTGGCTCTCGACCCGAGCGTGCCGGTGCTGCCCAAGCCGTGGACCTGGACGGAGCTCACCGCCAGTGTCCGCGCCGCGCTGGACGAAGGATTCACGCCGTAGGAGAACGCCGAGAACGCCGAGAACGCGGGGGACGGCCGGAGGGCGCGGAGCACTGCGTCAGGGAGTGCGATCCCCCGACCACGTTCCCAGCCACCGTTGTTCTCCGCGTGCCCCGGCCGTCCCCCGCGTCCTCCGCATTCACAACATGAAGCGGCGCGATCCGATGTCCTGGACCGCGCCGCTTCATGTTCATGTCCGTCCCCGATCAGTTGGGTGGACGACCACCGCCACCACCACCCGGGCCGCCGAAGCCCTGCGGCGTGATGATGCGGGCCGGGACACGCTTCCAGGTCTCGTCACCAAGGATCGCCTTGGCGCCATTGGTGCCAGCCACGCGCAGGCGGGTGGCGCGCTCGAAGTACGGACGCAGTCGCACACCGAAAAGCACGGCTGGATCAGGGTTACCCCCTTCCTTCTCGATCGCGGCGCGGGCCTGCTGGGTGAGCGTATCGACTTCGATCTGGATCGAGTCGGCGAGGACCTGCAACTTCGCGACCTGCGCATCGGTGAGCCCCACCGAATCACGCGCCTGAATGATCTGCATCGGAATGTTCGGGAAGAACCGACCCACCCCCGCGGCCATCGTTGCACCCGTCAGGCGTCCGCCGCCGGTGCCGCCGAAGGCCGCGCGGAGGCGATCACGCGTCTGGTCGGGACCGAGCGTGTAGCGGATGTTGAAGCCGACCTGGAACGGCAGGCGGATGCCGGTCTGGTTGCCGCGCACGGCGCCGAAGCGCTCGTTGACTTCGTACCGGAATCGGTTCGTCGCCGCATCGAAGCCGCGGACGAAGAGCAGCGTGTTGTCGGGCTGGGTGAACGACCCCCAGCCGCGCAGGTTCTGTGCGCCGTGCAGCGCCTGGTCGATACCGCCGATCAGGTTGGCCGTGACGAGCGAGAACGTCAGGCGACGATCGAGCTTGAGGTACGTCGGGCGCCAGTTGAGCTGCAGGTCGAAACTCGGCTGCCACGGACCGATGCACGAGTTGCGTGCCGACAGCTGCCCGAGCTGCGAGTTGATGCAGTTGCGCGCCGTGTTGCCCGGTGACGACTGCAGCTTCCGGATCCCCTCGGCCAGCACCGGATCCGGTGCGTTGGCGGGATCGTAGATGAAGGCGCGGTCGTTGCGCGCACCGTCGCCGTTGATGTCCGCGCTGACGAGCGGCGTGAAGGGTGAGCCTGACGTCATGCGACCGATGGCCGTGATCTCGAAGCTCGAGGTCAGCGGGTAGGTGACGGTGCTGATCAGGTTGTGCCGGCGATTGAAGGCACTGATCGCCCATTCCTGCGTGTTCGGATTGCCCGCCGTGGTGGCCGATGCGAAGCCACCACCGGCCCCACCGAAGCCGAAGCCAGCCTGGCTGCGCGCATCGGAGAAGGTGTAACTGGTGTTGATGATCGCGCCCTTGCTGGTGAAGCCACCGAAGCCGACGGTGGCCTGCCACTGTTCGGTCCTGTTACGCGAGTTTACGTCGTACACGGCACCGAAGCGCTGGTCCACGCGTGAGAGCTGCACCGGCACCGCGCCGGTGGCGGTGATGATCGACGACGCCGGCACGAAGATGGGGCGATTGCCTTCGGAGGCGAGCGTGAACTGCGGCGTGCTGTTCAGGTTCAGGTCCTGATAGGCGGTCTGCGCTTCGCCGAGCGAGCCGCTCAGGTCCATGCTCAGGCTCATGCGGCCGAAGACGCGCTTGGAGCCACCGATCGAGCCGCGCCATGCCCGCGGATTGCTGTAGTCGCTGTCGAAGGTGGTGACATTGCGCGCCGTGTTGCGCTGCGCGGGCGGTCCGCCGGCAAGACACTGCGTGGGCACACTCGACGGCGTGGCGAAGTAGCCAGTCCAGTCGGGGATCGGCACGCCTGCACCGACACAGAAGATCGCCTGTTCACCGGTGCTGAGCCCCGTGGCCGTCTGCGCGCCGGAGAAGAGCTGTGTATTCGGCGCATCGCGGAAGCGACCCACACCGCCGCGGATGGTGAGCTGTCCGTTGCCGAACGGGTTTCCGCCGTTGGCATTTTCCGGCTGACGCGGCGACCAGCTGAAGCCGACGCGCGGCAGGAAGGCCGCATCGTTGGGGATGATGTCGGTCTTGCGACCGAAGGCGCTGTCGACGGCAAGGTTCCGTGCCGGTGCGCCATCGAACGACGACGCCTCGAACCGGGCGCCATAGACCAGCTGCAAGCCATCCCGCGGGCGGAACGTGTCGCCGATGTAGATGCCGGAGTTGATCGTACTGCCGGCGCGCTCGGGTGAGGCGAGGGTGCGCTGGAACGCGGCCGGGGTGTTGTTCTGGAAATCGGCGAGCGAGTTGAACGTGAACGTGCCGAAGCGGTTGAACGCCTGATCCTGCGTGTACGCCGTGCGGTTGATCAGCCCGCCGATCTTGACGCGGTGCTTGCCCTCGCGCAGCAGCAGCGAGGTCTCATTGGTCGCCTCGAACACGGTGTTGTCACTCTGCGCCAGGAGCGATGTGCTGCCGCCGAACTGCAGCGTGCTGAAGCCCTGCGTGCCATCGCTCAGGTCGGAGAGCACCTGGACACGGCCCAGCGGGAGCGTCAGGAACGGCGTGCCGATGCGATTGTCGATCTGCATGCCAGCGCGCAGTTCGTTGATGATGCCGGTGCCGAACCGAGACGAGAGCACGATCGAGCCACCGCCGCCACGATTCTCGGTGGTCCCGCCGGTCTGCGGCAGCGCCAGCGAGCCGACGCGGGTGGGCGTCTGGTCGGTGAGGCGCCAGTCGCCACGCAGCGTCAGCGTATGCGCATCGGCAAGCGAGTAATCCATGCGGCCGAGCACCGTGAGGTTGTCGGCGTTGCGGTTGTCGTCGATCAGACCACCGGCGCCGGCCACACCGAAACCGTTGACCAGCGACAGGAACCGCGAGACCGAGTCCGGCGACGCACCGAGCCTGGCACGGGTTGCATCATCGGCTGCGAGCAGTGACGGTAGCAGGTCGGCGCGACGGCGGCCCTGCAGCGCGCCGAAGAAGAACAGCTTGTCCTTGATGATCGGGAAGCCGACACCGGCGCCGAACTGGTTCTGGTTGAATGCCCCGCCGAACGCGCCGGTGGTGCCGCCCTGTTCGATCGTGAAATCACGGTAGCGACCGATGTACGACAGCGAGCCCTGCACGACGTTGGTGCCACTGCGGGTGGTCTGCGACACCTGGCCACCGGAAAACTGGCCGCGGGCCACGTCATAGGTGTTGGTCACGACGCGGGTGCCGCGAATGGCATCCTGCGGCACCGACCCGGCCGAGAACGACAGACCATCGAGCGTCACGTTGTTGCTGGCCGCCGACTGACCGGCCACGCTGAAGTTGGCCGCACCACCACCGCCCGACGTATCGGCGCCGGTGAGGATCACGCCAGGCGCCAGCGACGCAATCGCCGTGGGATCGGAGGCATCGACGGGGAGGCGTGTGGCCTGCGCACCGTCCACGACACGCTCGGCACCGCCGGGCGACGGTGGACCGCCGCCTGGCCCGCCCTGCTGCGGGCGGCGCTGGCCGCGCACTTCGACTCGCGCCAGCGTTTGCGCCGTGCTCTGGCCCAGCGTCACGTTGCGCACGATGCGGTCGTCGTCCCCGTTCCGCGTGACGGTGATCACCGTCGGCTGGAAGCCGATGTAGCGCACCGTCAGGCGATAGGTCCCACCGCCGTCGGGGAACAGAATCGTGTACTTGCCCTGCGCGTTGGTGCGCTGGCGTCGCGTGACCTGCGTTTCCGTGGACTGCGCTTCGACCTGCGCATTTTCGACGGGGACACCGGCCGGCGTCCGGACGATGCCGGTGATGATGTCGGTGGAGGCACCGACCTGCGCCACAAGCGACACGGGCAGCACCAGCAACGTCAGGAGCGAAAGTGCAGCGTGGCGCAGTCGGCGCGCCGGAACCGGGGGCATCATGTGTGTCATCGAACGGGGAGGGCGGCGTGCACGAGAGGGAGCCTGCACAGCCGGAACGGGCAGCGTCGGGTGACACGCCCTGTTGGAGAGGGATACACCGGTGCCCGCACCAGCGTTGGTCGCCGGTGAGCCTGCGGGCCACCCACGTTCCGCCTCGCCGTATACGCATCACCCACCCGATCGGTGTCCGGGCCGCTCCGTGCCAGCGGACACGAGCGCAACCGCGTAACGTATCCGTCACCTGCAATCCCCCTGTCTCACCCGCCACGGTCAGCACCATGTTCCTGCGCTCACCCGCCATCGCCGTCGCCCTCCTCGGCCTCACTGCACTTCGTGCAGGCGCACAGGCACCGGCCACCACCACCTCCACGCGCGAGATCCGGTACGATCGTGCCGAGCAGATGCTGTCGTGGAATACGACGCGCCTGGTGACCGGCGACGAAGTGCAGCCACAGTGGATGAAGGACGGTGCCCGTTTCTGGTACCGCAACAAGATCCGGCAGGGCGCGGAGTTCGTGCTCGTCGATCCCGTGCGCGGCGCCCGCGAGTTGCTGTTCGACAACGCCAAGCTTGCAGCCGCGATCTCGACGGCCGCCGACACGAGCATCGATCCGCTCAAGCTGCCGTTCCGCACGTTCCGGTTCGCCAAGGACGGTGACGACGAGCGCAACATCGAGTTCCGCTTCGGCCGTCGTCGGCTCACCTGTGACATCGGCGCCTACAAGTGCCTCGCCGCCGACACGTTGCCGAGTGATGTCCCGTATGTGCTGAGTCCTGACCGGAAGTGGGAAGCGTACGTGCAGAACTACAACGTGTACGTCCGTCCCCGCGGGACCGCCGCCGACTCGGTGCGTCTCACCACCGACGGCGTCGCCAACTGGTCGTACGGACTCGGCGAGCCGACGCCACAGCAGCGCCTGGCCCCGCGGCTCGCGCCACGTCGCCCGCAGATCAAGTGGGCACCGAATTCGCGACACCTGATCGTGGGACGACAGGACACGCGTGGCGTGGCCGTGATGCCATACATCAGCTACACCTCGCAGCGTCCGCGCGCTTTCGCGCAGCCCTACGCGCTGCCGGGCGACACCGTGATTCCGAAGCCGGGCTTTCACATCCTCGACCGCGAGTCGAAGTCGAATGTGCGCGTCGCACTCGATCCCGCACCGGCGCAGGCATCGTGGAACCTCTCGGCCCGTGACTCGGCATGGAATGCCGCCAGCACGCGGGCATACCTGACCACGATGTCGCGGGCGTCGAAGCTGGCGACGGTCGTCGAGGTCGATGCCGCGACAGGTGTGGTGAAGCGGCTGGTGGCCGACTCCTCGAAGACGTTCGTGGAGCTGGGGAATCCCGTCGATCCGACGCCGAACTACGTGACCGAGGAGGGCGAGACGCTCTTCTGGTCGGAGCGCGACGGCTGGGGCCATCTGTACCGCTTCGGCCCCGACGGGCAGCTGAAGAACCGCATCACCGAAGGACCGTGGCAGGTCGGTACGATCGTGGCCGTGGACGAGAAGCTCAAGCGCGTCTGGTTCACCGGTCGCGGACGCGAGGGCGACGGGTTCCTGTACTATGCACAGCTCTACTCGGCCAACTTCGACGGCTCGGGGTTCCAGAAGCTCACCAGCGAGGATGCCGATCACCGCGTGTCGGTCAGTCCGAATGGCCGCTACCTCGTCGACACGTATTCCCGCATCGAAGCGCCGTCGGTGACGGTGCTGCGCGACGCCGCCACCGGTCGGGTGATCCGGACGCTCGAAAAGGCCGATGCCTCGCAGCTCGCATCGCTGGGATTCAAGGGGGCGAAGGTGTTCAGCGTGAAGGCCCGCGATGGCGTCACCGACATCTACGGCGTCATGTATCTGCCGTCGACGCTCGACACCACGCGCCGCTATCCGATCATCTCGAACATCTATCCTGGCCCGCAGGTCGGCTCGGTGGGCAATTGGGGCTACAAGGCCGGCGGGGAACCGCAGGCCATCGCGGAACTCGGGTTCGTGGTGGTGCAGATCGACCACATGGGCACGCCGCTCCGCAGCAAGGCCTTCCACGACAGCTATTACGGCAACTTCACCGACAACGGCCTGCCCGACCACATCGCGGCGATCAAGCAGCTCGCAAGCCGGCATGGCTTCATCGACATCGATCGCGTGGGCATTTTCGGCCACTCCGGCGGCGGGTTTGCCAGCACCGACGCCATTCTCCGCTTTCCCGAGTTCTTCAAGGTGGCCGTGTCGGGTGCGGGCAACCACGACAATCGCAGCTACAACATCTACTGGGCCGAGAAGTACCAGGGCATGCTGAAGCGCGACACGGTGCGCCGGACGGACAACTTCGACAGCCAGTCGAACGCGGCGATGGCGGCGAATCTCCGCGGCCGCCTGCTGCTGATGCACGGTGACATGGATGACAACGTGCACCCCGCGATGACGATTCAGGTGGTGGACGCGCTGATCAAGGCCAATCGGACCTTCGACCTGATCATTGCACCCAACCGCGCGCACTCGCTCAACGAGCCGTATTTCATCCGCCGTCGCTGGGACTACTTCGTGCAACACCTGCTGGGCGCCGCACCGCCTGACAACTACCTGATCACGCGACCCGCCGATGCCGCCGGGGGCGATGGCAATACGCCGGATGAGGAGTGGGGCAGCGGCGAGGGCGCGGCACCGCCGTCCATTCCCTGACGGGCGACAGGACGACGTGGCGGGGCGGTCATCACTCGATGGCCGCCCCGCCTTTCTTTGCATATCCGGTACGCGGTCGTCATGCCGCCGTTGACACGACTCTGGCATCCGCACGAACAATCGTGGCATCTTGCCAGTAATTAGGATTCTGTAATGCGGTGCGGCGCAGCGCGCGACTATCTTCGTGCGGTCAGCACCATCTGTCCCACCGCCGAGGCATCCGCGCCACTCCGTTGTTTCTGCCGGCTAGCTCCTTCTGGCGGCGCCTGATTCTCCCGGCGCTCACCCTGGCACTCGCGTCGGGGCGCCTGCGTGCGATCGCGGTGCAGGCCGAGCCGGGTGCGACAGCTGAGCGTACGGCACCCTGGCTACTGCTGATCGGTGGCACCGTCGCGCTGGCGGCGGGCGGGATTGCGCTCAATCGCCGTCGGCTGATGCTCGTCGAGCGTGCACATGCGGCCGAAGCCTCCGCGCTGCGTGTGCTCGCCAGCGAAGAGCGATTCCGGCGACTCTTCGACCAGGGCGCCGATCCGCAGCTGCTGTCCGATGGTGAACGCATCGTGGCAGCGAATCCGGCGGCGATGACATTGCTCGCCGACGGCCATGGCGAACGACTGCTCGGTATCCGCACCTCAATGATCACCGCCGAGGCCGATCTCGTGATGGACCGGGACGACGTCACCTACGAGACCGACGTCGTGACCGTGCAGGGCATCCGCATTCCGGCGGCGGTGCGTCGCACGCGCATTCCGCTCGACCGTGGCGAGCTGCTGCACCTTCAGCTGCGCGACCTGCGCGACACGCGACGCCTCGAGTCGGAACGACGTGAGCTGGAGACGCAGCTGCTCGCCAGCCAGCGCCTCGAAGCGCTGGGCACCCTGGCCGGTGGTGTGGCCCATGACTTCAACAACCTGCTCACGGTCATTCGAGCCAACTCGGAGATCGCGCAGATCGCGCTGTCCGAACGCGACGATGCCGGCGTGCTCGAGTCGCTCAATGCGGTGGTGCACGCCAGCGATCGCGCACGCGACATCGTCAAGCAGATCCTGCTCTTCTCGCGTCGGTCGGTGCCGACCCAGGCCCGCATCAACCTCGCCGCGCTGATCACCGATGCACAGACGCTGCTCCGCGCCACCATTCCCAGCACGGTGCAATTGCTGGTGGAGGTGCGCACCGCCGATGCGTGGATCAGTGGCGATGCAACTCAGATGCAGCAGTTGCTGCTGAACCTCTGCAGCAACGCCGAGCACGCCATGCGCAGAACGGGAGGCGGCATGCTGCGGGTCACCGTCGATCTCGTGTCGCTCGACGAACCGGTGCTCGGCGCGAAGCATCCGCATCGTGCCGCCGGCCGATACGTGCGGCTGCAGGTGCGCGACACCGGCTGTGGCATGAGCGACGACGTACGCCAGCGCATCTTCGAGCCGTTCTTCACGACCAAGCCGATCGGCGAAGGCACCGGCCTCGGGCTGGCGGTGCTCCACGGCATCCTGATGTCGCATCACGGCTCGGTGCACGTCGATTCGGCGGAGGGGCGTGGCACCACGTTCGAGCTGCTGTTCGGCCTCGTGGCCCCGGCAGAGGAAGGGGCCAACACCATGCTGACCACCCCGCTCTGGTCCACCGCCGTCATCACGCCGCGCGACCGGCAGGCCGTGAACGCCGATGCGCCGCTGGTGCTGCTGGTGGACGACGAGCCGGGCATCCTGCGCGCGGCGGAGCGCGGCATCGTGGCGGCCGGGATGCGGGTGATCACGGCGAGCAGCGGGCGGGAGGCGCTGGCGCTCCTGGAGCGGCACCCCGACGTTGCGGTGGTCATCACCGACCAGACCATGCCCGGGATGACGGGACTGACGCTCGCCGAGCACGTGCGCACCTCGCGCCCCAGTGTGCCGATCATCCTGAGCACCGGCTACACCGGCCGCGTGACGGCCGAGAGCCTGCGCGACCAGCGGTTCGACACGGTGCTCGACAAGCCATACACCCTCGGCCAGCTCACTGACGCGATCGACGTCGCGCTCCGTGCGGCCCGCCGCCGCCAGACACAGCGGGCCTGAGCAGCGTATCTTGCGGGGTCGGGGGGCCACCTGCCTCCTGTGACGCACCAGTCCCCTGCCCCAAGATCCCCGTGGCCGTTCCCACGTTCGCATCCCTGTCGCTCGACGCGGCCCTCATGCAAGCCGTCAAGGAGCTGGGGTTCGCGCGTCCCACGCCGATTCAGTCCGACTCCATCCCCCCGGCACGCGATGGCCGCGACGTGCTGGCCTGCGCGCAGACGGGCAGCGGCAAGACCGCCGCGTTCCTGCTGCCGATCCTGCACCGGATGCTGGCGGGCAAGCGCGGCACGACGCGCGCGCTGATCGTGGTGCCGACGCGTGAGCTGGCGCTGCAGGTGCTCGAAACCGCGCAGTCGCTCTCGGTGCACACACCGCTGACCAGCGCCGCGATCTACGGCGGGGTGGGCATGGGCCCGCAGGAGCATGCCTTTCGCACCAAGGTGGACCTGATGGTCGCCACGCCGGGCCGACTGCTCGACCACATGACGAAGCCCTACGCCTCGCTGGCCGGCGTGCAGCATCTGGTGCTGGACGAAGCCGACCGCATGCTCGACATGGGCTTCCTGCCCGACATCAAGCGCATTCTCGGGCATCTGCCGGCGAAGAAGCAGGTGCTGCTGTTCAGCGCCACGATGCCGAACGCGATCGTGCAACTGTCCAAGGAGCTGCTGAAGGACGCCGCGCAGATCAACCTCGAACGCAAGGCCGCGCCGGCCAGCGGCATCACGCAGGCGTTGTACCCGGTGTCGCAGGACCTCAAGCCTGCCCTGTTCATCAAGTTGCTGGAACGGGGTGACATGAAGGAAGCGCTGGTCTTCACGCGCACCAAGCACCGCGCCAACCGCCTCTTCGAACTGCTGGAGAAGCATGGGGTGTCGGCCGCGCGCATTCACGGCAACCGGTCGCAGGCGGCACGCGTTGCGGCACTCGACGGGTTCAAGAACGGCAGCATCCGCGTGCTGGTGGCCACCGACGTGGCCGCGCGTGGCATCGATGTGGCCGACCTGGGCCACGTGGTGAACTTCGACGTGCCGGCACAGGCCGAGGACTACATCCATCGGGTGGGCCGCACGGGTCGCGCCGAGCAGACGGGTGATGCATTCACCTTCGTGGCGCCCGATGAGGAAGGTGATGTGCGCGAGATCGAGAAGGCGGTGGGTCGCCGGCTCCCGCGCGTGACGCTCCCCGACTTCGACTACAGCGCGCGGACGGCGCAGGCCTTCGAAGTGCCGATCGCCGATCGGATCAAGGAAATCCGGGCCCGGAAAGCCGCCGATCGTCAGCGCGCCGCCGAGAAGGCGGCCCGCAAGGCGGGGGGTCAGGGCGCGGCGTCACCGCGTACGGCGAGCAGTGGCGGCGGCGGCGCATCGTCCGCACCGCGACGCTCGGCGGCGCCATCCCGACCGGCCGGCGCCGGCACGGGCAGCGGCGCCACCAGTGGAAATTCGCGACCTGCGGCAGAGAGCGGCGACCCACGCCGACGTCGCCGACGTGGTGGCGGTGGCGGTGCGGCGGGTGGCAGCGGCGGCTCGCCGTACCGCGAGCAGTGAACAGTCCTGGCGACGCTGCGGCTACTTGAGCAGCGTCGCCAGCTTCACCAGCGAATCGGGGGCGAGTGCGCCCTGCAATTCGTACGACAGGCCACCCACCTGCCAGCGCACCGTGCTGCGCCCCTTGGCGGTGGACACGATGAACTCGGGCGCGACCTTGGCGGCAGCGGACGCCGGCTTGGCCTCGTCGGCCTTCGACGGAGCGATCACCAGCAGGAGCGTCGTGCCGTCGACGGCCACATATCGACGCCGCGTGACCAACGGCATGGTGACGTCCTCCACCGACTGATACCCGGTCAGTACACTCGACGCCGGCCTGACGACGCTGTTCGCGGCGGCGCCGCCAACTTTCTGCTCGGCGGGCGGTGACGACATCTCGTCGGTCGCGATCGCCATCGGCACCGGTGCCTGGGCCGCACGACGCGACATCGACGAGGCTTCGGCCATCGCGCGACGAGGGGTTGCCTGCTGGGTCGCCTGCGGTGCCGCACGATCGGCCGTCTGCTCGGTCCGCGGCGCCACGCGCACCGTCGGTGCCGATGGCAGCGCGATCGCTTCGGGTGCGGTGTCCATGACGATCGGCATCGCTGCGGGCGAAGCCATCTCCACAGCGGCAGTGACCGTTGCCGCATCGTCCGACGCAGGCGAGAGGGTCCGGTTCACGCCGACGCGATAGCTGATCCCCGCCACCACCAGCACGCTGGCTGCCAGTGCGAGGCGCCGCAGTGTACGCATGCGATTCGGCAACGGTGTCGCGCTGCCCGCCGGCCGTGCCGGCGACGCCGGCACGGCCGGCTCGATGCGCAGCGGTGCGCGCACGTCATCGAGCGCGCCGAGCAACGTGTGCACCTGTCGCGCCATCGCCGTGGCGTCGGCGAAGTGCCGCGCGCAATCGCCACACACGGCCAGGTGCGCCTCGACGCTCGCGCGCTCTGCCGGCGCCAGTGCGTCGTCCACCAGTGCGTGCAACGTGCCGTCATCCACGTGCGACATGTGTCCCTCCCTCACCCTGCGTATACACATCGAGCATGCGCTTGCGGGCACGCGCGAGTGTGGTGCCGATTGCGCCGCGCGAGAGCCCGGTGGCCTGCGCGATTTCGTCATAGTCGAACCCTTCGGCCTGCAGCAGCAGCACGTCGCGATCGCGCTCCGAGAGTTGCGCGAGGGCGGCGCGGACCCGCAGCCGGGTTTCCTCACGCTCGTACGCCTCGTCGGGCTGTTCATATGGCGCGACATGATCCTCATCCTTCACCAGCACCAGCCGCCGCTCGCGCGTGGCAGCGTTGCGGCCTTCCTCGCGCAGCAGGTTCAGCGCAACCGCGAAGAGCCAGGGGCGCGGGTTGGTGGGTGGAGCCGCCACCGCCCGCGCGAACGTCTCCTGCGCCAGTTCCTCGGCGCGACCACGGTCACCCGTGCGGCGCGTCAGCATCCGCACGAGTGATTCGTGGTAGTCACGAAAGAGGGCACCGAGATCCAGACCCATGTGTGTATCCGTCAGGTGCCGCGGAACGCCTGTGCCACCTGCATCACCTCGCTCCCGGCCATCGTGGCCTGTCCTGCACGCTGGAACCGGATACTCACCGTACGCCCTGCCACCAGCACGTCGTCGCCCAGCAGCGACGGCTCGCGCAGTTCGGGGAGGGCCTTGAGCAGTGCAAAGTATGCCGCGGAGAACGGTTCCACCGTGATCACACGCTGCGTGGCCTGCGACAGGTCGCTCCAGCGCCCACCCTGCTGCTCGTACCGTCGGCTGCCGATCACCCGCTGCGTGGTGCCGTTCACGTTGCTCACCGTGCGATCCTGTGCCCGCTCGCTCACGCGGCGTGCGGCGCCCACCGACGAGGCGCCGGCGTAATCGGCGCTGGTCTGTGCGGCCTCGAAGGCCACACGCCCGGTCTGGGCCTTGGCTTCGGGAGATGCCGCGGGCATCGCCGAGCCTGGAGCCCCCCGGGTGTTGCGACGCGACGCCTCGTCGCGCGGAATGTTGGGACCGGCCACTGCGGCCGGCTCCTGCACCAGGTATGCCGTGTACTCGGTCACGATGCCGTGCCGCAGTGCCAGCGCGCGGATCTCCTCGATGCGCGCCGGTGTGGTGCCCTCGAGACGCATGGTCCGCGTGAGTGCACCGATGCGACGCGCCGCCCAGAGCGTGCTCACGTACTCATGATCCGCGTCGCGCGCGGCAAACTGCACCGGCGTGCTCACGCGAACCGTCTGCCCATCGCGCTTCCCCTCGATCACCAGCGGCCCAGTGCCGCTGCCGCTGTAGCGACCGAGGACGATCAGTTCCTGACCAGCGAAGAGGTCGGGCATGTGCACCGGCTCGAGTGATACGATGCGCGCCGGTGACGACACGATGCGCAGGTCGACGAGTGCCGGAGCGCGCAGCTTCCGCGCGAGACTGCCGACGGCCACTTCGACATTGCCGTTCGGCGGCACGAAGTCTGCCGTGCCACGGCCATCCTGTGCCAGGCGCTCCAGCAGATACGTGTTCACGTCGGTCCCGATACCCACGGTGAACACCCGCGTGGTGCCGGCGCACTGCGCCGCCAGCGCGGCGAGCTTCTCCGGCTGTTGCTCCCCCACGCTTGGCACGCCGTCGGTGAGAAACACCAGCACATCGAGATTGCCATCACGCGCGCGGCCGCTGTCATCGCGCTGCAACGCCTGTCGCAGCGCGCCTTCGATATTGGTGCCACCATCGGCCACGAGTGCCGACGTCCACCCGCGGGCGGCGTCCAGCGCGGCGGCATCGGCCGCCGTGTATCCCTCGCGAAAGCTGCGCACCCCCGACGAGAACGAGATCAGGCGAAACCGGTCGCGCGACGTGAGCGTGCCGAGCACCTGCAGCATCGCCGCTTTCGCCTGCTCGATCTTCGGGCCGCTCATGGAGCCGGAGACGTCCACCACCAGCGTCAGGTCGCGCCCCATGCGCGCCGATTCCGACATTTCGGGTGGCGTGACGTACAACAGGAAGTAGCCATCCTCGTTGCCCGGGGCGTGCGACACGACACTCAGGCCGGCGGCGGTGCTGCGCAGTGGCAGGAACAGTTCCACGTCGCCGAGCGAGGCATCGGTGATGGCGACGGCGCTGTCATCGCGACCGCTCACCTGCACGGAATGTGTCGGTGAGAACGGACGGCCGAACTGTGCCGGCTCGCGGAGCGTGACACGAATGTCCGGGCGGACGGCCCCCCGTTCCTCGGGGCCCAGGGCGTAGCGCCAGCGCAGGGCATCACCCTGCTTGTCGAGCACCTGCGTGAAGCGCAGCACCACCTTCCGCGTCTCGCCGGGCTGGATGGGGAAGACCTGCGCGCGCAGCAGCTGATGGCCGGCGAGTGTGACGAGTGCAGGGTCACGCCGGCGACGCACGATCTCCTCGTAGATCCCGCGCGCCCTGGCGGCATCCATCAATTCACCGCGCATCTCCGTCGCACCCATCCAGAGCGACAGCGACTGGAACACCGCCTCACCGGCGAGCGGATAGTGATACGTCCCTTCGGCGATGCGCATGCCATCGTTGCGGAACTGCTCTTCCACCTCGATGCGGGCCACACGGCCCTCGATCGTGGCACGGATGTTCGTCGCGATCCGGACCACCCGCTCCGGCGCGGGTCGTGGCACCGTGGTGCGTGGCTCCGGCAGCGGCGCGGGTTCGATCCAGCCCTGCGCGCGCACGGTGTGTGGAACGGCGACGACTGCAAGAGCGAGCACCAGCTGGCGGAAGCGCGACTTCGGTCGTGTCATGGCAAGCCTCAGGGATCAGGGTCGTGGAGGAGATGCCTGACTGCTGTTGGCGTGCACACCGAATGCCGCACGGGCCACTGCGAGAGGCAGTGGCCCGTGCGTGTCACCCGTGCAGCGGCGACCTGCTCAGGGCCGTGGCGCTGCGGTCCGGCTGGCGGTGGCGCGAGCGCTGCGCGTCAGCTCGTTGGTGGCGCTCCGCTGTGTGCTGCTCTGCACCGACGCCTCTGCGCCGGTGTTGAGATTCACCTCGGGGAGGGTCACCGCGATCGGCAGTGACGGAGCCACCAGCACCGTCTCCGGCTTGGCCTGCGCCGGCTGGGAGTTCCGTGAGGCGGGCTTTTCGACGTAGACGATGCGCGTCTGCACCTGCGGCGGCTCGGCCGCTGCTGGCGTCGCCGCCGGGGTGCGCACGGCTGCTGCAGCCTGCACCTGCTTCGCTGCCGCCGCCGCTGCCGCGCTGGCAGCATTGGACACCGATGACTGGAAATACCTGTAGCCCGCGAGGCTGACCACGATCCCGATCAGCGCGGCCGCGCCGATCATGGCACTGCGAGGCGGCATCGCCGACTTCGCCTTCGGTGCCGTCGGAGCACTCAGTTCGAATTCCGACGCCGGGCGGCTCGCCATCGTCGGAACCGCCTGCGACACGTACTGCTGCGATGGCGTGATGGCGGGTGTCGCTGCGGCAACCGTGGCGCCGCCGGCTGCGCTCCGCTGTGCGGCGGTGCGCCGTGGCGTCGACGAAAAGGTGACGGTGAGTTCCGGTGCCGACTGCGTTCGCGCTGGCGCCGGTGAGGCAGGCGGATCGATCAGCGAGACACCGCCGTATGGCGTCGGCATGAAGATCGACGGCGCGATCAGCGGCGCCTCGGCCACCGGCGCAGCGACGTCCTTTGCCTTCACGGCTTCCGGGGCCGGCGTCGGAGCCTTGGGCGGGGCCACCGGTTCCGGCGTGCGAACCAGTTCGAGGACAGGGGCGGGCGCAGTGGCGGCACGAGGCCCTTCCGACTCGGCGCGCAGCCGCGTGATCGCGTCCACCAGGCTGGCCGACACCGGCACCTGCGTCCGTGCCGACGCCGGCGGGAACTCGGTCTCGAGGGCGACCAGATTGTTGTGCGGCGGGCGCGGTGTTGCCCGCGGTGCCGCCGATGGCGCGAGCGGCGCATCGATGCCGTACATCGGGGCGGGCGCGGAGCCACCGCCCATCAGGGTCAGCACCGTGCCGGAACCGGTGGGAACGAGCGCCTCACGCGCTTCGGCTTCCGCCGTCTTCGGTGAGGAACTGCCCAGCATCAGCGCGACGTAATGGCGCGAGCACTCGGCGCACGAACCAAGATGGTCGTCGATCTCACGGCGGCGGAGCGTGTCGAGTCGCCCGGCCACGAGGGCCTTGAGTTCGAAGAGTTCGGGGTGCACGAAGATCTCCCATCGTCGAGAGGCCTGCTGCAGCCACACCGTCCGGAATGGGGCATGGTCACAGGGAAGCCGGGGCGGTCGCACACCGCCACGTGGATACGACGACGCGGCACGCGGACGGCAACACTCCCGTGAGTCGGGGTGCCATCGGACAGTATCGGCAGGTCGGGACCGCCTGTAAACAGACGGTCCCGGGCGGCTGGTGATCCCGCCGCCGCCTGCCGTCCTCAGAACCCGTCGGCCTCCAGCGCCATGACCGGGGCCGAGCCAGCCATGATCCGGGCGAAGAGCCCGTGGCACTCGGGGAGCATCTTCGTGAAGAAGAACCGCGCCGTCTTCAGCTTCGCATCGTAGAACGCCCGGTCGCCGTTGGCGGTGGGCATCCTGGCGTACGCCACCTCGGCCATCCGGAGCCACATGTCGCCAAGCGCCACGAGGCCGAACATGCGCAGGTAGTCGCTGCTCGCCGCGCCGGCTTCGTCGGGATTGGCCAGTGACTTGATGGCGATGAACTGGGTGGCCTGCTGCAGCCGTGCAAAGATCTTCGCGAACGGCTCGGCGAACTCCTTCAGCTGCGGATCCTGCGACGTGCGCGCCAGCCGCTCGCTCAGCGGGTGGAAGAAATACCGCAGCAGTCGCCCGCCATCCTGCGGCAGCTTGCGCCCCACGAGGTCCAGCGCCTGGATGCCATTGGCGCCTTCGTAGATCTGTGCAATGCGGGCGTCGCGCACGAACTGCTCCATGCCGTACTCGCGGATGTAGCCATGGCCACCATAGATCTGCAGCGCCATGTTGGTGCATTCGAAGCCCATGTCGGTGAAGTACGCCTTCACGATCGGCGTCATCAGCGCGACGAAGTCGTCGGCGTCCTTCCGCACCTGTGGATCGTCGCTCTTCTCGTGCAGGTCGATGTGTGTGCCGACCCAGAGCGAGAGCGCGCGTGCCCCTTCGTTGAAGGCGCGGATGGTCATCAGCGACCGCCGCACGTCGGGATGCACGATCAACGGATCGGCCGGTCCGGCGGGGTTCTTGGGGCCGGTGAGTGAGCGGCCCTGCAGGCGATCCTTGGCGTAGCTGACGGCATTCTGGTACGCCACTTCGCTGAGGCCGAGCCCCTGCATGCCGACGGCGAGGCGCGCGGCGTTCATCATGGTGAACATGCCGCGCATGCCCTTGTGCACCTCACCCACCAGCCAGCCGATGGAGTTCTCGAACGCGAGCACGCAGGTGGGCGAGGCCTTGATGCCCATCTTGTGCTCGATGCTCACGCACCGCACGCCGTTCTCCGCACCCGGTGTCCCATCGGCGTCGAGCAGGAACTTGGGCACGATGAAGAGGCTGATGCCCTTGATGCCGGGCGGGGCATCGGGCAACCGTGCCAGCACCAGGTGCACGATGTTGTCCGTGAGATCGTGATCACCGGCGGAGATGAAGATCTTGTTGCCGGTGATGGCGTAGCTGCCGTCGGCCTGCGGCTCCGCCTTCGTCGTGAGCAGCCCCAGATCGGTGCCGCAATGTGCCTCGGTCAGGCACATCGTGCCCGCCCACTCGCCGGTCACGAGCTTCGGCAGCCAGATCGCCTTCAGATCGTCGGCGCCGTGCATCAGCAGCGCATGGTAGGCCCCGTGGCTGAGCCCCGGGAACATGCCGAAGCTGAGGTTCGAGGCGCAGATCATCTCCTCGACGGCGAAGCGCAGCGTCTGCGGAAAGCCCTGCCCCCCGAACGCCTCGTCGGCCGCCAGCGCCGGCCACCCTGCTTCCACGTAGTGATGGTACGCCGCCTTGAAGCCGACCGGCGTGGTCACCTGGCCATCGGCGATGTGACACCCTTCGGCATCACCGCTCTGGTTGATCGGCTGCAGCACTTCTTCGCAGAACTGCGCGGCGCCTTCCAGCACCGACATCGCGGTGTCGGCATCGAATTCGGCGTATCCCGGCAGCGTCGTGAGGCGAGAGTAATCGATCACGTCGTTCAGGATGAACTTCATGTCGTCCAGCGGTGCCTTGTACGTGGGCATGATCGATCCTCAGTTACGCAATGGCTTGCCCGTGGCGAGCATGTGCTCGACGCGGGCCAGCGTGCCGGACGTGTGTGCGAGCTGCATGAAGTGCAGACGCTCGAGTGCAAACAGGGCGGTCTCGTCGAGTGGGGCGCTGCCATCGGTGTCACCGCCGCTGACGATGGATGCCAGATGATCGGCCACGACGATGTCATGCGGCGTGACCTTGCCCGCTTCGGCCATCGCCTTCACGCCGGCCATCATCATCCCCTTCCCGCGCGGGCCGGGCAGGGTGACGCTGCGGGAGGCCGGCGGCGTGTAGCCCGGCACCAGCGTCAGGGCCCTGGCCTTGGCATCGGCAAGCAGGCGTTCGCGATTCATCGTGATGCCGTCACTGGCGCGCAGGAATCCAAGCGAGCGTGCATCCGCCGCAGACGTGGAGGTCTTCGCCGTCGCGATCGTCTGGAAGACCTGTCCCACCGCTGCCATCGCCTTGGCCGCGTCGCCCTGCACCGGCGCCACGTGCCGCAACACCATCTCCTTGCATCCACCCCAGCCCGGCACGATGCCCACACCCGCCTCGACGAGGCCGAGGTAACACTCCGCCGACGCCTGCACGGCATCGGAGTGCAGGAGGATTTCGGTGCCACCGCCGAGCGCCATGCCGGCGGGTGCACTCACCACGGGGAACGGCGCATGCAGCAGCGCCGCGTAGGTGGCCTGGCCATCGGCCACGCTCTGTTCCAGGGCATCCCAGCTCGCGATGTTCATCAGGAACAGCGCGAGGCCAAGATTCGCGCCGACGCTGAAGTTGTCGCCGTCGTTGTAGACCACGAGCGCCTTGTGCGGGCCGCTGCCGTCACCGACGGCCGCGATGACCTGCCGGATCATCGCCATGATCTCGGGATCGATGGTGTTCATCTTCGAGGTGAACTCGAGACAGAGCACGCCGTCACCGATGTCCCAGACACTGGCCGAGGCGTTCTTCATCACCGGCTTGGCGCGGCGCTTCACGTCGGCGAGCAGCAGCACGCCTTCGCCGCGCGGCACGGCGCTGTATTCGCCACTCGGCAGCAGTTCCTCGAGCACCCCGCCGTCGGTGCGATAGAACGGCTTCCCCATGGCGACCAGCGGTGGCACGGCAAGGCCGTGCGTCGTCAGCAGAGCCGCGAAGGCGGCGGTCCCGAGTTGATCGATCAGTTCGAACGGGCCGAAGTTCCAGCCGTAGCCGAGGCGCATGGCGGCGTCCACCGCGCTGACGCGATCGGCGATCGTCGGCACCAGTGCGGCGGCGTACGACAGCGACTGCGCCAGCAGCGACGCCGCGAACCGGCCCCCGCGATCATCAAAGGATACGAGTGTCTTCAGTGCCCCCTTGCCGCGCGCGGCCGACAGCGACGCCAGTCGCGGTTCCCGCTCGGCACGGTACTCGCCCGTCTGCAGGTCCACCACTTCCTTCACCCGCTTGCCGCTGGCGTCGGGCACGAGGCGCGTGAAACCGCCCCCCTTGCTCTTGCGCCCCGTGTTGCCGGCGGCGATGAGGCGTTCCATCGGCGCCAGCGTGATCGGCAGCGCGAGGAACGCGTCGCCGGCCGGGAGCGTGGCGTGGAAACTCTTCATGATGTGCGGCATCAGGTCGAGTCCCACCAGGTCGGTGAGCCCGAACACACCGGTCTTGGGCAGCCCCATCGGCTTGCCGCACACGGCGTCGGCTTCTTCCACACTCAGCCCATGCTTCAGCGCTTCGTGCATGGCGCAGTACATGAAGAACGTACCGATGCGATTGGCGATGAAGCCGGGCGTGTCCTTGCACACCACCACGCCCTTGCCGAGGCGCTCGTCACACACCTGATGCAGCGCGGCGGTGACCTCCGGGCGCGTCTGCGGGCCGCTCACGAGTTCGAGCAGCTTCATGTACCGCGGCGGATTGAAGAAATGCGTGATCGCGAAGTCGGCCGCGAACGCCGCCGACTGACCGGCGATCAAGGCCTGCAGCGGAATCGTGCTGGTGTTCGACGTGATGATGCTGCCAGGTCGCCGGGCGGCATCGAGCTTCGCATACAGCGGCGCCTTCACGGCCGGATCCTCGAACACCGCCTCGATGATCCAGTCCACTTCGTGCAGCGCCCCGAGATCGTCGTCGACATTGCCGGGCGTGACCAGCCCCATCGCCTCGGCACTCATGAACGGTGCCGGTTGCTGCGTGCGCATCCGCGCGAGTGCGCCTCCGGCCAGCGCATTCCGGTCGGCGGCGCCGTCCGGAACGATGTCAAGCAGGAGAACCGGAATCCCCGCATTAGCCAGATGCGCGGCGATTCCGCTCCCCATCGTACCCGCGCCGATGACGGCGGCGCGGCGGATCTCGATGGCCATGAGAGGTGGCGTGTGAGCCATGAATTGAGAAGAAGCAGCCGACCGCGAAGCAGACGCCGGCGTGGTGCCCGAATCCTGCCGCCCCGACACGCCGTTGGCAACGTCCCCGCCCACAGATGGCCTCGACCGCACGTAACGAATCCCCTGCCGTCGTCACGGGCGGTGCGCTTCAGCCCACTCCCCTCCCGCCGCTCCGGCTGCGCACGCCACGGGTCGGCCCCCCGACCTTCCCGCGTCGTGCGCAGTCCCGCATCGGTCAGGGCGCGCGGTCGACCGTGATCTGGAGGCGCGGACCGGTCTCCGACGGGGCGTTGGCATCACGCGCGAACGCCGTCGCCACCGTCCCGGCAGCCACCGCGCCGGTGGTCGCCAGAATGGCGCAGTTCGAGCCATTCGCCGTCGGCGTCGTGCCGGCGCCGATCACGCACAGCTGGTAGTTGCCCGCCGGCACTTCGACGGCGCCCGACCCACGGAACGGCACCGCGGCAAACGCCCGGGTCCCGGCGCTGAACGTGCCCGTCGATGCGGCCGCGTGGATGTCCACGTTGCCCACGCCGGCCGCCGCATGCACGGCGCGCAGGCGGATGTTGCCGGCCGGCGGCACGGCGACGTTGTCCTGGAGCAGGATGAAGCGCGGGGCCGTGGCGCCCGTGCCGCCCGGCGCACCGCTGGCGATCACCGTGTAGTTCAGGTTCGGCACCAGCGTGGTGGTGCTGTCGATGACCGTGGCGCTGCCGAGGAACACGCGCAGGCGGAGCGGCGCACCCGCCGGCAACTGCAGGTAGGTCCCGGCGTTCCCCGGGGCCACGGCAGTGAAGTTCACGCCGGTCAGCGGGCGGGCGTCACCCACGCCGATGTCCACACCGTTGGCGCCGGCGATCGCGTGCACGATCTTGACGCTGGCAGTCTGCTGCACCGGGGCGACCGGATCATCGCTGCCGCAGGCACCGAGCGCCGTCAGGGACAAGGCCAGCACGGACTTCAGGGAACGCTGAATACGCATTGCACATCTCCAGAAATATTGTGTCAGTGAGCATCGGATCGACCGGCATCACACCCCGCGCGCCGGCCACCACGTCCCTCTCAACCCGTCGATCGGCGCCCGCGTCACCGCGAGCCGGGCGATGTGACGCATCGTGACCTACCGGGGTTGTTTCAGGTGTTGACTGACGCAGATCTCGTCCGCCAGTCGCTTGCCGGACGCACCGATGCCTTTGCGGAACTCGTCGATCGCCACTACGACCGCTGCCTGCGCTATGCAGCGCGTCTGCTGGGCAATCGCGAGGATGCCGAGGAGGCGTGTCAGGATGCGTTCGTGCGGGCGTTCCGGGCGCTGTCGGAGTACTCCGAGAGCGACCGCTTTGGCGCGTGGCTGTATCGGATCCTGGTCAACCGGTGCCGCAGTTACGCCGTCCGGCGGCGCGGGTCGCTGGAGGATCCCACGGAGAACGACGTGTTGGCCCTGCACCCGCACGCCGTCTCGCACGATGTCGTGGAATTGCTCGGACTGCGGGAAGAGCTGGCCCGCGCCATCGCGCAGCTCGAGCTCGAACAGCGGGAGGCCTTTGTGTTGAAGCATGTGGACGACCTCAGTTACGATGAGATCAGCGTGATCACCGGTGTCGGCGTGTCCGCGCTGAAGATGCGCGTCAAACGCGCCTGTGATCGCCTGCGCGACCTGCTCAGGGATATGCCATGACGTCACCGGAGTCGAACGACACCCTGCTCGATCCCCTGCTGCAGCGGGCCGTCGAGGAGCTGCGCGCGCCGGTGGTGGCGCGCAGCGAGGCGCGCGCGTCGCTGCGGGCGGCCCTCGCTGCCGCCGCTGCGACTGCGACATCCGGCGCGGACGCGCCGCAGCCATCCGGGACCGTCATCCCCCTGTCGGCGACACGTCCGCGCCGCTCGTTCGGCTGGCTCACCGATTCACGGGCGCTGCGTCTCTCCCCGGTTGGAGTGCTCGCCGCCGCCTCGCTCCTGATCGCGGCCACCGCGGCCGTGACGGCGCGGGTGGTGCGCAGCGCGCCAACGGTCGCGGGCAGCAGTGCGACCATCGCCGCGCCACCGGCAGGGGTGCAGGTCGTGCGGTTCTCGCTGTCGGCGCCACAGGCGCGTCAGGTGTCGCTGGTCGGTGACTTCAACGGATGGGACCCGGCCGCCACTGCACTCCAGGAGCGCGACGGGACCTGGACCGTC
>JANOCB010000030.1:0-31263 GCA_031411975.1 Gemmatimonadaceae bacterium
CTTCAACATCCTCGGCGTACGCTGGGGCAGTCTGGTGCAGAACATCACCACGCTGGCCAAGTACGGCGGTCTGGCATTCATCATCATCCTGGCCTTCTCGATCGGGCTGCCGAAGACGGGGGGCCATTTCACCCCGGCCGCTCCTCCGGGGAGTTTCGCGCTGGGCGCCTTCGGCCTGGCGCTGGTGAGTGCCCTCTGGGCCTTCGACGGCTGGGCCGACCTCAGCTTCGTGGGCGGCGAGGTGAAAGACCCGCAGAAGACCCTGCCCAAGGCGCTGATCATCGGCACGCTGGCGGTGGTGGTGATCTACCTGCTGGCCAACCTGGCCTACCTGTCGATCTTCACGGTGACGGAGATCGCCAACTCGCGGCTGGTGGCGGCCGATGCGGCGAAGATCCTGGTGGGTGACTGGGGGGTGAGTTTCGTGGCGATCACGGTGATGCTCTCCACCTTCGGCACGCTCAACGGCACGCTGCTCACCGCCCCGCGCATCTTCTTCGCGATGGCTGACGACGGACTCTTCTTCCGTGCGCTGGCCAAGGTGCACCCGAAGTACGAGACGCCGTACGTGGCGATCATCACCTGCGCGGTGCTGGGCATCGTTTTCGTGCTGCTGCGGAGCTTCGAGCAGCTGGCCGACGCGTTCGTGACGGCGATCGTGCCGTTCTACGCGCTGGGTGTGGCGAGCGTCTACGTGTTGCGGAAGAAGGCCGGTTATGCGCCGCCGTTCCGCACGCCGGGGTATCCGTTCGTGCCGGCGCTCTTCATCGCCAGCTCGATCTTCCTGATCGCCAACGCCCTCTGGGACGACAGCAGCCGCTGGGCGACGATCGGCGTGTTCGGGGCGATCCTGGCGGGCATCCCGGTGTACTACGCGGTCTTCAAGAAGGGCGGGGACGCGGCGGCGCGCTGATCGTGCGGTGGCGAATGCAGAACCGGGCGGCTCCGAGTGATCGGGGCCGCCCGGTGTCGTCTGCCGCAGGGACTCACTTCTTCCCGACGGTCTCTTCGCGGAGGAGCTTCTTGGACATGAAGAAGACGAAGTAGGCGACGACGACGAAGTTGATGAACGCCGCCAGCACGAGGCCGAACTTGAAGTCGCCGTAGGCCCAGTTCTTCCACTCGCCGCCCGGGAGGACGAGGCCGAGCACCGGCATGAGCAGGTTGTCGACGATGGCCCCGACGAGTTCGCCGGCCTTCCCGCCGATGATGACGCCGAGCGCCAGTCCGATGACGCCGTATTCCTTCAGGAACGTCCTGAACTCACCCATCGTCTCCTCCGTAGTGAAGTGCATCCGCATGGAGCTGCTCGGTGGCGAGCTCACGCGGAGAATGTACCGTCGCACCAGAGTCCGTCATCGGAGCTGCCGGGGTTGGTCAATTCTAATGCGCTATGCCTGATCCGGAAGCGGGCCCGACGTCTCTGCTCGCCCCCATCTGCTCGAGGACGGCAACGGGTGGACTTGCGCCGTTTTGCGTAAATAGAGTTGCTGTTGCTGTCGCAGTTACCGCTCTGCGGTGGTGCTGTTCAGCGGCTGTGCCGTTTCGCGATTCGCAGTTGCGATTGCCGTTGCCGTGGCCGTCGTCTAGAACACCGAGAATTTGATGAACTTGCGCGGATCGCGCTTGAAGTCGGCGGTCACGCTGTCCACGCGGATCACGAGGCGGCGGATGTCGTTGTAGAGGAGGGTGTCGGTGAGGAGCTTGCCGGCGGTGCCCTCGCCGCGCTCCAGGCGCGCCATGGTGGCGTTCAGCGAGCGCATCGTGATGCGGAGCGAGTCGGTGATGGCGGCCACGTTGGCGGTGGCGCGGCCCGCATCGCGCTGCAGGCTGTCCACGCGCATCGAGTCCAGTGCGGCGGTGGTCCGCTCGAGGGCCTTGAGCGAGCGGTTCACGCTCGTCATCGCCATGGTGAGTTGCGCATTCTGCGCGAGGATCACTGAGTTGAGCTGCTTCGTCAGTTCGCTCGTGCTGCGGAGGATGTCGCGCACGTCCTGCACGCCGCCGCTGTCGGTCATCTGCTGGCGCAGTGGCACCGTGATGCTGCGGATGTCCTTCGCGATCGAGTCACCGGTGGCGATGATGTCGTCGGTGCTGGCCCCGCTGCGCACCACCACGATGCTGTCACCCTCGGCGATCATGTCGGTTGCCCCCACCTGCGGCTCGATCGCGATCGCGCGATCACCGAAGAAACCAACCGCGATCGACGACGCCTTGCTGCCCTTCGGAATCCGGAAGCCACGCGTCATGCGCAGCATCACCTTCACGGTACCGGCCGGATCGTATTCGACATCGCCGATGGAGCCCGCCGTGACGCCGGCCAGCAGCACCGGTTGTCCCGGCTTGAGGCCGGCACCCCACGGGAACCGCGCGTACACCGGATACCCCTTGGCGAGGCTGCCACGGACCAGCCAGATCGACCCGAAGATGGCGACGGATGCGCCGACGATCAGGAGGAGGCCGACCAGGGCTTCGTTTGTGCGCTTCATGCCTGAATGAATGGTGCGAGGAGCGCTGCGATGATGGCATCGTAGACGAGGATGGCGACCGACGTGATGACGACCGCCTTGGCAGTGGAGCGACCGACCCCTTCGGCGCCGGATCCGCTCACGTACCCTTCATAAGTGCACACCAGCGCAATCGCCGCGCCGAAGCCCACCGACTTGATGATGCTGTACCAGACCTGAAACGGAATGAACGCCAGCTGGAGACCGGCCTTGAAGTCGAGCGGGGTGACGTCGGTGGCGAGGATCAGCGTGATGAAGGCTGCGACGATCGCCATGAAGTTCGCGATCGCGACCAGCACCGGCACCATGATCAGTGCGGCGATCAGCCGTGGCACCGCCAGGAACGCCACCGGATCGAAGGCCAGCGTTTCCAGCGCGTCGATCTGCTCGGTGACGCGCATGGTGCCGATCTCGGCCGTCATCTTCGCCCCAACGCGTCCCGCCAGCACCAGCGCTGTGAGCAGCGGCCCCAACTCCAGCACGATCGACTGACGCACGATCAGGCCGATCACACTCAGCTGCACACCGGGAAAGAGCTGATACCGCGTCTGGAACGCCGACACGGCACCGAGGAACGCGGCCACGATCACGACCAGCGGCAGGCTGTCCACGCCGATGCCGCGCATCTGCTTCACCAGTTCCGGCGACCAGGTGCGAACCTCGAAGAGGCCGCGACCGATGTCGCCCATGAAGTGGCCGAAGCGGCCGGTATGCGCCAGCGTATCCATGCCGAGGCTGCCGACGGCGCGCAACACCCGGATCGGCAGGCTGTCCACCGCGACGGCTTCCTGACGGATCGGCGCCGGCGTGTGTGCGGAGCCTGCGGTCATGTGCGCACACGCCAGAGCAGCACGGCACCGACGACACCGAAGATCAGGCTGGGCACCCAGGCTGCCAGGTCGGGCGAGATGATGCCCTTGCCTCCGAAACCACGCATCAGATTCACGAGGACGAGGAAGACGACCGTCGTCAGGAGGCTGACGCCGATGCCCCATGCTGCGCCGCCGCGTTGTGTACTGGTGGCGAGCGGGGCCGCGAAGAGCAGGATGATCACACAGGTGACGGGAATCGCGAGCTTGAGCATCCGCTCCACCTTGAGCGGATTCACATCCGAGCCGGCGCGCTGCAATGCCCGAATGTAGCGCCCGAGCTCAACCCACCCCATGTCGGCCGGGGCCTTGGTGGCCGCATTGAGCTCCAGGGGCCGTTCCGTGAAGGCACGGTCCAGCAGCGAGTCGTACGAGAACACGAGGGCCGTGGTTGCGTTCGGCACCACGTGCAGGTGGCCGCGCACCATCATCCAGTGGGCATTCCTCCGGAAGTACGCCTGCTCGGACAGGCTGTACGTCGTCGGCATCGCCGACCCGGTGCCGAGCCGCTCCACCTCGACGTTCTCGAGCATGTTCCGTGAGGCGTGCAGCGCGCCGACCTTGTAGGTGCGGTTTTCGGTCGTGCTGAAGACGAAGTTGTAGCGCTCGCCGGTGTCCTTGAACTTCTGTTCCTGCAGCAGGTTCAGCTTCTTCTGGTTGAGCGGCGGGATGATGCTGTTGAGCGAAAAGCCGATCAGCATCGCGAACACCGCCCCCAGCGTCAGCGGCCGGATGAAGCGGTGAAAGCTGATTCCGCTGGCCTTGGCCGCCGTGATCTCGGAGTAGCGCGTGAAGGCACTGACCGTGAACACCGTGGCGAACAGCACCGCGGCCGGCAGCACCTGAAACATCGTTTCCGGCACGCCATACACGTAGCTCACGGCGATGTCGCGCGCCGGAATCTGGCGCTGCAGGTAGGTGTCGAGCTTCTCGGTCAGGTCCACGATCACGATCATCACCGGGAAACCGAACGCGGTGACGAGAAAGATCCGGAGCCACTCCTTCAGGACATATCGATCGAGTGCGCGCATGCGTCAGGCGTCGGGAGCAGGCATCGGCACCACACGGTGTGCCGATGGCCGGAGCGACGCGAACCAGCCGCGGATCCGGTCCTTCACTTCGTCGAGATCACCGCCACGGGCCGTGCTGCCTTCACGACCCATCCGCAGGTACAGCAGCAGGCCGACAGCCGTGAAGGTCGCGTTGGCGCCCCACATCGCCACCCACGGCGGCAGCACGCCGTCGTCGGCCATCGATTCGCCGGCAATCAGGCAGATGTAGTACAGCGAGAACACCGCCAGGCTGGCCCCGATCACCAGCCCCACCCCGCCACGCGGAAAGCGCAGGGCGATCGGCGCGCCCAGCAGCACGAACACCACGCACGCCACCGCCAGCGAAAACTTCTTGTGGATCTCCACCTCGTACTGCGCCCACGTGGACCGTGCGATGGCACTGCGCTGCACCGCCTGCTCGATCACCGGCGCGATGCCGGTCGAGGCCTGCGACGGCGTCACCTGCGAGATGGGGAGCAACATCTGCGGCGCATCGTTGTACGACGCACCCGTCGACGGTGCGGGTGCCGGTCCGGCGGCCGGCGTCACACCGGCCGGCACGGTGGTGGCAGCCCGGTCATTCGGGTTGATCACGGCGCCACCGGTGGCCTGCGCCGTCAGTGCGTCGGTGGTGCTGGTGCCGCGCGGAGCCTTCACCGTGCTGTCGCCGCCGCCGAAGACACCGCTCAGCAGCGCGCTGGCGGTGCAGTACAGGCGACCGATCCCGGGCGAGGCGGTGCGCAGCGAGTCGATCGGCCGGAGCGTGTCGACGATGCCGCGCGTGAGCGCCTTGATCGCGCGCGACTGCACCTGGTTCACACTGCGTCGCTCGCGGTACAGATCGCGTTCGGCGCCGTACACCATCTTCTGCATCTCGCACACCCCCATCTCGCGCTCCGACCGGTAGCTGTCGGCGCTGTCACGCGAAAAGCTCTTGAGGATGTCGCGCACGATGATGCGATCGGTGTCGAACGAGAGGCGCGTGAGCTGCGTGGGCGACGAGGTCGGGATCTCCGTCATCGTGCCGTGATGCAGCAGCAGGGAGAGGTGGTCGGTGCCGGCCACGAGGGTCAGGTCGCCGCTGTCGGCCACGATCGTGCGCCGCTTGTTGCCGTCGCCGAAGTCGTAGATCACCACTTCGTACATGCGCTGGGTCGCCTTGTCGATGCGACGGGTGCGCAGGAAGAGCCGGCCGGTCTGCAGCTCGTTGATCACCTGCTCACGCAGCGCCATCGTGGGCTTGGTCTTGCCGATGTCGGTCTGCAGAATGCGCAGCCGGTGATTGGCGGCCGGCAGCACGAAGTCGTTGAAGTAGACCATGCCGATGGCCAGCACCGTGGCGCCGGCCAGCACCGGTGCCAGGATGCGACCCATCGACACACCGCTGGCCTTGAGCGCATTGATCTCGCTTTCCGACGCCAGCCGGCTGAAGGCGTACAGCACCGCCACCAGCACCGCCATCGGCAGCGTCATGGCCACGGTGAACGGAATCGCGAGCAGGAAGAACTCGGCGATCACCGAGCCGGGCAGCCCCTTGCCCACGATGTCGCCGAAGCGCTTGGCGATGAAGTTCAACATCAGCAGCGACGTCAGTGCCGTGAGCGCAAAGGCGAGCGGCCCGAGATGCTCCCGGAGGACGTACCGACTGAGGATCTTCACGAGGTGGGGACGGGGAGGTGCAGCAGTTTACAGACAGACCGTATATTCGACCCGCTTGGCACGTGGTTCAAGCCTCATTGTGACACGGGTTTGAGTATCGGGTTCCGGCGGCGGGTCCCGGCAATGGTCCACCGGGAGCGGTCCGGACCTTCGTCCCCCTTTCGAGTGTCTCTGTCCTCATGTCTCTGCGCCACCGGCTTGCACCACTCCTACTCCTGAGCGCCGGCCTGCTGGCCTGCTCGGGCGAGCCGCCTGCCGCAGACAGGGGGCCGGGCGCCGACAGCCTGGCGTTGCGCTCGCAGGCTGCCTTCGACGGCGCGGCCTCCATGCGCTACCTGAAGGCCGCGCTGGCCTTCGGCACCCGCGTACCGGGCTCAGCCGGACACTCGGCCACCGGTGACTGGATCGTGGCGGAAATGAAGGCGAGGGGGGCCGAGGTCAGCGAGCAGACCTTCACGCACACCACGGCCGGCGGCACGACCCTGCCGCTGCGCAACATCATCGCCCGGTGGAATCCGGCGGCGACGCGGCGAATCCTGTACGTCACGCACTGGGACACCCGCCCCAAGGCCGACGCCGACGTGGTGCCCCCGGCCGACCGCGGCAAGCCGATCGTCGGCGCGAACGATGGCACCAGCGGCATCGCGCTCTTCCTGGCCATCGGCGACGCGCTGAAGTCCAGCCCGACGTCGGTGGGGGTGGATCTCGTCTTCGTGGACGGTGAGGACTACGGTGAGTTCCTCCCGAAGGAGATCGACGTCTTCCTCGGCTCGACCTGGTTTGCCGCCCACTTGCCGTCGCCCGGTTACAAGCCGGAGTTCGCCGTGGTGTGGGACATGATCGGCGACCGGAGCCTTCAGATCTTCCAGGAGCAGCTCTCGCTGGACTTCGCCCCCGAGGTCGTGGCCCGGGTCTGGAGCACCGCCGAATCGCTCGGCTACGCCAGCCTCTTCATCCAGCGGCCCAAGTACACCGTGCGTGACGACCACGTCCCGCTGCAGGCGGTGGGGATCAAGGCCATCGATGTGATCGACATCGACTACCCGTACCACCACACCCTCGAGGACACCGAGGACAAGGTCAGCCAGGAAAGCATGCAGGTGGTGGGTACGGTGGCGATGGCGCTGATCCGGGGTCTGGCAGCGCCGTAACGGCAGCCGAATGCGCCGATGTGCGTGATTCCGGTGCGCATTCCGCACTGACGGGTTGCACCATGACCGGATGCGTCATCCGGCCACCTCATGTCTCTGACCTCCGGTGAACGTCAGGCCCTCACGTGGCTCATGGCGGTCGTTGCCGTTGGCGCTGCCGTGCGCGTCTCCGCTCGGTTCGGCGAGGCCGGCGCGGCCACACCCGGAGCCGGTGAGGCGCTGCGCCGGCAACTCGTCGCCGTGGATTCCGCCCAGCGGGCTCAGCGGCAACGTGAGCGTTCCGGTCGGCAGACGGGGGGCGGGCGACGGCGAGCCGCGCCGCGTCGGGATGCGTCTGATGTCTCAGAACCCGGCGGTGTGGCCGTGCGACACCAGCTGCCGACACTTCCACCGGTGGACGTCGATGTAGCCGACTCGGCGGCCCTCGAGCGGCTGCCGCGGATCGGACCGGCCCTGGCAGCGCGGATCGTGGCCGATCGGCAGCAGCGTGGTCCCTTCGGGTCGCTCGATGCGCTGCAGCGGGTGCGCGGGATCGGACCGAAGCTCGCGGCCAGTCTGGCCACCTTCGTGACGTTCACGGGCAATCCGCGTCCCTCAGCGGTACAGCACTGATCGGGCACCACCCCGCTCGTTCCGTGTCGTGCCTTCTTTTGACCCACTCCGTCTCATGTCCGACGTCCGCCCAGCCACCGAGTCGCGGCCAACTGTCTCCACCACCGCCGTGGCCGGGAAGCCACCCGGCTACCGCCCGCCCGCGCAGGGCAGCGGTCACGCTGGTGCGACGCTGCTGCAGCACCTGCTGAAGGAGCAGCTGCTCACCGCCGAGCAGGTCACCAGGGCCACCAAGGATCTCGCCGCCGCCGGCAACGTCGGGTCGGTGCCGCTGTTCGCGATCCGCGCGGGCATGCTCAACGAGGTGGCGCTGCTCAAGTCGCTGTCGAAGGCGCACAGCATGCCGGCCGTCGATCTCATGAAGGTCGAGCCGGACGAGAAGGTGCTGCGCGCCGTTCCCGCAGACATGGCGCACAAGTACCGCGTGATGCCGCTGCGTCGCGAAGGGCAGAAGCTCACCGTCGCCATCACCGATCCCTGGAATCACGAGGCGACCGACACGATCCGCTTCGCGACGCGCTACGAGATCTTCCCGGTGCTGGCCGGTGAAGTGTCGATGCAGACGCAGCTCGAGAAGTACTATCCGCCGGCCGCGAAGGTGAGCACCGAGGAAACCGTCAACTCGATGCTCGCCGACATCACGTCCGAGCTGTCGGACGTGGAGGTGCTGGATGCGGACATCGAAGAGAGCAGCGCGTCGCTCGGCGCGGACGAGGCGCCGGTGGTGCGCCTCATCAACGCCATCCTGATCGAGGCCGTGCAGCGTGGTGCGTCGGACATTCACTTCGAGTGCTTCGAGCATGAGCTGCGGGTGCGCTATCGTGTGGACGGTGCGCTGCAGGAGGTCATGAAGCCGCCGATCAAGCTGCGCGCCTCGCTGGTGAGCCGCTTCAAGATCATGTCGCAGCTCAACATCGCCGAACGTCGCGTGCCGCAGGACGGCCGCATCAAGCTGAAGTTCGGCGGCAAGGTGATCGACTTCCGCGTGAGCACGCTGCCGACGCTGTTCGGCGAGAAGATCGTGCTCCGGATCCTCGACAAGAGCAACCTGACGCTCGACCTCGAAAAGTTCGGCATCGAGCCGCAGGCCGAGAAGGACCTGATGGAGGCGGTGCAGAACCCGTACGGCATGGTGCTGGTGACCGGCCCCACGGGATCGGGCAAGACCACCACGCTCTACTCGTGCCTATCGAAGATCAACACCGGCGACACGAACATCATGACGGCCGAGGACCCGGTCGAGTACAACCTGTTCGGCATCAACCAGGTGCTGGTGCGCAACGAGATCGGCATGACGTTCGCGGCCGCGCTCAAGGCGTTCCTGCGGCAGGACCCGAACGTGATCATGGTGGGTGAGATCCGTGACCTCGAGACGGGCTCCATCGCGATCAAGGCCGCACTGACGGGGCACATGGTGCTCAGCACCCTGCACACCAACAGCGCACCGGAGACGATCACGCGCCTGATGGACATGGGCCTCGAGCCGTTCAACGTCTCGAGCGCGCTGAACCTGATCCTGGCGCAGCGTCTCGTCCGCCGCATCTGCAAGAGCTGCCGCGAGCAGTACCAGCCGAGCGATCTCGAACTCTCGGTGGCGAAGGTGAAGGCGACCACGACACTCGGCGAGCTGCGCTTCAAGCAGCCGGCGCTGGAGGGGGCGAAGAAAGGCGCGCTGCCCGATGCGCTGCCGTTCCTCGACACCCTCGGTCCGGACACGCCCGTCGGCAAGCTGCCTTTCTTCCGGGGCAAGGGGTGTGACGCCTGCAACGGCACCGGCTACAAGGGGCGCCAGGGGTTGTACGAGGTGATGAACATGACGCCGGCCATCCGCAAGCTGATCATCCAGAACGCCGGTGCGGCGGAGCTGAAGGACGCGGCGGTGGATGAAGGCATGCTGACGCTGCGCATGGACGGGTGGCTCAAGGTGCTGCGCGGCATCACGACGCTGGAGCAGGTGGTGCGGGAAACGGCGGCGTGACGCCGACGCCCCGCTGAGAGTCTCCCGACGACGTCAACCGTTTCCCTGACCTTCCAGACACCACCCATGTCTTCACTGATTCCTCCGTTGCCGCCGCGTCCTCCTGCGTCGCCTGGTGGCGCCACCACGCAGCGCCTCACGCCAGCCGCCGTCGCCCCGGTGTCGTATCCGCGTCCCACAGGTGCCACGGCCTCGGGTCCTGCGGCAGTCGGCACGGGTGCGCCGCCCGCCGCCGCGCCGGCGGCCCCGCAGCTCAACCTGCGGGCGCTGCTCGAGGAAGTGATCGAACGCGAGGCCTCCGACCTGCACATCACCGTGGGTGAGCGACCGATGCTCCGCATCGACGGCCACATCATTCCGGCACGCACGTCCCATGTGATGAGCGGCAGGGACACGCTGCAGCTCGCCTACAGCGTGCTGACGGAAGGGCAGAAGAAGCGCTTCGAGCTCGACGATGAACTGGACTTCTCGTTCGGCATCGCCACGCTGGCCCGCTTCCGCGGCAACCTGTTCAAGCAGCGCGGGCAGGTGGCAATGGTGGTGCGCCGCATCCCGATGAACATTCCGACCTGCGCCGACCTGAAGCTGCCGCCGGCGATCGTGAAGTTCGCCGAGAAGCCGCGTGGGCTGGTGCTGGTCACCGGTCCGACCGGTTCCGGCAAGAGCACCACGCTGGCGTCGCTGATCGACAAGATCAACAAGGAGCGTCAGGCGCACATCCTGACGGTCGAGGACCCGATCGAGTTCGTGCACAAGCACCAGCAGTCGATCGTGAACCAGCGCGAAGTGGGCACCGACACCCGCAGCTTCGCTGCAGCGCTGAAGTACGCGCTGCGTGAGGATCCGGATGTGATCCTGGTGGGCGAAATGCGCGACCTGGAAACGATCAGTGCCGCGATCACGATCGCCGAAACCGGTCACCTCGCCTTCGCCACGCTGCACACCAACAGCGCCGCCGAGGCGGTGAACCGCATCATCGACGTCTTCCCGAGCCATCAGCAGAGCCAGGTGCGGGCGCAGCTCGCCTTCAGCCTCGAGGGCATCGTCACACAGGTGCTGGTGCCGCGACTGAACGGGCGCGGGCGCGCCATGGCCAGCGAGATCCTGGTGGTGACGCCGGCGATCCGCGCGCTGATCCGTGACGACAAGATCCATCAGGTCTACAGCATGATGCAGGCCGGCAAGAAGTACGGCATGCAGACGCTCAACGACTCGCTGTACCAGCTGTACATGAATCGCGAGGTGGCCGAAGAGGAGTGCCTGCGCGTGAGTGGTGACCCGGTGGAGTTCCTGCGGATGATTGGCAAGCCCATTCCTGCGGGCATGGCGTAATGCGCGACTTGACGGAGAGCTGAGACATGGCCGTATTCACGTATACCGCCCGCACGCAGGGCGGCGAACTCAAGACCGCGCAGGTCGAGGCGAACAGCCGCGACGATGTGATCACGATGCTGCGCAAGCAGCGGCTGAGCGTGGTCAAGATCGACGCCGAGAAGCCGCCGAAGAGCCTCGGCAGCATCGGCATGCGCGACATCGTGGTGTTCACGCGCCAGTTCTCGACGATGATCAACGCCGGCCTGCCGCTGGTGCAGGCACTGGACATCCTCAGCAAACAGAGCGAGAGCAAGGCGCTGCAGGCGGCGACGAAGCAGGTCGTGTTCGACGTCGAGAGTGGCCAGACGGTGGCCGATGCGCTGCGCAAGCAGCCGAAGGCGTTCAACGAGCTGTATGTGAACATGGTGGCCGCCGGTGAGGCTGGCGGTATCCTGGACACGATCCTGATGCGCCTGGCGACGTTCATCGAGAAGACCGACGCGCTCGTGCGGAAGGTGAAGAGCGCGATGATCTACCCGGTGACGATCATGACGGTGGCCGCGGCCGCGATCGCGATCCTGCTGATCTTCGTGATTCCGACGTTCGAGAAGATGTTCGCTGGCGTGGGCCTGGCGCTGCCGCTGCCGACGCGCATCGTGATCGGCGCCTCGAAGTTCCTGCAGGGGTACTGGTGGGCACTGATCGGCGGCGGGTTCGGGGCCTTCGTGCTGCTGAACCGCTACTACGCCACAGACGGCGGCCGGCTGCGGATCGACGGCTTCCTGCTGAAGGTGCCGGTGCTGGGCGACGTGTTGCGCAAGAGTGCGGTGAGCCGGTTCACGCGCACGCTGGGCACGCTGATCAGCTCGGGTGTCTCGATCCTGGATGGATTGGAGATCACGGCGCGGACGTCGGGCAACCGGGTGATCCAGAACGCGATCATGGCCAGCCGCGAGAGCATCGCGGGGGGTGAGACGATTGCGGGTCCGCTGCAGAAATCCGGCGTCTTCCCGCCCATGGTCATTTCGATGATTTCCGTCGGCGAGCAGACGGGTGGGTTGGACGAGATGTTGTCGAAGATCGCCGACTTCTATGATGAGGAAGTGGACACGGCGGTGGGCGGGCTGCTGTCGCTGCTCGAGCCGTTGATGATCGTGTTCCTCGGTGTGGTGGTGGGCGGCATGGTGGTGGCGATGTACCTGCCGATCTTCGACATGATGAATACGGTGCAGTAGGGCGCTGGTGTCGGCGTGTACGGTCTTTCGACAGGGTTTTGCACGATCTATCAGGAGTAGGTGCACGTTCCGTCGTCACCAGCGAGAAACCCCGCAGAAATGCGGGGTTTCTTCGTTTCTACGACCTTCACTCGCTGGAGGGCTTCGGTGCCACCGCTGATGCGTGCCGCCGAACGCGTGACGAATCGTCGATGAGGGCCACGTCGCTGCGGCGTTTGCTCCGGTTGAAAGTGGGCGTGCGGGAGCGGCCAGCCGATTGAGCCGCCCAACCAGCTCAGGCGCTGCTGGCGCGGTTCAGCAGGGAAGGTGTCGGGAAACTGAACTCCTTGAATGCATGGATTTCGATCCAGCGTCGAAAGAACGGATCGTCAACATGATGACGGCCGTCCTCCTCAACGACGTGCTCGTCCGTGATCAGAGTCTTGAGCATGCGACTGACGGTGGTTTTTGATCCGAGCCGGTAGCTGCGCAACGTCGACGAGGCGGTGAGTTCCGTCGCTGGCGACTTGGCCAGCAGAATGAGGATGCGCCGATGTGTGTCAGATTTCAGCCGATTCCATGTTGCCTGGTGGTGCGCGCTCTGCTCCCGGACCAGGTCATCCATGCCCGCCGACACATCCTGAAGGGTCGCGTGTCCGGCCATACGCGTCGCGTCCCAGACGTGGCGGGCGAGTTGCACCACGTCTCGGGTCCGGGCCCCCGCTATTGCGATGATGGCCTCTGCCACGGATCGGTCGAAGCCGACGCGGGTCGCAGCAGCCCGCTTCATGATCCACGGCGCGAACAACTCCGTGGGAATCGGGCCGACCGACATCACGTCGACCATCTTGAACAGACCGCCTTCTCTCTTGCTGTCGATCATCGCGTTGATCACCGACCGTTCCGAGCCAGACAGGACGTAGGCGACACGGCGGTGCTCGTCGAACGCGCCCTTGAGCAACCAGTCGACCTTGGGAATCCAGTGGGACAGCCGCTGAAACTCGTCCAACGCGAGTCCGATCTGTTCGTTGCGCGCCGCCGATTCCTTTTCAACCGCGTCGAGCGTTTCGATCAGCAACCGGCCCGGGTCCTTCTCCGTCTCCTCGCTTGGGACCACGGAGAACGTGACGGTGGGGGCGCCGCCGGCGGGGTCGGGCTGGGCGCCGAACTGCACTCGGCTCGACCTGAATCGCGCGATAATGGACGTCGCAAGGTTGCCCCAGCGCCGCCCCATTTCTTTGTTGAGCCCTTCAAGGATGGCTTTGGCCGCCCCTTCGACGGAGGTCACCTTGGCGAGATCGACAACGATCACGGGTCGCTTGGCCTTTCGCGCCCGCGCCGCGGCTTCGCCGACGATGGAGCTCTTTCCCAAGCGGCGCTCTCCGTAGATCAGCAAGCGCGAAGAGGGGTCAGCGAAGGCCCGCTCAAGCCGGGCGACTTCGCTGACCCGGTCGGCGAGGTCGTCGCCAAGAGCGGGGTGTCCGATGATGAACGGGTTCTTCGTGGCAGTGGCCATACGACAAGGGAGCGGAGGGGGCGGCGTGCGCGTTCAGATATTCGGGTCCCGTTTTTTGGGTCCCGTTTTTCGGAACTACCGCCCCAAGGATAGCTGGCAGGGCGAGGCGCGGCAAACCAGATACCCCGGCCTCCCAGGCGTCATGCGTCAACGCATGACGAGCGGCGCGATGGTGTCGCAATGCGCGGTGTCCGTGTTCATAGAAGGGGTGCGTCCGTTGAATGGCTCGGGTCGGCGCGAAGACCGGCGTTGGCCGGGCGCTGTCGCTCTGGCGCTCTGACGCGGGCAAACCGCGGTTCACTGCCATCGCTGCGCTGTACGCCGGTGGACATGGCGAGCGACCGGGGGGCGCAGCGCTGCGGAAGCTGGCGGCACGCGGGACGACGTCCGGCGGATCTGCTCACCAGAACAGATACTAAAAACAACGCCACAACCTCGGCGGATGCAGGCACGAATGTACGACGTGCCAGTGCATCACCGGGTCGCGCCGGCGTGGCAGAGGTCCTACGCAAGACGAACATTGGGACCGCATCCGGTTGCGCATTGCGCAGGGAAACACGCCTCGCGTGACCCAGTCACGCGTGTGCTGGGTGGGTGAGTGACTAAATCGTCGCGCCGTGCACGGGGGCTGGGCTGCTGGATGCAGGAAGATCCCACGTCGAGTGCGGCCCCGGCGGCAGCAGATCCCGCACGGCCGCAGAACGTTCCCGAAATGCAACGGCTGGTCCCCTGAACGGAGGTGGTATCCGGCCTGGCCTGTGATCGTCCTTCCCACATCAGTGTCACCCGATGTGAGGTCCCACGCCACAAGCGCCAACCGAACGCGGTCGATCGACACCTGCCGATTGAGCCTCTGCCCATCGAGACGGAACGGTCGTGGATCCCGCATACCTCGGCGGTGGCAGGTCCCCGGTTCCCTGCCGCCTCGTGAGTCACAGCGCCCAAGGCCTCGCACGTCGTCCAACGCCGGAGCGTGTCCCGGCCGCGAGCAACGTCGCGGCAGAGGGAGCGTTGCGTTGGCCTGCGATTGTGGACCACCCCGATCCGGCGCAATCACCTGGCGCATCCGTGAGGCCGCGCTGGCTACTCCGGGTCCTCCGCCGCCGACACGACGTGGTGCGGCTTCGCGACGATCGCCTCGACATCCGGGTCGGATCGCAAACGGACAGCCTGTCGCTTGGCGAACTGACGATCAGGACCTCGAGTGGACTCCTGGGGACCGACGTGCGGATCGCCGGGCGCTCGGAGGAACATGTGCTGCGCGGCGTGGCACGTGATCAGGCGGTGGCCTTCGAGAGCATTGTGCGTCTCCGCCAGGCGCGTGCCCGCCTCGTGCAGCTACTCGACGCCCTGTCCGCGCTGCTGACCAGTCCAGCCTACCTGAACCGGGCGCAGGTCGTCGCGTGGGCGGAAGAAGCCGCAGCCGTCTTGCGCCCCTTGCTCGGGCTCACCGCTGCGACTCCGCACACCGCACCGTGCGACGATACCCGCCTCCTCGACCACGTTCGTGTGGCACTGCGTGACCTCGATGCCCGGGTGGAGGCCCGCAACACAAGCTTCGTGGCACACGAGTCCGAGCGGTGCGCTGCACTGTTCGCGACGATCGAGCCCCACCCGCTGTCTCCGCGACAGGTGGAGGCGATCCTGCACGATCAAGATCATGCACTCGTCGTGGCCGGTGCCGGCACCGGAAAGACCAGTACCATCGTCGGCAAGATGTCGTATCTGCTGAAGAGTGGTCTGGTCTCGCGCCGCGAGATTCTGGCACTCGCCTACAATCGCAAGGCCGCAACCGAGCTGGCGGACCGCATCGAGACACGGATCGGCGAGACCGTGACCGTAGACACGTTTCATGCCCTCGGTTACCGGGTGATCAGCAAGGTCCGCGGGGAACGCCCCGCCATCACGGGGCTGGCCTCCGATCCGGCTGGACACACACGCTGGATCGGCGACACGTTCGCCAAGCTTCTGGCCTCGCCGGAGCTACGGCATCTCTACCTCGACTTCGTGGTGTACGAACGCGACGTCGAAAAGTCGCCGAGCGAGTTTCGCAGCGCGGCGGCGTACACCGAGTACATCCGCGAGAGCAAACCGCAGACGTTGACCGGGGTCGCGGTCAGGAGTGTCGAGGAGCGCCTGCTGGCGGACTGGCTGACGATCCACGGGGTCGCGTACGAGTACGAGAAGCCATACCAACACGACACCGCGACCGCCACGCGCCGGCAATACCGGCCGGACTTCTTCCTGACGGACTACGGCATCTACCTCGAACATTTCGGCGTGGACCGGTCCGGCGCGACGGCGCCCTACGTCGATCGTGCGACGTATCACGCCGACATCGAATGGAAGCGTACACTGCACGCGCAGTACGGGACCCGCCTGCTCGAGACCTACTCCTATGAGCGGATGGAGGGTACGTATCGGCAGGTGTGGGCCGAGCGGTTCGAGGCCGCCGGCATAACGCTACGGCCCATCAGTGACGCCGAGCTCAACGCGCTGCTGGCGAAGGCAGCCCCCTCGCAGGCAGCAGAACTCATGGGTCGGTTTCTGACGGTGGCGCGGGAGAACATGCAGGACATGAGCGCGCTGCGCCGCGTCGCCGCCGGACGGTGGGATTCCAGCCGATGCCTCGCGTTCCTTGCCCTCTACGAGGAGGTGCACAGCCGATACAGAGCCTACCTGAGCGAGCGTCGCGAGATCGACTTTGCGGACATGGTCATCCAGGCTGCCGAATACATCGAAGCCGGGCGGCACGTCCTTGGCTTCCGACGGATCATCGTCGACGAGTTTCAGGACATTTCGCGGGGACGCCTACGGCTCCTGCAGGCAGTGCTGCGTGCGACCCCCGGTGCGCGTCTCCTGTGCGTCGGTGACGATTGGCAGTCGATCTGCGGATACGCCGGCAGTGATGTGGGCATCATGCGACACTTTGCGGAGATCTTCGGCGTCACCAAGCGCACCGATCTCGATCGGACCTTCCGATTCAATGATCGACTGCTCGACGCCAGTTCTCGCTTCGTGCAGCGGAATCCGCGTCAGCTCAGGAAGTCGCTGCTGGCGGGGACGGTTCGCCAGACCCCGGCGATCACGGTGATGTATCGCTCCGCCGGTGCGCTGGATGACGCCCTGCAGGCGATCTACTGGGATGAGGCATTCGCCGGCGCTGCCACCGTGCTCGTGCTCGGACGTTACGCCGCGACGGCACCCGCCGACCTCACGCGCGTGGCGCAGCGGCACCCTTCGCTCCGGATCTCGTTTCTCACGGTGCACACGTCGAAGGGGCTCGAAGCCGACTACGTCATCGTACTCGACGTCGCGGACCGGGCCGTCGGATTTCCATCACAGCTCTCGAATGATCCTGTTCTGTCGCTCGTGCTGACGGACGACGATCCCCTGCCGCATGCCGAGGAGCGCCGGGTGTTCTACGTCGCGCTCACGCGGGCGCGCCACCGGGTCTACGTCTGCGTCCCGCCGTCGGCCCCCTCCGTGTTCGCGAAGGAGCTCGCGCACCCGGACTTCGCGGGCATGGTGACGGTCGACCAGAGGGCCCGTCCCCGGCCGGGCCCTCTCGGCACGGCGTAGCCCCCGGGACCGCCTTGGTGGACATCGGTGACAGTGCACTCATCTCAGCATTCTGATGACGACGGTGACACTCTGATCTCCGCCACACAGGTGACGGAACTGATTGTGTCACAACGTTGTCGGCTGAGACCCCGCAGCCGATACCGAAGGGCATCAGGAGAGGACACCGGCAGTCTCTCCGCGCAAACGGCACCAGTATCATCGTCAGCCCACAATGAGTGCACTGTCACCGCTGTCCCATCATGAAGGCATGGCCTCGGCGACGTCGCCTTACAGCACCATCAGCCTCGCGCGTCGCCGCACACCGTCACGACGCGCGCGCCGAGTCCGCAACAGGATACGCCTGCAGGCACTGCTGATCGACCTGCTGGCGCAAACGCCGCGTCTCCTGCGTTGCCCCTTCCATCGGCTCCCGCCCCAGCCTTGCATCCGTGACGACGATGCGCGACTTCACGGTGTAGCCCGGCACGTTGTGCGGGCCCCAGATGAACTGGATTACCTCACTGCGCCACTGGTTGACGGCAATCCCGAAGCTGACCGCCCAGTCATTCGTACGGGCCTGGACGCCGTTCGCCTGCGCGGCCAGCGTCAAGCATTCGACGACCTCATCCCACTGTGGCGGGGTGATACGGCGCGCCGTGAGCTGGTAGGGCGTGTGGGCGCAGGCTCCAACGCCGAGCAACGCGGTCACGACTGCGGCGGACAACGGCGGCGCGATGCGCATGATGCGATCCCGGCGATGAGGGTGAGCGGCTGACCGTGCTGAACGACCTGCCCTTGCGGTGCCTCGGCGTGCGTCTTCCGGCGCCGGGCGCCAGTCGAAAGCGCATGTTGAGACGATACCGCCTCGCGGAATGCCCGGCAAGCCGACGGGGCGATTGCAGCAGAGCAGCAGCGTTGACTCCCGGCTGGTGGCACGACGCTGTATCACGCTCGCAGTGCATCGATCCGGTGGTTTTCACTGTCGGGACATCGGTGACAGTGCACTCATCTCAGCATTCCGATGATGACGGTGACACTCTGATCTCCCAGATATGCCTACCCGCTCAGCGCGGCAGTTGCAGCGCCGTGGTCCAGATCAGGATCGTCCCGCAGCCATCCTGATGGTTGAACTCGACCGGTGCGTTGGCCGCGCGGTAGATCTCGACACCGAACAGCTCGGACGGTCGCACGATGCCGTCGAGATCGGCCGTGGTGAGGCCGCGGAGGTTCATGCCATCGATGAAAATGGCTGGAAAACAACTTGACGTTCGGAATGTGTTGCTGCGCATCGTCAGCCATTTGTTGCCAAGCGAATCGCGTTCGATCCTGATTCCGCCTTGCACCGACGGGAACAGATCGCTGAGGAAGGTCGGCCGCCTCGAGGCAATGTCATCCTGCATCAGGAACGTGCCGGTGCCACGTGTCCGGCTGCGATCCTGAAACGCGCGGAGGCTCGGCGTAAGGGCCTGCGCGCGGACGTTGACCTCGTCGAGCATGGTCGCGATGCGCCGCAACGTGTCGGCGATGAGCGGCGTCGTGGCGTCGAGCAGCCGCTCCCGGGACTGGAGCGCGTAGCCCACTGCACGGATGGTGACGGTGCGGGCGCCCGGGGTCGCGTCCCGGAACGTCCAGCGTCCCTGCGCGTCGGTGCGGGTCGCTCCGATGCCCGACAGTGCGACGGTGGCACCCGCAATCGGTGCGCGGTCGTCGGCGGCCAGCACCACACCAGAGACGGTGATGGGCTGCGCAGCGCGGGGCGCGGTAGTCTCCAGGACCGTGGCGGTCATGCCGACGGGCAGCCCGCGCACGTCGAGCGCATGCACGAGCACACCCGATGCCGGCAGCACCACCGTGTCGCGCTGCACCAGCGTGCGGCCCCGCAGCACCGAGAGCGTCACGCTCCGGGCCGCGTCGCCGGCGCAGAGGCCATACCAGCCGTCTGCCGCGACGGCGACGATCCGCCGGATGGAATCGCGCGCCACTGGCGCAGCATTGCCGGAGCGCGCCCAGGTGGCCAGCACGACGAGTGAATCCGAGGCATCACGGACCGGCGTGCCGCGAACATACCCGACGATCGCGGCGCTGCCGGCGGTCTCCGGCATGGCCGCGCAATACGCCTCGCGCACGGTGCTGGCGGAGGGCACGGCAAGCTGGATGTTCGCCGTGGCGCCAGTGGTGATCCGGAGTATGTCGGGAGCCAGATCGAGGCCGAGCACCTGCAGCGCCGGGTGCGTGAAACGGACCTGCCAGGTGCCGGGGGATGCACTGGCGATGCGGAACCGGCCGTCGGCATCAGTCACGGCCGTGAGCCCGTTGGCGTCATCGTCGTCACGTGGCGTGATGCGGACTGACGCGCCCGCGAGTGGCTTGCCGGCGAGGCTGTCGTACACCTGGCCTCGCACCGCGTCGACAGGCCGCGCCGCGGCGCGCTGCGCCAGCAGCGGCGCTGTGACCAGGCAAGCGCCGATCGCGAGCGCGGTGCCAAGTCGGTGGTGCAAGCGTGGGCCGGAGCGCATGACGCAGAGTGCCCGACCGGGTGGGGCGCCGCAAGGGTGGGAAACGGTGGTGGAAACGGTGACAGTGCACACTGCGCCGCGATGGGCACTGTTGACTGGCACCGATTGCCAGCGTCTGCCCTGTCACCGATGGCCATGATCGCGCAGTATGCACTGTCACCGATCGCCTGCCCTGTCACCGATGGCCACGATCGCCCAGTATGCACTGTCACCGATCGCTGCCCAGTATGCACTGTCACCGATCGCGTCCAGTGTGCACTGTCACCGATCGTCTCTGTCACCGATCGTCTCGCACGCTTGGATCTACCGGAACCCCATTCCCGAAAAGGCGAGTCAGGGTCTTACTGCAGACTTGTCCGCCGACCCATTATCGTATTGCAGACTTATCCTCCGATGTGTTATCGTATTGCAGGCTTGTCCGACTCAAATTCGCCGAGCCCTCGCTTATGCAGAGACGTCCGCGCAGAGCCGCCCTCGCAGTATGGCCTGATCTTGTCGTCAGCACGGACGAGACCAGTGACGCGATCTTGGCCGCCGTCAAAGACGGCCAGCTGAAATCGCTGTCCCGCCCCTTCTACTCGCCAGCACTCGAGGATGAGCCCGCCGTGATCCTTCGGCGGAATGCTTGGAAGGTCGTGGCGGCGCTCGTCCCGGGCGCTGTCATCTCGTTCCGCACGGCACTCGAGGCCCGCCCCGCTGAGGACGGGAGCGTCTTTCTCGTGGGCACCGGTCGCTATCAGCGAGATCTGCCCGGTCTCAAGATTCGGGCGGTGGCCGGACCGGGGCCCCTGCCTGGTGACAACCCATTCATCGACGGGCTCTACCTCGCCTCGCGCCCGCGCGCCATGCTGGAGGCACTCCGTCCATCCCGTGCCCGCGGGACAGTGGCTCGAGGCTTGGCGCCGCAGGGCGTGGAGATTCGGCTGGAGAAGGACTTCCAGACTGGGGGCGAGAGCGCGCTCAACACCCTGCGCGACACGGCACGCGAACTAGCCGGCGTCCTGAAGGCGGCGGACGAGTATGCCGTGCTCGACCGTCTCATCGGTCAACTCCTTGGCACGCGCCCGGACCTCCCGACAACACCGAGCGCCGTCGCGCGCCGCGCCGGACGCCCCTATGACGTAGAGCGGCTGGCGTTGTTCGAGACCTTGAGCGGGGCCCTGCAGGATGTCAGCGGGACCGAGCGGCGGTACGACATGGCCTCGTCGCAGGTATTCGCGACGATGTCCTTCTTCGATGCGTACTTTTCGAACTTCATCGAGGGGACCGAATTCGAGGTCGACGAAGCGCGGGCCATTGTGTTCGATCAGGTTATCCCCAGTGTGCGCCCCCTCGACGCACACGACATCCTCAGCACCTTCGCTGTGGTCGGCCAGCGCACCACCATGCAGCACAGCGTCCGGGACGACCGGGACGCAGCGGCCTTCATCGCGCGACTGCAGGCGCTGCATGGCCGCATCATGGAATGGCGCAAGGATACGCGCCCCGGGCTGTTGAAACAGGAGAGTAATCGCGTGGGTGACACGAGGTTCGTCCAGCCCGACCTCGTTCTGGGAACCCTCGAGTACGGCTACCAGATCACGCGGGCGCTCGCGACGCCATTTCAGCGCGCGGTCGTGATCATGTTCGTGTTGTCGGAGATCCATCCTTTCGACGATGGGAATGGTCGTGTGGCTCGGGCATTCATGAATGCTGAGCTCATTGCTGGCGGTGAGGCACGCATCATCATTCCGACAGTGTACCGCGACGACTATCTCACGGCGCTCCGCACGTTGAGTCGATCGGCCACGCCGCAGCCGCTGATTCAGGTGTTGGATTTCGCGCAGCGATGGGTCGCGACGCTCGACTGGACGAGTCTCTCAGCTGCCGAGGCGTCGATGTCGGCCACCAATGCATTTGCGCGCCCCAGCACCCGCGACGTGCTGCGCCTGCCAACAGCACCCGCTGCTGCGACGGCGGCAGCGCGCGCCGCAGTCCTCGCGATGTTGGCCGCCAAACCCGGCACTGAGCCATGAGCTGGGTCGTGGACGTCGACTCAACTCGATACATCCGCCGCGCCGCCCATCCAGCCGCCCCGCCGAGCGCCATGCATCCCGACCGCGACCCGCCCGCAACCGAGATCCACCCCCCAGCGCGTCGCGCCGCCTCACGGACTCGCACGCGACGGCTGCTGCTCACCACCACCGCCTGCGCGCTGCCGTTCGTGGCCGCCCGGCTCGGTGAGCTGCGGTCCTTCGACCGCATGCAGCTCCTCGAGACCACCAGCGAAACCTCCGCCAGCGTCAGCCTCGGCGACATCGATCGTGACGGTGACCTCGATGTCATCCTCGCCAAGGGACGCCACTGGCCGCTGCGCAACCTCGTGATGCGCAACGACGGGCGCGCCACGTTCACGACGGAAGCCATCGGTGACTCGGCCGACCGCACGTACACGGCGGCACTGGACGATCTGAACGGCGATGGTTTTCCCGATCTCGTCGTGAGCAACGACCGCCCCGACCGGAAGCTGGTGTACCTCGGCGACGCCACGGGTCACTTCCGGCCGGCCGGCAGCTTCGGGCAGCCGGAGTGGTCCACGCGATACGTGACCCTCGCGGACCTCAACGGCGACAGGCGACCCGACGTCATCGTCGCGAACCGCAGCAGCAACCCGGCCAATCCGCGGCCCAGCTTCGTGTGCCTCAACGACGGTGCCGCGCACTTCCCGGCCTGTACGCCACTGGCCACGCAGTCGGCGACGATCATCGTGGCCGCCGACTTCGATGGTGACGGCAACGTCGACCTGTTCGTACCGCATCGCGACGGCGGTCAGAGCCTGATGTTCTGGAACGATGGCACCGGCGCCTTCGCCGCCGCGGGTACACCCGTGGGCGCCGCGCAGGTGTCGGTGCGCGCGGCGGCGGCCGCCGATATCGATGGCGATGGCAGGACCGACCTCGTCGTCGGCGATCTCACGGGCAAGCGCGTGGAGGTGTATCGCAACCGTGGTGCGCGATCGTTCGCCGATCCGGAGCGCCTCGGCACGGGGCCGCTCGAGGCTGGCGCCATCGCGATCGGGGACCTGAACAAGGATGGCATGCCGGACATCATCGTCGGCGCCGCAGAAGGACCGGGGACGGTCTTCTTCAAGCGAGCACGTGGCGCCGCACTGCAGTTCGACGTGGCGCCGTGGAACGATGGCAAAGGCACGGTCTACGGCGTTGCCATCGGGGATCTGGACGGGGACTCCTGGCCCGATCTCGTCGCCGCGCGGTCCGAGGCCCCGAATGCCATCTGGTTCAACGGACCCGCGTCGAAGAAGAAGCCGTAGCCGTCGCACGTCACCTGCCGGACTCCGGCTGCATGCCCCTCGCCCCTCCTTGATCCGAGTCAGATGCCAGATCGCTTTCGTTTCGTTGCCGGATGCCTGCTCGCACTCGGCGCCGCAGAGCCGCTTCGGGGGCAGGCGGTCCGCGCACCATCGCCCAATGACGAGACGGCGACCGCGCGCGCGGCCCTGCCCGCACTCAAGCAGGGCGAGCTGCGCCTGACGTACCTCGGCAACGCCGGATGGGAGATCACCGACGGCCGCACCGTGGTGCTCGTCGATCCCTTCCTGACGCAGTTCGCGCGGTGGACACCAACCGGCCCCGCTCCTGATGTCGCGCCGGATGCGCTCTACCGTCCCGACACCGCGCTGATCAACCGCCACGTGCAGCGCGCCGACTACATCATCATCACGCACGGGCACCCCGACCATGCGCTCGATGCCGGCTACATCTCGCGGCGCACCGGTGCGACCATCATCGGGCACGAGACGGCGGCCAACCTGGCACGGGCGTACGATGTGCGCGACAGTGCGCTGATCACCGTGATCGGCGGTGAGGACTACGAGTTCGGGACGTTCTCGCTGCGCGTGATCCCGAACATCCACAGTGCGCTCGACAACAAGCGGTACTACAACAACGGTCGCGGCATCGTGGGCGTGGCCCCGCGCGGGCTGCGCGCGCCGCTCCGTCGCAAGGACTACGTCGAAGGGGGTAACCTCGCCTACCTGCTGCGCATGGCGGGCCATGAGGTGCTGATCATGGGCTCGATGAACTACATCGAGCGTGAGATGGATGGGTTGCGGCCGGACATCGCACTGGTCGGTGCCAACAGCCAGCGCCTCGAAATCCACGAGTACACGTCGCGCCTCATGCGACTGCTCGGCCGGCCGGCGCTGGTGATCCCGTCGCACGCCGACGCCTACGGCAATCCGAACCCGACGCCGGCCGCGCTGGCCGACCGGAAGAAGTTCGTGCAGGAAGTGCTGACCGCGTCGCCACGGAGCCGGGTGATCGTGCCGACGTGGTTCGAACCGATCATCGTCCCGCCACGGCGCTGATCAGGCCGCGCTGTTTCCGCGCAGCGACGACCGACCGGTCACGCGTCAGCCACCGTTCTCCAGGAGACTCACCGACATGCCGATTCCGTATCGATTCGCCGCTCATCTGGTCGCCTCGTGTATGCTCGTCGCGTGTGCGCACACGCCATCCGCACGGACCGGCGCCGCAGCCGACACCCGCACCGTGATCAACCCGCCCGGCATCGCGCCGCTGGTGCCTGCCTACTCGGTGGCGATCCGCGCCGGGAACCAGGTCTTCGTCTCAGGCATGACCGGCATCAAGCCGGGAACACAGGACATCATCGAGGGCGGCGTCGCGGTGCAGACGCGACAGACGCTCGAGAACATCCGCACCTCGCTCGTCGCGGCCGGCGCGACGATGGCGGATGTCGGCGAGTGTACGGTCTTCCTCGTGGACATGGCTGATTACGCGGCGATGAACGCGGTGTATATCGAGTTCTTCCGCGTCGATCCGCCCGCACGCGCCACCCTCGCCGTCAGCGCCCTTCCACGGCCGGCCGCGCGTGTCGAGATCAAGTGCAGCGCGCAGTTGCATAGGCGCGGGTAGCGGCGCGCGTCGTATCCCGTCCGTTCCCGCCAGCGCCAGACTCCCGTGCGAACGCACGCCTCCCCAACCGAGCGCCTCACGAGCATGTGGACCTGGACAGGAACGTCTCGCCCTCCCTTCGCCCAGCCTCCATCAGCGACGCAGGAGTCGGTCTGGGATTATCCCCGGCCACCGGTGATCCGTGCCGACAGTCGCGAGGTGATCGTGCGCGTGGGCGGCGTCGAGGTCGTGCGAACACGTCGCGCGCTTCGCCTGCTGGAAACGGCGAGCCCGCCGGGATTCTACCTCCCGTTCGACGACACACTGGCAGGCGCGTTCACTCCGGCGGCTGGTGCGTCGCACTGTGAATGGAAGGGGGTGGCCCGGTACTGGACGATCGCGGCAGGCGGTGTGCAGCTGCTGCGGGCCGCATGGTCGTACGACGATCCCGTCGCACCTTATGGCGCGCTGCGCGATCATGTCGCGATCTATGCTACGCAGGCGGAGTGTCTCGTGGACGGCGAGCGGGTGCGACCGCAGGATGGTGGGTTCTACGGCGGCTGGGTGACCGACGAGATCGTCGGGCCGTGGAAGGGTGGTGCGGGCACGGGAGGCTGGTAGGCGGCGACGCCCGGTGCGAGCGCCGCCGCCGTAACGCATCACCGGATCCGCGTCGCGGTGAAGTTCACCTGCAGCTGCCAGCTGTTGAGGACTGCACGTGGCCGCCGACAGGAGGCCCTGATCGCCCGGAAATTGTAGACGATGCTTCCGGTCGCGGTGTTGCCGGACATGTTGAAGGTGACGGTATGGGTCACGTACGGCGCCTGATCCTGCCCGAGGCATGGCTGCGGAATGAACGCATCCGGCCACGTTGTGATGAACGACCCGGTCACGGACCCGGACGATGCCGCCGCTGGGCCCGTGAATGTCCACGCCAGTGCATCGTCGTCGTACGTGCCTGGTCTGTACGCCGCTGCCGTCAGCACCGCCAGCAGGTCAGTGATCGCGTTCGGCTGGCCCGCGTCCGTGAGGTAGAGACCGCGTTGGTAGTTGCCCTGGCCTGGGATCGCGGTCGTCGCGGCCACGTACCAGAACGTGCGGTCACGTGTACCCGTCGTCGGAGCGTTCCACCACCGTACGATCTGATTGGTCGCCTGGACCGCCAGCGGCGTGTAGCCGGCGGTGTCAGTGGTCGGCATGTTCGGCAGGGCCACGACGCCGGTCGGCACCACCCGCCACGAGGACCAGAGCTGACCGCTGGCGGATGCGGTGATGGTCGTCTGCGCGCGCCCGATCACCTGCGAGTTGCGCGGATCGATGATTTCACCCACCACGCGGTACGTTCCCTCGGCCGCAAAGGCGTGCCGTGCGGTGCTCGCGGTGTCGGTGTTGCTGACGGCCGTGCCGTCGTTCCAGGTGAAGCGGTACGTCGCGCCAGGCGGGAGCTGCGCGGTGGGCACGGAGATCTGGAATGTGACGAGCGAGTCGGTCTTCACGCTGCGGGATGCGGGTGTCATCGTCACAGCCAGACGACGTATGACCAACGTACGCCAGTCGAGCCACGTGAAGCGGCTTCCGGCACTGGCAATGCCGTCTGTGCTCGCGGTGCCGAACGGAAATCCAAGGCGGCGCTCACCACCCACCGGCACGGCGCCACTGTCAATCCGGATGCCGTTGGACGAGAGCGGGCCGAGCGAGTCCGACGGTGCGGTGCCCGTGATGACGTACGTCTGCCAGGCATTCAGGAGCTTCGCTGCCGGCCTGGGGGTGAGGGTGGTGGCAAAGCTGGTCTGACACCCAGGGCACTCGCCCCACACGCGCAGCGTGTCGACCACGTACGTGGTGTCGTACACACGGCCGAACCAGCTGCCGAAGCGGCTCGGCGGGAAGAGCCGGTCGAAGCTCGTGTTGTTCGGATCGAGGCTCGCCGTGTAGATGTTCGCGATCGAGGCCGGGATGATGAGTTCGCCGAGCATGCCGCTGATCGGCGCCTTGAGGGACCGACCCAGGGCCGAGTACGGCGTCATCGGTGCGCCGGGCGGAAAGTTCAGTGCGAGCGTCGCGTCGCCGGGACGCGTCGCGTCCGCCACGGAGATGCGGCGCCCCCGCACGCTGTAAGCCACCACGGCGTACGACGTCGAATCGGCACCGCGCATCTCCACGAACAGCGGTACCGGCCGGAGGCCGCTCAGCGAGGCGAGCGCGAACGAGGCACGCACGCGCATCAGGGTCAGTGAGTCGGCGATTATTTCTTCAGCGCCGGGAGGGAATCCCGTTCCTGTCCGAATCTGGCGGATGATGGCGCTGTCGCCGATGTCGCGGATGTTGCCAATATTGCTCAGGAAGAAGCCGATCGTGTTGTTGTCCGTCGTCGCCGCGAATCGGATGCCGCCGCGGTTGCTGAGCGTTGCCGTGCCGGCGACCGGGTACCGCGAGCGCAGCGGTGTGGACGACAATCCTGTCGCGAAGTACCACGCTTCACTGACAGCGGCGCCTGCGATGATCGGGTGGCCGGTGCCGTTGGTGCTGATCGGCCCGAACGCCCAATCATCAGTACCGGGCCGGAAGCCGGTGTCCCAATCCTGCAGCAGCACGCCGGGGGCAATCGCAAAGGTGATCAGCGGGATGTACGGCGCACCGGCCTGTGCGGTTGAGAGAGACAGACCATCGAATGACGTCGTGCTGCGCGCGGTGGGCGCGCTGGTCAGCGGGATGGCGCTGCCATCGAGGTGCGGCAGGATCGCGATCACCGAGTTCGAATCACGGGTGATTGTCTGCAGCGGTATGATGCGCTTCGAGGTGGAGTCGTACATCGCGACGAATGGGACGGTCCCTGCCGGAATCTTCGCCGGCACCACGAGCGTCATCGGCTTCCTGGCGAGGCCGGTCTGATCAGCGGTGATCGTGACCATCGGCCCGATGATGGTGAAGCCAGGGGCGGTCGGCACGCCGGTCGGCGCCAACGATCGGATGCTGAGCGTGGTGCTGGTGGCGTAGGCGCCCGACGGTACGGTCAGGGTCAGTCCATCGAGCGGGTCGCCCGACTTCGTCACCGTGACGGTGCCGCCGCCGGTGGCGATGGTCGCCGATGCGAGCGCAGGGACCGACGGCGAGGGGGCGGGTGTTGGTGTTGGCGTAGGCGTCGGCGTGGGAGAGGTGGTGCCATCGTCGCCGCCCCCACCGCAGGCGCTGAGCAGCAGGGTGGCGGCGACCGCGATCCATGATCGGAGCCGGGTCGTGGCAAGTGCGGGCCGAAGGAGGTGTGGAGGCATTGGCACGGTTCCATGAGGCGTGGACTCGCCTCGCGGACGCGGGGCGACATCTCTTCACGCGCGAACGGTCGGGCAATACTCTCACCGCGTAGAGGGCGATGCTGCGTTCCGCGCTGCCCGCGGGGTCGGGCGCAATGCACGACGCGACCGCACTCACCACGAATTGCCGCACACAACGCCTGAGTGAGCGACCGATGTGGACCTGGACAGGAACGTCTCGCCCTCCCTTCGCCCAGCTTCCATCAGCGACGCAGGAGTCGGTCTGGGATGATCCCCGGCCACCGGTGATCCGTGCCGACAGTCGCGAGGTGATCGTGCGCGTGGGCGGCGTCGAGGTCGTGCGAACACGTCGCGCGCTGCGAGATCATGTCGCGATCTATGCCACGCAGGCGGAGTGTCTCGTGGACGGAGCGCGGGTGCGGCCGCAGGATGGTGGTTTCTACGGCGGCTGGGTGACCGACGAGATCGTCGGGCCGTGGAAGGGTGGTGCGGGCACGGGAGGCTGGTAGGCAACGCTGCTACAATTGCAACGGGGCAGTTGTCCATCGCGCGCACCGCAGCGTACTCAGCCACATCCTCACGCCCGAATGTGACTTCGCTGCAATGCACCAGCCCGGTGAGTCTGGTGCACGAGCGTCGTCGCATGTGATGTCGTCGGTGCCCGTCGCAGCCGACCACGACATGATCGCGCATGTGTGGCGACGCAGCCTCGCTTTTCGCTGAATTGTCCCAGAAATCAATTGCTGGTGAACTCAGCAGCAGTAGTGTGCAACACGCGTCAACCCACTGTGGCGTAACCAGTTCCGTTTTGACGTGCACCGGCGCATCGCGCAACCGGAATCGGCATGGTTTCTGCCCCCAGTATCTGTGCCCGCGTGTCCCATGCGAGTCATTTCAACGAGGTACCATACATGAGTCTCCCGAGAACGTTCTCACGCTGCGCGCTCATTGCAGCAGTGGCCGCTGCGCCGCTCAGCGCGCAGACATGGCAGGCGATCGGCGTGCCGAGCAACAGCAACACTGGCGCATACTGGAACAATCAGTCGTACGGTTCGCCTGCAGGTGTGGTGTGCAATGTCGGCGCGGTCCTGACGAATACGCCGGTGAGCCCCGCGAGCTGCCCGAATCAGACCGCCGGGTTTCTTCCGCTGACGCCGACGCCGTTGACCAGCACCAACGTCTTCCTCGGCGGCGCCGGTGGTTCGGAGCCGGGGATCGGTGGGTTTCGCTTCGCTGGCGGGACGTACACGATCTCCCTGATGGGGCGGCTTGAAGCAGCGCCTCAGTCGAACTGGGGGGTCATTCTCGACAACGGCACCGTGTTCACCGCGGCACAGCTCGCGTCTGGAAATACCGTGCTGTCGGGACCGTTCGCGGTGTGGATTGCGCAGGCGTTTCCTGTGGCAGGCGCCGGTACGATCTACACGTCGGATCGGCGAGTCGGCGCGCTGGCCATCGGCTCCCGCGCGGCCACCATCAATCAACAGCATGCGGTCTTCACCAACGGCACGGGTGTTGGTGCGCTTGGCAGTCTCTCGACCGATGCGTTCGGAACGATCATCAATTCGACTGGTGTCGGAGCACGCTACTACGTCGGCATGGAAGACATCGTCAACGGTGGTCGCGGGTTCGGTGTCGCGGGCCCAGGTGAAGTCTCCGACCGGGACTACCAGGACATCCTGATTTCGATTCAGGCGGTGCCTGAGCCGGCAACGCTCATGTTGCTTGGCGCGGGAATGCTCGCGCTGGGTGTGATCGCACGTCGTCGCAACGCATAGCATTTACAGCGCACCGACACGCAGCAGGGCGGTCGTCTTCGGACGGCCGCCCTGCTGCGTGTCCGATGCGGCCTCGGCGCAACTGGTCGTTGCGTTTTGCGCGATCACAGCACATCGTCTCAGCCACGACGCAGGTCCGGCCGTGCGCCCCTGCCAGAATCTCGTGTGGCAGGCCTTCGGCCCGGCGTTCGTGGCCAGCTCTCGCTGACCGCTCGCCGCGCGACGCCGCGCGGAGTCTTTCTGGCGTTGCTGTGAAGTGGTTGTCTCCCCATTGACGGAGGTTGACCCATGCGCGTGTCCAGATATGTGGTACTGCTTGCTCTTGTCGGTTGCGGCACGAAAGAGAAGGCGCCCGAAGCGACGCCCGCTGCTGAGGCTGATGCGGCAGCGCCGGCCATGGCGCCGCCGCCGGCGTTCTCGCTCGCCGATGCCGCAGGCACGTGGACGTACGTGGCCAGGTCGCCGACGGGGGATACCGTGCTGGTGACCGCCGAGCTGACGGCGACCGCCGATGCCGCCGGATGGACACTGTCGTTCCCCAACCGGCCGCCGCTGCCGATGCAGGTGACGGTGAGTGGCGACAGTGTGCTCACATCGGTGGGACCGTACGAGAGCGTGCTGCGGAAAGGGGTGACGGTGACCACGGAAGGCAGCGCGCGCATGGTCGACGGGAAACTCGTGGGCAGATCGACGGCGCATTACAGCGTCAAGACCGCCGACTCCGTGCGGGCACTGATCACCGAGGCAACGCGGAAACCCTGACGCCGGCTCACTCCACGCCCTGCATGCACGCGAGTGGATGCAGGGCATGGAGACGGTCGCGCCACGGCGCGGCTACGGCTTGAGGATCGCCTCGGTCGGCGGCACTGCGGTGCGAGTCCGTGCGCACGACACTACGCTGTAGAACAGTCGATAACTGCCCATCGAGGCGGTCTCGCGTTCGGCGTAGGGTTCCGGCGGCCACGGAACCACGTAGTCCGACGCCGTCGCGACATCCACCACGGCGCCGATGAAAAACGACGTCTTCGTTGCGGTGGCGCACACACTTTCTAGCGACGCAGCAGTGGCCGGTCGCTCCTGCGCGAGGGTGGCGAACGTCATCACGCCGCCGCTCGTCGCGCCGGTCGCGCTCGTGGGCGTACTGCCGTCGATGGAGACGGCAGACTCCGCGAGCGCTCGCGACGTTGTGCCGTTGAGCCGCAGTGGTGACAGCAGCACGGTCGCCATGCGGACGGGAACGCCGTTGCCTCCGCCGACCACGATCCGGTAACCCGCCGGTATCGTGACGTTGAACCGGATGTTGCACCGGACGCGCCCGCGATTGATCGCGACCGGAAACTGGCCCGCC
>JANOCB010000031.1:0-25570 GCA_031411975.1 Gemmatimonadaceae bacterium
CACTATCCCGGATTTGCGATACGTATACAGCCGCCCCGGGCGGGCTTCCATATACGCACTGCTGGTCTAACTAAAAGTTAGGCAGCCAGGGCCAAGTTGTTGTTGGCGATTGTGTTTTCCCGAATGGATTTACGAGGAGTCCGAGAACCTCGACACGCTACCGTAACTGCTACATCCCCGTCGAAGCCAAGTCGCCCCCGACATCGTCAATTTAGCGAAGAACGCACGGCGCCGCTAGAACTCCCCCTCGCCGTCCTCAGGGATACCCTCGCCCTCGTCGGCTGGTTCCGAGCTCAGCGGCCGGGCGAACCGAACACAGTTGCGCCCCTCGCGCTTGGCGGCATACAGCGCCTTGTCGGCGGCCGGGAAGAGCTCGTCGCCGAGCCGGGCTGTTTCCGGATATGAGGCCACGCCGAACGACGCCGTCACGTGCACCAGATGTTCGCCCACGCCAATCGTCTTGGCTTCGATCGCCGCCCGCATCCGTTCGGCCACCTCCCACGCCATCGCCACGTCGGCCTTGCCGAGCAGCATCACCAGCTCTTCGCCTCCGTATCTAGCGACGAGGTCCACACCGCGGACGCCGGTGGCCAGGGACGCCGCGATCGAGCGCAGCACGTGATCGCCGACCTCATGTCCGTACAGGTCGTTGACACGCTTGAAATTGTCGACGTCGCAAATGACGAGCCCGACGTTGTGCCCGAACCGGTCTGCCTCGGCGATCGCGCGTGCGAGGGCTTCATCGAAGGCGCGACGATTGGCCAGACCCGTCAGCGCATCCGTGCGTGCACGGAGTGTCGCCTCCTCGATCTGCCACACGGTCTCGAGCGACACCGACGCGACGGCACCAAGCAGCCGTACGTTACGCATGTCGCGCAGCAGCACGCCGCCCACATGTTCACTTTCGACGACGATTGCGCCGGTGACGGCGCCCCCCTGCTTCAACGGCACGACGCTGAAGCTGCCGAGTCGCGTCGCCGTGTGTCCCGTGTTGTACACCGGCGTCACCGCTTCGATCAGCTGCGCATCTTCCCACACCTGCGGCAGGCCAGCCGCGCAGAGCTGACCGACGAGCGATTCCGCCGCCACCGGTGCACCACGCGAGAGATGGTGTCCCGAGGTGACACTCTGAATGACGCCGGTGGCCGTCTCGCCGTACCACCGCACCAATGCCGCACGCGTGGCGCCCGTCACGGTCAGTGCGGAATCGCAGATCGATTGTCCGAGCGTGTCGATCGTGCGCTGCTGCTGAAACGTCTGCGACGCCTGCAGCAGTGACTGGGCCTGTCGGTTCTGGCGACTGTACTCTGACTGCGTTTCGAGCAGCTGCGCGAGCATGCCGAGGTTATCGGCGAAGCGGGGCAGCCAACGCGTGAGCACGTCATGTGAGACCGTGAACTTCCGGGCGTGCAGCGAGAGGACGCCGCCGGTGTTCGCCGAGGCAGGTACCGCCACGGCGGCCATCACACCGTCATGACTGTCGAAGAGCGCAACACGGGAGGAGCTCTGCACCGAGGTCAGTTCGTCCCCGAGCCCGTGATGGTTCGACGTCCACTTGTCGGCATCGTTGCTGGCCCACGCCGTTGGGACGAGCGCGCTGCCGTTTCGGGTGATGCTCCAGTACACCGCGTCGGTCATGCCGAGCGTGTCGCGCACCTGGCGAAGGTAGCGTGTCAGCGCCTCGGTCCGCGTGCGCGCATCGACCGAGTCGGCATCTCCACCATCCGCGTGAAATTCGTGCGGTGTCAGCGGCAATGCCAGCGCAAGTTCATCGCCACCCGACGTGAACGCCGGCAGCTCAGAGAGTGTCCGCATGGTGCCACGCTGAAGCGATCGCATGATGTACGCGACCGGCAGGATCGTGACGGTGACCAGCACCGCCGCCGCGTATCCGACGTCGGCGAGCGTTGGGGTCACTCCTGCGAACGCCGGTGCGATGAAGCAGACGACCAGGGTGCCGGCGACGCCGATGAGGACACCGCGCCAACCGCTCGCAACCGTGGCGCCGAGCGCACAGAGGCAGGCGGCGACGAACGCGACGGAGTGTGCCCCGCCCACCTGTGTGGCGACGACGGCGAGAAATGGCGCGGCCAGGCCGGCGGCAGAGCCAAGCGACCGGCGTCGGGCATCCGTCGTCCCTGGGAGCATGAGCAGCGATACGCCTCCCACGATCAGCACCCACAGCGCAGCGACCGTCCAGCCGGCGGCGGATTGCTGCGCCTCGGAAAACGGTCGCGTCACGAGGAACGACGAGGCGACAGCTGCCATCACCCAGGGGGCGGAGAGCAGCATGAACTTGTGGGGGGAGCGGGCTGCGGTCTGCGTCACAGGTGCGTTGGTGTGCGACTGGCGTTCAGCGATGAGCGGGTGGCAGTACAACCCTGCTGCCAGAGGATCGGCAGGTGACGCCACGAACTGAGCGATGCAGGGCAGACGCGGCCTGTCTCGGCACGCCTGCCCGCATCGTGCACCGAAGACGATTCAACGCGGACGACGCCACGCCGTCGGGGAACCGGCCCTCAGCCGGGGTCGGGGACACCTTGCAGTTCCGTCTCGCGCTCGGCGGGCTGTGTGTCCATGTACCGCTGCCGGTTGGCGAGATAGTCGCCGAAAATGTCCTCGACCTGTCCCAGCGAATCGACCTGGTGCAGCCGCTCGCGGAGCTTGGCCGAACCGGGCAGCCCCTTGCAGTACCAGCCCAGGTGTTTGCGGAACTCGATGGCAGCGCCCCGGCGGTCCGCCTCGTAGACGTCGGCCATGCGCGCGTGCTGAATGGCGATCGCGAATCGCTCCTCGACGCTCGGCGGCGGTGGCGGTGTGCGCCCCTCGAGCAGCGCCCGGGCCTGATTGAAGATCCACGGCTGCCCGAACGAGCCGCGCGCGATCATCACCGCATCACATCCCGTCTCGACCCGCATCCGGTACGCATCCTCGGCGGTCTTGATGTCCCCGTTTCCGATCACCGGGATCGAGAGTGCCGCCTTGACGGCCGCGATCTCGTCCCAGTGCGCATGCCCGGAGTACATCTGGGTGCGCGTGCGAGGATGAATTGCCAACACGCGGGCCCCGGCGTCCTGACAGCGAAGCGCAATCTTCACCGGATCACGCATCTCCTCGTTCCAGCCGCTTCGGATCTTCACCGTGACCGGAAGGTGCGTACTCCGTGCCACCGCCCGGATGACGGTCTGCACGAGGTCGAGATCGCGCAGGCACCCCGATCCCCCGTTGCGCTTCACGACCTTCTTGACGGGACAGCCGAAGTTGATGTCGACGTAGTCGGGGTGGAACACGTCGGTCACCAATGCGGCGGCTTCACCCATGGCGACCGGGTCAGCGCCGAAGATCTGCACGCCGATCGGGTGCTCCTCGGGCAAAAACCGCAGCTTCGCGATCGTCGCCTCGTTCTCCCGGCGGATGCCTTCTGCCGACAGGAACTCCGTCACGACGACGTCGGCGCCATGGGCGCGGCAGAGGCGCCGGAACGGCGACTCCGAAACGCCCGCCATGGGCGCGAGAAACAATGGGACGGGATGGCCGACCGGATACGGAAATTCCATTGGTGGAAGATATCCCGGTCAGGGAGTGCTGCGCGGCGTCGGCGTTTGACACCCCCTCGGCGGCGGGGTAGGTTCGCCAGTTCGCCCGGGTCGTCCGTTGCCGCCCGCCACCCGCTCGACACGAACCGGCGACGTCGGCCGGCTCAAGGAATCCGATGGAACTTCGCGAGTTCTTCTCCCTCGATGCCGTACAGCTCGACCTGCAGGGCAGCACGAAGGATGACATCCTCAAGGAGCTGATCGGGCTGCTGAAGCTGGATGAGAAGTCCGACGGCATGCTCTTCAAGATGCTGAAGCGCCGGGAGAACCTCGGTTCCACGGGCATCGGCCGCGGTATTGCAATTCCGCACTGCCGCTCGCTGGTCGTGAACAAGTTGCGAGTGGCGTTCGGCCGCAAACCGGCTGGCGTCGACTTCAAGGCGATGGACGACAAGCCGGTCCACTTCTTCTTCCTGATCGTGGCGCCGCCGCTGGAAGTGTCCAACCAGTACCTCCCCGTGCTGGGCAAGATTGCACAGTTCGGCAAGGAAGCTGACGTGCCGGAAAAGTTGTCCGCGCTGACCACGCCGGCGGATTTCATGGCGCTGCTCGCCGAGAAGCATCTCTAGGGTGCGCCCTGGGCCCGCGCGTGAAGGGCTTGCAGGCGGCGTGTGCGGAACAGTCGTCCAATCCGGTAAGCATCCGGCGTGACGGTCGACGCGGTGGCGGCGTCATTGAACAGATGACGCAAGCGACCTCGACCTTTCGACGTGACATCGACGGCTTGCGCGCGATTGCCGTGCTAGCCGTTCTCGTGCATCACGTCGCACCGGGTGCGCTTCCTGGCGGGTTCGCTGGCGTCGACATCTTCTTCGTGATCTCGGGTTATCTCGTCACACGCCTGATCGACGATGACATGCTGGTCGGCCGCTTCCGCTATCTGGAGTTCATCTGGAAGCGCTGCCGCCGGATCATTCCAGCGCTCCTGGCGGTCCTGACCGGCACGCTCGTCATGGGCGCGTGCGTCCTCACCGGTCCCGAGCTGGTCGGCCTTGCCCGACATGTGGCCGCAGGCGGCCTCAGTGCCTCGAACCTGCTGCTCTGGAGTGAGGTCGGCTACTTCGATGTTGCCGCCGCGCAGAAACCATTGCTGCATCTGTGGTCGCTCGGGGTGGAGGAGCAGTTCTATGTCGCCTGGCCGCTGCTCCTGTCGTTGTTGCCCCTCGCCCGTCGGACCCGAGTGCTTGGCGTGTCGGTCATCATCGTGCTGTCATTGCTGGTGAGTGACACCCTCGCGTATGACGATCCGGAACAGGCCTTCTACCTGTTGCATTCGCGCGCGTGGGAACTGGGTGCAGGCGGTCTCCTCGCGTTGGTGTCGCCGATGATCGCTGCACGAGCCTCACGGTTGGCGTCGCACCACGTCAGGCGGCTGAGCGACTCGGCATCGTGGATCGGCCTCGCGCTCCTCGCGATGACGGTCGCCACGGTCAGCAGCACGGACAGCTGGCCGGGGATCGCCGCACTCACGCCGGTTCTCGGCACGGTGCTCCTCATCGCGGCGGGGCCCAATGCCCTGCTGAATGCGCGCGTGCTGTCTTCACAGCTTGCGCAGTGGGTCGGGCAGCGCAGTTACGCACTGTATCTCTGGCACTGGCCTCCGTTAGCGCTGTTGCACATCGTCGCGACCGAACGATCGTTGCCGGCCGACACGATCACCGCCGGGGCCGTGCTGCTGATGGTTCCCGTCGTCGTTGTCGCGGACCTGACATTCCGGTGGATCGAGCGGCCGGTGCGCCAGCGCTCCGCCGCACTGGCGGCACGCGAGACGATCCGTGTCCGGCATCTGGCACCATTCGCTGGCGCGCTGACAGCCTGCGTCGGCATCGCGATGCTGGTGGTGGGTGGACACGGCTTTCCTTCCCGCTACGGCACGTTGCCCGCGGTGAACGCATCGGCGGTTCTGGCGGCGGCATCGCCGGATTCGATCACCGCGTACACGCGTGTTGCCACGCGATGCCGCCTCGCGGACAAGGGATCCGCTACGTGGTGCTGGCAAATCGCGGGTGATGGGCTCGGCGTGGCCGTCATCGGAGACAGTCACGCCGAAGTGGTATTCGCCGGCCTCGCGTCAGAGCGACCTGGCACACCGCTGCTGCTGACTGGACGGAAAGGATGCGCACCGATCATCCAGCGCGAACCGATCGCCGAGCGCACCGCGGAGATCTGCCGACGCGCATCACTGATCGCGCACGAGGCAGTGCGCACGGACACCGCCATCAGTACGGTGCTCATCGTTTCCCGCGGCCCCGCCTACATCACCGGCAGTGGCTTCGGTATCGATTCACTCCGGCCAGTGGTCCCGGTCGCGCTCGGCCTCTCGCGACATGATACACATGCATTGCGCGACGCCTACGAACTCGGGCTCGACCGGGCGGTGCAATCGTTCACGGCCGCGGGCAAGCGAGTGATCCTCGTGACCGGCGTCCCCGAGATCGGCTTTCTGCCGATGGAGTGCATCGTGGGCCGACCGTTCGGACTGCGGCGTGTGCGGTCACCGTGTGCCGTGCCGCGCGGCGCGTTCGAGGAGCGCCGTGCGTCGTATCGCGCACTGGTGCGGCAGGTCGCGCTGCGCAATCCGCAGCTCGAGGTGTTCGATGCCGCGTCTGTCTTTTGCGACGCGGCACACTGTAATGCGGCTCGGCGCTCGCAGCTGCTGTATCAGGACGGGAATCACCTGACACTCGCAGGCAGTCGGATGCTCGCCGGCGCGCTGGCGTCGCGATTGCTGCCGATCACGGTTGCACAGGCCGGTCGCTGAGGCACGGCTATCGGCGTCAATTCGCAGTCACATACCGTATACCGCGTATCGTGCCGCTACTCCCACTCGATCGTGGCGGGTGGCTTCGAACTGACGTCGTAGACCACACGATTGACGCCATCGACCTCGTTGATGATGCGATTCGAGATCCGGCCCAGCACGTCGTACGGGAATGGAAACCAGTCTGCCGTCATGCCGTCGGTGCTCGTGACCGCCCGCAGCGCAATGACATGTTCGTACGTGCGACCGTCGCCCATGACGCCAACCGAACGCACCGGCAGGAACACCGCAAAGGCCTGCCAGATGTCCGGATACAGCCCCGCTGCGCGGATCTCCTCGAGATAGATCGCGTCGGACTTTCGGAGGATGTCCAGCGCGTGGGTGTTGACCTCGCCGAGGATCCGGATGGCGAGGCCCGGCCCCGGAAACGGATGACGACCCACCATGTCCTCGGGCAAGCCGAGTTCGCGGCCCACGTTTCGCACTTCGTCCTTGAACAGCTCGCGCAGCGGCTCGATCAGCTTGAACTGCATGTCCTCCGGCAGGCCACCGACGTTGTGGTGTGTCTTGATCGTCGCTGACGGCCCGCCGGTCGCACTGACGGATTCGATGACGTCCGGATACAGCGTGCCCTGCACCAGGAACTTCGCGTCCTTGCCCGCGTCCGCACTTGCCTGCTCGAAGACACGGATGAACGTCGCGCCGATCTTCTTGCGCTTGACCTCGGGCTCGGCGTGTCCGGCGAGGGCATCGAGGAACTGCTGCTCCGCACGCACGGTGATCAGCTTGATGCCGAGCCCCGATTCAAAGGTGCGCTCCACCTGCTCCCGTTCGTGCAGCCGCAGCAGGCCCGTATCGACGAAGATGCAGGTGAGCTGATCTCCGATGGCCTTGTGCACCAGTGCGGCCGCCACGGCACTGTCCACGCCACCCGACAGCCCGCAGATCACCTGTGCATCACCGACACGTTCCCGGATGCTCGCCACCTGCTGGTCGATGAAGTGACCCGGCGTCCAGTCTGGCGTACAGTGGCAAATCTCGAACAGGAAGTTCTGCAGCATCTCGGTGCCGCGCACACTGTGCATCACCTCGGCGTGGAACTGCACCGCATGAATCGGCTTCGACTGATGCCGGAAGCCCGCCACGGTGCTGCCACTGCGCGCCGTCTGCACATAGCCCGGGGGCACCATCTCGACGTGGTCGCCGTGGCTCATCCATACCTGTGAACGGTCACCGACGTCGAAGTCTGCGAAGAGTCCGGCGGACTCCATGACTTCCACGTCGGCGCGGCCGTACTCACGCCGGCCGCCGCCGATCACGCTGCCGCCCTGCAGGTGAGCGATCAGCTGCATCCCGTAGCAGACACCGAGCACCGGGGCCACATCCAGCAGCGCCGGGTCGATGGTCGGGGCGCCGGCATCCGTCACCGAGCTCGGACCGCCGCTGAGGATGATGCCCGTCGGATTCCACTCGCGAATCCATTCGAGCGACCGCGTGGAGGGATGAATCTCCGAAAAGACACGCGCCTCCCGGACGCGGCGCGCGATGAGCTGCGTGAACTGCGATCCGCAGTCAATGATCAGGATGCGACTGCTCACCGGTTGCTCCAGTTGCCTTCGGTCAACTTGATGATCTCGACCTGTCGGGAGTCGAGATCGAGAATTGCTGCCGTCGGGGCGCCGTGCAGCCAGCCGCAGGCTTCACCCGGATTCACGATCAGCGTCTTGCCGCGGGTCTTCATCTCCTCGCGGTGCGTGAAGCCATGGATGACGATGTCATGCGCCTCCAGCGAACGCGGCACGGCTTCGTTCAGGTCATGCACCACCAGGATGCTCTTCCCCATCAGCTCGAAGCTGTGCGGCGACTCGAACAGCTCGGAACCAAGCCCGGTCATCGCCATCGCACGCAGCGCCTGATGATCACCATCGTTGCGGCCGAAGACCCCATTCAACGCCAGCTGCAGATCCTGGATCGGCTTCAGTGAGAACGGGGCACAGAAATCACCGGCATGAATCACATAGCCCACGCCGCCCGCCGCCATGCGGCCGGCCAGTTCCGCCACCGCATCCACCCGATCATGTGTGTCCGCCATCAGGCCGATGCGCATCAGGCCTCTCTCCAGTCCGGCGAGAGGCGCTCGTGCCGCACGAGTTCATCCAGCGTCTGCCTCGCCGTGACGACGGCCCACCGGTCACCATCCACCAGCACCTCGGCGGGATTCGGCCGCGAATTGTAGTTGGAGCTCATCACATAGCCGTAGGCACCAGCGTGCAGCACCGCCAGCAGCGTCCCCGACGGGACATCGGGCATGGCACGGTCGAGGGCGAGAAAGTCGCCGGTCTCACAGACCGGTCCCACCACATCCACGACGCGGGAGGGCGCGTGGGTCGGCAGCACCGGCTCGATGCCGTGGTGCGCCTCGTAGTGCGAGGGGCGCAGCAGGTCGTTCATGCCGGCGTCCACGATCATGAAATGTTTCGACCCGCTTGCCTTGCGATAGAGCACTTCCGTGAGCAGGACACCGGCCTCTGCCACGAGGAAGCGTCCCGGTTCGACGATCAGCTCGACATCCGCATCACCAAATGCGTCGCGGAGCACGCGGGCGAAGCCCGGCAGGTCTGCGACGGGTTCCTCGTCATGATAGGCGATCGGGAACCCACCACCGACGTCGACGGAACGCACGGTCGTGATGCCTTCGACGCGGATCGCATCCAGCAGCGCGCGCAGGCGCCGCTGTGCATCGGCAAAGGCCTCGACGTCGGCGATCTGCGATCCGATGTGCATGTCGAGTCCCACCAGCTCGATGCCGGGCAACGCCGCCGCCCGGATCGCCGCCGCGATGCCACGGTTCAGCGGGATGCCGAACTTCGTGCCCTCTTCGCCGGTGGCGATGTAGACGTGCCCGGCGGTCACGTTGACCACGCCCGGGTTGATCCGCAGCGAGACGGGCGCCACGGCACCGCGCGCCTCCGCCACGGATGACAGGAGCTCCAGCTCCTCCTCGCTCTCGACGTTCACGCAGTGCACGCCGACATCCATCGCGTATTCGAGGTCGGCCCGCGTCTTGCCGACACCGGCGAAGACGATGTCGCCGCCCGCAAAGCCAGCCAGTCGCGCCCGGTGCAACTCACCCGACGACACCACGTCGACGCCCGCGCCGCATTCGCGCACCACACGCAACACCGCGAGGTTCGAGTTCGCCTTCATGGCGTAGTGGATCCGCACGGGCAGTCCGGACAACGCCGCGGAGAGCGATCGGTATGCGGAGCGGATGGCCGCCGCCGAGTAGACATACGTCGGCGTGCCGACGGCGGCGGCGATCGTGGTCAGCGTGACATCCTCGCACAGGAGGACCCCGTCACGCCGCCAGAAGCCCGTGCTCAGTACGCCTTCGCCCATAGCACCTCGTGCTTCGCCGGCTCACCGGTGACCATGCAGCGCGTCGGCGCCACTGGTGAGCGGAACTCGGGATCGGGAATGCAGCGGATGGTGGCCTTCGTCTCGTCCTTGACGCGCGCCTCGACCGCGGGATCACCGTTCCAGCCGGCGTACACGAAGCCGCCGGGACCTTCCATGATCTCCTTGAAGCGATCATAGGTGATCTCACCGCGGTGGCTGTTCGCTTCACGCCGCGCCACGGCTGCCGCGAACATGTCGGCCTGCATCGTGTCCAGCATCGCGTGGATCGTGGTCAGCACACCATCCAGGGACACCGGCGTCTTCCCCTTCACGTCGCGGCGCACCAGCACACACTGGTTGGACGCGACATCACGCGGGCCGATCTCCATGCGGATCGGGATGCCCTTGAGTTCCCAGTGGAAGTACTTCGCGCCGGGCTTGATGCCGATGCGATCATCGACGTGCGCCGAGATCCGCCCTTCCAGGCCACGTTCCCGACCGCTGATCTCCGACTTGACCTTGTGCGCCATCTCGAACACCATGGCCCGTTCCTCGTCGGTCTTCCAGATCGGCACGATCACGACTTCGATCGGTGCGAGGCGTGGCGGGACCCGCAGACCATTGTCGTCGCCATGGGTCATGACGAGGCCACCGATCATGCGCGTGCTCACGCCCCAGCTCGTATTCCAGGCGTGCTCGATGCCACCGGCCTCGGTCTGGAAGGTGAGGTCGAACGCCTTCGAGAAGTTCTGGCCAAGGTTGTGTGACGTGCCGGCCTGCAACGCGCGATTGTCCTGCATCATCGCTTCGCACGAGTAGGTGCGTACGGCGCCGGCAAACCGTTCGCTCTCCGTCTTCTGCCCCGTCACCACCGGCATCGCCATCCACTGTTCCATGAACGTGCGATACACGCCGAGCATCTGGCGCGTCTCGGCTTCCGCTTCCTCTTGCGTGGCGTGTGCGGTGTGGCCTTCCTGCCAGAGGAACTCGGTGGTGCGCAGGAAGAGACGGGTGCGCATCTCCCAGCGGACGACGTTGGCCCACTGGTTGTAGAGGAACGGCAGGTCGCGGTAGCTCTGCAGCCACTTGGCGAACATGTGGTAGATGATCGTTTCCGACGTCGGGCGCACCACCAGCGGCTCTTCCAGCTTCGAGCCGCCACCATGGGTGACGACCGCGAGTTCTGGCGCGAAGCCTTCCACGTGGCTCGCTTCCTTCTTCAGGAAGCTCTCCGGAATGAAGAGCGGGAAGTAGGCGTTGCGATGCCCGGTGGCCTTGAACATCTGGTCGAGCGCCAGCTGCATCCGCTCCCAGATGCCGTAGCCGTCGGGCCGGATCACCATGCAGCCGCGCACCGGCGAGTAGTCCGCCAGCTCCGCTTTCAGCACCAGTTCGTTGTACCACGCACTGAAATCCTCGGCGCGCGTCGGAAGCTTCTTGTCGTCGCTCATGCTGCTCCGTCGGTGCACGAAGGCACCGGCTGTTGGGGAGGCTGGCTGCTTACCGCTGATCGGCGAGCCATGTCGCCAGGTCCACCGCTGTTTCCGTTCCACTCGTCAGATCACGCAGCGTCGCCACGTTTGGTGTCTCCGCACGCAGAATCAGCGCCTGTGCCGCCCCGGCGCTGACGGCAGCCTTCAGCTGCTTGCTCACCTGCTGCGGGCGCAGGGCGTACTCCACGCGCCGTCCGGCACGTCGCAGCGCTCCGACCGTCGCACGAATCTGCGCGACATCGACATCATCGGCGCCCGCCACCCACACATCCGGCGTCGGCGGCGTGGAAGGCAGCAACCCACGGTCGCGCAGCAGTTCACCGAGGACCACGTCGCCCCAGCCGAAACCGGCAGCCGGCATGTCCACACCGCCCAGCGCCTGCAGCAGCCCATCGTACCGGCCGCCGCCGCACACGGCGCGCAATTCGCCCTTGGCATCGAACACCTCGAACACCATCCCGGTGTAGTAGGCGAGGCCACGCACGATCGTGAGGTCGAGTCGCACCCACGGCATCACGTCGGTGCCGATCAGCGACGTGGTCATCGCCAGCGTCTCCTGCATCGCAGCGAGTCGTGCTGCCCCGTCGGCATCCTGCAGCACACCAGCGAGCGCGCTCACGCCCTGGGCATTCGTCGCCTCGATCAGCGCCAGCAGCGATTCGACTTGCGCCGAGCTGCACCCCGCCAGCTCGAGCTTCTCCACCGACAGCTCGCGTGGCTGGCGATCAAGCTTGTCGAGCACCGTGTAAATCGCCGGGATACGCTCGTCGGGGTGCCCCATCGACAGCAGCACCGCGTTCAACAGGCGACGATCGGAGAGCCGAACACGGACGTCATCGCTCGACAAACCGAACTCGCGCAACATGTCGATCACCAGCGCCAGCAATTCTGCATCGGTGCTCTCCCCGCCGTCGCCGAAGATGTCGGCGTTCAGCTGGAAGTGCTCACGCAGGCGGCCACGCTGCGCGCGCTCATACCGGAACAACTGCGGAATCGAGAACCAGCGCACCGGTTTGCGCAGCGCATTGGCCTGCGCCGCAACCATGCGTGCCACCGTGGGCGTCATCTCGGGACGGAGCGACACGTCGCGTCCGCCCTTGTCCACGAAGTTGTAGAGCTGGTCCACGATCTCGGCGCCGCTCTTCTTCGTGTACAACTCGAGCGGCTCCAGCGGCGGCCCGTCATACTCCACGAATCCGTACCGCGCGGCCACCCGGCGCCAGACGGCGAAAATGTGCGCGCGCTCGGCGAAAGCAGGTGGATAGAACTCGCGAAAACCATTCAGTGGGCGGATCGAAGCCATCTGCCAAACTTACCCGCCAAGGGGATCGATCTCCAACCGCTCCATCGCATCGCCCACCGTGTGGAACGATCCGGTCACCAGCACAGTGGCCGCGTGCTGCGGCGCGTCGGTCAGCGCCTCGGCAAACACCGGCGCTCGGCGTACGCGAACCGTGCCGCCCGCCCGTGAGGTCGCGTACGCCACCACCTCGTCCAACGGCCAGCGTCGTGACGACGGGGCCGTGGGTGCCTCGGTCAGCCAGAGGTCGTCGATCACCGGAAGCAGCGCGTCGAGCATCGCCCGCCAGTCCTTGTCCGACAGGACACAGACGATGGCGCCAAGTGGGCGCGGCAACGGCGTGGCAGTCAACGAGCGGACCACCGTGGCCATCCCGTCGGGGTTGTGCGCAACATCGAACACCCAGGACCCCACACGCTGGAATCGGCCTGCCAATCGCGTTCCCTGCACGCCAGCGCGCAGGGCCTCGACCGACGGATCCCAGGGCGCCCCGGCAGCCCGAAGCACCTCCACCGCCGTCGCCACGTTCTGCGCCTGATGTTCGCCCCTGAGTGGACTCGTCAACTGGAGCGCATGCCCATCGTCACCGAGCACGAGCTGGGTGCCCTCGGCAGTGAGCCGGACCGACTCGAGCGGCAACGTCTCTGCCGTGACGCGGATCCGGCTTGCGCCGGCACGTTCGGCGGCCTGCACGAGTGTGGCGATCACGGCCGGATCCTGCTCACCGATCACGGCGGGAACATCGCGCTTGAAGATTCCCGCCTTCTCCAGTGCGATCTCGGTCAGGGTGTTACCCAGAAACTCGCGATGATCGAGGCCAATGGATGTCACCGCCGCAACGAGGGGCGTCAGGACGTTCGTCGAGTCGAGGCGCCCGCCCAGCCCCACCTCGATCACGGCGAGGTCCACGCCGGCCTGCACGAGCAGGTCGAAGGCCATGGCCGTCGTCGCCTCGAAGAAGGTGGCACCGAGTCGCTCGATGTCCGCGCCGTGCGCGTCGAGCCATCCCATCACCTGTGACTCGCTGATGGCTGCGCCATTCACCAGCACACGTTCGCGGAAGTCGATCAGGTGTGGCGACGTGTAGCGTCCCGTCGAGAAGCCCTGCTGCTGCAGCACGGCGTCGAGGGTGGCGCAGGTGCTGCCCTTGCCGTTCGTACCCGCCACATGCAGTGCACGCAGGCGCTCGTGCGGTGACCCGCAGGCATCCAGCAACGCGCGGGTGCGATCGAGACCGAATCGCACGCCGTGCGTGGTGCGCGCCGCGAGAGCCGCCATGGCCGCGCGGTAGTCCGGAGACGCCGCGCCGCCATCCATGGTCATGGTCAGGCGGCGGACCAGCCCGTGGCGGCAGGCTTGCCGGTCATGTGCCGAAGCAAACGACCGACCGTCGCCTTCAATTCATGGCGATGCACCACCGCGTCGAGCATTCCGTGCTCCATCAGGAACTCCGCCGTCTGGAATCCGTCCGGCAGGTCCTGACCGATGGTCGACTTGATCACACGCGGCCCGGCAAACCCGATCACCGCACCAGGCTCGGAGATGATCGCGTCGCCGAGCATGGCGTAGCTCGCACTCACACCGCCGGTGGTCGGGTTGGTCAGCACCGAGATGTACGGAATGCGGCGCTCCGCGAGCATCGACAGCATGGCCGACACCTTCGCCATCTGCATCAGCGAGAGCACCCCTTCCTGCATGCGTGCGCCGCCGGAGGCCGACACGATCACCAGCGGAAACTTCTTCTCGAGCGAATGCTGGCCGAGCCGTGACAGCTTCTCCCCGACCACGGAGCCCATCGAGCCACCCATGAACGCGAAGTCCATGGCGCCGACATTCAGCGGCATGCCGGCAATGCGCCCCGTCGCGGTGATCACTGCATCCTGATCGCCAGCATTCGTCAGCGACTTCTTGAGGCGCGCCGGATAGTCGGGGAAGCTGAGCGGATCGGTCGACCGGAGGTCCGTCTCGGTCTCGTCAATCGTGTCTTCGTCGAGGAGAATCGAGAGGTAATCGCTGGCGCGGATGCGACGGTGATAATCGCAGTTCGGGCAGACGTTCAGGTTCCGCTCGAAGTTCTCGCGGATGTCCGTGTGGCTGCACGCCTCACATTTCACCCACGCGTCGCGCGGGATCTCGAGCTTCTCGCGCCGGGGCTGCCGGGGCTTCTTATCCTTGCGGAACCATGCCATCCGGTAATCTCGCCACTTCCGTGGGGGGAGGCAATGCTTGCGGTTGCCAGTTGCCGCGCTCCTTCAGTGCCTCAGATCGCTGCCAGCTCGCCCCGGCCGCGTCCCTCACGGGAGATCCGCATGAGGATCCCGACCGACAGCCAGCTGGCCAGCATGAAGCTGCCGCCGTAACTGAAGAACGGCAGCGGAATACCGGTGATCGGCATCAGGTTCAGGGTCATGCCGACGTTCTCGATCACGTGAACGAGCCAGCTCGCCAGCAGTCCGAAGGCGATCAGGCTCGCATACGGATCATTGGCCCGGCTCGAAATCCGGATCGTGCGCAGGAAGAGCGTCAGGAACAGCGTCAGCGCCAGAGTCACGCCGACGAAGCCCAGCTCCTCGCCCACCACGGCAAAGATGAAGTCCGTCTGTTGCTCCGGCACGAAGTTGAGCCGCTTCTGCGTGCCGAGTGTGAAGCCCTTGCCGAACCACCCTCCCGAACCGATCGCCACCTGCGACTGGATCACGTGGTAGCCGGCCGCCTTGGCATCGATGCTCGGATCGAGGAACACGAGCAGTCGTTTCTGCTGGTACGGGGCCAGTTTCTCCCACAGAATCGGCGCCACCACACCGGTCACGACATTGATGCAGACCAACGCAATGCCTTCCAGCAGGTACGGGCGATAGAGCCAGACCAGCAGGAGCAGCAGCAGAAACCACGCGCCCCACAGACGCGTCGAAAAAGCCAGCACGAGACTGATCGCCGGACTCGCGATCAGCAGCAGCAGGCGCCAGTTCACGCCCGACCAGAACAACATCGCAAAGAAGATTCCGATGAACACGATGCCGGTGCCGAGATCCGGCTGCAGCATGATCAGGACCCACGGAATGCCCACCACCAGCGCAGGGTGCCACAGCTCGAGGAGCGACTCCGGTGGCTCACGACGATTGGCGAGCACCCGTGCCAGCATCAGCACCACGGTCAGTTTCGCCAGCTCGGCGGGCTGACCGATCCGCACCCCACCCACCACCAGCCAACTCTTCGAACTCGCCGCCGTGCCTGCACCGCTGCCGATCGCCAGCGTCAGCAGCAGCATCAGCAGCGTGGCGACGTATGCGAACGGGGTGAGCCAATCCAGCAATCGCACGGACGCGCGACTCGCCACCAGCGCGGCCAGCACCGAGATCACCAGCCACCCGCTCTGGACCCGCCAGAGCCCCGCGACGAACGACAGGGTGTCGGTCTGACCGGCCGAGTAGACCATCGACACGCCGAACACGCTCAGGGCGAGCGCCGTCAGGACCAGCGGGATATCGGGAATGCGCCGCGTCATTCGGTGATCACCACCGGCGCCGTGGCCGCCTTGAGGTACTTCTCCATCACCTTGGTCGCGATGCGCGCGGCCACGTAGCCGTGTTCGCCGTACTCCACGAACACGCCGACGACGATGCGGGGCTTGTCGGCCGGCGCAAAGCCCATGAACCAGGCATGGTCCGGGTTCGGTGGATTCTGCGCCGTGCCGGTCTTGCCGGCCACCGTGATCCCTTCGATGCGTGCGCTGTTCGCGGTCCCGCGGGCGCTGACCACGTCACCCATCGCCAGCCGCAGCCCCAGCATCTGCTCCTCGGTCAGATTCATGATCTGCACGCGCTCGGGATTCCGCGACACGATCTCCGGACGCGCCGCCTTGCCATCGGTGGCGAGCGCGGTGTAGAAGCGCGCCATGTTGATCAGTGTCTGTGCATTCTCGCCCTGCCCGATGGACAGGTTCAGCGACACCGAGCCCGCGACCCATCCTCGCGAGCCGTATCGCTCATTGAAGTAATTCTGCGCGTCCGGGGGAAACTGCGGCTGCGTTTCGTTCGGGAGGTCCACGCCGGAGCGCTCACGCATCTTGAGCTTCAGCCCTCCGGCCACCAGCCGGGACAACCCGAGCTTGAGCCCGACCTGATAAAAGTACACATCGCAGCTCTTCGCGATGGCGGTGCGAAGGTTGATGTCGCCATGACCGCTGTGATCCCAGCAGCGGAAGTAGCGTCCGTACCGGTAGCCACCAGTGCACGGCTGCGGCATGTGATCCTCCAGCTGCACGAGCCCTGCCTCCATGGCCATCGCGGCCGTGGCGAGCTTCCATGTCGACGCGGGCGGATACCGGCCCTGAATGACCTTGTTGTACAGCGGCCGGCGCGGATCGGTGTTCAACTCCTTCCAGTAATCCGCCGGAATGCCACCCACGAAACGATTGGGATCGTACGAGGGCGAGCTGGCGAGCGCCAGCACCGCGCCATCCGTTGGATCGATCGCCACCACACCCGCACGCAACGTGTCGCCCAACAGCGACATCACGTACGTCTGCAGTTCCATGTCGATGTTCGTGCGCAACGCCGGCGCGGCCTGCGGCGCCACTTCGGCACGGGCGCCTGCATCGCGAACCACGCGACCGCGCGCGTCCACTTCCACGTAGCGCACCCCTTCCCGCCCGCGCAACTGTTGCTCGTACGACTTCTCGAGACCACCCTTGCCGATCTGCTGCCCGGGCTTGTAGTCGGTGTGCGCCGTGTCGGCGAGTTCGCGCTCCGTCACTTCCCCGGTGTACCCGACGAACGACGATACCGCCGGACCGTCCGGGTAGTATCGCTTCGGCGTGCTCTGGATGATCAGGCTCGGATTCTCGACCCGGCGTTCCTCCAGGACCGCCACCACGTCGAACGGTGCGTCCGGCAGGATGACGGCCGGCCGCGTCGGATTCTTGCGCCAGCGGCGTACGGCCGCCTCGACCTGATCGTCGGTGATCGGAATCACGTTTGCCAGACGACGGATCGCAGACCGCAATGAATCCGCCGTGGGACTCAGCAGCGAAACGGCATAGCCGGGAAGATTCTCGGCGATGATCCGGCCGTTGCGATCGTAAATGATCCCCCGCGGCGCAGCGAGCGGCACCTCGCGAAAGCGATTCTGCTCCGCCTGCGCCAGGTACTCCGAATTCCGCACCACCTGTGCACGGAAGAACGCCGACGCCAGCGCAAGAAACCCGACGACCAGCAGGCCGCGCGCGACCGTGGCGCGCCGCGCCACGTCGTTCGGATGATAACTCACGCCGCCGCCGGCTTCAGCAAGGGTCGAAGTACCGTGAACAACACGGCGCCGACGAGCGCCGTCGCTGCAGCAGACAGCGGTGCCCAGACCAGCGCGGTCACGGCAGCACCGGCCTCGAAGCCTCGTCCTGAGAGCAGCAGTCGCATCAGCACCACGCCCCACGCACTGGCAAAGATCACGACGCCGTCCAGCACGGCGTTCTCCGCGAAGAAGGCGGCTTTCAACCAACTCGTGATGTACCCGACCAGCGTCAGCGCGAGCATCGCACTGCCGAATCCAGCCGGGGCAGCGGCATCGGCCGCTGCACCCATCAACAGCCCCAGCACAGCGCCAACACCGGGGCGAACCCGAATCGACATCAGCAGCAAAGCGAGGACCAGGAAGTCGATCTCGATTCGGTCACCCAGCAGCGGACGCAACACGAAATGAGCGACCACCAGCATCAGTACGGCAAACAGCAGTCGGAGCCAGTCGAACACGCCGCTCACCGATGCCCTCCCGCAGGCGGGAGCCGGAACGGATTGTCCGGTGGCTTCGGTTGACTGCGGTTCTTCGCCTGCGCCGAATCAGCGGCCGACTGTGCCCGCGCCGATTCGCTCGCCCGGGCGCGGGCTGCGGCCCGCGCCAGCGAATCGGCGCGCGTCATCACGGCCGACCGTGGCTTGGCGCCGGCGGCAGGGGCAGCCACTGCCGGTCGCGGACGCGGCGTGGGCACGGGCGAATTCGACGGCGCCGTCGTGGGTGACTTCGGCGCACCAGGGGACGACACGAGTGGACGGGAAGGCGTCGCGGCCGCACCCGGTGTCACGGTGCGCGGCGCTGGCTTCGGTGTCGTCACCGGCGCCGCGGCAGGCACGGTCACTCGCGCCGCGGGAGCAACCGGCGGCGGTGTCACGGCACTCGCGGCGCCAGGCGGCAAACCGGGACGCGGCGCGGCGGTGGAATCGGATTCGACACGCACGCCACTGTCGCCGCGATAGATCGCGGCGCGCCGCAACGAGTCGAGCAGCGCCAGCTTCGCCAGGCGATCCTGAATCACGCGCACGGAGTCGGCGATGAGCGAGTCACCCGCCATCACGATCGTCTGCTGCGTCTTGTCGGTCGCTTCGACGCTGGCCCACGCACCGGTCACACCGGCCGCTGCACGGGGCGGCAACAACACCATCGCCGCGGAGGCGGCATCGGGTGACACGATCGGACGAATGAGGTACGTGCGGGCCCAACCCTCGATCGTCTTCGTTTCTCGCAACACGACACCAATCGGGACGCCACGCGGAAACACGTTACCCAGACCGGAGGTCACGATCAGCGTTCCGGGCTTCAGCACACTGCGGAACGGCACGCCACGCATCTCGAGCAGGAAGCGATCGGCCCCACTTCCCAGGTGCGCCGCAACGATGCCGAAGGCCAGACCATCGGTCGTGGTGGCGCTGGCACGGAAGTCCGGATTGGTCCACAGGATTGCCGTGCTCGAACTGGCATCCACCGATTTCACCATGCCGATCAGCCCGTCGGGCACCACCAAGGGCGAGAACGGCCGCACCCCCGCGGTGCTGCCGACTGGCAGCAGCACGGTGTGCTCGTCGCCTTCCGGCGCAGAGTGAATCACCTCGGTTGCGACGAACCCCCACTGCAGCCGCTGCCCGAGGCCGAGCAGGGCGCGCAGCCGATCATTCTCAGACCGCAATGGTTCGACCGACTGCGCACCGAGCGCCAGAGAGTCGATCGATTTCACCAGGCGGCCATGATCACCGATGGCCTGTCGGCCGCGCTCCGCCCATGCCTGTGCCGAGACGAGTGGGGCCGCCACGCTCGAGCGCAGCGTACCCTGGACCTGACTCCGGATGGCCGACGGCAGGATCAGTGCCGTGAGTGCCAGCACCAGCGCCACGCCGAGCAGCGCCAGATCCGTGCGCGTTCCCGTGCGAGACGTCCTGGCCATCGTTCGCTCAGGAGCTCAGGACGGAGCGGTACTTCTCTTCGTCGTCGAGAATCCGGCCGCACCCGCGCACCACGCAAGTCAGTGGATCCTCGTCAACGTGAATCGGCAGGTTCGTTTCCTGGCTCAGCAACAGGTCGAGGCCGCGGATCAGCGCACCACCGCCCGTCATCACGATGCCGCGATCGACGATGTCGGATGCCAGTTCCGGCGGCGTGATCTCGAGCGCGCGACGCACGGCGTCGACGATCTGCTGAATGGGTTCCTGAATCGCTTCGCGGATCTCCGAGGAATGCACCCGCACCGTCTTCGGGATGCCGCTGACGAGGTCGCGTCCCTTCACTTCCATGTCGCGCTCTTCGCCTACCGGATAGGCGCTGCCGATCTGGATCTTGATCTGCTCCGCCGTCGGTTCACCGATCAGCAGATTGTAGTTCTTGCGCATGAACTGCACGATCGACGTGTCGAGTTCATCGCCGCCGGTGCGGATCGACGTGTCGCTGACGATGCCGCTGAGCGCAATCACCGCGATCTCCGTGGTACCACCACCGATGTCGATGACCATGTTGCCCGTCGGTGTCTCGACCGGCAAACCAACACCGATCGCCGCCGCCATCGGCTCGGCCACCATGAACACTTCCTTCGCACCGGCACCGAGTGCGCTGTCGCGCACGGCACGCTTCTCCACCTCCGTGATGCCACTCGGCACACAGACGATGACGCGCGGCTTCACCTTGAACACATGGTTCTCGATGATCAGCGTGAGAAAGTACCGCAGCATCTTCTCGGTGACGTCGAAGTCGGCGATCACGCCGTCCTTGAGTGGACGCACCGCGATCACGCCGTCCGGGGTACGCCCGAGCATGCGTTTCGCCTCGAGCCCGACACCCTTGATCTTCTTGGTGTCGCGATCGATCGCCACCACGGACGGCTCATTGAGGACGATGCCCTCACCCTTCACATAGATGAGGGTGTTGGCGGTCCCGAGGTCGACGGCGATGGCGTTGGCCGGGAACAGGGAACCCGGCTTGAAAGGCCAGCGAAACGGCATCAGTTGGGAACGGAAGGGGCCCGGGCAGCGGGCGGACACAGGCGACGTGGACGGGACCAACGGCTTGTCCTGCAACAACATACACAGGGTGACACAGCCGGTGAAGGGAGCGCGGCGGCATCCGTTCACAGTGTCGGCAGCCCGGCCGCAAGCAGGAGGCGGCGACAGTGCAACCCGCACCGCCGCCGCCCCGACCACCGACCTGATGCGAGACTCAGGCCACGAACTGAGCCGGCTCGCTGAACGGCAAGCCGAACGACTCCGCGACCGCCCGGTACGTGGTCTGGCCCGCGGTCATGTTCAGCCCCTTGAGCAAGGCGCCATTGCTCGCCAGGGCCTGCTTCCACCCAAGGTTCGCCAGCTGCATCACGTAGGGGAACGTGGCATTCGTCAGGGCCAGCGTCGACGTGCGCGGGACGCCGCCCGGCATATTCGCCACGGCGTAGTGAATCACACCGTCCACCGTGTACGTCGGGTTCTCGTGCGTGGTGGCATGGATCGTCTCGACACACCCACCCTGATCGACGGCCACGTCCACGATCACCGAACCGGGACGCATGCGCTTCAGATCGTCCTTGCGGATCAGCTTCGGCGCCTTTGCCCCGGGGATCAGCACGCCGCCGATCACCAGGTCGGCAGTCGAAATCTGCTCGAGGATGTTGTGACGGTTCGAGTGGATGAGCGACACGTTCGCCGGCATCACGTCGCTCAGGTAGCGCAGCCGCTCGAGGGAAAGGTCCAGGATCGTGACCTTGGCGCCCATGCCCGCCGCAATCTTCGCGGCATTGGTCCCGACGACCCCCCCGCCGAGGATCACGACCTTCGCCGCCGGCACACCAGGAACGCCACCGAGGAGCACGCCGCGGCCACCATACAGCTTCTCGAGGTACTTGGCCCCTTCCTGCACCGCCATCCGCCCCGCCACCTCGGACATCGGCGTCAGCAGTGGCAGCTCACGCGTTGGCAGCTCGACGGTCTCGTACGCGATGCACGTGGCACCGCTGGCGAGATGCGCCCGGGTGAGCGCTTCGTCGGCCGCGAAGTGCAGATAGGTGAACAGCGTCAGGTCCGGGCGCAGGTAGCCCCACTCCGAGGCGATCGGCTCCTTCACCTTCAGCAGCAGCTCGGCACTGGCCCACGTGGACGCGGCGTCGGGCTGGATGGTCGCGCCGACGTCGGAGTAATCCGCGTCGCTGAAGCCGCTGCCGATGCCCGCATCGGTTTCGACGAACACGCTGTGCCCAGCGCCGACGAGTGCCTCGGCACCCGCCGGGACGAGCGCCACGCGGTTCTCGTTCGTCTTGATCTCTTTCGGAACGCCGATCTTCATGTATCGAGGGATGACAGGATGGATAGCGGCCGGAGCGCTTCAGGCAGCAGCTGACGGCCCGAGACTGAGCACACTGCACTGCGCCGGGTCGAGATAGGCGGCACAGGCGGCGCGGACCTGTGCAGGTGTGACGACATCGAGTTCCGCAAGCAACGCGTCGATGGGCCGATAGGGCTCGTCGTAGAGCGCCATCTCGGCCGCCCGGTACAGCCTCGCCGACACCCCCTCCAGCGACAGTACCAGCTGCCCCTTGAGCTGGCTGATGCCGGTCGCGATCTCGTCATCCGACATCGCCCCGGCGGCCACCGCAGCCATCTCCCGGCAGACCACCGAGTAGGCCTCGCGAGCCTGCCCGGGCGCCGTGGCGAGATACACGCCGTGCTGACCGTTGTCGAGAAAGGTGTTGTAGTACGAGTACACGCTGTAGGCCAGCCCCAGCTCCTCGCGAACCGTCTGGAAGAGGCGCGAGCTCATCCCGCCACCAAGCAGTGCCGACGCCACGGACACGGCATGACGCTCGGGCGACGGGTGCTTCGGCGCGTCGCAGGCGAGCACGATGTGCGTCTGCGCGATGTCCTTCCGCTTCACGTGGGCGTAGCCACCCACGACGGTCGACGGGACCGACGGGGCGGCAAGCCATGCCGTCTCACCACGCGGCTGCCCGGTCCATCCGCTGGTCTCGAGCACGTCGAGCAGATGTTCGTGCGTCACGTTGCCAGCCGCCGCCACCACCATCTGCGGTGGGTGGTACGCGCGCTCGTGCCACGCACGAACGTCGCTGACCTTCAGACGCTTCACCGTGGCCGGCGTGCCGAGGATGGCATGCCCGTAGGGATGATCCGGGTACATCCGGGCGCCATGCAGTTCGAAGATCACGTCATCCGGCGTGTCATCGACCATGGCGATCTCCTCGAGGATCACCTTCCGCTCGAGGCGCAGGTCTTCGTCGCGCAGCTGCGGATGGAAGCAGAGCTGATGCAGCACGTCGGCAGCCTGCAGCAGGTGCTCGTCGAGCACGCGGGCCTGAAACGAGGTGTGCTCGCGGGTGGTGTAGGCATCCAGCGAACCGCCGAGGACTTCGAGCGACAGGGCCAGCGCCTTGGCGCTGTACCTCGCCGTTCCCTTGAACACCATGTGTTCGAGCAGATGCGCCACGCCCATCTGGTCGGCGTGTTCATGCATCGATCCTGAGCGCACCCAGGCCCCGAAGGCGACTGACCGCACTCCCGGAACGAATTCCGAAAGTACGGTCAGGCCATTCGGCAGCACCGTGCGCGAGACGCCTGTCTCAGGCGGCGTCGCGAGGGCGATCATTTACCGGCGACGCGGGGCACCGCGCGAGCCGCGATCAGCGCGGTCACCACGCTCTTCCCCACCCGACGACTCACGCGGCGCCGACGGCTCGCGCTCGACGTAGCCTTCCGGCTTCGGCAACAGCGCCTTCATCGAGAGGCGGAGACGACCACGCTCGTCGCGATCCACCAGCTTCACCGTCACGCGCTCACCCTTCTTGAGCACGTCCTCGGTCTTGTCCACACGCTCCCACTTGATCTCGGAGACGTGCAGCAGCGCCTCGGTACCCGGCATGATCTCGACGAATGCGCCGAAGGCCGTGATGCTCTTGACGGTGCCTTCGTACGTATCGCCGACGACCGGCTCGGCCGTGATCGCCTTGACCATCTGCTTTGCGCGCTCCATCGCTTCGCCGCCGACGGCCGCGATGGTGACGAGACCCGAGTCATCGACGGTCAGTTCGGCACCCGTTTCGTCCTGGATGCCGCGGATCGTCTTGCCCTTCGGGCCGATCAGGTCGCCGATCTTCTCGGGGCTGATCGTCAGCGTCACGATGCGCGGGGCGTACTGTGACAGCTCCGCGTTCGGGGCGTTGATTGCCTTCGCCATTTCACCGAGGATGTGCAGGCGGCCTTCCTTGGCCTGCGCCAGCGCTTCGGTCATGATCTTGAGATCGAGGCCGTCGATCTTGATGTCCATCTGGATCGACGTGATGCCCTGCTCGGTGCCCGCGACCTTGAAGTCCATGTCGCCGAGGTGGTCTTCGGTGCCGAGGATGTCGGTCAGGATCGCGTACTTCTTTCCTTCCTTGATCAGGCCCATCGCCACACCGGCGACCGGCGCCTTGATCGGCACGCCGGCGTCATACAGCGACAGCGAGCTGCCGCAGATCGACGCCATCGAGCTCGAACCGTTCGACTCGAGGATTTCCGACACGATGCGGACGGTGTACGGGAATTCCTCGAACGGCGGCAGCACGGCCTGGACGGCGCGCTCGGCGAGGTTGCCGTGACCGATTTCGCGACGGCTCGTGCCGCGCATCGGCTTCGCTTCACCGGTGCTGAACGGCGGGAAGTTGTAGTGCAGCATGAACGACTTCGTCTGTTCCTGCGCTTCGTCGATCGAGTCGAGGCGCTGGACGTCGTTGCCGGTGCCGAGCGTCACGGCCACGAGGGCCTGCGTCTGGCCACGGGTGAACAGCGACGAGCCGTGCACACGCGGCAGGAGGCCGGTCTCGATCGTGATCTGGCGTACCTCGTTCACGGCACGGCCGTCAACACGCTTCTTCGTGTCGAGCACCTGCGCACGCAACGCGTCGTATTCCATGCCATCGAGGATGCTGCTGGCGTCCTTGCCCATGTCCGGCGACTCGGCGACGATCAGCGCAGCCACTTCACGCTTGACCATCTCGATCGCGCGCACGCGGGTGGCCTTGTCGGCCTGATTGAGCGCCTTCGCGATCTTCTCCGTGGCCAGATCACCGACGCGCTTCACCAGCTCGGCGGCCGGCTCGTGCTTCGCCCACGCCATCGGCTCCTTGGCCCCCGCCGCCTTCAGCAGCTCCTGCTGCATCGTGACGAGTTCCTTGATGCCCTTGTGCGCCACGGTGATCGCTTCGACCACATCCTCTTCGCTCACTTCCAGCGCGCCACCTTCGACCATCATGATCGAATCGGCCGTGCCGGCGACCATCATGTCGATGTCGCTGTACTCGAGCTGCTGGAAGGTGGGATTCAGCACCCACTTCTCCTGGATGCGACCCACGCGCACGCCAGCGATGGGCGTGTTCCACGGCGCCTGCGACGCGGCCAGCGCGTAGCTCGTGGCGAGCAGCGCCAGCGTGTCGGGCTTGTTCTCCTGGTCGGCCGAGATCACGTAGATCACGACCTGCACTTCGTTCTGGAAGCCTTCCGGGAACAACGGCCGGATCGACCGGTCGACGATGCGACAGGTCAGGATCTCGTTGTCGGACGGGCGTCCTTCACGCTTGATGTAGCCACCCGGAATCTTGCCGGCGGCGTAGGTCTTTTCCTTGTATTCGACCGTCAGCGGGAAGAAGGGGAGCGACGACTTGTTGTCGCTCACGGTGACGGCGGCGAGCACCATGGTCTCGCCGTAGGTTACGACCGCAGAACCGGCG
>JANOCB010000032.1:0-17193 GCA_031411975.1 Gemmatimonadaceae bacterium
GAGAGTGACAAGGCAGAATCACACGAGCTTCGAGATGCGAACCTTGGCAATGCTGCCTCACTTGCAGGAGGGCGAAAGAAGCCATCATTTGGAGCAGCGGTCGGACGATGCGTCACTGCAAGCCACGAGCAGACGCTAGAGCCCGAGCCGAACCAGCATCGAGGACACACGCGCCTTCGTCGCTGCATCACGAAACGGAAACGCCCGGAGAAAGTCGGATGCCTGCAGATGGCTCGCTTTCGATCGCACCGACCTCGCCCACGCATGCGCCTGGACGTCATCGCCATTGAGGCCGCAGGCCGCTGCCGCGATCATCTCGATGAGCGGATGCGCGCCGGGAGACCTGGCCGCCCGCTGCGCCCATTCCGACGCCCGGGCCGTATCGTTCTGCGCCAGCTGCGACAGCGCCCGCACGCCCAGCATCCCGTAGACCAACGGGTCGAGTGGACTCAGCCCGAGTGCCGCATCGATGTTACGGTCGCTGGACTCCGTGCTCCCAAGCAGCGCCTCGGCCCATCCGGTGGAGTACCGCGCCTGCGCGTAATTGGGATTGAGCGCGTTCGCACGCTCCAGCCATGGCAGGCTGCCTTCCAGATCATCACGCAGCCAGTGTGCCCTGCCCATCGTGAAGTGTCCGAACGGGTCCAGGGGGTCCCGGTTCAGGCATTCGTTCGCATATCGCTCGGCAAGCTGTACCGATTCGGCAGCATCCGCGTAGCGCAGAAACGCATTCTGGAAGTGTGTGAACGAGAGTCCGGCATATGCGCGGGCAAACTCCGGCTCCATGGCAATCGCACGGGTGAACAGTCCGGTGGCAATCGCGTTGTCCCTCTCGTTGAACCGATACATGTGACGCAGCCCCAGATGATACGCGAGCCAGGCGTCGAGGTCGTCGGGTGATGTGAGCTGTGCACGCTGGGCCTCACTCACGGGAATCCTGACTTCGACCGCACTCGTCACCGCACTGACGATTTCTTCGCGAATCTCGTGGACGGCATCGAACCGGCCGTGGAACCGTTCGCTCCAGACGATGCCCCGGTCGCTGGTGTCGCTCAATTCCACCGCGATGGACATGCTGTTGCCGGACACGTCGACCACGCCGGTGAGGCAATACCGCACGTTCAACGCGAGGCGCACCTCGTCCAGGCTTCGGTCCGGTGTCCTGAAACGGAACGACGAGCCACGGGCTATGACGAACAGCCAGTGCAGTCGGGACAAGGCGGCGATCAGATCAGATGGCAACGCATCAGCGATCTGCGGCGCATGCACCGACGCGCCGACATGCTGAAATGGGAGAATCGCGATACTCGGACGCGACGACGATGGCGCAGCGCGATCCGTCGCATCCACCGGCGGAGCGATCGCCACGGCCGTTCGCGTCGTAACGTCGGCCACGAAGCAGAACCCGACACCGTGCACCGTCCGCAGCATGTGCTGTGCACGGCCATCGTCGCCGAGAGCCTGCCTCACGGACTTGATGCGGCTGGAGAGCGCCGATTCCGAGACGACCCGACCATGCCAGACGGTGGCGATGATCTCCTCTTTCGTGACAACTCGGCCGCGATTCACCAGAAAGAGCGCGAGTAACGCAAAGACCTGAGGCTCCACCGGAAGGTGACGCCCGGCGGCGCGAAGCTCATGTCGGTCGGTGTCGAGCTCGAAATCGCCGAACTGGTAGATCATCGAACAGGACCATAGCGCGTCGTTGCGGAAATCTCCAGACGGTCTCCAGACCGTCTCCAAGCGGCGGGGAGCGACATCCCGCCATATCTGATGGGACAACGCAGGCCCGTCCGGTACACCGACCACCTGGAGAAGACCTGATGCAGATGCCTCCCGCCGCCGCTCTTGCTGCCGTACTCGTCCTTGGAAGTTTCGCCCAGATTGCGGCCAGCAACTCGCTCGGCGCTCAAGCGGCACCGGGCGCGACACCGATCACCCGAAGTGTGTCCTCGGCCCTCGAATGGGGTCCCTGCCCTGCGCTCTTCCCAACCGGATGCCAGATCACCGTGTTACACGGCGATCCTTCCAAGCCCAACGCCGACGTGTTCCTGCGGGTCCCGGGCGGCTACACGCTCCCGGCGCATTCCCACACGTCCGCCGAACGCATGATCCTGGTCGAGGGGCAACTCACGGTGAAGTACAAAGGCGCGGCCGCCGTCGCGCTGACTGCCGGGCAGTACGCCTTCGGTCCAGCGGGGCTGCCGCACGACGGGCGCTGCACCAGCCGGACGCCGTGTACGCTCTTCATCGCGTTCGAGGGCCCGGTGGATGCAAACGCGTATGTTGGCGCGCTGAAGGACTGACGTCGCGCTCGCGCTGTTACACGGCCCGGAGCTCGGCTGCCCCTACCGCAGGCCGATCGCCGTCAGCTGCTGACCTTTGGCGATGTACAACGCACCCTGCGGTCCACTGAGCGACAGGAATCCACCCGCAGGATAGCTCCAGATGGAACGGCGTGCCGTGAGGTCCAGCGCGTACGTCGTAGCTTCGCAGCCGACGAAAAGGATGTTGTTGGTGATGACCATTCCCGTCCGTATGCCGCAGGTGTCGGGCGGCATCCACCTCCACACCTCGGAGCCATCGCTGACGGCGCGGGCCACCATCGCGCCGCTCTCGAAGGCGTAGACCGTCCCACGCCCCGCGACGACGACTTCGTCGATCTCCCCTTCCACGACCCACGACACGGTGCTCGATGCGAGGTTCACCGCGAGCAGGCGCTCCGTCGTCCGCGCCACGAGGACACCAGGCGCAGCGATGAGCGGCGTGACGAATTCGCTGAAGCGCGGATCGACGAGCTGCATCGTGACGTTTCCCGTCGTCGTCGACACTCCAGTGACACCACCGTCGATGTAGTAGGCCGTGCCGTTCTCCGCGGCCGGTGTCCACGGCTCGCCGTTCGTGACGGAACGAAAGAAGCGGTTGGCACCCGTCTCCTTCGTGAACCCGTGGGCGCCAGCCGTGCTGCCCACCACCACCGCCGAGCCCGCGACGGTGGGGCCATCGAACAACGGACGCGCACTGGCGGTGTACGCCGTGCGATAGCGTTCGGTCCCGTCGGCAGCATTCACCGAGAGCAACGCGTTGACGCCACCATCGACGATCTGCGTGTACAGTTCGCCGTTGTCCCACGCCGACAATGACACGCGGGACCCACTGTCAAACGGCTTGCGCCAGCGCACCGCACCGGTGGCGGCATCCACCGAAACCAGCGATTGCCCGCCGAAACGCGCGAAGCTGTTGACGTACACCCCCGATCCGCCGGTGGTCACCTGATACAGGCTGGCGCGCGCCATCGGCACCACGCTCCAGAACCGGTGGGAGATCCGGTGACAGTGCATACGTCGCACATGGGACGACCCGGACCTGCTGATGACCCGCTGAGAAGCTCCCGGGGGATCTTGTGGGAACTGCGCGTGTGAGTGCACGCGCGGCCCCACGAGTGCCGCGAGGACAGCCACGAATACGTCATCGATCGGGGTTCAGTGCACGCGATCAAGTGCGCTGTCACCGCAATACCGCGGAATGTTCACCGGAATGCGTGAGTGCACTGTCACCGGATTTGTCACCGGATTGCCACCCCACCTTGGCGCCGTGTCCCGCGCGCCGGCCGCCACCGCCGAACCCGCTGCGCGCACCCGGTCGCGCCCACGGCGCACGCCCGCGACCTTTCCTTGCCTTGCACCCACCCTCTGCCCACCCGACATGCATCGCAAGACTCACTGGGAGACCGTGTACCAGACCAAGCCGTCCGACACGGTCAGCTGGTTCGAGCCAGCCCCGACGCGCTCGATGGCGCTGCTGTCGTCGGCGGGGCTGACCACATCCAGTGACGTGATCGATGTCGGTGGGGGCGATGCCCTGCTGGTGGGGGCGCTGCTCGACCATGGCGTCGGGCATGTGACGGTCCTCGACATCTCCGGTGCCGCGCTGGCACGGGCGCAGGCCCGCCTCGGTGATCGCGCCGCCGAGGTCACGTGGATCGAGGGTGACATCACGAGCGTGGAACTGCCACCCACCAGCTACGATCTCTGGCACGACCGCGCGGTCTTCCACTTTCTCACGGCCGCGGACGACCGCGCGCAGTACATCGCCGCCGCCGCGCGGTCGGTGCGGGCGGGTGGTGCGCTCATCATCGCGACCTTCGCGCCGGATGGGCCCACGCGCTGCAGTGGGCTCGAGGTGGTGCGGTATAGTCCCGAGGAACTCGCGTCCGCGTTCGAGGACGCGTTCGTATTGCGCCATGGCTTTGTCGACACGCATCGCACGCCAGGCGGTGCCGAGCAGCGCTTCTCGTTCGCGGTGTTTTCTCGGCGCTGACCGACTCACAGCGTGCGCGCGCGTCGGCGAGTGGGTGGATCTGGCGACAGATCTGGTGACAGACAGATCTGGTGGATCTGGTGGATCTGGTGACAGGTGGATCTGGTGACAGTGCATACACGACAGATCTGGACAGATCTGGTGACAGTGCATACACACAGTGGATCTGGATCTGGTGACAGTGCATACACACAGCTGGATCTGGTGACAGTGCATACACGAGCATGCCGTCGAAACGCAGACGCGGCGTCGCCGCTACCGCAACGCTCGCGGCGGTGGTCCCGGCCGTCGCGGCCGCAGACGTCGTTGGGTGATCGCCTCGAAGTGCTCGAGCATCGCGGGCTCTGCGGCCGGCCACCCGCAGGTCTCGCCGGCGCGAATCCGCAGCAGACGCGTCTCATCCGGTGCAGCAGCGAGGTACGCTGGCACCTCAGCGATGGCCGGCAACATCCGCGAGGTGTCGGTGATGGCATCGGACCGCCGCGCGAGGTACGCCCGCGCACTGGACCAGCGCCAGTCGGCGGCGGTCCGCACCAATCGGGCCCGGACCGGATTCAGCAGCACATAGCGGAGTGCCTGGAACAGGTGGTCGTCGTCCATCACGACGGAGCCGAATCGTCCCTGCCAGAAGTGACCCGTAACGCCACGCCGCGCATTGAGTATCCCGGCGTACGCGCGGTGCGTCAACGCGAGCCCGTCGCGCAGGCCATCCATCGACTGCGGCACCAGGATCATATGCACGTGATTCGGCATCAGGCAGTAGGCCAGGCAGACCACCGACGCCCGCTCGCATCCTGCGCGCAGCAGCCGCAGATAGAGCGCGTAATCGTCCGCGGAATCGAACGTCCGTTGTTGCCCATTCCCGCGCTGGGTGACATGATGGGCAACGCCGGGGATGACGACGCGTGCCAGTCGGGCCATGAGGTCAGGTGTGGTGATGTGGGACGCCAACGACAGTGAGACCGGCGCGGTGGCGGGCGGCCGGTCCGTCATGAATACGGCCTCCGTCGGCGAAACACCGCACCCGATCACTGCGCGATGACCGTTTTCGTGCGGGCGTTGCATCTTCGCATGGCGGTGACCGAGCCGCGGCGGCCGGAGGTACCCACCTGCGGTGTCGGCACGGTGGCCGGAACCACGAGTATGCACTGTCACCGGAACTCTGTCACCGGAACTCCGAGTATGCACTGTCACCGGAACCTGTCACCGGAACCGTCACCGGAACCGGTTCATTCCCCCACCCAGGAGATGGCGTCGTATGGCTGAGCCGATGATCGTGAGTGGCCGCACCGCCGTGATTACTGGCGCCGGCAGCGGCATCGGGCGCGCGATTGCGACGTCGCTCGCGCGGCGCGGCTGTCATCTGGCGCTCGCCGATGTGAATGCGGCATCGCTCGCAGACACAGTGGCACAGCTACCCGCCGCGGGCCTGCGCGTCACGACGCACCAGCTCGACGTGGCCGACCGCAACATGGTGGCCAGGCTTCCCGCAGCGGTGCTGGCGGCACACGGTGGTGCCGACGTGCTCGTGAACAACGCAGGCGTGGCTGTAGGTGGCACCTTCGAGATGGTGAGCGAGGCCGACTTCGACTGGCTGTTCGACATCAACTTTCATGGCACGGTGCGCATGACGCGCGCCTTCCTTCCCATGCTGCGCGCCAGTCGTGAGGCTCGGCTGGTGAACATCTCGAGCGTCTTCGGCCTCGTGGCGCCCGCGGAGCAGGTGGCGTATGCGGCCAGCAAGTTCGCGGTGCGCGGCTTCTCGGAGGCACTGCGTCACGAGCTCGCAGGATCGACCGTCGGCGTCACGGTGGTGCATCCCGGCGGGGTGCGCACCAACATCTCAGGCAGTGCGCGTGTCCCCGCCGGCGTGGACGCGGCGGAGTTCGCGCGCCGGCGCGCCCTGTTCGACAAGTCGCTGCGCATGCCGCCGGCGAAGGCGGGCGAAATCATCGTGCGCGGCATCGAGCAGCGGAAGCCGCGCGTGCTGGTGGGTGGTGACGCGGTGGCCCTCGCCTGGCTGGCGCGGCTGATGCCGGTGTCGTACTGGTCAGTGCTGCGCAAGGCGGTGCCGGAGTGAGCGCCGTCGGCATAGCGACCGTGCTGTTCGGCGTGCTGCGGTTGACGGCGGTTGGTGAGCCTTCAGTGATAGTGGATCGACGTCCGCGCTGTATGCACTGTCACCAATAGCTAAAACCGCATCCCGATCACGAGCGGAATGACGGTCCCCGCTGAAAAATCCGACGTCGTGCCGAAATCGGTGGCCGAGAGCGTCGGCACCACCTCGGCGAACAGCGTGCGCTGTCCGACACGAAAGTGGACGCCCGCACCGATGCGGCCAGCGAGCGTCGCGCCGTAGGGGTTGGTCACGCCGGCGATGGCGAGACGCTGGATGCCAAGCCCGAGCACGAAGTATGGCGCACTCGGCTCCTCACTCGTCGCGCCGACGACCATCGACGCGAAGCCGGAGATCGCCGCCAGCGTGCCGCCGCGCCAGCTACCGCTCGACGCGAGTGAATCACCCTGCAGCCAGCTTCCCTCGAGATCCAGTCGCAGGCGCACGTGGCGTCGCTGGCGATCACCGAGCGTCACCCCGCCGCGCAGCAGGGGCCCCATCGAGCGATTCGTTCCGACGCTGCCGACAGGGACGGCCGCACCGATTGCTATCGATCGCTCGAGGTCCTGCGCAGTGAGGACAGGTGCGGTGATCAGCAGCAATGCGAGTGCACTGCCGACGGACGACAATCCTGCGAACGAGCGCTCCGTGTGCATACTCCTCCGGGAAGAACGCGATGCGGGAGATCGGGCCGACCGTGATGGCGACGTGACGGTCATGCTCGAGAACGTGCGAGAGATATAGCCGTGGCCACACCACGGCGGCCGGCGGCCGTGCCAGCTGGCTCCCCGAACCGACGCAGAGGCCACCGCACACGACCCGCGCCACCGCGTTCCTGCCTACGGCATGCCTGGTCGGCGTGCCCGGTCCGTCGTGATCGTGACGCGCAGGATGCGATCGAGCCTGGGCCAGACTCGATCCATGTACGCGTTGCCGCCGCGCTCCAGTGGGCCCTGTCGCCCTTGCCGAACGCCGCTGCCGGATTCTTCGCCGTAGCCGGCGTACAGGCTGTCGAGCACCGCCATGCCCTCGACGACGGTGCCCAGCACCGTGAACGGCTCGCTGTCGTTGCGCGGATTGTCGGCCAGGTTCACGTAGATCTGCGTGTTGCGCGAGTGCTCGCGACCTGGCCCCTCGTACGAGAAGGCGAACGTCCCGCGCCTGTTCTGCGAGCGGGGCGCGTCGTCGCGCAGGTAGCGACCCTTCCACGCGGCATTCACCGCCGAATCGCCATGCAGGCCCCACTGCGCGATGTAGCGCTCGCGCACGCGATGGAAACGCGTGTCGGTGAAGTAGCCGAGCCGGGCGAGGTTGTAGAGCCGGTCGGCGCCGATCGGCCCCCAGTCGCGATGCAGTTCGAGGACGAACGCACCCTTGGTGGTCTCGAAGCGCAGGAACGAGAGTGCCGGCGCGGGCGCCGTCCACTCGCGGTGCGACGGGTCGAGCAGCAGGCTCGGAGCCTGCGTGGCGGACAGCCCGCTGCGGTGACATGCGCAGAGGAGCATCGCACCAGGCAACCAGCGCAGTCGGGACATGCGGAGAGGGTGTCGTGAAGAGAGTCGGAGCCGACCGGCGATCATCGAGTATAGGCGCCCGTCAGAGACGGCGCGAAACACGAAGGCCCGACCGCATCGATGCTGTCGGGCCTCGCGATTCAATCAGGACGGACGATCAGTGCTTCTTCGGATGCTGGTCGGTGTCGGAAATCGTGCCGACCTCGTCCGCCGGATGATGGTGTGCCGCAACGTCCTTCTCGAGGCGATTCCGGTCGCTGGCCTTGTCGGCATCATCGTGCTGGATGCGCCCCTCGAAGAGGCGGTCCTTCCCCGTGTCGTCGTGCCGCGCGACCTTCGCGGCGTCATGCCCGGCGTGCGCATGGTCGTGGGCGGCCTTCTCCTCCGCCTTCTCCACGGCCGCGGCCTGGTCCAGCTTCTTGTCGCTCGCGTCGTGCTTGTAGCCGCTCGATTGCTTCGTCATGCATGACACTCGATGATGTGAAAGGGGTGGATGCAGTGAACCCCCGCCCGGTGCGATCGTTCCGCTCTCACATCGCTGTAACGCCTCCGGTGCGCCGAACACGCGGCGTGCTCGGCGCGCCAGCGTGCAGCTCCGCCTTGCGCATCGGTGAGGGGGGCGGCGTCCGCGCCCATGGCCGTCATCAGCACGAGCTTCGGCACACTGCGCTCGACCGCCGCATCGATCACTCGCCCCATCAGCACATCCTGATTCGCGTGACCGCGACGATCAGAGGTGCTTGTCGATGCGGGTGTACCTACCCGTCGTGATCAACTGTACCAGCACGTCGCGCGTCCCCCGGTTGCGCCAGTACCACCCGTGATTGCCATTGAAGCCTGCGACGAGCTCGCCGGAATCCGCGGCCACACCCTGCGCCTTCCTGTAGCTGACGAACCAGTCCTTCGGGGCATTGGTCGAGTCACCGTGCATGTCGTAATTCACGACGCCGTTGGTGATTCGCCAGATGTACCGCGCGCGCGAGCCACCGGGCATGACGAGCTTCACTTCGCCTCCCTTCCCCGGCGCCAGCGTCACCAGCGTCGTGTCGACACGCTCAGTAGCTTCAGCTGTCTCAGGCACGTCAGCAACCGCAGGCACCGGCGCGGCCGCGCCTGCTTCCGAAGCCGCGATCACGGAGTCGGCGGAGGCCTCTGCGGCAGCGTTGTTGGCGGCCTCCTCGGCCAGCGCCATCTTCACTTCGCCCATCTGCGTCAGCCCAAGCAGACGACCCACACCGGTCGGATCCACGCCGTATTCAGCTGGCAGCACACAGGTCACGAGCAGCACGCCAGCCACGGCCGCCGCAATCAGCGTGGAGCGGACCAGCGACGCACTGGTCGGCGATTCAACAGGGACAGTCGGTGGGCTCATGTGATCGATCGGAGAAGGAAGAAGCCGGCGAGTTGGTAGCCGACGAGCATGAAGCCCGCCGTCATGATCATGACATTCGCTCCATGGGCCATGGGCCGGAAACTGGCGGTGCGGCGCCAGTGATTCATCGCGAGGAGGATCGCACTCAGTGCGAGCACCTGGCCGATCTCCACACCGACGTTGAAGGCGACGAGGTTCGGGACGAGCCCATCGGTCGACATGTCGAAGTCGAGAATCTTCGTGGCCAGTCCGAAGCCATGAAAGAATCCGAAGATCAGGGTCGCCGCGCGCGCGTCAGGCTCGATGCCGAACCACGTCCTGAACGCGCCGAGGTTGTCGAGCGCCTTGTACACCACCGAGAGCCCGATCACGGCATCAATCAGGTACGCGTTGACGCTGACCTGCATGAGCACACCGAGCAGCAACGTGGTCGAGTGGCCGATGGCGAACAGCGTGACGTACAGCGCGACGTCCTTCAGCCGGTAGAGGAAGAAGATCACGCCGAGCAGGAACAACAGATGATCATATCCGGTGACCATGTGCTTGGCTCCCAGATAGGCGAACGGGATCAGCAACACGCCACTGGCCTGCTGAATGAAGCCCTTGTCGCCCGCGGCAACACCGTGTGCCAGCAGCTCGGTGGAGGCCCCACCGAGCAGCAGGCAGACGACGGCCAGTCGTTGGAACAGTCGCACGCTACTTCACTCCGAACGTCAGGGAACCCCACTTCGACGAGTGGTTGGCCTCGGCATCACCCGTCACGCGCACCATCGAGATGAACTTGACGTAGTATGTGCCGGTCCGATCCAGCGGGATGTGCACCAATCCCGCCGCATCCGAACGCACGTTGCGCTGTGCGACGCGACCGTTGGACGACGACAGCCCACCATACTGCACGAACAGGTTCGCCACCGGCTTGCCATCCACCAGTACCCGAATATCAAGCGTCGCGCCGACCTTGAGCGCATAGGGGTTCTGCACCGGCACCAGCTCCGCTGGATATCCGAGCACCGTCCCGAACGCATCACTCGGCGTGGCACCCACCTGCACCAGTGCCTTCACGTGCTTCTGGTAACGTTCCTTGGCACGGTCATTCAGTCGCTTCTGTGCACGGCGGGCAGCCAGTTCATCAGGGATGCCATCGGAGCGCAAATAGGCGTTGAAATCGGTGCCGCTCATCTCGAGCACACGCGGCTTGGTAGACACACCAACCACGTACGTGCCCGCCGCACCAGTACGCATCGGGAAGACACTGGTGTCGCCAGCGGCGCTCCACTGTGCCACGTCGATCTTCGCTCGTCCCGCCGGTGAAACGACGGCGATGTCCGCCAACCGATCGGGCGTGATCGAGTTCTCGGAGAGGATGAAGGTACCGTTGAAGAGGCGGACGTTCACGGTGGTGTTCGGAGCCACGAAGAACTGTTCGAGGCGCAGGAACATGTCGTGCGCGAACAGCGGTGCCGCGACGAGCAGCAGCACCGCGACGACGGAGGTACGGCGAAGGAGAGTACGCATGGCTGGCTTGGGTGGGGCGGAAGTGGAACAACGGATCACGGGGATCACGCGACAGCAACTGCACCTACGACGCACGCCAGCGCTCGGGCGCTGACTTCATCCAACCATCGCCACGCGCACCGGTGGCGACACGACCGTCGGCTCGATCCGATCCATCACCTCATCCACCGTGACGACCCGATCACCGAACACCCAGTACAGCGCAGGCAAAACCAGCATGTTCAGCGCCGTCGCGGACAGCAGCCCACCCAGAATCACGATGGCCATGGGCGTCTGCAATTCGTTGCCCGGCTCGCCACCGCCGAGTGCCAGCGGAATCAGCGCCAGCCCCGCCGTGAGGGCCGTCATCAGGATCGGTGCCAGACGCTCCAGCGAGCCGCGAACCACCGCATCCTCGAACGTTGCCCCCTCCGTCAGCAGCTGACGGTAATGCGACACCAGCAGAATACCGTTCCGCGTCGCGATGCCGAACAGGGTCACGAACCCCACCAGCGAGGCGATGCTCACGATCCGACCCGTCAGGAAGACGGCCAGCACCCCACCGATCAGCGCCAGCGGCAGGTTCGCCATCACCAGCAGCGCCGTCTTCGCCGACCTGAACTCGGCGAACAGAATCAGAAAGATGGCAGCGACCGCGAGGAAAGACAGCGCGCCAAGTGTACGCGTCGCCTCGGCCTGCGCTTCGAACTGCCCACCGTACTCGACGAAATAGCCCGCCGGCAGCTGCACGTCACGGCTGACCGCCGCCTGGATCGCCTGTACCGTGCTGCCGAGGTCGCGGCCCGACACGTTGGCCTGCACCACGATCTTCCGCTGCACATTTTCGCGGCTGATCGTGTTCGGCCCTCGATCCACCGTGATCTGTGCCAGTGAGGACAGCGGCACCCGCTGCCCTGTCGGCGTATCGAAGGTGACCCCTGAGATCGCCGTCGCGTTGGCGCGGGCATCGTCGGAGAACCGCACCACCAGGTCGACGCTGCGCCCCTCCTCGAGTACCTGCGACACCGCTTCTCCATTGAGTGCGACGTCGATCGCCTCGGCAAGCTGGCCGACGGTCATCCCATACCGCGCCAGCGCGGTGCGGTCGGCTCGGATGCGCAGCTGCGGGACGTCCATCTGCTGCTCCAGCTGCAGGTCAACCACCCCCGGCACCGTCTGCATGACATCACGCACCTGCGCGCCGGTCAGCCGCAGCTGGTACAGATCGGGGCCGAAGAGCTTGACCGCGATGTTCGCTCGGGTGCCCGACAGCATGTGGTCGATGCGGTGCCCGATCGGCTGGCCAATGGTCACGCTGGTGCCTGGAATCACCGAAAACTCCTCACGCAGCGCCTCGAACACCGCCTCCTTGTCGATGTCGTCCTTCAACGTGACATCGATCTCGGCGGCGTTCACGCCCTGCGCATGTTCGTCGAGCTCCGCGCGCCCCTGCCGACGGTCGGTGTTGATCACCGCCGGACTGGCGCGCAGGATCCGCTCCACCCGCTGCCCGATGGCACTGGACTCCTGCAGCGACGTGCCGGGGATCGTCACCACACTCACGGTCAGCGCCCCTTCGTTGAACTCCGGCAGGAACGCCGACCCGAGCGTCGGCAGCAACGCCACCGTGAGCGCGAACGCCACGCCTGCCCCACCGAGCACGCGCCACGGATGCGCGATGACCGGGCGCAGGACCCGCAGGTATCCCGCCTTCAGCCACATCACCAGCGCGCTCTCGTTTTCCGTCTCCACCGCTTTCGATGTCGGGAGCAGGTACGCACACAGCACCGGCGTGACCGTCACGGCGACAAGGAGCGACGCGAGAATCGCCACCACATAGGCAAAGCCGAGCGGGCGCAGCAGACGTCCTTCCACACCGCTGAGGAAGAAGAGCGGCAGGAACACCACGATGATAATCAGCGTCGCGTTGACGATGCTGCTGCGGATCTCCTTCGATGCCTCGTACACCACCGTGAGTGCGCTCCGCTGCTCGGCCGGTGGTCGGTGATGGTTCTCCTTCAGCCGCCGGAACACGTTCTCCACGTCGATGATCGCATCGTCCACCAGCGCACCGATGGCGATGGCCATCCCGCCCAGCGTCATCGTGTTCACGGAGATGTCGAGAAATTTCATCGCGAAGATTGCCACCACCAGCGACAACGGTATGGCAACGAGCGAGATGGCGGTGGCCCGCACGTTCCAGAGGAAAAGGAACAGCACCACCACCACCAGGAATGCCCCGTCGCGGAGCGCCTTCACGACGTTGTCGACGGCGACACGGATGAAGTCCGATTGCCGGAAGAGCTCCGTGTGTACGATCATGCCTTGTGGCAGCGTCGGCTGCATCGACTCCAGTTCCTGCTGGATCCGTTCCGTGAGCGCGAGCGTGTTCGCGCCCGGCTGCTTCTGCACGGCCAGCACCACGCCAGGCGCCGCGTTGATCGATCCGTCACCGTAACGCGGGGCACTGCCGATGCGCACGTCGGCGACCTGACTGATGAGCACTGGCGTGCCGCCACGCACCGCGACCACCGTGTTCGCGATGTCGGCCACCGTCTGCACACGTCCGATCCCGCGGATCACGTACTCCTGTCCCTTGTCCATGTACACGCCGCCCGAGGCGTTCGCATTCGAGCCTGCCGTGGCGCGCACCACGTCGTCGAGCGTCACCCCCGACGCCAGCATCCGGGCCGGATCAGCGATCACCTGATACTGCTTCACCGCGCCGCCGATCGGGATCACCTGCGCCACCCCCGGCACTGCCAGCAGGCGACGGCGGATCGTCCAGTCGGCCGTGGTGCGCAGCTCCGTGGGCGCCTGCGGGCCGGTGAGGCCTATCATCATGATCTCGCCCATGACGCTCGATACCGGCGCCAGCACGGGTGCAGAGATGCCAGCGGGCAACGCGGCCGCCACGGTCTGCAGCTTCTCGGCGACGATCTGCCGTGCACGGAAGATGTCCGTACCCCATTCGAACTCGACCCACACCACGGAGATGCCCTGCGCGGTGGATGAGCGCACCCGCCGCACGCCGGTGGCACCGTTGACACCTGTCTCGATGGGAAAGGAGACCAGCGCCTCCACTTCCTCCGGCGCCATGCCATGCGCTTCCGTGAGCACGGTCACGGTCGGCGCCGTCAGATCGGGAAACACGTCCACCGGCATCTGCGACGTGACCCACGCGCCGGACACGAGCATGACCACCGCCGTGACGACGACGATCACTCGGTTTCGCAGCGACCAGAGAATGAGACTGTTCAGCATGATCGGCGCCTCAATGCTCGTGGCCGTGCGCCGGCACGCTCGTCGACAGCGAGGCCAGACGCACCTGATACGCCGCCCCGCTGACGACATGCTCGAACGCCTTCACCCCCGAGAGCACGATCACACGGTCACCCTGACGACCGCCGAGTGTCAGCGTCCGTTTCTCGAAGCGCTCCCCCTCCGGCTGCACGTAGGCAATGGCGCGACCATCCTCGTCGAGCACGGCGGAGTACGGAATCGTCACGCCGGTCTCACGCGCACCGGTGGCCACGGTGACCTTCGCCGTCGCACCGACCTTGAGCGTGCCATCGGGATTGCCCACTTCGAACAGCAGCGGCAACGTCCGCGAGATCGAGTCGATGATGCTGCCCGTGGAGATGGTGCGTCGCGTGGCAAAGCGACGATCCGACCCGTCCACACTGAACTCCGCCGCCGTGCCGCGTGACACACGTGCACTCTGCGCCGCCGGCACGTTCACCCGCAACCAGACGACCGACGGATCGACGATGGTGAACAATGCGGCTCCAGCCTCGACCCGCGAGCCGGGTGTCACCATGCGCTCGGCGACGACACCGCTGACCGGCGCACGTACCGCGATGCGCCCCCCCGCATCGAGTGCGCCACCGGCGTAACCGGCAAGCGCCTCACGCGCCGCCGTCAGTCGATTCTCCGCCTCGTGCACGCGTCGCTGCGGAATCGCCTCGACGGCGATCAACCGCTTCGCCCGAGCGAATTCATCCTCCGCCTCGCGCAACCGTGCCCGCGCCACGGCGTAGTCGGCACCGCCGCCGTCGCCAAGCGACGGCACGAGCCGCGCGACCACCTGCCCCTTCGTGACGCGGGCACCTGGCACCGGTGCGGCGGCAAGGCTGGAGGCATCGATCAGACCCGCGACGGGCGCCGTGACGTGCGCAAACCGGCCCGCTGCCGGTTCCAGCACGCCCGACGCCTCGAACGACACCAGCACCTCACCTTCGGTGGCGGCCTCGGTCCGGAAGCCGTCGGTCTTCCATTGCTGCTCCTTCAGGAACGCGATGCCCGCGTCTTCAGCGCCGGTCTCGCGTGGCGCTGCGCTCGCCGAGCCGTAGACCACGAGTCCCGGTACCCGGATTTCATCCTTCGCCTGCGGGCTGTCGACGAGAATCGTGAGATCGTACGTGCCCGCGCGCTTGAAGATCGGCGCCGGACCGTAGATCCCTGGTGACCGCGGCGCGTCCTGCACGACGACCACCGGCTCGCCGCCATCGCGACGCTGAAACGTGAGGGTGATGCGGCCGGATCGGAGCGGCGCGAAGTCGCTGATGTCCGTGAGATGCACGGCTAACTTGTCGGGCGCCCCGACGATCAGCGCCGGGTGCTCCAAGAACAGTTCGGTCGAGTCGGTCCAGAGGGTGATCGCTCCGCCCGCGGGTTCGTTCGTCGCGGCAGCGCCGTTCTCCGGAGCGTCATCCGCTCCCGACGTGCTGCACGCGACCAGCAGTGCGGCGGCGATGAAGCGCGTCGTCGTCATGGACCGCGCTGCAGCGCGTGACGTGTGTCGTGGTGCGGGCATCTCAGTTCTTCCGGGTGGGCGCAGCCGCAGCATCGCTGCCGGGTGCGCGAGTGTCTGGGAGCAGCGGGAGTCCGAGCGCCTGCGCGAGCGTCGCGCGGCGAATCGCCACCTCAGTCTCGAGCGTGACGTACGTCGACTGCGCATCCTGATAGGCGCGCAGGGCATCGAGCCATTCGACGAGCGTCAGTTCACCTTCGGCGTACGACGCCTGCACCGCCTCCAGTGCGCGGCGCGCATCATCGCCCATGTACGGCGCGAGTGTCTTGCGTTGCATCTCGGTGCTGCGCAGCGCATCGAATGCACTCGTGACGTCCAGCGTCACGCGGCGCATGACGGCGTCCACCGCAGCGATGCTCGCCCGTGACGTCGCGTCGGCAGCGGCGACGGCCCCCTGTCGTCGGTCGAATACCGCCAGTGGAATCGCGATGCCGGCCACGAAGCCGGTGAATCCACCGGGCGATCCCGCTGAGCGTTCGTCCTTGTGACCGGCAGAGAGCACGGGCACCGGCACGCGGCTCATCGACGCCACGCGCGCGTCGGCCTGATTGGCGGCGACGTCGAGGCGTGCAATGTGCAACTCGGTTCGCGCACGACCCGCCTGCCGGACCAGCGAATCGAGCGCGATGTCGACGCCAGGGGTCACGCGAGTCAGCGTCGACGTCACGTCGCCAAAGTTGCCCGGCAAACGCAGGCTGTCCGCGGTGGACCACGCGTCGCCGATCAGCGACACCAGCGCAATCCGAGCATTGCGCACGTCGAGCGTTGCCGTCGCTCGGGACGCAGCGAATCTCGCGGCCTCCAGGCGCAACCGTCGTGCGGCATATCCCGACACGTCGCCGGCCGCGAGGCGCTCGTCGCTCACGCGCTGCGCCTCGGTCACGACCGTCGCGAACTGGTCCGCGAGACGGGCGCGTTGCACGGCACCAATGGCGGCGGCGTATGCGCGGGCCACATCGGCATCGAGCCGAATGCGTGTCTGGAGCAGTCGCGCCTCTGCTGCCTCGCGTCGGGCGTGGGCGGCGTCACGTCGCGCGCCGCGAAGGCTCCCCAGCTCGAGTGGCTGTTCGAGTTGCAGGATATTCTGCGCGTTCGACTGCCCGCCGCGGGAGGTCTGTTCGCGACCATACGCCAGCGTCGGGTTCGCAAACGCCCCCGCCTGCCGTTCGAGCGCCGCCGCCGCCAGTACCGCTTCCTGCGCGGCACGGAGGTCCGGGCTGCGCTGCCGAGCCAGGGCGAGAACGTCGGTGAGCGTGACTGTCGACTGCGCGTGGAGTGGGACGCTCAGGCTCGTCGCAGCGAGCAGGGACGTTGCGGCGAACCGCGCGCATGCGACGCGGATCGGGTGTGAACCACGTGGGGAACGACGTGGTGCGTCATACGGAGATGGCACAGGAAACACGGCTGACGTCTCGTGTGCGGCACACGTCGACGAGAGCTTCCCGTGGACGACGCCGCGCGCGGTGCAGGTCCGTTGGCCGCAGAGGTGCGGCAACGGCCAGGCAGGACGCATCCTCGTGCCGCAGTGTCATCAGCGCATGGGCTGGCGAACGGCGTCACGCGG
>JANOCB010000033.1:0-51993 GCA_031411975.1 Gemmatimonadaceae bacterium
GTCTCGATGGCGTCCACGAGGCCCGTCAGGCCATCGACGACGGCAATCAGCACATCTTGCACGCCGCGCGTGCGCAGCTCGTTGAACACCTTGAGCCAGAATTTCGCGCCCTCCGTCTGCTCAATCCAGAGGCCGAGCACCTCGCGGGACCCATCGGCCAGCACCCCCAAGGCCACGTAGACCGCTTTGTTCCGCACCCCGCCGTCATCGCGAATCTTGACGCGGAGCGCATCGAAGAAGATCACGGGATACATCGGCTCCAACGGCCGCTGCTGCCACGCCGTGACTTCGGCGAGGACGGCGTCGGTGACGCTGCTGATGAAATCGGGCGAGACGTCCGTCCCATACTGCTCGCGGAGGAAGCCCTGGATCTCGCGCACCGTCATGCCGCGCGCGTACATCGCGATGATCTTGTCGTCGAACCCCGTGAAGCGCCGTGCATGCTTCGGGATCAAGACCGGCTCGAACGCGCCGTCCCGATCGCGGGGGACCGCAATGCGCACCGGGCCGTCCTCGGTGAGCACGGTCTTCTCCGAGTGCCCATTGCGATGATTGGTCTGCGCCGCCGTCGGCGTCTCGCCCACGCGATAGCCCAGGTGATGGCTCAGCTCCGCGCCCATCGCCCGCTCGATCAGCGCCTTTTTGAACGCGAGCGACACGGCCTGCACCGCCGCGGCGGACATCGGGCCTTTGACCAACTCATCCAAGAGCGCCGAGGGGATCTCGACGGTCGGGGCTGCTTCCGCAGCCCCTCCACCTGCTGTGCTTCGAGGCATACTGACTCCGGTCAGGTATCGTAGTTTGCCTCACACACAAAATTTCTGATAGGCCCCGGCCGCTCCCTCCGCGAGCGCGTTAGGCGCCGCTCGCCACGACCGCCACCGCGTCGAACGACGGCAGCGCAACGTCGGCGCGACACCCCGATTCGAACTGTCCCACGCCGTGCAGCCGCAGCAACGCCGCGACATTCGAGGTGAACGCCGGCAACACCCTCTCCAGCGCATGCCCCCGCCGCACGAGCTCACGCACCGTCCCCATCAACGCCGAACAATCGCCCACGTCGAATGACACGACCTGACCGTCGGGGCCGAACACCGGCAAACATCCGCCCCCATCCGACGACACCGTCACCCGATCCAGCGGCGCCCCGCTCGCCCAGTACACCTCCAGCGCATCCGCCGCCGAATAGGCGTCTTCGCCTTCTGCGACAGGAAAATCCGTGATGTCGATGTAACACCCGTGGCTCTTCACGAGCTCGATCGCCTCGTGCAGCAACGCCTTCCGACGGTTCACATGCGTCGGATTGAACACCCGCGCCGGAATCTCCGATGCCGACAGCGCCTGCCGGATCAGATCCAGCCCGCGCACCCCGTCGCCCACGTGCAGGTGCAGGATCCCCGCCTTGCCCGTCATCAGCCCCGCCACATGCGCGTCGGCGGCAATCCGCAGCAACTCGTCGAGAGTCGGCTGCGACGAGCGGTGGTCCGAAATCGCCACCTCCCCCACGCCGATGATGCAGTCGATGTTCACGATGTCGCTCCGCACCGACCCGGTCAGCGTCGTCAGCGGCAGGTGATACCCACCCGTGTGGCACCAGGCGTTGATCCCCTGCGCCCGCAGCGCCCTCACCCCCGCCACCAGCTCCGCCGTGCTCCGCGTGACGTCATCCGTGCCCAGCACACCGACTACCGTGGTCACCCCGGCCTTCCGGTAGCTCTCCGCCAGCGGCGCCGGCACCTTGCTCGCAGGCCCGGCCTCGCCGCCCCCTCCTGTTATATGGCAGTGCCCGTCGATCAGCCCCGGGATCACCTGCCGCCCGGCCAGATCCACCTCGGCCACCCCCAGATACCCCGGGAATGAGGGCCGCTCCGTCCCCATCCACAGAATCCGCCCGCCACCGGTCAGAATGTGCCGGTGCCCCAGATGCTCCGGGGCATACACATCCGCATTGAGCAGCAGCGTCATCCCCGCCGCCTCGCCCTCACCCACCAGATCGGTCGTCATCCCGCCAACGCTACCGCCCCGGGACCCAACCGCAACCGCAACAGCGAACACCACTCACACGGAGGCACGGGGACACGGAGGAACTGCAAAGGCATGGGGGAACAGCCCAGGCTCGGTGCGGTTCCTCCCATCCTTGCCCTTCTCCGCGGCTCCGCGCCTCCGTGTGAGCGGTGTTGCCGTTGCCGTTCGACCTGCGTGAGGGCTGCCCCGGCAGACAGGCTCGGATACCTTCCGACATGCCCTCCCCGTCACGAAAAGGCTGGCTGATCCCCATCGGCGGCAAGCTCACCGATGCCGCCATCCTCGACCGGTTCATCGGTCTCTGCGGCCCAAACCCCGTCGTTGCCATCATCCCCACCGCCTCCGAAGACTCGGACATGGGCGACTGGTACGAGCGGCAGTTCCGGAAGCACGGCGTGCGCTACGCCCGCGCCCTCAACTTCCAGCGCCGCTCCGACTGCGACGATCGCGACTGGCTCGGCCAGCTCGAGGACTGCGACGGCGTCTTCATCACCGGCGGCAACCAGCTCCGACTCACCAACATCATTGGCGGCACCCCTGCCTCGCGCCTCCTCCGCGACCGCTTCGCCAACGGCATGTCCGTGGCGGGCACCAGCGCCGGCGCCGCGGTGATGTCCGAACACATGATCGGCGGCGGCGAGGAAGGCCCCACCCCACGCGCCGGCATCGTCACGCTGGTGCCGGGTTTCGGCCTCACCCGTGACATCATCATCGACCAGCACTTCCGCCAGCGCGACCGACTCGGCCGCCTCCTCACCGCGCTCTCCTCCCACCCGGGCTTCCTCGGCCTTGGCGTGGACGAGGATACCGCCGCGTTCATCAGCCCCGATGACGAAATCGACGTGATGGGTACCAGCGCCGTCACCGTCATCGACACCGCGGAGACGGAATACACCTCCATGTGGCTGGCCGAAAAGTACGATCCGATCACCATGATCGGACTGCGCATGCATCTGCTCACCGAGGGCGCCCGCTTCGACATGCGCACCCGCCGCGCGCACGGCAGCAATGTGGTCACTCTCCTGCACTCCGATCCCGCCGTATGAAGATCCTCGATCGCAACGTCTACGTCGGGCCAAGTCACTACGCACACTTCCCGGTCATCCGCCTGGAGGTGGACCTCGGCGAACTGGAAGCGTGGCCGACGATGCGACTCGGAAAGGGATTCATTGACACACTCGTGACCCGGCTGCCCGGGCTCCGCGAACATGGCTGCAGCTACGGTGAACCGGGTGGGTTCATCCGCCGCATGACCGAAGACGAAGGCACATGGCTTGGCCATGTGTTCGAGCATGTCGTGATCGAGATGCAGAACACCGCCGGCATCGCCGTCACCTTCGGCAAGACACGCAGCGCCGGTCGTGATGGTGTGTACGACGTGGCCTTCGAGTACGAACAGGAAGACGTGGGCATCGACGCCGCCGACCTCTCGCTCGATCTGCTGCACTCGCTGCTGCCCACCGACCTGCAGCCCGACGATTTCGATCGCAGCTTCGACTGGGACTCGCGTCGCGATGACTTCATCCGCTACGCACAGCGTCGCGCACTCGGTCCCAGCACCGCCAGCATCGTGCACGCCGCCGAGAAGCGTGGCATTCCGTGGCTCCGCCTCAACGAACAGTCGTTGATCCAGCTCGGGTACGGCTGCAACCAGCAACGGATTCAGGCGACCATCACCGGCCGCACCTCGCACATCGCCGTCGAACTCGCGTCGGACAAGGAAGAGACCAACAAGATCCTCGCCAATCTCGGCCTGCCCGTGCCGAAGCAGCGGCTGGTGCAGAGCGCCGATCGTGCGGTGGATGCGGCACGTCGGATCGGGTACCCCGTCGTGCTCAAGCCGTACAACGGCAATCATGGTCGCGGCGTGAGCATCAACCTCACGACACCCGATGAGGTGCGCGAGGCGTTCACGCGTGCGCAGGAACACTCGCGCAGCGTGATCGTCGAAAGCTTCATCACCGGACACGATCATCGCATGGTCGTGATCAACGGTGAACTCGTGGCCGTGTCCAAGCGCGAGCCGGGACATGTGATGGGCGATGGCGAGAAGAGCATCGAGGAGCTGGTCGCGATCGTGAACTCCGATCCGCGCCGCGGTATCGGACACGAGAAGGTGCTCACGCGCATCGAACTCGATGCGCAGGCGATCGGACTGCTCACGAAACTCGGCTACACCGAGAAGACCGTGCCGGCGAAGGACGAAGTGGTGTACCTGCGCCTCACCGCCAACCTCAGCACCGGCGGCACCGCGCGGGACATGACCGATCTCGTACATCCCGACAACGCCGAGATGGCCGTGCGTGCGATCAAGGCCATCGGGCTCGACATCGGCGGCGTGGATTTTCTCACGCCCGACATCACGCAGAGCTACAAGGACATCGGCGGCGCGATCTGCGAGATCAACGCCGCCCCCGGTTTCCGCATGCACATGGCACCCAGCGATGGGCGCCCTCGTGACGTGGCGGGCAAGACCATCGACATGCTCTTCCCGCCGGGCACCGCCAGCACCATTCCGATCGCCGCGATCACCGGGACCAACGGCAAGACCACCACGTCGCGCATGCTGGCGCACATCCACAAGCTCGCGGGCAAGCGTGTGGGGCTCACGACCACCGATGGTGTCTACGTCGACGGGCAGCGCACCGTGGTGGGCGACATGACCGGCCCCACCGCCGCACGCATCGTGCTCAGCGACCCAGCCGTGGAAGTGGCGGTGCTGGAGACGGCCCGTGGCGGTCTGCTGCGCGCCGGCATGGCGATGCGGTACGTGGACGTCGGCGCCGTGCTCAACGTGCGACCCGATCACCTCGGTCAGAAGGGGATCGACACCATCGAGCAGCTGGCCGAGATCAAGCGGACGGTCGTGGAGATCGCACGCGATACGGCGGTGATCAACGCCGACGATCCGCTCACGCTGCGCATGGCGGCGTACACCGATGCGAAGCATGTGTGCTACGTCACGCTGAACCCTGATCACGAGCTGGTGCGCGAGCACATCCGCGCCGGTGGTCGTGCGATCGCGCTGGAGAACGGCATCAACGGGTCGATGATCACCATCTACGATCACGGCGCACACATTCCGCTGCTCTGGACCCATCTCATCCCTGCGACCATCGAAGGCAAGGCACTGCACAACGTGCAGAACGCCATGTTCGCGGCGGTCATGGCCTTTGCGATGGGTGTGCGGCTGGAGGACATCCGTCACGGCCTGCGCACCTTCGACAGCAGCTTCTTCCAGGCACCGGGCCGGTTGAACGTCTACGACCAGCATCTGTTCCGCGTCCTGTTCGACTACGGACACAACGCCGACGCGATCACGCAGCTCTGTGAGCTGGCTAACCGCCTCGACGTGAAGGGACGCCGCATCTGTGTGCTGTCTGCGCCGGGCGACCGTCGCGATCAGGACATCGTCGCCATTGCCGATGCGGCCGCCGGGGGTGTGTTCGATCACTACATCTGCCGTCGCGATGACAGCCGACGAGGCCGTGGTGACGAAGAGGTGCCGCGAATGCTCGAGGCGGCCCTCAAGGCACATGGTATCAGCAACGACCGTGTGGAAGTGATCGTGGATGAGCAGGAGGCCATCGAGGCCGCGCTGCGTCGCGCGCTGCCAGGCGATCTGGTGCTGATCTTCGCCGACGCACTCGCTCGCGGCTGGAAGCAGATCACGCAGTTCAAGCCTGATTCGACGTCGCCGAACCTCGTCTCACCCAAGACGCCGGCACCGCAGACGATTGCTCCTGACGTGATCGAGCTCGCTGACGACGTGGTGCCGCCGCCGGTGCCCGCATCCGTACCATTCTCGAACACGCGCGATTTCCCGGTCCTCCCGCTGAAGGCACCCAGTGCACCGAGCGGTGGCAGTTCGGGCGACGGCGCGACGATCGTCCGTGATGACCGGGGTGTGTTCCTTGCACGCGAAGCCAACGACTGAGCTCGGCAGTTCAGCATGACGCGCCCACCGCGCGAACCGGTCCTCGGGTCGGAGTTTCCCTCACCGACCATCGTGGACTCACGCCGACTGATGGGCCCCAACCTGATGCACACCGGGTTGGGCGCGGTTCTCGATGTGTCGATCGACGATGCGCAGGCTGATCACGAGACCTCGCTGCTCGCAGCGTGGCATGCACGCGTTGCCGACATCACCCGCGCGCTTGGCTGGACCGACGCGGTCACGGTGCAACGCACCTATTCGGGGGGGGCCAGCCTGTTCGTGCACGCGCCGATCGACCAGCTGATGACCGCCACCGAAGTCTGCGAGTCGGCGTGGGTGCATGCCGAACAGGTCATGGCCGGAGGTGCAACGTCCAACGCTGACGCGCTCGCCGCGTTGCAGGCCTTCGCTGATGCCGAGGCGCGGCCAGCGCTCGTGGCGGTGTGGAATGCGGCACGAGCGCGCGGCCTCAACGTGACCTTCGACGAAGCCACGGTGGGTATCGGCACGGGCATCGGCGGGCAGTGCTGGCCCATCGACGAACTCCCCGCCTTGGACGCCATCGACTGGCCCGCCCTGCGCGACATCCCGATCGTATTGGTGACCGGCTCCAACGGGAAGACGACCGTGGTGCGCATGGTGGCCGCGATGGCGCGCGCCGAGGGGCATGTGGTGGGCCACACCTGCACCGACGGAGTCTGGATCGGCGGTACACAGGTGGAGTCGGGTGACTGGTCGGGCCCCGCAGGCGCGCGACGGGTGCTGCAGGACCCGAGCGTCACCCTGGCGGTGCTCGAATCGGCACGCGGCGGCATGCTGCGTCGCGGCCTCGCCGTGCAGCACGCGTCGGTTGCGGCCATCATCACGCTGTCGCCCGATCACTTCGGTGACTACGGCATCTCTGATCTCGCGACGCTCGCCGAGGCGAAGCTCGTCGTCGGGCGCGCCGTCGTGGCGTCGGGCGTCCTCGTGTACAACGCATCGGTCCCTGCGTTGTCTGCAGCGCTCTCGTCATACCCTGGGCGCGTGGTTCCTCTTCGCACAGGCATCGCGAACTCCACTCACGCGGAGCCGCGGCGTCACGGAGAAGATCCGGAGGATGAAGAGGGGAGTCATTCCGTCGTCCGCCTGCCTCCGAGCCTCCGTGCCCCCGTGCGAGAAGCGTTGGATGGTGGCGTCACCCTGACGCCCGAGGAGTTCGCACGGATTCCCGCGACGCTGAACGGCACGGCAGCTCACAACGTCCTGAACGCGACGATCGCCGCCGCGATCGCGCGCGAGCTCGCATTCGGCGCAGCCGCGAAGGCCGCGCTGCTGACCTTCGGCGCAGCCAGCGACGACAACGCCGGTCGCCTGATGGTGCGAAAGGTGGGCGGCGTTACCGTCGTCGTCGATTACGCCCACAACGCGCAGGGTGTTGCTGCGCTGATCGATGCGACCCGCCACATCCCCGCCACCCGTCGCGCCATCGCACTCGGTACCGGTGGCGACCGCGACGACCTGGCGCTGCAGGCCATCGCGCAGGCCGCCTTCGACTCGGGCGTGATCGATCTCTACATCGCCAAGGAGATGCCGAAGTTCCTGCGCGGACGGGCACCGGGTTCCATCAGCGGCGTGTTGCTCGACGCCCTCCGGACACTCGGCGTGCGCGAGGACAACCTCACCAGCGCTCCGGATGACCTCGCGGCCGCACAGGTCGCGCTCGACTGGGCCCGCGACGGCGACCTGATCCTCCTCGCCACCCACGATCAGCGCGACGCCGTGCTCGCGCTCATCGCCGCGCGCGCCGAGCACGCCGCCTAAGTCGACGGACGATGGTACCGCGCGTAGCTTCGTCCCATGAAAAATGTGATTCTCACTCAGCTCAAGGCGCTTCCGTTCGTCGCGGGGCTTCCTGACGCGCAGCTCTGGCGCCTCGCGCAGGCCGTCGAGCCACATTCGTTTGCCACCGACGACGTCTTCTTTCAGGAAGGCGATGAACGGTCGATGTTCGCCCTCGTGGTCACCGGCGGTGTGGCCATCGAGAAGACCGCAGGGGGCCGCACCACCCGTCTGGTGACCATGGGTCCCGGCGAGGCCATCGGTGAAGGCATCCTGCTCGACGATACGCGGCACGGCACCACCGCCCGCGCCGTCATCGCCGGTGAACTGCTGATCCTCAACAAGCAGAAGCTGGCTGAAGTCGTGAAGGACAACCCGCATCTCTACGCTGGCCTGGTCGCACGCGCCGCGCGTGCCATCGCCAGCCGGCTCCGCAGCGCCGACGCGACGCTGGTGGGCCGTGGCCGGACGCTCGGCTTCGGCAACGGGCGCATGCGCATCGAGCACGACCTGCTTGGTGAGCGCGAGGTGCCTGACGAGGCGCTGTATGGCGTGCAGACACTGCGCGCGGCCGAGAACTTCCCGATAACCGGCGTACCGCTGCGCGAATTCCCTGAGCTGATCTCGGCGCTGGCGGCGGTGAAGATCGCTGCGGCGCAGGCCAACCGTGAGCTGGGCCTGCTCCCTGACAACATCGCTGATGCCATCGTGCGGGCCGGAGAGGAGCTCCGCGCCGGTCGCCACCACGAACACTTCATCGTGGACATGATCCAGGGCGGGGCCGGCACCAGCACGAACATGAACGCCAACGAGGTGATCGCGAACCGCGCCCTCGAACTCCTCGGACGTTCGCGCGGGACGTACGATGTGGTGCACCCCAACGAACACGTCAATCGCAGCCAGAGCACCAACGACGTGTATCCCACGTCGATCCGCATCGCGCTGCATACCGCACTCGACGGCCTGCGTGACACGCTCAAGGATCTCTGCGGCGCACTGGATGCCAAGGCGGTGGAGTTCCGCGACCTGATCAAGATGGGGCGCACGCAGCTGCAGGACGCCGTGCCGATGACCCTTGGCCGCGAATTCAAGGCGTGGGCGCACACGCTGATGGAAGACGTGGACCGGCTCGGTGAAGCGCAGGCACTGATGCGCGAGATGAACATGGGCGCCACCGCCATCGGCACCGGCATCACCGCATCGGAAGAGTTCACAGTGGCGGTGCGCCGGCATCTCTCGGATGTGACTGGGCTCGTGATGATCACGGCCCCGGACCTGATCGAGGCCACCAGTGATACCGGTGCCTTCGTCCAGCTCAGCGGCGTGCTCAAGCGCACCGCCACGAAACTCTCGAAGATCTGCAATGACCTGCGCCTGCTGTCATCGGGGCCGCGCGCCGGCTTCGGCGAGATCAACCTGCCACCGATGCAACCCGGCAGCAGCATCATGCCCGGCAAGGTGAATCCGGTCATCCCGGAAGTGGTGAACCAGGTCTGCTTCAACATCATCGGTGGTGACGTGACGATCACGATGGCAGCCGAGGCCGGGCAACTGCAGCTCAACGTGTTCGAGCCGATCATCGCCTACCGGTTGCTCGGCGGCATTCAGGAACTCACGCACGCCATCCAGGTGCTGAAGGACAAGTGCATCGTTGGCATCACGGCCAACGCGGAACGGATGCGCTGGTACGTGGAGCATTCCATCGGTGTCGTGACGGCGTTGCTGCCGGTGATCGGCTATGAGAAGGCCACGGAGGTGGCGAAGGAAGCGCTCGCATCGGGTCGTGGTGTGACCGAGATCGTGCTCGAGCGTGGCTGGATGACACGTGCAGAGCTCGACGAGGTGCTCAGCCCGGAAGCGATGGCGGGCCGACTGGCATCGACGTTCTCCGGCATCGCGGCGGGGACGCAGGAGTATCGGGTCATGCGACCGGATGCACTGCCGCCAGTCTGAGGATGTGCATGTCGCGTGTGCCGCTGCGTGCACGTAGTCGAAAGGCGTAGGCTGAACATGGCCAGACGGAACTGATCGACGATCAGCAGTGCACAACGATGTGCTGATGGCTCACGGGTGTCGTGCAATTGCGCGGCGCCCGTGCTGCGTTTTGGCACGTGTCGTGCAACCGCATGACAGTCGGATGATTCCGGCACGCTATTCGTAACACTCAGCGTGTATTGCTGTACCGTTTGGAACACTGGAGACATTATGCGATACAATCAGTTTGTGACTGCTGCGACGCTCGCCTGTGGCGTGCTCGCCCTGACCCCTGCTGCACATGCGCAGGCCCGTGAATCCGCGCGTATGCGCACGCCGATGGGCGTGGTGCAGGTTGGACTGGAGGGTGGCTGGACCATCTCGAACTTTGTCGGCAGTGAGCTCGACAATGACAGCAACCGGAACGGTGGCTACGGCGGCCTGTCGTTCATCGTGCAGCCGAACAGCTCGGCGATCGGCTTCCAGACTGGCGTGCTGTACGTGCAGAAGGGTGCCAAGTCGTCGTTCACTTCCGGCGGCAGCGGTTTCCCGAGCACCAGCGGTGGCCTGAAGCTCAGCTACATCGAAGTGCCGGCCATGCTTCGTATCGGCGTGCCGCTCAGCGTGATCGGTGCTGCTCCGACGATCATCGGTGGTGCATCACTCGGCTGGCGTGTGGCCTGTCGCGCGATTCTCGAAAGCGGCAACCGCACCACGAGCACGAACTGTGACGACGCACTCGTCAACGAAGATCTCGACACGAAGCGCTTCGACCTCGGCGCCACTGTCGGCGTCGAACTGCCGATCAAGGTCGGTCAGCGCGGCCTGATCGTGCCGACCGTCCGCTACGTCCGCGGCCTGACGCGCATCAGCGACGTTGCCGGCAACGACACCAAGAACAGCAGCGTCATGATCGGACTTGGCCTGCGCTTCCGGTAGTCCATCGCTCGTGCGTTGCTCCTGCTGAACTGCGAAACGCAAAGGACGCTGAGGCGCGGAGACGCCAAGCGCTGTGTGCGCATCGCGTCGACTCGTGCCCGGAGAACGAAATAGACTGAGGGGAACTGCACTCGTCGCATGCAGCTCCCCTCAGTTCATTCTCTCTGACGCACCGACACTCGATGGATGCAGCGATGCCTATGCGTCTCGGCGCCTCTGCGTCCTTTGCGTTTGGCAGTTCAGCAGTGCAGGCGATCCAGGACGGACGTCAGCATGCGAATAGATCCCGCTGCTCCGGCGCGGTTCGCGGATCGCCCGCACGGTCCCGCCAGACCCCGTCGCGGGCGGTGCGTCCGCGGAGGTACGCCGCCGCGTCGTTGCCGGCGAGCAGCCCGTCGTACACGTCGGCCTGCAGGTATCCGCCCGTCAACGCCATGCGAACGACGATGGCCGTGTAACAATCCGGGTTGCTGCACGGGTAGACTGCGCTCGCCACCGCGACCGTTGCCCCGGGGGCTTCCTCCACCTCGCCGGTCTGCACCCGCCACCCCCGGCGCATCTTGCGGGTGGTGCCGAGGAACGGTGCCGACCAGCAGATGGGGCACCGGGGGGTTGGCGGCGTGGTCGGGGCGAAGGCCGGCGGGCGGCGGGTTGGCAGACGGTCGGACATCATCCGAATATGACCCGAACGGCCCCTGGCGGGAGTTCGCCGACAGCGGTATCCCCTCGGCGCCGCGTAACTTGCTGCATGGCAAAACCCACCGTTGACGGGCCCGGTCAGGCCAAGCTGCAGCAACTCGAGACCGCCACGTCCATCGCCCAGACGGTCCATGGCATGGTCGAGAAGTACGCGATCGCCATCCGGACCGGGCAACCGACCTCGTCCTATGGGCAGCAGATCAAGCGGGCTGCTACCCCGCTGGTGGGCCTGCTCCGGAGCCAGTTTCAGCTCCTGGCCGACCTGGCCAGCGACGTGATCCTGATTGCCACCCGGGGGGGCGGGGCCGACGCCTCCAAGCTGCGGATGCTCCGCGAACGGGTCGGCCAGCTCAAGAGCGGGATCGATCTGGCCGTCACTTCGACCCTGAACAAACATGCGGTGGATGAAACGAAGGCCGCCGCCGAAGAGTCTGGTGCTGGCGGCGAGTAACCACTGGTCCTTAGCTTTGCGCGGTGTGTCTATCTTTGCTGACACAGTACGTGTCGGACGCCGGTGTGAACTAACCGGTACGTCGGTCGCTTGACCTGATAGGGGTCACGGTTGCCGAGGACGAGATGACGAACTCTGTCTTCCGGATGGTGTGCCTCTGCGCGCGATCCGTGTCCGACGCCCGGGTGGCAGTCTGCACCTGAGCTGCGGGCTCCTCTCGGGGCGTCTACCCTGGCTCCCCACGACCTTTCCCAAGACTTGGGCATGGCCAGCTTTTCATGGTTCCGCCGGTTGCGTACCGGCGCACTGACCCGCCGCGCAGTCGCCCCTCTCGCGATCACCGCGCTGCTCTTCGCCGGACTCGCTGCCACGGCAGGTGCGCAGCAGTATCCGAACACCACGTTCAACTACACGACGGATCTGAACGAAGCCACCACGAAACTCTGGGACAGCCTGCTGTTCTGGGCGACCATCGTCTTCGTGATCGTTCAGGTCGGAATTCTCTACATCATCTTCAAGTTCAAGGCGCGCCCGAATTCGCCTGAACCGAAGCACGTGCACGGCAACACTACGCTCGAGATCCTGTGGACGGCGATTCCTGCCGTCATCCTGGCCTTCATCGCCGTGCCGACGGTCAAGACGATCTTCATCACACAGGCCAAGGCGCCCGCCAACGCGCTGCAGGTCGAGGTCATCGGGCATCAGTGGTGGTGGGAGTTCCGCTACCCCGAGTACGGCATCACGACCGCCAACGAGCTGTATCTGCCGGTGAACCGCCCGGTGAACTTCAAGCTCAACACGATCGACGTGCTGCACTCGTTCTGGATCCCGCGCCTCGGTGGCAAGCGCGACCTGATCTCGAATCGCACGAATTACCTGTGGATGACGCCGCGCGACTCGATGGCGCTCAAGGCGCTCAACGGTATCTGCACGGAGTACTGCGGCGAGAGCCATGCGAACATGAAGTTCCGCGTCTTCACCGTGTCGCCGGAGCAGTTCGCGAGCTGGGCCGCGCACCAGAAGGCGCCTGCCATCTATGGGATCGCACCGAAGGCCGCGCCGGCCACCAGCCCGGCAACGCCGGCAGCCGAATCGACCAGCAAGGCGGGACAGGTCGGTCCCGAGCTCGCCAACGCGGCGGCGCCAGCGCCGGTCGGCTTCGTCTTCCCGCGCGAGAAGCTCGATCCGTCCACCATGCCGACGGCCACGGCGCCGGCCTCGATCCGCTTCGACGACACCCTCCTCGGTGATGCCAAGCGCGGTCAGGAGATCTATTCGCGCTCGTCATGCATCGGGTGCCACAAGATCAACGGCAATCCGATGAGCGCCGGGATCATCGGCCCGAACCTGACGCACTTCGGATCGCGCTACACGATGGCCAGCGCGCTCTTCGAGAACAACACGGCGCTCCTCGTACGCTGGATCAAGAATGCGCCGGCCATGAAGCCGGGCAGCCTGATGCCGGCCATCGGCACGGGTGAGTACAACCCGGCGATCAAGGCCAAGGTCACCATGGGCGGACTCAACGATCAGCAAATTGCTGACGTCGCCGCCTACCTGCAGGCTCTCAAGTAACCCGCGCCCGGAGCATCTCGGATCATGGCAACGACTGTTGCGCCGCCGACCTACGCGCCGGCCGCTTCTTCACCCTCCTATGCCGGTGACAAGACCGGCGTCTGGAGCTGGATCACCACGACGGACCACAAGCGGATCGGCGTGCTGTATCTCTTCACGTCGCTCTTCTTCTTCATCTTCGGCGGACTCGAGGCCGCGGTCATCCGCGCGCAGCTCGCGGCCCCGAACCAGTCCCTCGTCAGTGCAGAGCTCTACAACCAGCTCTTCACCATGCACGGCACCACGATGGTGTTCCTCGCCATCATGCCGCTGTCGGCCGCGTTCTTCAATTTCCTGATCCCGCTGCAGATCGGCGCCCGTGACGTGGCCTTCCCACGCCTCAACGCCTTCAGCTACTGGGTGTACCTGCTCGGCGGCATCTTCATCACGCTGCCGATCTTCGCCGGCATCGCGCCCAATGGCGGCTGGTTCGGCTACGCGCCGATCACCACCATCGCGTACAACCCGGGCCTGAACATCGACTTCTGGGTGCTCGGCCTCCAGATCCTCGGCATCAGCTCCCTCGCCGCCGGCTTCAACTTCATCACCACGATCATCAACCTCCGCGCACCGGGCATGCACCTGATGCGCATGCCGATGTTCACGTGGATGTCGTTCGTGGTGCAGTTCCTCGTCGTGCTGGCCTTCCCGGTCATCACCGTGGCGCTCGTGTTCCTGCAGTTCGACCGCTTCTTCGGCACGAACTTCTACACCCTCACCGCCGGCGCCGACCCGCTGCTCTGGCAGCACCTGTTCTGGATCTTCGGGCACCCCGAGGTCTACATCCTGATCCTGCCGGCCTTCGGTCTCGTCTCCGAAGTGCTGCCGACCTTCTCGCGCAAGCCGTTGTTCGGGTATGCGGTGATGGTGTACTCGGGCATCCTGATCGGCTTCCTCGGCTTCGGCGTGTGGGCCCACCACATGTTCTCGGTCGGCATGGGTCCGATCGCCGACACGGTGTTCAGCCTCACCACGATGCTGATCGCCATCCCGACCGGCGTGAAGATCTTCAACTGGATGAGCACGATGTGGGGCGGCAAGCTGCAGTTCACCACCGCCATGTGCTTCTCCATCGGTCTGGTCGCGATGTTCACCATCGGCGGCCTCTCGGGGGTCACGCACGCCTCGCCCCCGACCGACCTGCAGCAGACCGACACGTATTACGTCGTCGCGCACTTCCATTACGTGCTGTTCGGTGGCTCGATCATGGGCATCTTTGCCGGCATCTATCACTACTTCCCGAAGATGTTCGGGCGGCTGATGAACGAGACGCTCGGCAAGTGGCACTTCTGGATCAACATGATCGGCATGAACCTGACCTTCGGGCCGATGCATCTCTCCGGCCTGCTCGGCATGCCGCGACGCGTCTACACGTACGATGCGAACCAGGGCTGGGACCTCTTCAACATGATGAGCTCCATCGGCACCGTGATCATCATCGTCTCGACGTTGATCTTCATCTACAATTTCTTCACGTCGCTCAAGAGCGGCCCGCGGGCTGGTCGTGATCCGTGGGGGGCATCCACGCTCGAGTGGTCCATCCCGTCGCCGCCGCCGGAGTACAACTTCGCGCAGCTGCCCAACGTCACCAGCCGCTATCCGCTGTGGGATGTCACCGATGGCCACGACCTGTCGCGTGAGCACCACGAAGGCCACGAGTCGCGTGATGAGCGAGTGCCCACCGCAAAGGAACTCGGCATCCCGATGCCGATGAACACCTTCAAGCCCGTTGCGGCCGCCATCGGTCTCGTCGTGATGCTCGGTGGCATGACCTTCAAGCACGTGAACTTCTACGCTTTCCTCTTCGTCGTCGGCGGCGGTGCCATGATGCTCGTCGGCAGCCTCTACGCCTGGTTGACGTCGCCCCTCGAGGAGTCGCACTGACATGAGCGCCACCGCACTGGAGACCACCGGCCATGATGCCGGACATGGTCATCACTACACCACGACAGGGCTCGACAACCGCAAGATCGCCATCTGGGCCTTCATCGGCTCGGAATGCATGCTCTTCGTGTCGCTCATCTCGACGTACCTGATCTACAAGGGCAAGTCGCGCGTCGGTCCCTACCCGCACGAGGCATGGACCGACCCGGCCACCGGGGAAACCTTCAAGGCGATCCTCAACATCCCGGTCACGAGCTTCTCGACGTTCGTGCTCCTCATGTCGTCGCTGGCGATGGTGCTCGCCCACAACGCGGTCGTGAACCGCCACGTGAAGCGTACCACCTTCATGGCTCGCCTCGAAGGCAACTCGTTCTTCTGGCTGATGTCGACGGCGGTGCTGGGTATCGTCTTCCTCATGTGCCAGGCCTACGAGTTCACCAGCTTCTACAACGAAGGCCTTGGCCTGACCACGAACCTCTTCAGCAGCAGCTTCTACGTGCTGACGGGCTTCCACGGCGCCCACGTCACCGCCGGTGTGCTCTGGCTGTTCACGCTCGCGTCGATCGACAAGAAGCGCGGACTTACGCCCGCTGAAGGCCTCAACGTCGACCTCTGCGCGCTGTACTGGCACTTCGTCGACGTGGTCTGGATCGCGATCTTCGTTCTCCTCTACCTCATCAAGTGAGCCGCGAACCCATGGCACACGCACCCGACGCCGCGCACGACGAACACGGGCATCACCCCACGGCGAAGACCTACCTCTGGACCGCGCTCTTCCTGACGATCGTCACCATCGTCGAGATCTCCGCCTTCTACATCAAGCCGTGGGAGCAGTCGGCGATCTACGTGCCGAGCATGCTGATCATGTCGGCGGTAAAGTTCGCCGTCGTCTGCGCGGTGTACATGCACCTCAAGTACGACAACAAGCTGTTCCGGAACCTCTTCGTCGGTCCGCTCGCGATTGCCCTGGTCACCTGTGTCGGACTGCTGTTCCTGTTCGGCAAGGTCGCGATCAATCTGAGCAGCGGCGCCTGATGCCGGAGTTGCTGACGCAGTGATGGGGCTCGCGCTGCTGCTGCATCCGGCGCAGACCCTCGCGCTGGACGAGTGGACGATCCACCCGAGCACGGTCATCGGTCTGACCGCGCTCGGGTGGCTCTATTTCCGGCGTGCCCGCGCCGCCGAAGGCACCGGCCCCTCCGTCGCGCAACGCGCGGCATTCGTGAGCGGACTGGTGCTGCTGTTCCTGATCCTGAATGGGCCGCTCCACGACCTGAGCGACTTCTACCTGTTCAGCGGGCACATGATTCAGCACCTGATCATGGAGCTGATCGTCCCACCGCTGCTGATCTCCGGCACGCCGGGCTGGATGCTCCGGCCCGCGCTGAGTTGGCCCGTGGTCGGCGCGCTGGCGCGGCGCATCACGACGCCGGTGATGGTCTTCGCGATCTTCAACGTCACCCTCTCGGTCTGGCACATCCCGGCGCTCTACAACCTCGCGCTGCTGCATCACAACGTGCACATCCTGCAGCACGTCACGTTCCTGATCGCCAGTGTGCTGATGTGGTGGCCCTTCATGAGCCCCCTCCCCGAACTGCCGCGCCTCAGCTACCCGGGGCAGATGTTGTACTGTTTCCTGATGACGCTGCCGATGAGCGTGGTGGCGATCTACATCGCGTACGCCGATACTGTGCTCTACACGCTCTACGCGTCGAGCCCCCGCCTCTGGGGCATCTCACCGAAGATGGATCAGCTCATCGGAGGCCTGATCATGTGGATCCCGGGCGGGCTGTTCTTCTACGGCGTGATGACGGTCGTGTTCTTCCGCTGGCAGCGGCAGGGCAACGGCACCGACGGCGCGGCCGAGGCACAGGGGTCGACCGGCGCGCTGGTGCCGGCGTCGCGCTGACGGCATGAGGACGGCCGCGCCGCCGGCGCCGGGGCGCACCGCGTCCCGGAGCACTGCCCAGAGTCAGTCGCCGACAGGCCCGCGCGAACGCCTCCTCTCGCTCGATGTATTCCGTGGCATGACCGTGGCCAGCATGCTGCTGGTCAACAATCCGGGCGACTGGGGCAACATCTTCCCCCCGCTCGAGCACGCGGCGTGGCATGGATGGACGCCCACCGACCTGATCTTCCCGTTCTTCCTGTTCATCGTCGGTGTCACCTCGCACCTCTCGCTCTCGCAGCGGCGGGCACGGGGCGATGACGATCCGGCCATCGTCCGGCAGGTGCTGCGACGGGGCGCGCTGATCTTTCTCTTCGGGTTGTTCCTGTCGTGGTTCCCCGGCTTCATGTGGGGCACCATCGAGTCGATCCCCAACGCCACCTTCGGCGACCGGGTGCTCTACCGGCTCGAGCACCTGCGCATCATGGGGGTGCTGCAACGGATCGGCGTGGCCTACACGATTGGCGCACTGATCACGCTGCGCGGCGGCTGGCGGCAGCATCTCGTCATCCTGCTCTCCATCCTGCTGGGCTACTGGGCGCTGATGACGCTCGTGGTCGTGCCGGACCAGGGTGTTCCGGGATGGCAGCTGCTCGACAGGCCCGATGCCGTGCTCAGCGCCTGGTTCGATCGCACGATCCTGACGACGAACCATCTCTGGGCGTCGGCGAAGACGTGGGATCCGGAAGGATTGCTCAGCACGCTCCCCGCGGTCGGTTCGATGATGATCGGACAGTTCGCCGGACGGTGGATCGGGTCACCTCGGCCGATCGCGGAACGACTCAACGGCATGTTCGCCTTCGGTGCAGTGCTGTTGATGGTCGGGCTGATGTGGCACTGGGTCTTCCCGATCAACAAGAGCCTGTGGACCAGCAGCTATGTGGTGTTCACGGGAGGCATGGCCCTGGTGACGCTGGCGACCTGCATGTGGGTCATCGACGTGCAGCAGATTCGCCGCTGGACGACCTTTTTCGTTATCTATGGCACCAACCCGATGATCGCATTCCTTGGGTCGGGTCTCATGGCCCGGCTCACCGTCACGCTGTTGAAGGTCCAGACCGCAGACGGCCCGGTCTCGGTCCAGCGGGTGATCTTTCAGTCGGTGTTTGCGCCGATACCCGAACCGCATGTTGCCTCTCTGGGGTATGCGTTGTCGTTCGTGGCGCTGTGGTTCGTGATTTTGTGGGCGCTCTGGCGCCGGAATATTTTTCTCAAGGTCTAGCGACGTGGCTTGTACCTCCGGAATTGCACCAGCCCTCCGCGGCCTGGTGATGTTTTTGTGTTCGTTCTGCATCGCGTTCCCCGCTGATGCGCAGACGCCGAAGAAGACCAGAGGCGTCACCGCAGCCGCACGGAGCAGCGCGCGTCCTCAGGCCACGCGTGCTGCGGCGAGCCGAAAGGCGGGTGCGCGCGCCGTGTCGCGGAAGATGCGCGCCGGGCGATCAGCAACGCCGAAACGCACGGCACGGTCGGCCGGTGCATCCTTGCCGCGGCTCGATCCGCGCACGTCGTTCGGCGTCGATGCGCTGCGCGCCGATCTCGGCAGCCTCGCCGGTTCATCGATCCGCAGCGGGTCGTGGGGCGTGATGGTGGTGTCGCTGACACAGGGCGACACGCTGTTCGCGATCAATGCCGACGTGCCGCACGTGCCGGCATCGACGCAGAAGATGATGACGTCGGTGCTGGCGCTGAACGCGCTGGGTCCGCAATACCGATATCACACGGATGTCCTCCATACGGGCAAACTGGCCGATGGACGCATCGATGGTGACTTGATACTGCGCGGAGATGGTGACCCGTCGCTCTCGTCGCGATTCATCGGCGGCAAGCCCGACGCGGCCATGGATTCGATCGTGGGTCGGCTGGTGAAGGCCGGCGTGCGTGAGGTCAGCGGCAGGGTCATCGGCGATGCCTCGGCGTTCGAGTCACGCAGCGTGCCGGCCGGCTGGCACCCGCGGATCCTGCAGGATTCCTACGCCGGCCGCGTCTCGGCGCTCTCCCTGAACGAGAATCTGGTCTGGGTCACCGTGCGCCCCACGACGCGCGGACAGCCGGCAGACGTCGTGCTCGAGCCTGCCACCACCGCCATCCCGATCCGCGGCAACGTGCGTACCGTCGCTGGACGCGGTGCCTCACTCAAGCTCGGCCGCGGGCCAAGCGGCATCAGCGTCAGCGGCAGCATCGGCAGCGAGGTCTACCAGCGGTCGTATTCCTACATCGTCGAGGATCCGGCCACCTTCACCACCGGTGCCTTCCACGCCGCGCTGGCCCGACATGGCATCAAGGTGAACGGCGGCATGATCGTGGCCCCGGCGCCGGCCAGCGCCACGCCGATCATCAGCTGGGAATCGCCACCGCTCGAGACGCTGATCACGGTCATGAACCGCGAATCGGTGAACGTGATCGCCGAACATCTCTTCCGCTCCGCCTCGCGCGGCGCCGACCGGCACACCACCGGCGCCGCCGTCACCGCCGACACCGCCCTGCGCGCCCTGCTGCAGCGTGCCGCCGGCATCAGTGCGGACGCCATCCGCTCGAGCGACGGCAGCGGGCTCTCCCAGCTCGACGCCGTCAGCCCCCGCGCCATGGTCCAGATGCTCGGATGGGCCGACCGGTCACCATGGGGCTCACTGCTGCACGCCTCGCTGCCGCTGGCCGGCGAGAGCGGCACGCTGCGCCGCCGCATGGAGGGCACCACCGCCCAGACCAACCTCCACGCCAAGACCGGCACCACCAACGACGTGATCGCCCTCAGCGGCTACGTCACCGCCCGCAACGGCGAACTCCTCGCCTTCGCGCTGCTCTACAACGGCAAGGATCGCTGGCGCGCCCGCGAAGCCATCGACGCCATCGGTGTCACCCTCGCCAACTGGGCCCGCTGATTTCGGTCCCGGCCATCAACTGAATGACGCGGAAGCGCAGAGGTACGCAGAAGGCGCCGAGCATAGCTGGGGGAACGACAAGGGCGCCTCGAAAATCCGCTCCGAAGCTGAACAGACACCCCTCCCACCACTCTCTGCGCCTTCAGCGTACCTCTGCGCTTCCGCGAAAATCAGTTGTGAGCCGATCAGCTGACCTGAATGTCGATCCCGCGCGACGCGAGTTCGGCGATGTAGCGATCCCCGGGGAACGCCTCATCCGGTGTGTACACGCCCGGCTGCAGCGCGCGTGACACCATGAACTGCCCCGTGATCGATAGCGTGTAGCCCGTCACCCGCATCATCGCCGTGATGCCGTTTTCGGCGTCGTAATAGTCCAGCAGGTCGTACGTGCGCGTGCACGGCGCGCCATCCTTCGAGCCGGTGACGATCACCCGCAGCGCCACCAGATCGGCGCCGCCGGGCTTCCGCAGTTTCGGGCCCACCTGCGCGATGAAGACGTCGCGCGGCACCACCTGCGTGCCCTTCACGTCGATCGGCGTCGAGTCGTACAGGCCCAGGTCGCGCATCGCCGCCATGAGCTGGGCGTGGCCCGGATAGCGCAGCGTCTTGTACTCCATCACCGGGATCTTGCCCTCGTACCGCCACGCCATCGTGGACAGGCCGCCAGCCGTGTGGAACGCCTCCAGTGTGCCGATCGCGCCGCCGAATTCCACCGGCTCGAGCTCCGACAACGCCGTCACCTGCACCCGCTTCCCGTCGCGCACCACCCACGACAGCGTCGAGTAGTAGTCCAGCACGCCCTCGATCGAATACACGATCTGATAGTTGAGCGGCGGCTCCGGATGCTGCGGAAGCCCACCCACGAACAGCTTCACCGAGTCCACGCTGTCCATCGACCGGATGCCATGCTCCGCCAGCACGTTGATCATGCCGGGAGCGAGGCCGGTGTCGGGGATCACGGTCACACCGCGCTGCACCGCTGCGTCGTGCAGCGCCTTCTGCTGGAACACGATCTCGGTGTTGCCCCCGAGGTCGGCGAAATGCACGCCGGCCTGCACCGCGAGGGCGGCCAGGTCGCCGTTGAAGTAGTACGGAATCGCACTGAGCACCGCGTCCACCTTCGCCATCTCGGCCAGCATCATCTCGCGGTTCCGCACATCCACCGGCACCGGGACCAGCCGCGCGTCGCCGGTGGGGAGAAAGGCGGGCAGCGACGAGACGTCGAGGTCGGCGAGGCGCACCTCGGTCACACCCGGAGAGCGCAGCAGGTCGAAGGCGCAGGCCGAACCCTGTGCGCCGCGGCCGAGGACGAGAAATTTCATGGATGCACGAATGGTCGGAGGCCGCACGCGCGCCTGTGGGCGCAGCGAGGCAGGCAGGAAATCGGGGAAGCAGGGTAGGAATCCTGCCAGAGTCCAAGGAATTTATCCGGATGTGCACCGGTGCGTCCCTTCGGAGCCCGCTCACCCCCGACGCCACCCGCCGTCATGACCGCACCGGAGACCGACGCCTGGCGTCGCCACCTGCTCACCGAACCGGCCGGCATCCACGCCGCCCTGACCCCGCTGACGACGATCGCCGTGGTCGGCATCAAGCCCGCCGACACCGGCGCCCCGGCGTTCTACGTCCCGGAGTACGCGCAACGGGCAGGCTTTAAAATCATCCCGGTGCCGGTCTACTACCCCGACATGACCACCGAACTCGGCGAAAAAGCCTACCGCTCTCTCCGCGACATCCCGGGCCCGGTGGACATCGTCCAGCTCTTTCGCCGGCCGGCGGACATCCCGCCGCACCTCGACGACATCCTCGCCATCAGGCCGAAGCTGGTCTGGATGCAGCTCGGCATCCGCCACGACGAGGTCGCCGAAACCCTCGCCCGCGCTGGCATCGACGTCGTCCAGGACCGCTGCCTGCTCGTCGAACTCCGCCGCATGGGCCGCTGAGCCGAGGAACAGGACCGATCGCACTCGAACTGCGGCGTGCTCGGGAACTGATTCACGCAGAAGCGCAGAGGTGCGCGGAAGTCGCTGAAGGCTGGCGAGGGGAGTCACCGCGGCCGATCCCTGACTGGAACAGCGCGCCGATTCCACCCAGGCATTTCTCTGCGTTCTTCCGCGCACTTCTGCGCTTCTGCGTCAGTCAGTGCTGAGTTGCGGTGCGCCGGACCGAGTCAGATCTCGATCTGCGTTCCCAGCTCCACCACGCGCCCGGGCGGGATGCCGAAGAACGCCGTCGCCGACCGGGCGTTGCGGGACATCAGGATGAAGAGCTTCTTCCGCCAGGTCGACATTCGTGACGGCCCGCTCGGCAGCAGCTGCTCGCGACCGAGAAAATAGCTCGTCGAGATGGTGGGACAGTCGAGCCCGAAGGCGCGGGCACCGGCCATGATCTCCTTGATCTTCGGCGAGTCCATGAAGCCGTAATATGCCCGTAAACGCCAGAATCCCGCACCGAGTGATTCCACCACCACGCGCTTCGATGCTTCGATGTACGGCACTGGCTTCGAAACGACACTCAGCAGCACCACCTGCTCATGAAACACCTTGTTGTGCTTGAGGTGGTGTAGCAGCACCGGTGGAATGCCGTCAGCGTCGGAGGTCATGAAGACGGCAGAGCCGCTCACACGCACCGGCTCCTTCCGCTTGATGTCGGACATGAACAACTCCGTGGGCAGCGTACTGCGGCGAAGCAGCTGGCCCACCGCTTCGCGACCGCGCTTCCAGGTCGTCATCAATGTGAAGAGACCTGCCGCGACTATCAGGGGCACCCAGCCGCCCTGGAAGATCTTCAGCAAGTTGGATCCGAGAAATGCCAGGTCGATCAGCAGGAAGAACCCGGCGAGCGCCTTCGCCTTCCAAGGCTGCCATCCCCACCGCGTCACGCAGATTTCGTAGAACAGCAGCGTCGTGATCGCCATCGTGCCGGTGACCGCGATCCCATACGCCGCGCCGACGGCGCTCGACGACTGGAATCCGAGCACGACGAGGATCGTCCCGACGGCCAGCAGCGTGTTGACCTCGGGGATGTAGATCTGTCCCGACTGCTGCGCCGACGTGTGAACGATCGTGACGCGCGGCGTGTAGCCCAGCTGAACGCTCTGCTGCGTGAGCGAGAACGCGCCGGAAATCAGCGCCTGGCTTGCGATGATCGCCGCCATCGTCGCCAGAATCAGCAGCGGGTACTGCAGCACCGTCGGCGCCAGCGAATAGAACGGATTCTCGCGGGCAGCAGGGTTGCTCATCAGCAGTGCGCCCTGCCCGAAGTAATTCACGAGCAGGCAGGGGAACACCATCGCCAGCCATGCGAGCCGGATCGGACGCTTGCCGAAGTGCCCCATGTCGGCATACAGCGCCTCGGCGCCGGTTACCGAGAGCACCACGGCGCCGAGCAGAACGAACGCATGCCAGCCATGCTCGAACGCGAAGGCCGCACCATACCACGGCGAGAGGGCGCGCAGCACTTCGGGGCGCGCAATCACGTGCGGGACGGCCAGCGCCGCGATGCTGAAGAACCAGACGAACATGATCGGCCCGAAAGCCTTGCCCACGCGATCAGTCCCGAAGCGCTGCGCCGAGAACAGGACGAGCAGGAGCAGGATCGTCACCGGCACGACGAACCGTTCGAGGGCCGGTGCGATGATGCTCACTCCTTCAACCGCGCCCAGCACCGAGATCGCTGGCGTGATGATGCCATCACCGTACAGCAACGCCGCGCCAAAAAGCGCGAGCCAGATCACGCGCTTCTTCTTCCGTTCATTGTCGAGGATGCCGCTGCTCTTCTGCAGCAGCAGTGCCAGCAGGGCGAGAATGCCACCTTCGCCGCGGTTGTCGGCCCGGAGGATGAAGCCGATGTATTTCACGCTGACCACGCTGATCAGCGACCAGACGATCAGCGAGAGCACCCCCACGACGTTCTCCGGCGTCGGTTCAACGCCGTGTGCACCGTTGAAGCACTCCTTCAGCGCATACAGCGGGCTGGTACCGATGTCGCCATACACCACGCCAAGCGCGGTGAGCGACAGGAGGGCGAGCTTCTTGCCCGAGGCCGGGTCGCCGGTATGGTGATGATTGCTGTCCGCCACTACCGCCGGATACGAATCGGTGGTCATGGGGCGACCGGCGCGGTGAGACTCTGACGGGACGACTCGGGCGCGCAATGCCGGCGGTGATCTGCCGGGCTGGACTCGTCTGCCACGACCTCGGAAAACGCCGAGGTGGGCGACGCGGATGTGTATGGTCGCGGTTCAGTCATACGGAGTGCCACGCCCGCGAATGCCGTGCGCAGCGAACAGGAAAGGCGTCATGCAGCGGTCGCAGCACATCGCCTCACACAGGAAGACGCCGCCTCGGGAACTGGCCAGGCGGCGTCGCATCGCGCCCTGCATGATGGTCTTACACGTTGAAGCTATAGAACCCGGATTGGCGGGGTAGTGCCTACCGCCGCGCGTTCCGGACGCTGTCCTGCGCCAGCTCCAGCAGCACCTGATCCCAGAGCGCCTGCTGTGCCGGAGTCAGCTTGCCCCGGATCACGGCCCGCGCTGTCAGCCGGATCGAGTCGAGACGTGGGCGCACCGGCTCCAGCACCACCTTCATCTCGTCGTTCCGGCGGTCGAGCACGGAATCCAGCATCCGGCGCTGCGCGTTGTCGAGCTGCAGTCGGTCGGCCAGCTGCGTCCGCGAGCTCCGCTGGTCCTTCGGCAGCGCATCCCGGCGCTCGATGGCCCGGTTTGCCGTGAAGCCCAGCGCACCGCCCACGAGCACCGCACCAAGCAGGAAAAAAATCGCCTGCGCCTTGGTGCGCTGAATGGTGCTGGACATCAGTAGCGGAACAGGTCGGGCACGGTCTTCTCGCGCGGGGCGTCGCCGAGCGGACGACCCACGGAGTCGAGCGGTGTCGACAGCGCCTCGACCGCGGCCTCATGGGCCAGCCGGGCGTCGCTCGAACTGGTGTCCCAGAGCCCCCAGGCCGTCAGGGCGAGCGCTGCCGCAGCCACCATGCCGCCGACACGCGTCCACTGCGCAAAGGGCTCCCACCAGGCGCCGATGGCGGCAAATCCACCCGTGGTGCGGAGCGCCGGCGCCCCATCGGCCACGATCCGGTCCATGATGCGCGTCTCGAGCCCGTCCCAGAACGCGGCATCAGCCGGGGGACGGAGCAGCGTTCGCAGTTGCAGCGTGACCGCGGGATCGCGGTCGAAATCGTCCGAATTCATGATATGTGTGTCATCAGGCCGGACGACGCAGCGAACCCAGGATAGTCCGCATCGCTGCCCTGGCATGGTGCAGGTCGGATCGCGCGGTCCCCTCGGGAATCCCGAGCATCGCGCCGATCTCGGCATGCTTGTAACCCTCGACGTCGTGAAGCACGAGCACCGACCGCTGCCGGTCGGGTAACTGCAACAGCGCACTGCGAAGACGATCGTGCAGCTCATCCGCTTCAGCCGGATCCCGGAACGGACTGGCATGAGTGTCGACCAGTTCGTCGGTATCGCGCACCTTGCGACGCCGGGCCAGGTCGAGAGCCGCATTGCTGATGATCCGGTGCAGCCAGGCCCCGAACGGCTGGTCGGGACGAAACCGGCTCAGTGCCCGGTGTGCGTGGAGAAAGCCTTCCTGCACGGCGTCCTCCGCATCTTCGTGCGACAGCAGCACGGCGCGGGCCACCGCATACGCGCGCTGCTGATGGCGACGCACCAGCTGCGCAAAGGCCGACGTGTCGCCTTCCTGCGCCGCCAGCACGTATTGCCGCTCCTGTTCACGCGCCGCCAGCAACGCCTCGGCGCTGCCAGCGTCGGCCGACCCGCTGGTCGCCCGCCCCTTACGCGGTGACACGGTCCCTCGCAGCGCCGTTGGCGCAGAGGGAGTCGGCACGATTTTCAGGGAAGGAACAGGCATGCAATCGGGACGGGGTTGCCCCACGTACGCACCCCGGGTTCGCAGCGTTGCGGACCAGCCGCACGGCGCCGTTGGCGCCCTGAACCCGGGACGGCACCGACATGCCGGACCTTACTTCGTGGCCTCGGCCGCGTGCTTCTTTTCGCCATGCTCGGCGGCGAACTGCGCGTTCGTCAGCTTGACCGTGGCGAAGAGGATGATGAATACCACGATCGCACCGCCAATCAGGCCCGTATAGGCGGCGCTGCGATCACTCGGGGCCGGCGTATGGGAAGCGCTCATGACTTGCTCCAGATGGAAGGACAGCCGGAGCGACCACGTGTCGCCCCGGCATTCACTGTTCAGCTTATGCGACGCGCACCGTGTTCATGACGTCGTTGCCGACGATCGAGTTCACCACGTCCATGCCTTCCGTGACCTGACCGAAGACCGTGTGGACGCCGTTCAGGTGTTGCGTGTTGCGTTCGTTGAGCACGATGAAGAACTGACTGCCGCCGGTATTCTTGCCGGCATGCGCCATCGACAGGGCTCCCGGCTTGTGCGTGTGCGGGTTGCCAGCCGTCTCGCACGGAATCGTGTAGCCTGGGCCGCCCGTGCCGACCTGCGGATGGCCGTTCGGGAGGTCGCGCGACTTCGGATCGCCACCCTGTACCACGAAGTCGGGGATCACGCGGTGGAACTTCACGCCGTCGTAGAACTTCTCGTTCGCGAGCTTCTCGAAGTTTGCGGCAGCCAGCGGCGCCTCGGCCTCGAACAGCTCGGCGGTGATGGTGCCCTTGTTGGTTTCGAACGTGACGAGCTTGGCCACGGATGCTCCATGAGTACGGTGGTGAGGCAGCCGCCGGAATGCGGAACCGGGGCGCACAACCTTCAATCTACCCGAATGTCGGGACGATGGGACCTCCGCCCGAGCCCGGTCGCCGGTCCTACTGGTCGATCGGGGCCGACGGGCAGCGGGGGCGGAGCGTGCAGATCCCGCAGCGCGGTGACCGGGCGTCACACACCTGCCGACCATGCCAGATCAGCAGGTGCGACAACATCGTCCACCGTTCGCTCGGTACAAGCGGCATCAGCGCCGTCTCGATCTTCACCGGATCGGTGGCCCTGGTCAGGCCGAGCCGGTTCGACAGGCGCCCCACATGGGTGTCCACCACCACGCCCACGTTGATCCCGAAGGCGTTGCCCAGCAACACGTTGGCCGTCTTCCGGCCCACCCCGGGCAGTACCACCAGGTCGTCCATCGTGGCGGGGATCTCGCCGCCATGTTTCGCCACCACCGCCTGGGCCATGCCGATCAGGTTCTTCGCCTTCGAGCGGAAGAACCCCGTGGTCTTCACCAGTTCCTCCACATGCTCCAGCGGGGCGTCGGCGAGCGCGGTGGCATCGGGGTAGGCCGCAAAGACCGCTGGCGTCACCATGTTCACCCGCTTGTCGGTGCACTGGGCGCTGAGGATCGTGGCCACCGTCAGCTCGTACGGATTCCGGTAATCGAGCTCGCAGTGCGCCGTGGGATAGAGCCGCTCCAGCTCCGCGTACACCGCCGTCGCATGCGCGCGAAGTGCGGGGCCCCTGAGCTGCGGGAATCGCGTTCGCAGCACCATGCGCGTACTCGGCTTCGGCTTCGGCGTTTTCGCTGGTTTCGCCGACGTCTTGCGTACCGCCATCGATCAGGCGGTGGTCAGCGCTGCGTCACGGCGTCGGCGCGCAAACGCCAGCACGTCGTCGGCGCTGCGGGTGTTCAGCACGTTGGCGGCACCCAGCCATCCCTTCCGCGCCATCGAGATGCCGAGCGACACGTGATCGAGCCCGGCGATGGAATGGGCATCGGGACCGAGCTCCACCTGCACCCCCGCCTCGCGCGCCGCGCGGCACCAGCGCCAGTCCATGTCCAGCCGGTGCGGGTCGGCGTTCAGCTCCACCGCCACGCCGAGTTGCGCGGCCCGCGCCAGGATCGTCGCCAGGTCGATGGCATACGGCTCGCGCGTCAGCAGCAGGCGCCCGGTGGGGTGGCCGAGGATCGTGACATGGGGATCCTCCATGGCCTTGAGCACCCGATCGGTCATCTGCGTGGCGTTCATGCCGAAGCGGGTGTGCACCGACGCGATCACGTAGTCGAAACGGTCGAGCAGCGGCGCGCCGAAATCCACCGTGCCGCACGGTAGGATATCCGCCTCCACCCCCTTCAGCACGCGAAAGCGGCCCATCAGCGTGGCGTCCACCGCATCGATCTCATCGTGCTGCTGCCGCACCGCGTCGGCCGTCATGCCGTGGGCATTCAGCGCCGAGCGGGAGTGATCGCTGATGCCGAGATAACTCCAGCCGCGCGCCATGGCCGCATTGGCCAGGTCGCTGATGCCGAAGCCGCCGTCGGAGTAGAGCGAGTGGCAGTGAAGCACGCCGCGCAGGTCGCCCTGTTCGATCAGCGATGGCAGCGCGTCTTCGGCGCCGGCTACAACCTCACCCATCGCTTCGCGCAACTCCGGCTCGATGAAGGGCAGGCCCGCCAGTGCATACAGCGCCCGCTCGTCGGGCAGCGGCACGACCACGTTGTCGCCGTCGCGCACCTCGTCGTCCGCCACGCGGTACCGCCGTGCCGACAGGCGCTGCAACACCTCGCGCACATGCTCTGCGTTGCCGGTGGTCCGCAGCAGCGTGACGGCGAACTGCGTCGGGTGCACACAGTGCAGCGTCGCGGTGGTGGAGTCGGCGAAGTGGAGCGAGATCACGCGCGTACCCCCCCCCACCACACGCTGGACGCCGCGCAGGTGTGTGAGCGCAGCCGCGACGGCGATCGGCTGCGTGGTGCACTCCACCACCAGCGCGATTTCGGTCACCGTTTCCATCCGTCGGCGCAGCGTGCCGCTCAGCGCCACACGCGACACACCGGCATGCCCGCTGATCGCCTGCAGCAGTCGCAGCGCTTCGGCGTCGGCGTGCGGCAGCAGCACGGCGGCCCCGGTGGCGCGAAGCTGCATGATGCCGTTGCGCACCCGCTCCACCAGCCGCGGACCGAACCGCGGCAGCGCCGCGAGGCGACCATCGCGCACGGCGTCCTCGAGTGCCTGCAGCGTCTCGATGCCGAGGCCCGCATGCACACGGTGAATCGTGCTCGGGCCGAGACCCGGGACGCGCAGCATTTCCTGCAACCCTTCGGGCGTTTCCTCGCGGAGATCGTCCAGCAGGCTCGAGTCGCCGTCCGTGAGCAGTTCGTTCAGGACGTCGCACACCGCCAGTGGGAAGCTGCCGTCTCGCATGGCATCGGACAGCGACCGCGTGAGCTGCACACCAAGCTGCTTCGAGGCGCCTTCAAACTCCGCCGTGACTGCTTCGTCCTCCCCGCGCAGGGTGCGCAGGGTGGCGATCTCGGAGAGTACGTGGGCAGCGGCGCGGGCGTCCATGTGGGGAAAGCTACTCGCTGGCGGGAGGCCGGCACCCGGGATCAAACGGGGCGAGTGGCCACGAAATCCGCGAGCGCGCGGTGTAGTGCGTCGGGTTGTTCCACGTACGGCACGTGGCCGCAATCAGCGAGCTCGACGAGTGGCGCGCCGAGCGCGGTCGCCGTGGTGCGGGCCGACGCGAGCGGGATCGGGTCGCGGTCGCCGTGCACCACCAGCGTCGGCACCTGCACCGTCGGCAGCGCCGCGAGTACGGCCTCACCGTTCACGCTGGCCCAGGTGGACTGCTGCACGCGTCCCGTGACGCGGAATGGCGTCAGGTTGGCCGAGCGTTCCGGGTGTGCGAAGTAGCCGGCCACACTCAGTTCGAAGGCCCGCTGGCGGTAGGCGTCGGGATCGTGCTCGCGCAGCCCGGAGGCCTGCAGTTCGGCGCGCAACCCTGCCACCTCGGGCGACAGCTGCCGGCGCGTGAGCTCCGCGTCGAAGGCGGCCCGATCGGCCGGCAGGTACGGCGCCGGTGAGATCAGCATCATCCACGGCGGCACGGTGAGCGCAGCGTTCCCCGCACGAGCCGCGATCGCCACGTGCATCGCCAGCAGCGCACCCCACGAATAGCCGGTGAGTGCTGCGCCATGCACGCCGAGCTCGGTGCTCACGGTGGCGAAGTCGGCCACGTGCACATCCACCGTCACCGGTGCGGGATCATCCGTCTTCGACTTCCCGCCGCCGCGCTGGTCGTAGAAGACGAGGTCGAATCCCGCGCCCAGCGTGGCCAGCGAGAGCAGCTGCGGCAGCAGGTAGTCGTGATGCGCGCCCGGCCCACCATGCAGCACCACCATCGGCGTCGCGCCCTCACGTCCGTATCGGCACCAGTACAGCGGCACGCTGGTGGTGGTCGTGTACCCGCTCTCGCGCGGCTCGGGGATCGTCATCGGCATCCCGGAATCTACCCATCTGCGGCGCTGTAGACTGCCTGACGCAGAAACGCAGAGGGTCGCAGAAAACGCAGTAAAATGGCCGACACGTCGATTCCGCAGGGAGATCCTGCATGACGCAGCACGGCAGACTGGCGGTGAAGAAGCGTGGACGACGTTGCTTGCAGTTCCCTCGCCTGCTTCAGCGTTCTCTGCGACCCTCAGCGCTTCTGCGTCACGCAGTCCCTGAAGCAAACCTCGAGGCAATGGACACGGTCTGCAGATGTACACGCACCGTGTCGGTAATGTCACGCCCGTAGCCACCGGCGATCGTCACGCAGACCGGGAGTCCGATCTCGCGACAGGTGCGCAAGACGAGGTCGTCGCGTTGTGCCAGGCCGTCGAAGGTGAGCTTCAGTCGGCCGAGCCGGTCGTTTTCGTGCGGGTCGGCCCCGGCGAGATAGACCACCAGATCGGCGCGCGCCTCGCGCAACACGTCGGGCAGGGCGGTGCGCAGACGCGAGAGATACTCGTCGTCACCGGTGCCGTCGTCCAGCTCCTCGTCGCGCGAGGATGGCACCTTGTGGAACGGGAAGTTCTTCGCGCCATGCATGTTGAACGTGTACACGCTGTCGTCGCCCGCGAACACCGCGTTGGTGCCGTTGCCCTGGTGTACATCCAGGTCCACGACGCAGGCGCGACGGATCTGGCCTGATGCCTGCAGCCGGCGGATGGCGACTGCCACGTCGTTGAAGACGCAGAATCCTTCGCCGCGATCGGGGAATGCGTGATGGGTGCCGCCGGCCAGATTCATCGCGATGCCGTGTGTCACGGCGTGTTCGCTCGCCTCCACCGTGCCGCGCGCCACGCGGAACGCCCGTTCCACGAACGCCGCGCTCCACGGCAGGCCGATGCGTCGCTGATGGGCAGGGTCGAGCGTGCCATGCTGCACGCCGGCCACGTATTCGCGGCTGTGCACGCGCCAGAGGTCGTCGTGCGACACCCGCGCCGGTTCGTGCAGACGCTCGGGTGCAACCAGTGCCTGTGCCAGTGCGCCTTCACGCAGGAGTGCGTACTTGGCCATCGGAAAGCGATGGCCATCGGGGAGCGTGATGGCGTAGCGGGGTGATGACCAGCAGTGCAGCGACATCGGTGCAGGACCCGCAGCCCGACGCGCCATGTGGCGCGTCGGGCCGGCCGGTCACCGGTCGGTGAAGTCGGTGCCGTTGTCCACGCGTCGGCAGACTTCCGCCAGCAGGGTCGCCGCACGATCGAGGTCGTCGAGGCTCACCATCTCGTTCGGCGAATGCATGTAGCGGTTCGGGATCGACACCAGCCCCGTCGCCACCCCATCGCGCGCCAGCTGCATCGCATCGGCATCGGTGCTCGTGGCACGACCGGCCGCGTGCAGTGAATACGGCATCTCCAGCGATTCGGCCGTGTCACGCAGCAGGCGGAACACCACCGGGCTCGTCACGCTGCCGCGCGTCAGCACCGGGCCACCGCCGAGCTTGTGCTCACCCACTTCCTTTTTCTCGATGCCGGGGTGATCGGTCGCGAACGTCACGTCCACGGCGATCGCCATCTGCGGACCGATGGCCTGCGCCGCCACGCGGGCACCGCCACCCGAATAGCCGATCTCCTCCTGACAGGTCGCCACGGCCACCACACGCGCCACCCCCGGCTTCTCCGCATATCGACGCAGTGCCTCGAGGACGATGAACGCGCCAATGCGGTCGTCGATGCTGCGCGAGACGATCCGGTTGTTCGGCATGTCGGTCACCTTGGCGTCCAGCACGCCGCAGTCACCCACCGACAGCCGCTCGCTCGCTTCGGCGCGGTCCATGGCCCCGATGTCGACCCACATGTCGGCGAACTTCGTGACCTTGTCGCGCTCGTCGGGCTTCATCAGGTGAATCGGCTTCTTGCCGACCACGCCGTACACCTCGCCATGCCGACCGATGAAGCGGATGCGCTGGCCCACGAGCACCTGCGTGTCCCACCCGCCGATGCCTTCGATGTAGGCGAACCCGTTGTCGTCGATCCAGGTGACGATCACCCCGATCTCGTCGATGTGTCCGGCCAGCAGGATCGTCGGGCCGTCACCGTTGCCGGCGACTTCCGCGATGGAATTGCCGATCACATCGGACCGGACCGAGGCAAAGGTGGAGGCCTCGGTGCGCCACACCTTCGCCGGCGCGGACTCGAAACCCGAGGGGCCGGGCGTGTCGAGCAACTGCTTCAGAAACGCGATGGAGGAATCGTTGAGCATGCCGGAAGTCTAATTTGATGAGGCCGCAATGTGCGACCATACTGCGGCGCGTGCGGCAGGACGGCGTCAGCGCACCGGCATCTCGTAGACCTTCGCCCCGCCGACCCACGTCTGCAGCACCCGGGTCTGGAGGATCAGTTCCGGCGCCACCCGCATGATGTCCTGATCCAGCAGCACGAAGTCGGCGTATTTGCCAGCCGTCAGCGAACCGAGCACCCCCTCCTGGAAGGCGGCCTTCGCCGGCCAGATCGTCATCGAGCGGAGCGCCTCCTCGCGGGTCATCCGCTGCTCCGGATACCAGCCGCCCGCCGGGAAGTTGTCGGCATCCTGCCGCGCCACGGCGGCGTGGAAGCTGATCAGCGGATTCACGTTCTCCACCGGAAAGTCACTGCCGTTCGGAATGATCGACCCCGCCGCGATCAGCGACCGCCACGCGTAGGCCCCGCGAAGCCGTTCGGTGCCAAGCCGGTTGCCGGCCCAGTACATGTCGCTGGTCTGGTGGCTGGCCTGCATGCTCGGGATCACCCCCAGCGTGGCAAACCGGCCGATGTCGTCGTGGTGGATGATCTGCGCGTGCTCGATACGGAAGCGATGGTCGGCGGTGGGCACGGTCTTCAGCGCCGCCGTGTAGGCGTCGAGCGCGATGCGGTTGGCTCGATCACCGATCGCGTGTGTGGCCAGCTGCCAGCCGTTGCGCAGCGCCGCCTCGCTCACGCCGCGGATGTACTCGGGCTGCATCACCAGCAGGCCGTTGTTCTGCGCATCGTCGGCATAGGGGTCCAGCAGCGCCGCCCCGCGTGACCCGAGCGCGCCGTCGCCGTACAGCTTGATGCTGCGCACCCAGAGTCGCCCGTCGAAGAGCGCACTGCGCGGGCCCTTGGCAAAGGCCCACGCCACACTGCTGCTGTCGCCCGAGAGCAGCACGTAGGCGCGCAGGGTGAGCTCGCCGGCCTGCGCCGCCGCTTCGTAGGTCCCCACCACCGCCGGCGACACGCCCATGTCGTGCACACCGGTGAGGCCCCAGCGATTGGCTTCCTGCACGGCGCTCTTCAGCAGGTCGCGCGGGTTGGCTGCCGCGCCACCGGTCGTGGCCGGCATGAGCAGGCGCTGGGCATTGTCCACGAACACCCCCGTCACCGCGCCACGTGCATCACGCAGGATGCGCCCCCCCTCGGGGTCTTTCGTGTCTGCGGTGATGCCGGCCTTGGTGATGGCCACCGCGTTGGCGAGAATCGCGTGACCGTCCACGCGCGTGAGCACCACCGGATGGTTGGGCGTGGCCGCGCTCAGCCCGGCATTGTTGGGCAGTCGGGTGTCGCTCCAGTCGTTCTGGTCCCAGCCGCGTCCGATGACGGGTGTGCCGGCCGGCAATGTCGCTGCCTTGGCCACCACGCGCGCCACGATCTCGTCATAGGAGCGTGTGCCCGTGAGGTCCACCTGCCGAAGGCCGGCGCCGAGTTGGTAGAGATGGGCGTGCGCGTCGGTCATGCCGGGGACGACCGTGCGACCACCGGCATCGAGCATCCTCGTGGTCGGACCGCGCAACGCCATCGCCTCCACCGCGCTCCCCACGAACTGCAGCCTGCCTCCGCTGATCGCCATCGCCTCCGCCAGCGGCTGCGCATCATCGGCCGTGTAGATGCGGGCGTTGGTGACGATCATGTCGGCGCGCGGCGCAGTGCGTGCGGCCGGCTGGGCCTGCAGTGGTGCGGCGGCGGCCACGCACAGCGCGGCGGTGGCAAGGCGGAACTGGGACACGGCAGAAAGGGCAGGAGGCGTGATGCGCGAACCGGACCTGCGTCCGGCTGCTTCTGGCGTACGCTACGCTGCCGGAAGACGTTGCGCGAACCCCCGACGCCATGGCGTACGATGAGATGCGACGGGGACACGACAGAACGAGACGGGGACACGGTATTCCGTGTCCCCGTCGGGAACGAACGCGCCCGCGGTCAGCAACGACCGCTCACAAAACGATCGGGGACACGGAATGCCGTGTCCCCGATCCGAATAGAGCCGGGGGCACCGAATACGGTGTCCCCGCTGCATGCCTGTGCCGATTACTTCGTCGGCGGCAGGATGACGGTGTCAATCACGTGAATCACGCCATTGCTGGCCTGGATGTCCGTGGCCGTCACGGTCGATGCGTGGTTCAGCATGACCTTTCCGCCCATCACCATGATGCCGATCTTGCCGCCCTGCACGCTGGTGGCCTCGCTCATGCCGACGACCTGCGCGGCCAGCACCTTGCCCGACACGACGTGGTACGTCAGCACGGCAGCCAGCTTCGCCTTGTCGGCGAGCAGGCCGTTCAGCACGGCCGGCGGCAGCTTGGCGAACGCGGCGTCGGTCGGGGCGAACACGGTGAACGGGCCCGGGCCCTTGAGCGTCTCGATCAGGCCGGCGGCGGTCAGCGCCTTGGCCAGCGTGGTGAACGTGCCGGCGGCGACGGCCGTCTCGACGATGTCCTTCTGCTGGGCGACGGCGACGCGCGGCGTGAAAGCCACGGCGCCGAGCAATGCAACTGCGGTCAGAAAACGCTTCATCTGATGAAATCCCGAATTCAGTATAGGCAAACCGGCGCGGTGAGATCCGCCCGTCGGTTCTGCTGCCTGAAGTCATATTCGCCGGATGTGGTTCCCTGGATGCAGGACCGGTACACAGGAACTTTTCTGCGGTCGCGTTCGGCGCAGAGTGACGTGCCTCAGCGGCCACCGCCGGGCAGGAACTGCCAGCGCCCGATCACCGAGGCGTTCACCGTCTGCTCGGTGGGAGCCACGACCGGCGTCGATTCGTCGGCTGCCTTGCCGCGCATCGCCATGGCCTGCATCACGTACGGGCGTGGTCCGTCGTTCATCTGCGAGGACAGCGACATCAGCGACCCGAGCGTGCCGCCGGCCGCCCGCGCCATCACCTCGGCGCTCAGGCGCGCATCGGTCGTCGCAGCCGCCATCGCCTCACGCCGCACCGAGTCCATCTGCGATGCGTAGAACGAAATGCCACTGATGTTGTTGGCGCCGGCACCCAGCGCCGCGTCGATCACCCGACCCACCAGCTCCACCGAACGCACTTCCACCCGCACCGTGTTGCTGGCGTCGTAGCCTGTCAGCTCGGGCTTCCGGCCATCGGGGTAATAGCGGTAACTCGGCGATACCGAGTAGTTCATCGTTCCGACCTGCTCCCGCGCAATGCCGGCCGCGCGCACGGCGGCCAGCACGGCATTCGCCAGCCTCGCGTTCTCGGCGCCGGCCAGCGCCGCCGTCCGCCCCTTCGTCTGCACGCCCACATACACCAGCGCGCGGTCGGGAGTGACCTTCGTTTCGCCGGTGCCCGTCACCTCGATCATCGGCGGTGCGGGGGGAGCCGAAGCGGCCTGAGCGCCCAGCGGCGATGCGAGCAGGGCACCCAGCAGCAAGGATGCCGCATGACGAGGCCGACGCAGTGATGGCATGGAAGTCCTTTGCGGAGAAGGGGTTCAGTACGCGTCGTGCGCGCAGACGCGGCAGGGAGATGCGCCAGCGGTGTGGCCGTGCACACCGCCAAGATACCCCGCCCGGGGGGCCATCGTGCCACCGTCGCGAGTGGCGTCGGTCGGATCGTGTTTCGGCTCCAGCCCTGTCCCCGTAAGGGTTTTTGGCCATCCTGCGTCGCCGGCGCCTGGCACCCCCGCGGGAAACAGGGCGAAAAACCCATACCCCGCTTGCAGAAGCTGCGTATCGTTGCCAGCTTATCTGCGCGCCACTGGCGCGGATTCACGTGTCTACACTGTCAATTGGAGAATGCAACGATGAGCAGAATCACCATCGTGAACGCGCTGGTCGACAACGTCGGGCTGTCGAAGAAGCACGCCAGCGCCGTCATGAAGGAGCTGTTCGATGCCAGCGAAGGCATCATCGCCAAGGCGCTGAAGAAGGGTGAGAAGGTCGGCATCACCGGCTTCGGCACCTTCAGCGTCGGCAAGCGCAACGCACGCGTCGGCCGCAATCCGCAGACCGGCGAGAAGGTGAAGATCGCCGCCTCGAAGGCCCCGAAGTTCAAGGCCGGCGCAAGCCTCAAGGCCTTCATCAACGGCAAGGCCGCCGCCCCGAAGAAGGCCGCCAAGAAGGCCGCCAAGAAGGTCGTGAAGAAGGCCACCAAGAAGGCCGCGAAGAAGAAGTAATCGCCGTCCTGCAACACGGCTGGTCATGCGGGGCGCCGACGGATTCCGTCGGCGCCCCGCGTCGCATCCACCGGCGACCGTTCCCGCACCACACCGCCACACCACTAGAATCCCCGCATGACCGCCGCCACGCGCCCTCGTGCACAGCTGGATGCCACGCTCGACGTCGAGACGCCCGAACAGGTCGTCGTGTCGTACACCCTCGCGGGCATCGGCACCCGCGGCGCCGCCGCACTGATCGACCTGCTGATCATGTTCGTGTTGATGGGCACGTTGCTCTACGGCACCGTATCACTGCCGAAGCTGGTCCCCAGCCTGCGCGACTTCGACGGAGGCTGGCTGACCGCCGTCATCATCCTCGGCCAGTTCCTGATCATCTGGGGCTACTTCGTGGTCTTCGAGGCGATCTGGGACGGGCAGACTCCCGGCAAGCGACTGCTGGGCCTGCGCGTGGTGCGCAACGGAGGTGGGGGCGTCGACATCGGCACCAGCGCTGCACGGAACGTCATCCGCTTCGTCGACTTCCTGCCATTCGGCTACTTCGTCGGCATGGTCGCCATCATCGCCAACAGGCGCAATCAGCGGCTTGGTGATCTGGTGGCTGGCACCATCGTCGTGCGCGAGCGGTTGCTCCGCCATCAGCGCCCGGCGCCGATCGTCTCCGACACCGAGCCGCATGATGCGGCGCTGGCGACCCTCGACGACGGCCGCTTCGCCCTGCTCGACCGCTTCGTGGCTCGCGAAGCCAGTCTCGACGCCGCCTCGCGCCTGCGGCTCGCGACGGCGCTCGTGGAGCGTCTCGATGCCGACGTGCGCGCCGAGCCGGTGGCCGCACTGCGGGCCCTGCACCAGCGTGAAATCATCGCACGGCGCAACCATCGCCCCTCGAGCAGCGCTGGCGGCGCACGCCGCGAGGAGTGGGCCGTGGTGGCCGAGGGACGTCCCCGCTGGGACGCCTTCGCGACGGAGCTCACCAGCGTCCGCCGTCGCGGGCTGGGGTCGCTGCGCGAGGATGAAGTGACTGCATTCGTCGAGTCGTATCGCGAAGTGGCCACCGACCTGGCGCGCCTTCGCACTGCCGATCGCGGGCGTGGCGGTGATGCGGTGTTCATGCTCTCGCGCCTCGTCTCGGCGGGACACAACCTGCTCTACCGCCGGCCCACGCAGGGCATCACCCGCGTCATTCGCTTCATGGCGTACGATGTGCCGCGGGAGATCCGGCGCAGCTGGCGTCACGTGCTCGTGGCCAGCGCGCTGCTCTACGTGCCTGCCGTCGGCACCATCGTCGCCATCGTGCAGAACCCTTCACTGGCCACGCGCATGCTCCCTGCCGGCATGATCGCGCGCGCCGAAGAGGGACAGCAGCGCGGCCAGAGTGGCGCCGACTACCTCCCCAATGGCGAGGACGAGCGGGGTTCGGCGCTGTCGGCCTTCCTCATGACCAACAACATCAAGGTGGCGCTGATGGCCTTCGCCGGTGGCATCACCGCCGGTGTGCTCACCGTGTTTGCCCTGGTCTTCAACGGCATCGCGGCGCTGGGGGCCGGCGTCGGCCTTTACATCACGAAGGGGATCGGGAAACAGATCCTCGGGTTCGTGGCCGCGCACGGCGTGCTGGAACTCACGGCGATCTGCATGGCCGGCGCCGCCGGATTGCTGATCGCGACGGCGATGCTCATGCCGGGGGATCGCACTCGTCGCGAAGCGCTCGCGGCCAACGGTGTGCGCTCGCTGCACCTGGTGGCCTGTGTGGTGCTGTTCCTGATCATGGCAGGCCTGATCGAGGGCAACATCTCGCCGTCGAAGCTGCCGGACAGTGCCAAGTACGCGACCGCGATCATCACCGCGATCTGGATCGGCTGGTATCTCTCACTGGGCCGGGACGACGACGCAGGCGAGGCTGCTGCCCCCGCCACGGTTACAGCTCGCCGCGCGCCTTGATCGACAGATACCGATTCACCATCGCCGCGGTCATGGCCTGCGGCGGCACGTCGAGCACCTGCACTCCTGAACGGCGCATTCGCAGCAGTGCCTCGGACCGTGCATCCAGCAGCGATTCCGCCGCCGCGCCCTGCCATGCGTCCGACTCGCTGCCACCGGCCGCAGGCTGCGCGGCGGCCACCAGGGCGTCGTTGCGGAGCGCCAGAAAGACGGTGATGTGGCGCAGTGCGGCATGGCGTGTGTGCGTCACCACCGCCCGACTCGCGCGCACGTCGATCACATCGCTGAGGCAGATCACCAGCGCCCGTGAGCGCTGCTTCTGCGCCAGCGTGCGGAAGGCCAGCGCGTAATCCGGCTCGGCCAGCCGGGCATCACATGAGGCCAGTGTGCTGCGGATGGCACGCATCGCCGCCGTGCCGCTCGATGGTGGCACCCAGCCACGGATATGGTCATCGAACACCAGCAGGCCGATCTTGTCCTTGCCCTGCAGCGCCACGTCGGCAAGCACGAGGCAGGAGTTGATCGCGTACTCGAAGCGCGAGCGATCTCCCGACATCTGCGTCATCAGCCGACCGGCATCCAGCGCGATGATCACCGTCTGGCCCTGCTCCACGGTGTACTGTCGCACCTGCGGCGCACCGCGCCGGCCGCTCGCCTTCCAGTCGATGTGCCGCGGATCATCACCGGGCACGTACTCGCGCAGCGCGTCGAAGGTCATGCCGCCACCGCGCCGACGGATCGGCCGCACCCCCGCATCGCGCAGGCGCCGCTGCACCGCCAGGAGACGGAACCGGCGCACCTGCGACAGCGACGGCACCACGTCCACCCGTGCCGCTCCTTCCTGCGGATACACCACGTCCACGAACCCCAGCGGCCCATGCACGCGGATCGCCATGTCGGTGAGTTCGGCCGGACCGCGCCGGAGTCCACGGATCGGTGTGGTCGTCCCGACGGTGCCGAAGGGCGGCAGCGTCAATGCATGCGTGGTCACGCCACCGCCACCCAGCGCCGGCAGCCCGCGATCGGCGAGGACCACGCGCAGCGGCTGCGGCCACGACGACGTCAGCGTGTAGGTGATGGTGTCGTCGTCACCGGACCCGAGTTGCGACGGTGCCGACCGCGTGAGTGTCAGCGATGTGCGCGATGGCAGTTGCAGCAGATCCCATGTCGCGGCGCCGATCACCGCGGCGATGCCGGCGAACGCTGCCAGCAGTGACCATGGTGCCGGCAGCGGCAGCAACCAGAGCAGCGACACCGCGGCAAGACAGGCCGCCAGCCTCGCCGTCGGGACGTAACGCAGGACGACTGCAGCAATCCGTCGGATCACGCGCTCAGACCGGCGCCGGCACGCGCAGCAGCACGGCGGCCAGGACGTCGTCGGTGGTGCGGCCCTCCACGTCCAGCTCGGGACTCAGGATCAGGCGATGCCGCAGCGCGGCCGGCGCGAAGCCCTTCACGTCATCCGGCGTGACGAAGTCGCGCCCCGCCAGCATCGCCGCCGCGCGTGAGAGTCGCAGCAGTGCCACGGCGGCGCGCGGTGACGCGCCCAGCGCCAATGCGGGATCCTCGCGCGTGGCACGCACCACGGCGTTGATGTATGCGACCACATCGGGCGCAATCGTTACACGGTCGGTGGCATCACGCAGTGCGTCGAGCTGCTCGGCGGTGATGGCCGCGCCGTCGCCGGCGACCGTGCGCTCCGGATCGTCGCCGCGGGCGTGGGCCTGCAACATCGCCAGTTCGTCGTCGGCGGCGGGGTAGCCCACACGCACCTTCACCAGGAAACGGTCGAGCTGTGCTTCGGGCAGCGGATAGGTGCCCTCGAACTCCACCGGATTCTGCGTGGCGACCACGGTGAAGCGCTGGCCAAGGTCGTGGCGCGTGCCGTCCACCGTGACCTGCTTCTCCTGCATCGCCTCGAGCAGCGCCGCCTGCGTCTTGGCGGGTGCGCGGTTGATCTCGTCGGCGAGGATGATGTCCGCGAACAGCGGCCCGGGTCGGAACTCGAAGCGGCCATCACCTCCACGCAGCACCGACGTGCCGGTGATGTCGGAGGGCATCAGATCGGGCGTGAACTGGATGCGGCCGAATCGCACACCGGAGGCTCCGGCCATGATGCGCACCAGCAGCGTCTTCGCCACGCCCGGTACCCCTTCCAGCAGCACATGGCCTCGTGCCAGCAGTGCGGCCAGCAACTCATCGATGGCGAGATCCTGTCCCACGATGCGGCGACGGATCGCAGTCCGCAGCGCGTCGAGCAGGTATGCAGAGGCAACGGACGGGTCGGGCGATGTCATGTGTCGGAAAGGAAGTCGGTCACGGAGTGAGGCACTCCGCATCAATGTGCGCTGCCGCCTGTCGCAGCGCAGGAAGTTCGGACGGCGACGGCGCCGACTCGATGGCACGGGAGAGACGTGCCGCATCATCGGCGATCGCCGGGTGGCGCGTGGCCAGCGCCGCCAAAAACTCCGCGTCGTCCAGCGAACGCCACCGTCCCGCCGCATGTCGGCGACGGATCCCGCGCGCCAGCATCCGCGCCGCCGTTCGTGTGCCACGCACCGATTGCCAGGCGGTGGCCAGCGCATCCACATGCTCCAGCGGCGAGCGACGCTCCTCACGCTCACGGTACACCGGCGCCAGTGTGCGACGCCCGCGCGCGACGATCAACAGCAACGACGCAATCATGCATGTCAGCACCGCGCGTCCCAGCCCACTCTGCACCAGCCACTCGCGTACCACCACCACCGGGCCGTCGTGCGACACCTGCTGATAGAACTCCGCGAACACCACCGGGCGTCGACGGCCGGCGCTCAGGAACTCCAGCCCACGCACCATGCTCAGCGCGCCGCCACCGGCACAGCTGCGCAGCTGATCGGTGCGCAACACGTCCGGATCCGCCAGCGCCACCACTCGACCCTTGCCCAGCGTGAACGCCACCACGGTGGGCCGGAGATCGGTGGTCGCTGCGCCGGCGATCGGCGTCACGGTCAGGCGCTCCGCACCCGCTGCGGCCGTTGCCGAGTCGCTCGCGACGGGCTTCTTCGGTTCGTCGTCGTCGTCGCGGCTCCCGCCGGGAACGGCCTGCACGTCACTCGCCAGCAGGGTGTGTGCGTCGGCAGGCCACGGGACCTTCGGCCGGTCCGACTTTGCGCGGGTCTGCGGCGTCGTGAACGTGACCATCCGCGTGCGGACCTGCAACGCGTCGAGCGGGTCGGTGGACCCCGTCGGGCAGGTTCCCAGCGGCGTGCGGGTCACGAGGCCAACCTTGCCCCGATGCAGGCCGAGCGAATCCAGCAACGCGAACGGTGCGTTCGCCTGTGGTGCCACCAGCAGTCCGGCACCGCGCCGGACTGCGTCGAGAATCGCCACACGATGCGCGGTCGGCATCGTCGTCGGCCCATCGAAGACGGCATAGATCGCCGTCGTGTCGAGCGTCCCGCGCAGCGGTTGCGCACTGCGACGCACCGGCCAGCCGAGTCGTCCCGCCAGGTCGTATGCGAGCCGCGCATTCCCCGCGCCATACCGTTCACTCGTCAGACGCGAGTCGCTGTCGCTGTCGCGCACTGGCGTCAGCAGCACGATCAGCACGATCAGCCCCACCAGGGCGGCCAACGTGAGCAGCGTGCCCCGTCGCGCACGCCGTGCGGCGCTGGTGTCGTCAGTGGTGGAGTCGATGACCACGGGTGGACGCGCCATCAGGCGGCGAGGACTGCCGCGGCGTCAGACGACGCGGTGCGCAGCTGCAGCATCGGCGCGGCCAGTTGCTCCAGTCGCGCGAATCGTGTGGCATCGCAGAGTCCGTCGCCATAGGCCACGATCTCGTAGATCTGCGCGAAGGCCCGATACGGCGCCGCGGCCGCATCACCGGCGCCGCGCAGTTCACGGAAATAGTCGCCCACCGTCTTCGACGGATGCCGACGCACCCTCCGTGACTCCATCAAGCGTGTCACCACCGCCGCATACAGCAGGTGGGCGGCTTCCACGTAGGCACCCTGCGAGGCGAGTCCGCGCGACTGCGACAGCAGATCGTCGGCGGAGGCCTCGGTGGCGCGGCGCGCGGCCGCCTGTCGCCGTGCCCGGGCAACGATCACGCTGCGCGCGATGATTGCGATGATCACCAGCGCAATCAGCGTCAGCGTGATCTGGTACGTGCCGCGACTCCCCGCCGCCTGCAGGAACAGGTCGCGCACGGTCCGCGACAGCCACTCCCACGCCCGCGCCAGCAACGTGGACGTGACGTCGCGGGAGTAACCCCGTTCGAGCACGATGCGCGCAATGGTGTCACGCACGGCCTCCGGTGCAACCGGCGGCGTCCCCTGCAGCAGCACGGCCAGCATCAGCCGGTGGCGGGGAGGCCGGACAACGCATCCAGCTCGGCATCGAGATCAGCGCCTTCGCGACGCACACGCAGATCCGCGTACGTCAGCAGCATGATTCCGCCGAGGATCGGAACGACGGGAATCAGCAGCACACTCGCCAGCGCCTGCACCAGCGCCTGCTGGTCACGAAACGCCAGCGCGATGCCACCGATCACGAGATACACCACCAGGATCACCACCGTCACCAGCCCATACGTCCCCGCCAGCCTGAAGAAGCTTCCCTGCGAGAGAAAGTGCGCACGCTTGAGTGCCTGCACCGGCCCCAGCCCTTCGGCGATCACGAGCGCGGTCATTACCGCCGAGCGCGCGAACACGGCGAGCACGATCATCACGAACAGCACCAGCACCACGAGGGCGATCACGGCCGCCAGCGCCGTACTGCCGGTGCCGCTGAGCAGTGCGGCCGGCGCCACGCCACTGGCCGCGAACAGAAATCCTGCCGCCGCGAGCACCGGAACGAGAATGGCTATCAGCACCACACCCAGCAGCAGGTTGGCGCCCAGCAGCGAAAGAATGCGCTTGAAGGCGGTCATGAATGCCTCCCACACCGTCGGCAGCAGGTCGCCGCGCAGCTGCGCGAGGGCACCGGTCAGGATGGCGCCCGACTGCATCGTGGCGAACGCGTACGTCAGCAGCGACAGCGGCAGCATGGTGAGTTCGCGCCGGATCGTCGCCTGCGGATCGAGCGTGGTTGCGGGAAACACCACGAGGGTCACAACCGCCTGGATCAGCGCAGGGATGGCGCCGATGGTGGCGATCCGAAGGAAGTAGCCGAACTCGGGCCGGACGAGCTGCACCGCGCCGTCGACCAGCTCGGTCGCCGAGCGGGGAGGCAGTGGTGGAAGGGCAGGGACAGACACAGGGCAGCGGTGTGAGGGAAAGTGCAGGTCGAGGCGCGGCGGCGGCGGCGGACCGACCGACTCATGCGAGATGAGTCGCAAGACGAAAACAAGTCGTCGCACGCATGCTGGCGCAATCTGTATCGAGTGCCGTCAGAGCCGAACGGTGGTCCGGCCCCCTTTGAGTGCGACGTGACAGCCGGCGGCGTCCATGCCGATGATCAGGCGTACCCGCTGCAGGCGGTCACTGCGTCGGAAGGTCACATCGAACGGTTCCCCGCCCGGACGCAGGTCGGCAATCGCACCGTCTTCGATCACGGTGTATCTGCCGCCGCCCATGGATCGTGCGCCCTGCACCAGGGTGCGCCGGTGGACCCGCCGCACGAGGATCGCGGCGTCGGGCACCGGCTTGCCGGCGCGATCGATGAGCCGCACCGTCACGCTGCGCACCGACATGTCGCAGATCCGGTCCGCCGATGGCACCCCCTGCCCGCAGAGCGCCGGTGCGATCAGCACCAGCAGCCCCGCGACGCGGCGCAGCACGCCCATGCGACCCTCCTACCTGAGGACGGACTTCGCGATCGTCTGCAGCTGCATGTTGGACGTGCCCTCGTAGATCGCGCCGATCTTTGCGTCGCGATAGAACTTCTCCACCGGATAGTCCTTCACGTAGCCGTAGCCGCCGAACAGCTCCAGCGACACGCTGGTCACGCGCTCCGCCACCTGACTCGAGAAGAGCTTCGCCATCGCTCCCTCGCGCACGATGTCCTGGCCCGCATCCTTCAGGCGCGCCGCATTGTAGACCATCAGCCGCGCCGCCTCGAGTTCCGTGGCCGCCTGTGCCACCTGGAACTGGATGCCCTGCATCTCGCTCAGCGGCTTGCCGAACTGTGTGCGCGTCTTGAGGTAGTCGCAGGCGGCGCTGAGTGCACCGGCCGCCACGCCGATCATCTGCGCGCCGATGCCGATCCGGCCACCGTTCAGCGTGTCGATCGCAATCTTGTAGCCCTGACCCACGGGCCCCAGCACGTTGGCATCGGGCACCTCAACGCCGTCCAGGATCAGCTCGCAGGTGCTCGACGCGCGGATGCCGAGCTTGTCCTCCTTCTTGCCGATCGCGAACCCGGCGAAGGATTTCTCGACGATGAACGCCGTGATGCCGCGATAGCCCTTCTCGAAGTCGGTGTTCGCGAACACCACGAAGATCTCCGCTTCGGCGCCGTTGGTGATCCACAGCTTGCGGCCGGTGAGCTTCCACCCCGCGGCGGTGCGTTCGGCCTTGCAGCGCAGGGCAAAGGCATCGGACCCCGATTCCGGCTCGGAGAGGGCGTAGGCGCCGATCGTGTCGGTCGTGAGTCGCGTGAGGTAGCGCGCATGCTGGTCGGCGTTGCCATACGCATGGATCGGGTAGTTCACCAGCGTGTTCTGCACGTCGACCATGATCGCCGCGGCGGGGTCGACCTTGCTGATCTCTTCCACGGCCAGCGCGATCATCATCGCGGTGCCACCGGCGCCGCCCGCCGACTCGGGGAGCTCGATGCCCATCAGTCCCATCTCGAAGTACTTCGCGATGATGTCGGCATCGATCTTCCCGGCCGCTTCCATCGCCCGCACGCGCGGAGCGACATCGTCGGCAGCGAAGGCGGCGACGGCATCACGGAACATCATCTCGTCATCCGAGAGGAGCGTGAGTGGCGGGCGCGTGTCGGAGGTGCTGGTGCTGGACATGTGAGCCAAGGCAAAAAGTCAGGCGGGGCGCCCCGAGGGCCGGGTCACCGGTTACTGCCACATATATAAGGTCGGGGGCGTCCGGCTCGTGCGGTGTGCGGTCGGACGCATGGTTGACATATAAGCATAGCTTTATATGCTTCAGCAATGGCCGCTATCCCGCTCCGAGACGCGTCACCCGAACTGGATGGGTCCGGCGCCAGCTACCGAACCCTCCTCGACGCCCTCCGGGCCGCCGCCGAACCCACTCGGCTGAGGCTGCTCGGTATCCTCGCGCACGCCGAGCTGACCGTAACCGAAATCACGCAGGTCCTCGGCCAAAGCCAGCCCCGCGTCTCTCGACACCTCCGACTGCTCTGCGACGCCGGTCTCCTCGACCGCGTGCCCGAAGGCAGCTGGGTCTTCTACCGGCTCGCCGACAGTCACATGGCACGCACCTTCGTCGAACTGCTGGGCGACGGCGACGCCGTGATCACCGCCGACCTCGAGCGCCTCGCGGCCGTGCAGCAGACCCGACAGATCGCAGCCGACCAGTACTTCGAGGAACATGCCCACGAGTGGAATGACATCCGCTCACTGCATGTGCCCGAGGTAGAGGTGGAGCGGGCGCTCCTCACCCTGCTCGGCGATCACACGGTGGGCGACCTCCTCGACATCGGCACCGGCACTGGACGCGTCCTGAGCCTCCTCGCACCACGCGCGGCCCGTGCCGTCGGCATCGATCGGTCGCACGAGATGCTCGCCTTCGCACGCGCCGCACTGGCGCCGGCGGAGTTCCGGCATGTCCAGCTCCGCCACGGCGACATGTACCATCTCGCCCTCCCGGCGCGCAGCATGGATCTGGTCGTGCTCCACCAGGTGCTGCATTTCGCCGACGACCCCATCGCCGTGATGCGCGAAGTGGCCCGTGTGCTCCGCCCGGGCGGCCGACTCCTGCTCGCCGACTTTGCGCCGCATCGCGAGGAATCGCTGCGTGATCAGCACGCCCATCGCCGACTCGGCTTCTCCACCGATGACATCGCCCACTGGTGCGCCGCAGCCGGCCTCGGCGCACGCGAGGCCGTACGCCTCCACGGGGTACCGCTCACCGTCGTCATCTGGGACTGTTCACTTCCACACCCGTCGGTCACCGCATGAGCCCCTCGATCCTCAACCGGCCGGACAGCCGCCCCTTCGGTGTCTCCTTCGAGTTCTTCCCACCGAAGAGCGACGAGATGGAAGCGCAGCTCTGGCGCGCCGTCGAACGGCTTGCACCACTGGCGCCGAACTTCGTCTCGGTGACCTACGGCGCCGGCGGCTCCACACGCGAGCGTACCCACGCCACCGTCCGCCGCCTGCTGACCGAGACCACACTCCGCCCAGCGGCACACCTCACCTGCGTGTCCGCCACCCGTGACGAGATTCTCGACGTCGCCCGCGAATACTGGGACACCGGCGTGCGACACCTCGTCGCGCTGCGCGGCGACCCGGTCGCCGGCGTGGGCACGGACTACGAGCCGCATCCGGGGGGATTCGCCTACGCCTCCGATCTCGTCGAGGGGCTGCGCAAGCAGTTCGACTTCGAGCTGAGCGTGAGCGCCTATCCGGAAACGCACCCTGCAGCCAGGTCGATGCAGGCCGAGATCGACAACCTCAAGCGGAAGGTCGACGCCGGTGCCACGCGCGCCATCACGCAGTTCTTCTTCGACAATGCGATCTACCTCCGCTACGTCGAGAAGGCGCGCGCCGCCGGCATCACCGTGCCCATCGTGCCGGGCATCATGCCGGTCACGAACTTCGCGCAGACCCGCCGGTTCGCCGCCATGTGCGGCACCTCGGTGCCCGAGTCGATGGCCCGGCACTTCGACGGACTCGAAGAGGATGCCGACACCCGCAAGCTCGTGGCCGCCACACTTGCGGCGGAACAGTGCACCAAGCTCGCCGACGAGGGGGTGGAGGACTTCCACTTCTACACCCTCAACCGCGCCGATCTCGCCTACGCCATCTGTCACATCCTCGGGCTCCGCGCCACGCGCGCAGCCGCACCGGTCACCGCATGAAGACAGGCGCTCCCACGCACAGCCACGATCACGACGCCGAGTGGGCCGTCGAGCCGCTGCCCCCCTTCTCGCTCGACAAGGCGCGCTCGGTGGTGCCGGTGCACACGCGGGAGCAGCGCAACGCCATGCTCGACACGGCACTGAAGCGCCGCATCCTGCTCCTCGACGGCGCGATGGGCACGATGATCCAGCGCGAACGGCTCGATGAGGCCACCTACCGTGGCACCCGCTTCGCCGACTGGCATCGCGACCTGCGTGGCAACAACGACCTCCTCGCGCTCACGAAGCCCGAGCTGATCGGTGCCATCCACGCCGCCTACCTGCACGCCGGCGCCGACATCCTCGAGACCAACACCTTCAACTCCACGTCGATCGCCATGGCCGACTACGGCATGGAGTCGCTGGCGTACGAGCTGAACGTCGAAGGGGCGCGGCTGGCACGGCAGGTGGCCGACGTCTTCGAGGTCCGTGATCCCTCGCGTCCCCGCTACGTGGCGGGGGTGCTTGGCCCGACCAACCGCACCGCATCGCTCTCCCCCGAAGTGAACGATCCGTCGGCACGCAACGTGACGTTCGACGAGTTGGTGGTGGCGTATGCCGAGGCGGCGCGCGGGCTGCTGGATGGTGGCGCGGACATCCTGCTCGTGGAGACGATCTTCGACACGCTGAACGCCAAGGCCGCACTTTTCGCGATCGAACAGGTGTTCAGTACCACGCATGCACGCGTGCCGGTGATGATCAGCGGAACCATCACCGACGCCAGCGGCCGTACGCTCAGCGGCCAGGTCACGGAGGCGTTCTGGATCAGCCTGATGCACGCCCGCCCGCTCAGCATTGGTCTCAACTGTGCTCTTGGCCCGAAGGAGCTGCGCGCCTACGTGCAGGAGCTCTCGCGCGTCGCCGACGTCCATGTCTCGGCACACCCGAATGCCGGTTTGCCCAATGCGTTCGGCGGGTACGACGAGTCCCCCGACGACATGGCGCGCATCATCGGTGAGTGGGCGCGCACCGGGTACGTGAACATCGTGGGTGGCTGTTGTGGTAGCACTCCGGCACATATCCGGGCCATCGCTGCGGCGGTGCACGATGTCACCCCGCGCGCGGTACCGGCCACGCCATCCGCACTGCGGTTGAGCGGCCTGGAGCCGGTGGTGATCAGCGAGAACACCAACTTCGTCAACGTCGGGGAGCGCACCAACGTCACCGGCTCGGCGAAGTTCTCGAAGCTGATCCTCGCCGGTGACTACGAAGCGGCGCTGGAAGTGGCGCGGCAGCAGGTGGAGAGCGGGGCGCAGGTCATCGACGTCAACATGGACGAGGGCATGCTCGATGCCGTCGCCGCCATGACGACCTACCTGCGGCTGGTGGCCGGTGAGCCGTCGATCAGCAAGGTGCCGCTGATGATCGACAGCTCGAAGTGGAGCGTGATCGAGGCCGGGCTGCAGCAGGTGCAGGGCAAGGCGATCGTGAACTCCATCTCGCTCAAGGAAGGCGAGGCGGAGTTCATCCGGCAGGCCACGCTGGTGCGCCGCTACGGCGCATCGGTGATCGTGATGGCGTTCGACGAGCAGGGGCAGGCCGACACGAAGGAGCGGAAGGTTTCCATCTGCACCCGCGCCTACCGGCTGCTCACGGAGCAGATCGGCTTCCCCGCCGAGGACATCATCTTCGATCCCAACATCTTCGCGATCGGCACCGGCATCGAGGAGCACGCCAATTACGCCGTGGACTTCATCGAGGCCACGCGCGAGATCAAGGCCACACTGCCGCATGCCCGCGTCAGCGGTGGCGTGAGCAACGTCAGTTTTGCGTTCCGCGGCAACAACCCGGTGCGCGAGGCGATTCACGCCGTGTTCCTGTACCACGCCGTGAAGGCCGGCATGGACATGGGCATCGTGAATGCGGGCGCACTGACGCTCTACTCCGACATCCCCCCGGCGCTGCTGGAACGTGTCGAGGATCTCGTGCTCAATCGCCGAGCCGATGCCACCGAGCGGCTGCTCGAGGTGGCGGCCGACGTGAAGGGGACCGCCGCCGTCGCGAACAACTCCCTGGCGTGGCGTGACCTGCCCGTGCGTGAGCGGCTCTCGCATGCGCTGGTGCATGGCATCGCCGACTTCATCGTCGAGGATACCGAGGAGGCACGCGGCACCGTGGAGCGTCCGATCCACGTGATCGAAGGCCCGTTGATGGATGGCATGAACATCGTCGGCGACCTGTTCGGCGAAGGCAAGATGTTCCTGCCGCAGGTGGTGAAGAGTGCGCGCGTGATGAAGCGCGCCGTGGCCCACCTGATCCCGTACATCGAGGCGGAGAAACTGTTGCAGCCGGCCGCCGAGCAGAAGAACAAGGGCAAGATCCTCCTCGCCACCGTCAAGGGCGACGTGCACGACATCGGCAAGAACATCGTGGGCGTGGTGTTGCAGTGCAACAACTACGACGTGATCGATCTCGGCGTGATGGTGCCGGCGGCGAAGATCCTCGAGGCGGCGCGTGCCGAGAACGTGGACATCATCGGGTTGAGTGGCCTGATCACGCCGTCGCTCGAGGAGATGGCGTTCCTGGCGGGTGAGATGCAGCGTGAGGGGTTCACGATCCCGCTGCTGATCGGCGGGGCGACCACCAGTCGTGCGCATACCGCGGTGAAGATCGAAACGCAGTACGCGGGCCCCGTGGTGCACGTGCAGGACGCCAGCCGCGCCGTGGGTGTGGCCAGTGCACTGCTCAGCGACGACGGGCGCGAGGCGTATGTGGCGTCGGTGAAGTCGGAGTACGAGGCCATCCGTGTGCATCGTGCCAGCTCCGGCAAGGCGACGCGGCTCGTCCCGCTGGCCGACGCGCGTGCCAACCGCCTGCAGGTGGACTGGACGGCCAGTGTGCCGCCGGTGCCGCAGCGTCCCGGCGTGACGGTGTTCGACAGCTGGCCGCTGGAAGACCTCGTGCCGCGGATCGACTGGACGCCGTTCTTCCAGACGTGGGAACTCGCCGGGCACTACCCCGACATCCTGCAGGATCCGGTCGTGGGCGAGTCGGCACGCAGTCTCTGGACGGACGCGCAGGCGATGTTGTCGATGCTCGTGAGTGAGCGGTGGCTGACCGCGAAGGCCGTCATCGGCCTGTTCCCGGCGAATGCGGTGGGTGACGACATCGCCGTCTGGAACACCGAGGCGGACCGTGGCACGGAGCGTGTGGCGACCATTCACACTATCCGGCAGCAGATGGCGAAGCAGGAGGGGCGCCCCAACATGGCGCTCGCCGACTTCGTGGCGCCGCTGGCGAGTGGGGTGCGCGACTGGGTGGGCGGGTTCACGGTGACGACCGGCCACGGCATCGACGCCCGGGTCGCGGCGTACGAGTCGGTGCACGACGACTACAACGCGATCCTGCTGAAGGCGCTGGCCGACCGGCTGGCCGAGGCCTTGGCCGAACGGTTGCACGAGACGGTGCGTCGGGAGCACTGGGGATATGCGCCGACCGAGTCGCTGGACAACGCGGCGCTGATCCAGGAGACGTATCAGGGCATCCGGCCAGCGCCTGGGTATCCGGCCTGTCCGGACCATACCGAGAAGCGGACCCTGTTCCGACTGCTGGACGTGCCGGCGCTGGCCTGTGTGACGCTGACCGAGAGCTGTGCCATGCTGCCGACGGCCAGCGTGTCGGGGTGGTACTTCTGGCGTCCGGAGGCCCGCTACTTCGGGACGGGGATGATCGGAGAGGATCAGGTGGAGGATCTGGCGGTGCGGAAGGGGATGGCGCGTTCCGAGATGGCTCGCTGGCTGGCGCCGATCCGGGCGTGAGTGTGTCGGGTGCCGCCGGGGACGTGACACTGTGGTAGCGATTGAGGCGCTTGTGAGCCGACGCGCGTGTATGCCCATTGGACGAGGCAGGAATCGCCGGGTACACCTAACCCTGTTGCGCGCATGCAACGATTCTCATCGTCCGCCCCACACGCCGACAGCTAGCGGACTCGGCTGCTGGTCGGAGTCTGAGTCCTAAAGCATTGTCGTTGAACGACTTGAAGAATCTGTTGTTGGAGTGCACCACGGAGTTCCTCGCGGCACAACCCCTGCAACTGGATTCGCCGTCCGCGTTAGTACCACAGTTCATCATCGAGGATTTCCCGCATGCGTCGTATCTCTTTCGTTGCCGCTCTGGCAGCTGTTGCGGCGGTTTCGCCGCTCAGCGCTCAGACGTGGCAGGCCATTGGCACCCCGAACAATTCGAATACGGGCGCCTATTGGAACAACTCGTCTGACGACAAT
>JANOCB010000034.1:0-1730 GCA_031411975.1 Gemmatimonadaceae bacterium
CCAGTGACGTCGGCCCGGCAGTGATCGGCGTGACGAAGGCCGAGATCGTGGTGCCGCAGTGGCTGCTGACACGTGACGCTCGTGAGCAGGAACTGGTGCTGGCACACGAGCGCGAACATGTGCGCCTCCACGATCCGCTGCTGCTGGCCATCGCGCAGGCCACGATCGTGCTGCTGCCCTGGCATCCCGCGGTGTGGTGGATGGCGTCGCGCCTCCGACTCGCCGTGGAGCTGGATTGTGACCGACGGGTGCTGCAGCGCGGCGCGAGTGCGCGCGACTACGGCACGCTGCTGATCGACCTGACCGACCATCGCACCGGATTCGGTGCTGCACTGCCTGCATTTTCCTGCACGCCTTCCCATCTGGAACGGAGACTGATCGCCATGACGCCCAAGCCGCTGCGCTACCCGCTCGTCCGTGTGCTGTCCACCGGTGCGCTTGCATCACTGGCGCTGCTGGCGGCGTGTGAGGCGAAGTTGCCGACGTCCGAGGAGGTGAACAACATGTCTGCCGCTTCGGCCACCGCCGCGGTCGGTCGTGTGGCGCTGATGGACACGACCAAGATGACGTACTACGTGGATGGTGTCATGATGTCGAACGCGAGAGCGAATGCGATCACGCCGGATAGCATCGCCACCGTGAACGTGATCAAGGTCGCCGACGGCACCGGCGAGATCCGTATCACCACCCGCAAGCCGGGTGATGCGCCGCTGCGCAAGAACCTGACGCTCGTGGTGGACACGGCCATCGTCACCGAGACGGCACTCGACGGGACGGTTCGTGTGCGCACCATCGCCCCGCGCGGCACGAACACCACGGAGCTGTCCAGCGGGCAACCACAGATGGCGAGGAAGCCCTTCGACGGCCTCATGATCATCGACGGGGTCGCACGCGAATCGAACGCCATGAACACCTTGGCCCCAGACCAGATCGTGAGCGTCAACGTCATGAAGGGCCCCGCCGCCACCGCCAAGTACAGCGACCCGCGCGCTGCGAATGGTGTGATCGAGATCACCACCAAGCAGGCGAAGCCGTGACGCGCTGCGCTCTCGCGCGGTCGTCCATCCACGCCTGACCGGCATCACTCTCCATGCGAACGATCACCCGCACGCTCACATCCGTCGCCCTGCTGCTCGGCACCCTCGCGGTGCCGGCCGGCAGCCCGCTGCACGCACAGGCGGCCGTGACAACCACCGTCACGATGCCGCCGGGCCGCGCCGGTGACGCGGTACGCGCCTACCTCGCTGCCACAGACGCCGCCGACTCCACCGCCATCCTCGCCTGGCTCACGCGCTACGATCCCGAGGGTGACCTGCTGCTGCGCACGAATCGCCAGCTCGCGCTCGCGCGACGCACCGGTGGGTTCGTCGTCGAAGGCATCGTGCGCAGCGACGATGCCGCCATCGAGGCCATCCTGCGCGAACGCAAGACCAACGTGCAGGTGCGCATAGAACTGATGCTCAACGCCATGAACGTGGCCGACGCGTTCGGGCTCCAGCCGATGACGATGCAGCAGGAACCCGCACCGGCATCCGCCACGCGCCCCGCAGCACCGCTGCCGCAGGCCGAGCTGGTGTCTCGCCTGCGCACGTTGCTGGACAGCCTCTCTCAGGCCGATGCGTTCGCGGGGGTCGTCTCGCTCTCCAAGCGCGGCGCACCGGTGTTCGAACGCGCCTACGGTGACGCCAATCGCACCACGCACGCGAAGAACACGCTCGAAACCGCGTTCA
>JANOCB010000035.1:0-102958 GCA_031411975.1 Gemmatimonadaceae bacterium
GGTGGACGGTGACGTGGTGCGTGTGTTGAAGGTGGCTGACCGTGTGCGCAACCGCGTGATCGTCCGCGGCAACGTCTTCACCCCCGGTACCGTCGGCCTCACCGCCGGCATGAAGCTCAGCGAGGCGCTTCGCAAGGCGGGGGGCCTCAAGCCCGACACGTATCTCGGGCAGGTCCTGATCACCCGCCTGAACTCCGATTCGACGCGCTCGCAGGTTCGTGCGGCGCTGACCGACACACTGGGTACCGTCGCCAACGATCCGGTGCTGCAGGAAGAGGATGAGATCCGAGTATTCGGTCGCAGCGAGTTCCGACCGGTACGCTTCGTGGCGGTGACGGGCGCGGTGCGTCGCGCAGGGCGCTATCCGTATTACGAAGGCATGACGATGCGCGACCTCGTGTTGCAGGCCGGCGGCGTGCTCGAGAGTGCGCTGCTCACGGAAGCCGAGATTGCGCGGATGCCGACCACGCGGGCGGAAGGCGTCACCGCGAGTACGATGCGCGTTCCGCTCGACTCGAGTTTCCTCTTCGAGCGCAGTCCGGATGGCCGCTACAGTGGCCCACCGGGGCTACCCAGCCCGGCACGCGGCACCGGCGAGGTTACGCTGCAGGCGTACGACAATCTCCTGATTCTGCGGCAGCCGGACTGGGATCTGCAACGGACGGTGTACGTGGGCGGCGAGGTTCGTTTTCCCGGCTCGTACACGCTGGTGAAGAAGACCGAGCGGCTGAGTGACGTGATTCAGCGGGCTGGGGGCCTGACGGCCGAGGCCTACGCTGACGGCGTCAACTTTTCGCGGCACCGGAATCGGATCGGACGCATCGGTGTGGACCTGCCGTCGGTGCTCAAGGACGCGCGTGAACAGGACAACATCATCCTCTTCGACGGCGACTCGATCACGATCCCGCGGTATGACGCCGTCGTACGTGTGGATGGTGCCGTGAACTCACCCACCGCGCTGCCGTATGTGCGCGGCAAGGACATGACCTACTACATCCGTGCCGCAGGCGGCGGGCGGCTCGACGCCGACCTCGCGCGAACGTACGTCACACAACCGAATGGACGCGTTGATGCCGTGTCGCGGCGCTTCCTGCTGCCGGATGGCCAGCCGACACCGCGACCGGGGGCGGTGGTGACCGTGCCGAAGCGGGACCGGACCGAACGGCAGGACACGCTCGCCGCGCGAACGCAGATCGCCTCGATCATCGGCACCTTTGCCGCCTTGCTCGCGTCACTCGCGACCATCGTCATCCAGACGCGCTGACCCGCCGCTCGTGATGGACGACGACACCACTCCAGTGGCGACGACGCCCACGACGCCGTCGCTGCTGCGCAGTGGTGCATTGAGTCTGGTGACGTCGGCCGTCCCACTGGTGGTGGCACTGGTGGCGCTGCCACTGCTGACTCGCCAGCTCGGCACGGAGCGCCTCGGACTGCTCGCGTTGGCGTGGGCGTGGCTTGGCTACGCGACACTGCTCGACTTCGGCCTCGGCCGGGCGCTGACGCGACTCGTCGCCGGGGCCAGCGACGGGAGCGCGACACAAACCAGCGCCGACATCGGTGCCCTCGTCGTCACGGCGCACTGGGCGCTGACTGCCATCGGGGCCGTCGTCGGCGTGGCCAGTGCCCTGATCGCGCCATGGTACGTGAACACCATGCTGCACGTCAGTGCCGAGTTGCGCGCTGATGCCGTGATCAGCGCGATCATCTTTGCGCTCACCGTGCCGGCAGTGACCGGCGCCAGCATTCCGCGCGCCGTGCTTGAAGCACGGCATGAGTTCCGCGCCGTGAACCTGATCCGCCTGCCGGTGAACGTCGGCACGTTCGCGCTGCCGCTCCTGCTGCTCCCGTTCACCGCGTCACTCACCGGCATTGCTGCGTCGATGGCGCTGCTGCGCCTATGGGCGTGGTGGCAATACGCGAAGCGCGCCAGAGTCATCCTCCCGGAAAGTCGTGCTGCGGCTCCAGCCACGGTGCATTTGCGACCATTGCTGCGCGCGGGTGCGTGGATGACCGTCAGCAACGTCGTCAGTCCGCTGATGACCGTCGTCGATCGCTTTCTGATCGGTTCCGTCATATCGGTCAGTGCCGTGGCACTGTACGCGGTACCGTGGGAGGCCGTGACCAAACTCTGGATCGTGCCCGGCGCCGTGACGATGGTGCTCTTCCCCTCGGTCTCGCGCCTCGCCGCACAGGGCGCTGAGGTGTTGTCGCCGCTGCATCGTGCCAGCGCACGCCTCGTCGCCCTGCTCGTCGTGCCTCCCTGCGCGCTTGCCGCGTTGTTCGCGCCGGAATTGTTGCGGCTTGCCGGCGGTGGCGAGTACACCGGTCAGAGTGCAACGGTGCTGCGCCTCCTCTGTGTCGGGGTCGCGGCGAACTGCATGGCATCGATACCATTCGCGCTGCTGCAGGCCTGCGGACGCGCGCGCTGGACCGCGATGGTTCATCTGCTGGAACTCACGCCGTACCTCGCGCTGCTGTGGTATGCCGTGCAGCGATGGGGCATTGCCGGTGCTGCGGCAACATGGACGGCGCGCGCCGTCAGCGATGCGGCCGTCATGATGTGGCGCGCCGACGCGGAGGCACCACTTCCGGGGAATGCGTACGCCATCAACCTGATCGGCGTGCTCGCCGTCGCGGCGTGTGCCTGGCTTGGTGCACGGAACGGAAGCAGCGTGCGGCCCTCAGTCGTGGCAGCCGCACTGGTCGTGGCCATGCTGCCTTTCCTCCTCTGGAGCCAGCGGAGCGGAGCGGAACGCCTCGTGCTCGGCGCCACCAGCCGGCGCGCATGACGGCGCGCGTGGCTGTGACGATTCTGCAGTACGGCAACTGGCGAGACACGGTCGCCTGCCTGCAGGGTCTGGTCGCGGCCGTCGTGAATGGCACGGCTCGAGTCATCGTCGTCGACAACGCGTCCGAGGACGACAGCGTCGCACGACTGGAGCGATGGATCGACGGAAGTCTCGTGGATCTGCCGAGGTCGGAGCACGACGGACACGACCCGCATTGGACGTCGCTGACGGGATGCCCCGGTGCCGCCTGGGATCGCGCCACGCCGGACGACATCGGAGCCGCGCCATGGACCCTCATGCAAGCGACGCACAATCGCGGATTCGCGACCGGAATGAACGCAGGTATCCGACTCGCCTTGTCCGACGCAGCGATCGAAGCCGTCTGGCTTCTGAACAACGACACGGTGGTTCATCCGGGCGCCATCGACGCGATCTGTGACGCGATGGACGCTGCACCAGCGACGACTGGACAGTTCGGGACGACCGTCTGCTACTACGATCGACCGACCATCCTGCAATCGATCGGATGGTGTCGCTGGAACCCCTGGCTCGCCACCGCACATCGGTTGTACGATGGGACCAGCGCCACGCAGCCGGTCTCGCGTGACGTGGTTCGCCAGCCGGGATACGTCTATGGAGCAAGCTGGATCATTCGCACGGCGGCGCTGCGGGACGTCGGCCTGCTCTCCGAGGATGGGTTCCTGTATGGCGAGGAGCTCGACTGGTCGTGTCGAGCAACCGCTCGCTGGCAGACCGCCCTGATCGAGCGGGCCGTGGTCTGGCACCGGGAGGGCGCGACGATCGGTGCCCGGGCTGCGACCCCGAAGGCCCGCAGTGAGCTGGTGGACCTGTCGGGCATCTCCGCCCGGCTCCGAATCAGCCGTCGTTTTTTCCCGCGCCACTTACCCGCCGTATATTTGAGCTTGTTTGGCGCGGCCCTCAACCGGTTGCGTCAGGGCGACGCGAGTCGCGCAGCCGCCGTGGCGCGCCTCGTGCTCGCCGGCGGTGTTCCTGCCCCCTGGCCACCCGAGGCCCGGATTCCTCACCCGTCCACCGCATCGTGACCCCTGAGTCTCAGGCGAGCATCGCCTCGCCCCTGTTGCCAGTCGAGGAGTTCTCGATCGCCGAGTTGCGGCGTGGGATCGTCTCGCGCTGGCTCTGGTGGACGCTCGGTCCGGTGGTCGGGGCCGCGCTTGGTGCGACCCTCGCCATCGTCTGGCCGAAGACATGGGCGGCCACGACGAGTTTTGTGCCGGAGCAAGCGATCTCCGGCGGCGGAAGCGGCATCCTTGGCGCAATCGGCTCGATCGGATCACTGCTGGGTGAGCAGGGAGGCGCGCTCAGCAAACTGTCGGATGGTCCGTCTGGTGAGTTCTACGCCGACGTCCTGACGAGTCAGGAACTGCTGGTCTCGACATTGAAGAGTGAATACCCCGATCCGCTGAGCCCGGCCACCAAACGCCCGCTGCTCGACCTGATGGCCCCGTCCGGGCAGTCGCAGGCCCAACGTCTCGGTAATGCGGCCCGCGCACTGAAGAAGAAGACCGACGTCGAGATCGTGAGGCGCAGTGGTATCGTCGCGCTGACGGTGACGCTGGACGATCCGACACTCGCTGCCGCGGTGGCCGATCGGATGCTGGTGTTGCTCAACGAGTTCAATCTCGAACGGCGACAGCGGCGGAGCGCCGAGCAGCGTCGCTTCGCGGAGATGCGCATGCTCGTGGCGCGGCAGGAGCGCGACTCGCTGCTGGCCGAGAAGCAGGCATTTCTCGAGAGCAACCGGGTGCTCTTCAACAGTCCGCGATTGCTGGCACGCTACGAAGAACTCGAGCGACTGGCACAGGTCAAGGAAGGGGTCCTGCTTGGACTCACCCGGACCTTCGAGGAAAGCCGCGTGACGGAGGTCAAGGATACGCCGCTGATCGCCATCGTCGATCATGCGATGGTACCCGATCGACCGGAACAGCGGCCGCTGCCCTGGGGCGCGGCCGCAGCGGCCATCGGATTTCTGTGCGGACTCGGAGCAGCCGTCATCATTGCGGTGCGGCAGCGCACGGCACTGGAGCGCGCCGCCGTCGATGCACGACCCGGCAGCACCGTGATCCGCGCGGTCGGCTGAGACTGCCGTGAGCGTCAGCATGATGACAGCGGTCACCACCCGTACCGTGCCGGTGCGAAGTGTCGCAGCGCGCGTCATCATCGCCACGCTCCCACTCACATTCGCCCTGACCCTTCCGGTCGGCTTCCCGCTCAAGATCTACGAGGTCGTCCTCGGCGGGTTGTTCCTCGTGTTCCTCGCCGAGGAACGGGTCATCATCGCACCAGGCCTGCGACCATACGTCGAACCACTGCTCGCCTTCCTCGTGCTCGCGACCGTGGTGCTCGTGTTCCGGCTCGTCGACCAGCCGGACTCGTTCACGACCTCGGGATTCAATTCGCGTGCGGGGCCGATCGGCGACGGCCTGCTGAAACTTGCCTACTGGGGGCTGGCGATCTTCGCATTCATCATCGTCGCCACCGAAGCCTACGAATCCCCCCAGGCAGCGGGGCGCGTGTGGTGCATCGCGGCCGTGCTCGCGTCGTTGTACGGCTGGTCGCTCACACTGACGTCGGCGCTCGGCCTCCCGTCGCCGCTCCTTCCCGGCATGGAAGCCGCTGCACGCATCGCCCTTGGCGGCAGGGACGTGTATCGCGGTGCGACGATGCAGGAGGGCAACTTCTTCTCGTTGTACCTCCTGACCTCCATCGCGATCGCGATCTGGCTCGGCCACATCCGCACCGCATGGTTCCTCGGCGCCACGGTCTTCATCACCTTCTCGACGGCCAACGTGGCGGGGCTGGTGCTCATGCTTGGCTGGATGAGCACGGCACGTTTCCGCCGGTCACGCGACGTGCGTGCGAAGATTCGGATCGTCGCGACGATCTGCGTGGCTGCCTCGGCGCTGTTGGGTGGTCTCGTCGTGACCGGGTACCTCGGCACGATCTTCATCGCAAAACTCACCGGGGCACAGTTCGCGTCGGGGCTCGACCGGCTCGACCTGTCGGTCGCTGGCGCACGGATGACGGCGGCCCACCCGGTCATCGGCGTTGGTATTGCGCAGTACGGCTTCCACTACCGGCCGTACCAGCTGACTGACGTGTTCGACGCGAATCGCGAAGTGAAACCCATCGCCACGAACTCGTGGATCGAATTGACGGCGGAGACGGGTTTGCTCGGCACATCGCTGCTGCTGCTGTTCGGTGCCAGGGTCTGGCGCGGCACACGTGGCGAACGGCGACTGGCACTCCGTACCGGCGTCCTCGCGATGGCACTTGGCCTGTTCAGCTTTCCGGCACCCACGGTCACGTTTCTGTGGGCCTTTTGCGGAATGGTCGTGGGCACACATCTCCGGGAACGTCAGCTCCAGGGGCATTCCGGCGTCGTCGCAACGTGATGGCTCGATCACGAACAGCATGAGTCGGCCGCGACTCGTCCGGATTCTCGGTCGTCAGTATCTGCTGCCGACCTGGTATCCTGCGCCTCTCGTGACTGGCCTTGCACTCGTGGACCAGGTGCGACGCGTAACGAGTCCAGCGGCGAAGGCACGCGAGGTGCCACCACTCGATACGGCAACCATCGTCGTCGCGAAACCTGACCATTTCGGCGATCTCGTGCAGTCCACCGCCCTGCTCGGCGCCCTGCGCGACCAGCTTCCCAATGCCCGTATCGTGCTGGTGCACGGGTCATGGGCGCGCGAGGTTGGTCAGTGGCTGGTTGCACACGGATATGTCCATGACCTCGTCACGTACGACGCGGCGTGGCTGCAGGCGCCGGGTACCCCATGGGTGACGCGTCTGCGCGTGGAACGGTCGACACGAGCGGCAGCGTCGGCACGCCTGCGCGCACTGCTTCCTGATGTCTATCTCGATATCCGCTGCACCTCGCCGAGCACCATCGATCTGGCGATCGACAGCGGCGCGACGCTCCGCATGGGCTTCGGGTTGCGGGGACGGAGCTGGCAGTATCACTCGTTGATCACCTATCGCCCCGAGACGTCACTGGGGCAGAACTGGCTGCACGCACTGGATGCACTCGGGTTGCGTCCCGCACGGTATTCGGGCCCTGTGTTGCCACCCGCGGCGCCACTGCATGCGAAGGCGCCCATCATCGTGCAGCCAGGCAGCCGTACCACGGCCAAGGAAGCGTCACTCGCGGTCTGGGAAGCGCTGCTCCCCGCGATCGCTGAGCGCGCACCGGTCATGCTGGTCGGCAGTGCAGCGGATCGCGAGCGATTCGCGTCGCTTCGCAAACTCGTCCCATCGACGCAACTGCACGACGCCATGGGAGCCACGAGCTTCGGCGAACTCGTGGATGCGACAGGGCGAGCCCGGGCTGCCATCGGCGTCGAATCGATGGTTGCGCATCTTGCCATCGGTCATCAGCGGCCCACCGTGGTCCTCAACAATCCGAGGGCCTCGGGAATCGTGGCGTTCCCCGACGATCTGCCGTCATTGACATTCGTTGACATCACTTCGGACCCGCAGCGCATCGCGGCACAGACCGTCGCGCATCTCGATCGGTGGCTCGGCTGATGCGTATCGCAATCGTTCACGACTGGCTGACGACATGGGCCGGGGCAGAACGTGTCCTCGAACGGCTCCTGACACTGCTGCCGCAGGCAGACCTGTTCTCGGTGATCGACATCCTTCCGGCGGAGCATCGCGGTGGGCTGCTCGGCCGCACACCGCAGACGACCTGGCTGCAGCGCGCGCCGCAGTTGGCGGAACACTACCGCATGCTGCTGCCGCTGATGCCGATGGCGATCAAGTCCTGGGGCTTCGCCGGGTACGACCTGATCGTGTCCAGTTCGCATTCGGTGGCCAAGGGCATCACGGTGCCGAAGGGTGTTCGCCACGTCTGCTACTGTCATACGCCGATGCGGTATGCGTGGGATCTCGAAAACGCGTATCTGCAAAGCAGTGGCTTCAGCGGTCCGAAGACCTGGGCGGCCCGTCGGGTGCTTTCGCAGCTTCGTGACTGGGATCATCGCACCAGCGCCAGCGTGACGGAGTTCATCGCAAACTCCGCGTACATCGCGGCGCGGATCAGGCGCTGCTACGGCCGCAGCAGCGTGGTGGTGCATCCGCCGGTGGATACCGACGCGTACACACTGGGCACGGTGCCGCGCGCGACCAACTACGTCACGGCTGGCCGCATCGTGCAATACAAACGCATCGACCTGCTCGTCGCGGCGTTCCGCCTGCGTCCGAACGAACAGCTCACCGTGATCGGTGACGGCCCGGGACGGGCCGCCATGGCTGCAGCGGCACCACCGAACGTCCACTTCACCGGGCGCCTCCCGCTGCCAGACCTGCGGGCGCATCTGCAGTCGGCACGCGCCTTCCTGTTCGCCGCGGAAGAGGATTTCGGCATCGCACCGATCGAGGCACAAGCGTGTGGTGCGCCGGTGATCGCATTCGGACGGGGTGCCGCGACCGAGACACTGCGTGGTCTCGACGACCCCTCGCCGACCGCTGTCTTCTTCGACGCGCAGACACCCAACGCCGTCGTGCGCGCACTGGATGATTTCAACGAGCACGCCTCGCGGATCACGCCAGCGGCGTGCCGGGCCAATGCGATGCGATTCGCCACCCCGCGCTTCGACGCCGGACTCCGCGCCGTGCTTGGGCCGGACGTCTTCCCGGCGGAGACGGGCGACGCTGCGCCACGCTGATCCGCTATACGCCGACGGACGCGGATTGCTGCACGCCGCCACACTATTGGCGTCGTCTCAGTGCAGCCCGGTGCCGTTGCCGAGTGACGAGGTGTTGCAGTCGGCACCCTGATTCAGACATTCGCTGACGATCGTGCGCATCGTGAGCGGATTCCAGCCGTTGACCCAGTGCGCCTGCGCCGAGAGTCCACCGCGCAGGCCGGCGCCATACACATCCGTGCTCAGTCGCCAGGTTGCCAGTGACGCGCCCGGCCGGACGTTGTATTGCACCACCTGGCTGACTTGCGGAAGGGCGACGGGATGGGTCGGTGGGCAGGTACTCCGATCGTCGCCATGACGCACCACGGCATAGGCCATGTGGCTGCGGTGATCACGCGAATCGAGATTGCGGCCGTCCCAGCATTGCGGGAAGTGCACCCAGAGCTGCACCTGATCGCCCACGTCGCATTCGGGGATCATCCCGGAGTTCGTGACGAACTTGTCCCGGCAGAGCCATTCCACCGCGCGGGGCTGGATGCCGCGCGCGTTCCGGTTGCCGGCAATCATCACGAGACCAGCCGGCATCGGCTGAATCGTCACCGGCTCCATGTTGTACCCCGTGCGGATGTAGAACACGCCGTCGGTCGGCACCTGCACCTCACCGTTGCGCGCGTCGATCAATGCGGGCACGTAATAGACGGAGCGATCCAGCGCACCTCCGAGACAGGTCGACTTGCCTGTCCGCACGACACCGGCCACGCTGGTCCGCGTACTCGCGGCCGTGTTGCCGAAGAACACGTGCAGTGGCGACGCGTTGGCCCGTCCCGGGTTCCCGAGCGGATCATTGAACTGAAAATCACTGGGATCGCAGCGCGTGCGGAAGGTCCCGCTCCCGTCAGTGGAGCGCCCCGCAGGAGCCACCTGCCGCATCCGTTCTTCATTCGTCCCCGGCGATGCTGCGGGCACGATCGTCGTACTGCCCATGCCGAACGCCTGCGGCATGGGATTGACGAGTACGCGACGACGCTGTGGGCCGTACTCGCACCGCAGTGCCCTGCCCGCCTCCGGATTCGGGTCGCCGAAGCCGTCGACGCTGCAATTCACGCGGCCGTAGGCCGTCTGCTGCGCGGCGGTGCCACTGGCGAACACCAATCGGACCTCACGCAGGCCAAGAAATTCGCAATTCGATCCGATACCGGCGCAGAAGGTCCACGTCTCCGTCGCCGCCGACGCCTCGAACGAGCGCAACGCCTCATCGCCATCCGGCGCCGTCGTGGTGGCGCGGGCGCGGACCGTGAGTGATCGTTGCCCCGTGATCGCGCCGACCCGTGCCCGTATCCGGACAGTCCCTTCCCGGCGCCCGGCGATCACGATCCCACCGATACTGACCGTCGCGACCGTGCTGTCGGAACTGCTCCACACCACCGACTGATCCTGGACCGTCTGCCCGGCCGCATCAACCGCCTGCGCGCCGAGTTGCATGACGTTGCCGAAACCGATCGTATCACGGGATGGCGAGGCGGTGATCAGCACCCTCGGTGTCGCGCGACGCGCGGCAGCCGCGAGGGCAGCGGCGTCCGGCTGCTGGGGTGAGTCCGAGCACGCCATCAACACACACGCCGCGACCAGCACACGCACGGCCGTCGGAAGTGATGAGTTCAGCATGGTCGGGATTCACAGGAGACGAACCGTTCCCCGCTGAGCGGGCCACGAGCGGCACACTCCAGCGAGAAGTGATCGATGTCGGACAAGTGTCGGCGTCCCGTCGGCTCACGATGAGACGGCAGGCTCAGTCGCGAAAGCGCTCGCCAGCAAGGGGTGACGCCACGATTCGCACCTCGCAGGACGAGCGAACACCCTGACATGCAACCGTCCCGGAGCGTTCTGGTGCCGGCGTCGGCGCGCCTGCTGACCCGGACAAATCCGACCCGTTCCCGCAGAGGCCGCTCCATCGCCCTGCTACTGCGCGTCATCACGGATGTCAGACACTCGCCCACCTTTCACCTGCGCGTCTCAGCCGGGAGCGAGACCGCCGTCACCACGTGCTCCGACTCCACGGCATAGCGGACCGTCATCTCCATGCCGACCGGGGCCGCCAGACCCAGATCCCCGACGATGCGGAACCCCATGCAACCGGCGGCGAGGTCGATCCATTCCAGCGTCACGGCGTCGAACCCGAAGAACAGGCCGGTCAGTGGGTTGAGACACTTGTAGATGCTCTCCTTGGCCGAAAAGACGGTGCTCACGAAGACCGGTCTGGAAAAAGTCGCGGCTTCGGTGCTGAACGCTGGAGCACCGTTCTCCTCGGGAACGATACGCCCTGCGACCTCGTCGGCCGTTTCAGCCGACATGATGCCCTCGCAGTCGATTCCGATGCCCCGCACGACGTCGCGGTGCGCGACGACGGCGATGGCGAGCGCCGCGGAATGTGTGATCGAGCCGACGACCCCCGTGGGCCAGAGCGGGGCGCCGAACGCACCCGCCCCATCCGGCATCGGCGACGGCAGCATACCCAACCCGGCGTACAGTGCACGGAGACTCCGCGTCGCGCAGTGGCGGCCCGCGAGATACGCACGGACGCGCGAGGGCACCGCGCGATGCAAGGTGCCGGGTATCGGCAGTTCGCAGACATCATGCGGTGTGCCGTCAGTGGGTCCGGTCGACAGTGACACGGCGTACGACACCCCGGTTGACGCGACGATTCCGGGCACGGGCGTCGGACGGAACAACTCCGCGGCGTTCGTCACGGCCAGTCGTCAGCGCGCGCTAGAGCGCGCCGTCCATGCGGATGACGGCCGGCAGGGTCCGCAACAGGATCGAGGCATCGCGGGCAAACGACCAGTTTGCGATGTACGCGGACTCGAGCGCGATCACATCCTCGAAGTGCATGATCCGGTTCCGACCTGACACCTGCCACGGACCAGTGAGCCCAGGGCGCACGTCGAGGCGCACGAAGTGCCGCTCCGCATAGCGCTCCACTTCTCCGGGGAGCGGAGGCCGGGGCCCCACGAGCGACATGTCGCCCCGAAGGACGTTCCAGAACTGCGGCAACTCATCCAGGCTCGTGCGGCGAAGGAAGCGCCCGAGGCGCGTGATGCGGGGATCGTGCGCCACTTTGAACAATGGCTCGTCACCGTAGACATTCTGCGCACTCAGCTGTTCGAGCTGCTCCTCGGCGGCGGCGACCATGCTGCGGAACTTCCACATGTGGAAGTGCCGACCGCCCTGCCCCACACGGACCTGACGAAAGAGCGCCGGCCCGCGGGACGTGAGTTGCACGGCCAGCGCAATCACGGCGTACAGTGGCGACAACAGGATCAGGAGGCACGTGGAGATGACGACGTCCATCGCCCGTTTCACGACCAGCTGCCGTCCCCGTTCGCCCGGGCGCACGAGGCGCATCAGCGGATCGCCGTGGTGAAAGACGAGCTGGGGCTCGAATCCGTGCAGCGTGACCGTTCTCGGCAAGCATACCACATTACATCCGGCAGCATCGGCCACTCGCGCCAGTCGTTCGGCCAGCGATTCACCGAGATGACCGAAGAGCACGACCGTGTCGGCCCGATGCTCGTCGATGAGCGTCATCATGGCCGAGGTCGGTCCGAGCGGTCCGCCACGAGCCTCACCGGCGGTGGTGTCCACCTCGCCCACGAATCGGAATTCCGTCGGATCGGCAAAGGCGGGATTTCGACGTCCCGCATTCAGGTCGCGCGAAGGGGCTACGAGAATCGCTCGCAACGCAAGCGCCTTCCGCGGACGGAGACGGTCGACGACGATGTCGAGCACGGATCGCACGACCACGAGTGTCGCGGCGATCGAAATGGCGACGAACGCGACGCCGGCCAGTCGGCTTGCGTCAGGTGGCGAGAACAACCCCGTCCATGTGACCACGAGCACACCGAGCAGTGCACCAAGCGCCACCGAGCGCACGTGCCGCTTCCGGGCACCACCCACATATCCACCAGAGATCGCCAGTCCGAGCAGCACAGCGGCCTGGAGTGGAAGTGCCGGGACCGCGCCGGCCGGGACCGTCGCCATGAGTCCGGCGGCGATGCGGGGACCGAACCACGCCTGGTCGCGGGCCGCCGAGAGGACGATCTGGAGGAGCTCGAGCGTCAGCAGGTCGACGGCGACGAGGACGGCGATCCGGAGGAGTGTCCGCCAGAGGTGCCGCGACACGGCGTGCGGGGCACGCGCATGCAGGATTTCCGGAAGCGGAACGCCGTCGTAGCTCGCGCCCGCCTCACCCGGCGATGTCGGAGTGACCGAGCGCCGACGCGAAGGCGACCGCGGCGACAGGGGCGGGACGGGGGTCAACGGACGAAAAGGGCCAGAGGCTTGCCGTGCAGGTAGGACACGGGTGAGATCGGCGCCCGGATTGAGGAGTATCGACCGCCGGCCATCAAAGGCCCGCTGCGAACCATGTGAAAGCTAGAGGCACCAGCGTCTGCACGACACCGCCAGTCAGCGGATCCGCGGCCGAAAGCGCAGTTCGAGGGAGATGTTGCGCTTGTCCACCTGCAGTTCCTCGTTCGCGAAACACAGGCCGAGGGCCTGCCAGTAGACGTTCATCCGATACTGGCTGGTGAGCGTGCCTTCGAAGGTTCCCGCACGCGTGGCCGTGGACCCGCGCACTCCGCCGGCGAGGCTGACGTCATGCTTGCAGAGCCCGTTCCCATTCGGCCTCGGGATGGTGAAGAACGAATCATCATCCCACTTGATGCGGTACACGAACGCGCCGATCGAACGCGCGGGCGACGCAAAATCGAGGTTGAGTCGTTGGGTGACGCTGCCGGGTCCGATCATCGCGCCGATGACCTGTCCCTTCTGCGAAAAGCCGGCCTGCACCGCCCGACTCGTATACCACCATCCCATCGGCCGTTCACGGAACGTGGAGGTCTGGTTGGTCTGCGTGTACTCGGCACCGATGCGCCACGTCCAGTCCTTCCAGGCAGGCTGCACCTTCTGCACGCCGATGGTCAGGGCCTGTGAGCGATTCGGTGATTCGAGCAGATCACGAACGCTTTGCGGGAACTCAGCGCGCGCCCATTCAGCCCAGATCTCTGCCCCGTCGGCAGGCAGCCGCCAGTTCGCGAACAGGCTGAACAGCTGATCCTTACCGGGGAACTGCGTCGAATCGCCGCGTCCGACGCCGTTCGGCGTTCCGACATTCAGCAGCGGATCGAGCATGTTCATCAGATAGACGTGGCCTGACAGTGGCGCCATCACGACTCTGGCGGCCCCGATACTCAGGTTCTTCTCGAACCTCGGTCGCCAGACGACAGCCAGTCCGGCCAGCGAACGGGTGGTGTCCGGCGGATTCTCGAGGAAGAAGAAGGGCGAGTAGCTCATGCCGCCGAGAAAGTACTGCACGTCGAGTTCACCACCGAGGCGCAGGGGCTTGACCGTCTTGACGTAGGCGCGCGGTATACCCGCTGCCTGCGTGCTGAGCAACAGAGCGTTGTATTGTCCCGGTCCCCACCACGCGGGCTCAGTCGTCACGCCGAATTCCAGCGAGCGCGCGTGGCCGAAGACCGAGATCGTACCGACGTCGATGCGTCGATAGGCACTGGGGCCGAAGCGCCGCGGCGCGTCGAGCGAGCGCGGCATGTAAAAATACCGTGACGCCCACGGTGAGTATCCGCCGATGTACGGCGGTACGAACTGCGGGTCGTCGGGCAGGACGAAGTTGGCGTTCTCCGCGTACCAGTAGGTGGGGGCGATGATCGCTCCCCAGCGTCCGCCTTTGCCACAGATCGCAACCCCGCCGGTGATGCTGTACGACCGCCCGCGTCCCGCCCACATCGGTCCATCGTTCGCCGGCATCGGGAACTCCGACTGATCCGTGAACAGCACTTCGGGCAGCACCGGCGCGACTCGCAACGGTGCGGTGGCGGTGGTGTCGGCACGCATACGGGCCTTTGCGTCGTCAGCCGACCCACGCAGCAGTGACCACGTCGAACCGCTTCGGATGCCCGCAGCGCGCAGCTGTTCATCACGCAGTCCACCCGGCAACGGCACCGCCAACGAGCCGCCAGCACAACGCGGCTCCGGCGGAGCGACGACCTGGGCTTCAGCAGACACCCACACGAAGCACAGCAGAGGAATGGCGCGGAAGTGACGTGGCATGGCGTATCGCTACTAATATACGCGGATGCGTGGATTCTTCCAAACAGTCAGCGTGGTGTGCGGCGGGGCGACATTGCTGTGCGCCGTGCCGCTCGCAGCGCAGCGTCCGGTGAACACTGGTCCGGCGGGTGCCGCCGTCGGCGCGACGGTGGGCGGTGATCTCGAGCGCTACATCCGGGCGCTCGAGAACGCCGGACGGATTGCGCCGACACCGTGGGCCGCGCGCCCGTTCGACGCGGGAGCGTTGCAGGAAATTCTCGATGCACCGACGACGGCGCCTCATCCATGGCGCGATGCGATGCGGCGCAGCCTCGCACGACGGACTGCGCTCGGAGGCGCTGTGTTCCTCGGCGCCAACAGTGGATTCCCATGGGGCTCGAACGACGGGCCGATGTGGCAGGGGCGTGGCGCAAATGCGGCGCTCGCGCTCACCGCATCGGTACGGTGGGGGCGGCTGACTGCCGTCGCCGCACCGGTGGCGTTCATCGCGCAGAACAGTCGCTTCCCGCTGATGCCACAGACGTCCACCGTGTCATCGCCCTTTGCGGAGGCCCTGTTTCCGGCCAGCCTCGATATGCCGCAGCGCTTCGGTGATCAGGCGTACCATCGGATCGATGGCGGTGAAAGCTCGATCAGCCTGCGTGGACTCGGACTGGTTGGGGGTCTCTCCACTGCCAGCCGCGGGTGGGGACCGGGAGAGTCGTTTCCGGCAATCCTCGGCCCGAACGCCGGAGGGTTCCCGCACCTGTTTCTGGGCACGTCGGGTCGTGGGATCCGGGTGCCACGTGTCGGCCGAGTGAATGCGAACTACATGCTCGGGACGCTCGATCAGACGCCCTATTCGCCGGTGACGGGCGGCGAACAGTTCGTTGATGTCCTGCAATCGGGCACCAAGCGCGTCGGCGTCGGCTTGACGGTGAGTTTCATGCCAGCGGTGTTGCCGTCGCTCGAGGTCGGCGCGTCGCGATTCTACCATGCGCCCTACCGTGCCCCGGCGAATCGATGGGAGGCGTGGTCGAAGCCGTTCGAAGGCATCTTCAAGAAGAGTTTCGACGGTCGGCTCGGACCCGAGAACGATCTCAATGGTGACTTCGAGAACCAGCTCGCCTCGGCGTTCGTCCGATGGAGTTTTCCGAAGCGTGGCGGTGAGGTCAGCTTCGAGTACTTCCGCGAGGACCATTCGTGGGATTCGCGCGATCTCGCCGCGCAACCGGAGAACAATTCTGCGGTGATGGCGTCGTTCCGCGCGGCGACCCATCGCAGCGACACGGAGCTCGCATTCCTCACCTTCGAGTACTTCGATGGCGACATTCCCCCCACCAGTCAGGTTCGCTCCTCCGGTGGGTTGTACGTGCACGGGACCCTGTTGCAGGGGCACACCCAGCGCGGGCAGCTGCTGGCGTCGCCTGTCGGCGCAGGAGCCATGACCGGGCAGAGTGTGAGCTGGGAACGCTTCCGGCAGCATGGATCTACCCGCATGGTGCTGCGCCGCTGGCGATCGCGCACGCAACGCTCCCTCTCGGATCGGTACGTGAACGTCGAGGCGCCGGTTGAGAACTATCATGATTGGATCATCGATGGCAGCTACGGCATGACACGGTATCGCGGGTCGACCGCACTCACACTCGACGCCGGCATCGCATACGCGGGCCGGTGGCAACTCGCCGACAGTCGCACGAACCTCTACGTCAGAACAGGGCTGTCCCTGTTCTGACGTCACAGGCGCTGGAACTCGTCCCGGAGTCGCGCGCCGTGGAGTCGGCGCTCAAGCTGACGGTCCGCGCCAGCGGTGTCGAGATCTGATCGGCTCAGCCGACGCCGGACGTTGCCCGACAGAGCCGCGTCAGCACCGCATCGGTCAGCGTCGGTTCGCAATGTTCCACACTGAAGTACCGAACGGCAACCTCTCTGGTGGCGCGCTGCAGTGCCGCGAGGCGTTCTCTGTCATCGGCCAGCGCAACGATCCACTCACAGATCGGGTTGACCTGAGTCGACGAGAAACTGCGGCCAAGCTTGTGCTTCTCGATCAACAGTGCCAGCCCGCTGGATGGCTCACTGATCCCGACGATGGCACAACCGGCAGCCATCATGTCGTACGTCTTGCTCGGCAGTGACAGGTTCTCGTACCCGGACGCCAGTGTCACGAACGCAATGTTCGCCGACGCAAGCGAGTACGGGACCACGGCGGCAGGTTGCAGCGGGAGCAGCTTCAGGTTGGGCGTGCGTCCCGAGGTGATCGCGGCTTCGACCTGTGCGTACTTCGCGCCATCCCCGATGATCAGGAACTGCACGCGGGGCTCATGTCGCAACTGCGCCGCCACGTCGAGGAGTGTCTCGATGGAATGCGTCGCTCCCAGATTCCCGGAATAGAGGACCACGATCTCCGCATCCGGCAGATGCTCGCGGGCGAAGGGGTTGTCGGCCCGATCGAGCGGCTTGATCCGGGACGTATCCGTCCATGTGGGAATCACCACGAGCTGCGCGAGCGTCACCTGCGCCATGGCATGCAGCTCCATGGCCATCCGGTCGGACAGCGTGATCACGAGCTCACATCGCCGAAGTGACCAGGCGTGCCAGGTGCGCCAGATCCGGGCAACCGGATTGTGCTCCGCCATCAGGCCCATTGCGACCATGATCTGCGGGTAGATGTCGTATTCGATGATCGCATAGCGGCGACCGAACAGCACCCGGTGCAGCACGAGGAGCAAAGGCAGCAATGGTGGGTTGGTGATCGCGAGCACGGGTATGCGGTGCGGCGTCACGACCAGCCGGGTCATCACCCCCCACGCGAACCGCCCCCATGACAGCAGCCGCCGGAGATACGACTCCTTGTTGTACGAGACCATCCGCCGCACGTGAAGCCGCGTCGAGGAAGGTGTGTAGTCGGCTCCCGTCCACAACTCGACCGGGCCATGGGCTTCTGCAAGCGTCTCGAGCCAGTGCAGGAAGGCGACGGAGACAGCCTGGCTGACCACGATCAGCTTCGTGTCACCCATGTGGTCGCCGGTCATCGTGGTTGAGTCCCGGGGAGTCCGTGTGTGCCGGTCGCACCTGCGTCGCGGCGTCGAGACCGGATGACTGCGGACTGCCGAGAAACTCGCTCATCGTTGCCTCTCCCGGGGCACTGACACCGTCGCGACGCACCACGGTACGCACGGTGGCCCAGAGAATCCTGAGGTCGAGGGCCAGCGATCGCGTCTCGACGTACTGCGCATCGAGGTGCAGTCGCTCCTCCCAGCCAAGACTGTTTCGCCCGGACACCTGCGCGAGGCCGGTGATCCCGGGCTTCACGTCCTGCCGGATGCGCTGGCGCGGTGAATAGCGGTCCTGATATCGCATCAACAACGGTCGAGGCCCGACGAGGCTCATCTCCCCGCGCAGCACATTGAGCAGTTCGGGGAGCTCATCGAGTGACGTGGACCGCAGTGCGCGTCCGAACGGCGGGAGACGCTCCGCGTCGGGGAGCAGTGCGCCGTTCGCGTCGCGCGCGTCAGTCATGCTGCGAAACTTCACCAGCATGAAGGGCACGCCATGCAATCCTGGCCGCTCCTGCCGGAACAGCACGGGGCGGCCAAGCTTGAGGCGAACCAGCACTGCGATCACGCACAGCGCAGGCACCCAGATGACGGATGCGGCCAGCACGAGCACCAGATCCATGAGGCGCTTCAGCATGGCGATTCCGGCGTCGAGCGCCCCGCCAGCCGTGATCGACGGCTATGACGCATCGGGCGCGGCGGCCTCGGGGCGGGCGTACATGACGCGTGACTTCGCTGGATCGCCCTGTGCGAGCGAATAGGGAGCGACGTCACGGTACACGACAGCGCCAGCGGCGATCTGCGACCCCTCACCCACCTGCACCCCAACGAGCACGCTGCTGTGGGTGCCGAGCAGCACGTCATCGCCGATCACCGCGCCACCGTTGACCACCGCGTACGGCGACAGCACGGCCGCGCGCCCCACCACGGCATCGTGCCCGACACTGGCCAGCACATTCAGCACGGCATGCGGCCCGAGTGTCGCATATGGGCCAATGTGTGCTCCAGGCGCGACGATGCACCCTGGTGCAATGCGCACACTCGTGGGCACATAGGCCCGGGGGTGCACCACCGTCAGGAACTGCGCACCCGCGCGCTCCAGACGCGTCGCGAGCGCTGCTCGAATCGACGGCCTGCCGACGCCGATCACGTAGCGCGCGTCCGGATCGATGCTGTGACAGTCCGTGGCACCGAGCCACGGTGGCAGCGGTGCCCCTTCCTCGATGGCCGTCGGCGAGTCATCCAGAAAGCCGATGACGTCATCCACACCAATGTCGATCACGTACTGCAACACTTCCCGGCCGAACCCACCAGCGCCGACGATGATCACTCGCATGGCGTCGGCTCAGTCCCGTGCGACGCCGGGGATCACCTGCCAGGGACGCGGCGCAGGAAGATCGCCGGCCGTGGTGCGCCCTGCGCGCCTCACACCGGCCCTGGTGTCCGAATGGTCAGGTGCCGTGACGCCAGTGGCATGGAGGATGTCGAACGGAGACATGTTGTCGAAAGCTGTTGAGATCGGGCGGGCCGCACGAGGCGCGCCGCCGCAGGCAGAAGCTAGTGGCTGCCTGTCCCGGTGAGTAGCATCGTCAGCCAGCCGACGCTGACGAGTGTCGGCACCTGCGCCCCATGACGTGCCCCAACCGGCCGCCCGGCCTCGCTGGCGCGCCACTGCCCGGTGTGCCCGGAGGACTGACGGTCCGGATCGCCCCGCTACCGCCGGACCCTGCCCGCAGCACGCGAACGGCCACGTCGCCGCCCTCACGCCGGAACTCGCATCGTTGTTGCCTGCGCCGTATACTCCTGCGCATCGACACTTCAATCCTGCGTCCCTGGAACCATGGTCCCCGAACTCGCTTCATCCGCTGATCGACCACCTCAGATGCAGCGCGACGACCGCATCTTCGTCGCTGGCCATCGTGGCCTTGTCGGTTCGGCGTTGACGCGACGATTGACGCAGGATGGCTACACGAACCTCATCGTGGCCGGCCGTGAAACACTGGATCTGCTCGATCCCGAAGCGGTCAGCCGCTTCATGCGTGCGGAGCGACCGCAGTTCGTCTTCATGGCGGCGGCACGAGTCGGTGGCATCCTCGCGAACAACACGTATCCGGTGGAATTCCTCCGGGACAACCTCGCGGTTCAGCTGAACCTGATCGAATCGTCCTACCGGAATGACGTCACGAAGCTGATGTTCCTCGGCAGTTCCTGCATCTATCCGAAGTTCGCGCAGCAGCCGATGAAGGAGGAGTATCTCCTCACCGGTGAGCTCGAACCGACGAATGAGGCGTACGCCATCGCAAAGATCGCAGGAATCAAGCTCTGTCAATCGTATAATCGGCAGTATGGCACGAACTACATCAGTGTCATGCCGACCAATCTCTACGGACCCGGCGACAACTTCGATCTCACATCCAGCCATGTCCTGCCCGCGCTGATCCGGAAATTCCACGACGCGACCCTGTCCGGCCAGGAAGCCGTCACCGTCTGGGGCACCGGAACGCCCCGCCGCGAATTCCTGCATGTCGACGATCTGGCGGATGCCTGCGTCCACATCATGCAGACGCACGACGGCTCGGAGATCGTGAACATCGGATACGGCAGTGACATCAGTATCGGTGAGGTGGCCGCGATGGTGCGTGAGGTCGTGCAGTACCCCGGCAACGTGGTGTTCGATACATCGAAGCCCGACGGTACGCCACGCAAGCTGCTCGACACGTCGCGACTGCGCGCGCTCGGCTGGGCGCCGCGTATCGACCTGCATCAAGGGATCGAGCGCACGTACGAGTGGTATGTGTCGACCCTGAACGCCGTTGCCGAGCCACTCCGCGGCTGAGACGCACTGCGCACCACAGCGACCTCGACCATTCTGACTGTCGAACGAGGCACGTGCATCCGACGATTCCCGCTCGGTGCCGGCAGTGGGGCCAGACCGCTCCGTCTCTCCCGCGACCCGTCATCGGTCAGGCGTGAGTGCCGCTGCGGCGCCGTCCCGTCATTCCGTGGTTCCACCTTGGCACGCACCACATACGCCGTGGTGCGTCTCCCCCGTCTCGCGAAACGGAGTATCCGGAATTCCTGACGTGATTCACTTGCCCCGTTGACTAGGATATCGGGATGACACAACGGATTTTCCTCTCCCCGCCCCACATGTCCGGGACCGAATTCCCGCTCGTACAGCAGGCGTTCGAGGATAACTGGATTGCACCCGCAGGTCCCCATCTCGCCGCGTTCGAGCGGGAATTCTGTGCGTATACGGGAGCACGTCACGCCGTCGCGCTGTCGTCCGGGACAGCGGCGATCCACCTCGCGCTGCTGACGACGGGCGTTCAGGCCAACGACGAAATCGTCGTGTCCACGCTCACATTTTCAGGGAGTGTCAACCCGATCATGTACATGGGTGCACGACCTGTCTTCATCGACAGCGACGTTCACTCGTGGAATCTCGATCCTGCGTTGCTTGCGCAGTTCCTGGCGGATCGGGCGAAACAGAACAGGTTGCCCAAGGCCGTCCTCGTGGTGCATCTCTACGGCCAGGCAGCCGACATGGACACGATCAACGCCATCTGCGCGCAGCATGGTGTGCTGGTCATCGAGGATGCCGCTGAAGCGCTGGGGACGTACTACAAGAATCGGCATGCCGGCACGCTCAGCCGGGTCGGCACGTTTTCCTTCAACGGCAACAAGATCATCACCACCTCCGGCGGTGGCATGTTCGTGTCTGATGACCGCGCCCTGGTCGATCATGCACGAAAGCTGGCCAGCCAGGCCCGCGAACCTGTCCCGCACTACGAGCACACGGAAGTGGGATTCAACTACCGCATGAGCAACGTGCTGGCGGCGATCGGTTCAGGGCAGTTGAGCGTGATCGAAGACCGTGTGCGTCGAAAGCGCGAGATCTACGACCGCTACGTCGCGCAGCTGTCGAGCGTCCCCGGACTGACGTTCGTCACCGACATGCCATACGGACGACACACGCACTGGCTGTCGGTGATGCTGGTCGACGCACCGGTGTTCGGCACCGATCGTGAGCACATTCGCCTGGCGCTCGAGGCGCTCGATATCGAATCCCGCCCGTTGTGGAAGCCCATGCATCTGCAGCCGGTGTTTCAGGGCTGCGAGGTGATCGGCGGTGCAGTCGCCGAACAGCTGTTCGATCAGGGCTTGTGCCTGCCCTCGGGAACGGCCATGGACGACACACAGATCGATCGGATCAGTGCCGCCGTCCGCGCGATCTCCCGCAGTTGATGGACGTGCGCCACGACGGCGCAGTGGTCACCCGGTCGGGCAGGAGGGCCTCCCGGACGCGGCAGGCTGTCAGGTCTGCGGGCATCATCAAACGAGACACGCTAGATTCGGGCACAGTTCGTTCGACGACGTGCCGACACGACTGAGGACGAGGCAGGACACACGAGCGCTGGCGACAACATTACACGATCCGAACATTGATGCGAATCCTCATCGTTGGTGCCACAGGAATGCTCGGCAGTGCCCTGCACCGCGTGCTCTGGCCGGACTCGCACCACGAGGTATGGGGCACGATCCGTGACAACGCAGCGAAGCGTCATTTCCCGGATGCCGCACACGGGCAGCTGATTTCCGGCATCGACGTGCTGGACCACGACGCGCTGGTCGGTGTGCTCCGCCGCGTGCGGCCTGACGTCGTCATCAATGCGGTCGGCGTGATCAAGCAGCTCGCATCAGCCAATGATCCGCTGGTGGTGCTGCCGATCAACGCCATGCTGCCACACCGGCTCGCCGCGCTCTGCGATCTCGCTGGTGCGCGGATGATCCACGTGAGTACGGACTGCGTCTTCTCCGGTCGGCGCGGCAACTACACGGAGTCGGATGCGTCGGACGCCGAGGACCTGTACGGAAAGTCGAAGTTCATGGGAGAGGTCCACGACCAGTCGCACGTCGTGACGCTGCGGACTTCAGGGATCGGCCACGAGCTCACGACGCGGCACGGCCTGGTGGAGTGGTTCCTCGGCTCGCACGGACCGGTGCGCGGTTTCCGTCGCGCGATCTACAGCGGCCTGCCGTGGGTCGAGCTGGCGCGCGTCATCCGCCTGCACGTGCTGCCGAATGGAGCACTGCACGGGCTGTATCACGTCTCGTCCGACCCGATCGACAAGTACGAACTGCTTCGCCTGGTCGCCGCAGCCTACGGCACGACGAGCGAGATCACTCCGGACGATGCGTTCGTGATTGACCGGTCGCTCGATTCCGCGCGGTTCCGTGCCGCCACGGGTTACATGCCACCGTCGTGGCCGGACCTCATTTCCTCCATGCACGCTTCCCACTTTCCGTCCCAACACCGTGCTCGCTGATCGCACCGTCCTCATCACCGGCGGGACTGGGTCGTTCGGAAACGCCGTGTTGCGGCGCTTGCTGACGACCCCGATCCGGGAAGTCCGCATCTTCAGTCGCGACGAGAAGAAGCAGGAAGACATGCGGATCGCGCTCGGCGACGACCGGGTGAAGTTCTACATCGGCGACGTGCGCACTCGTGACAGCCTCGTGGAAGCGATGCGTGGTGTGGATTACGTCTTCCATGCGGCCGCACTGAAGCAGGTGCCGAGCTGCGAGTTCTATCCGATGGAAGCCGTGCGGACCAACGTGCTCGGCACGGAGAACGTGCTGACGGCAGCGATCGAGGCCCGGGTCGGGCGCGTCGTGATCCTCAGCACGGACAAGGCGGTGTATCCGGTCAACGCCATGGGCATTTCGAAGGCGATGGCGGAGAAGCTCGTCGTCGCGAAGGCACGGACGGTGCCCGAGGGCGGTCCCGTGTTCTGCTGCACGCGGTACGGGAACGTGATGGGGTCTCGCGGCTCCGTGATCCCGTTGTTCGTGTCGCAGCTGCAGCGCGGCGAGGCGGTCACCGTGACGGACCCGAACATGACGCGCTTCCTGATGTCGCTCGAGGATTCGGTCGATCTCGTGCTGCACGCGTTCGAGCATGGGCGCGCGGGCGACATCTTCATCCAGAAGGCTCCCGCGTCGACCGTGGGTGATCTCGCCCAGGCCGTGATGGAACTGCTTGGTAAGTCGACACCGATGCGGGTCATCGGGACGCGCCATGGCGAGAAGCTGCATGAGACACTGCTGTCGCGTGAGGAGTTCGCGCGCGCCGAAGATCGCGATCGCTACTATCGCGTCCCGGCGGATGGTCGTGATCTCAATTACCGCAAGTTCTTCGTCGAGGGTGAGCAGCGGATCTCAGGGTTGGACGACTACACCTCCGAGAACACCCACCGCCTCACGCTGGACGAGATCAAGGCACTGATCATGCGCTACAACCTGGTGTCCGGGGCCGTGGATGCGTAAGGTCATGACCCTCGTCGGCACGCGGCCGGAGCTCATCAAGATGAGCCGCGTGATCGCCGAGCTGGATGCGCACACGAACCATGTGCTCGTGCATTCCGGGCAGAACTACGACTTCGAGTTGAACCAGGTCTTTTTTGACGACCTCGGCATCCGACGGCCAGATCACTTCCTCGATGCGGCCGGCCCCACCGCCGCAAAGACGATCGCCGAAGTGATCTCGCGCGCCGATGACGTCTTTGCGTCCGAGGAGCCAGACGCGCTCCTGCTCTACGGTGACACCAACACCTGCCTCGCGGTGATCGCGGCCAAGCGCCGCAAGATTCCCGTGTTCCACATGGAGGCGGGCAACCGCTGCTTCGACGAGCGCGTTCCCGAGGAACTCAATCGCAAGGTGCTCGATCATCTCAGCGACATCAATCTGGTCCTCAGCGAGCACGCGCGACGGTATCTGATCGCCGAAGGCATCCGTCCGGAGACGATCATCAAGACCGGCTCGCACATGCAGGAGGTCCTCGAGCATGCGATGCCGCGAGTGCTCGCCTCCACGGTGCTCGAACGGGAACAGCTCGAGGCGGGTCGGTACTTCGTCGTCAGTGCGCATCGCGAGGAGACCGTGGACACGCCGGACCGCCTGCGGGAGCTACTGACCACACTGCGCGCGGTCGCGGCGGAGTGGAGGATGCCGATCATATTCTCGACGCATCCGCGCACGCGCAAGCGGATCGAGGCGCTCGGCGACGCACTGGACGATCCGCTGATCCGGTTCATGCCCCCCTTCGGCTTCAATGATTACATCAAGCTGCAGCTGGACAGCTTCTGTGTGCTCTCGGACAGTGGCACGATCACGGAAGAGGCCTCCTTGCTGAACCTGCCGGCCGTGACCATTCGTGACGCGCATGAGCGCCCGGAGGGAATGGACGTCGGCACACTGATCATGAGCGGGCTGAAGAGCGAAGACGTCGTGGATGCGATCCGTGTCGTGGTGCAGCAGCATGAGCGCGGCCGGCGCGTGATTCCCGTCGTCCCTGATTATCTCGCCGGTCCGGTGTCCAAGCAGGTGGTCCGGGTGGTGCTCAGCTACATCGACTACGTGAATCGCACCGTGTGGCGTCGCGGGTACCATTGAGGCACGGCGGCGCTCCGGTCCTGCGACGGATTGCAGGGGTTGTCACGAGCGTTGCCCGCAGTCGCTCTGCGACGAATGTCGTGTGGAACCTCGTGGGCGGTGTGTGGGTGGGGGTGCTCGTGGTGGTGGCGACACCCTGGTACGTCTCGCGGTTGGGGCTCGACGGATACGGCATCGTCGGCCTCTGGCTGGTGTTGCAGGGGATGATGGCGTTGCTCGACGTGGGCGTCGGGGTGACCGTCGTCCGGGAGTTCGCGGCGGCGTCGACGAGTGCCGACGGCCCAGCGTACCGACGCAACGTCCTGCGAACGCTTGAAGTGCTCTACTGGGGTGTGGCGCTCGTGCTCGGGGTCGGCCTCCTGATCGCCGCCGACTGGATCGGGCGGCACTGGCTGCATGTGAGCGGCATCCCGACGCAGGACATCGTGGCCGCCGTCCGGATCATGGCGCTGGCGCTCGCCCTGCAGTTTCCCGTGACCTTGTACTCCAACGGCTTCGCCGGCATCCAGGAGCATGGTCGCATGAATGCCCTGCAGGTGCTGGGCAACAGCTTGCGCTATGGCGGCGGTGCGGCGGTACTCCTCTGGAGCCCGCATGTGCTGCCATTCTTTGCGGTGCAGGCGTGCGTTGCGGCGTTTCAGACAGTGGTGACCCGCCATATGCTCCTGCAACGGCTGAATGGCCCGGGCGCCCCTGCCCCGCGCATCAGCTTCGGCCTGCTGAAGCCCCTGTGGGCCTATTCGGCGGGAATGGCGGTGAACTCCTCTGCGGCTGTGCTGATGGCGAATGCGGACCGGCTCGTGCTCAGCGCGTGGAGTACGACCAGTGAACTCGGGAAGTATTCCGTGGCATTCACGGCGAGCGGGTTGCTGCAACTGGGGATTCAGCCCTTCTACCGCGCATTCTTTCCCCGGTACGCGGAACTCGTGGCGGCCGGCGTGCCAGCTGTCCTCGAACGCGAATACTTCAGAAGCTGCCAACTGATGGCCGTGATCGTCGTACCAGTGGGCGTCGTCGGCTGTGTGTACGCACCGGAATTGATCAGGGTCTGGCTTGGCACCGCCGATGCGACGGTGGCGAGCATCCTTCGCTGGTTGCTGTTCGGCATCATGTGTGCGGGCATGATGTGGCTGCCGGCCGCCTTCCAGCAGGCGCACGGCTGGACAACGTTGCACGCGTCGATGATCGCGGGTGCCCTGGCGGTCGGTCTGGCGCTGATGCCCTGGACGCTGCCCACGTTCGGGACAGCAGGCGCGACGGTCGTCTGGGTTGTCCACGGCACATCCTGCCTGACGCTCGGCCTGTGGCTGATGCATCGACGATTGCTCCCCGGACGGCTGGCGGCATGGTATCGCACGGTGCTGCTGCCCCCCGTGATCGCCTCGGTGCTGGTCACGGTGCCCTCACGGTGGCTCCTTCCCGACGGTCTGGGACGGGTCGCGACATTTGCGTGGGTCTGCGCGTCGGGGCTCCTCGTGCTGGCCGTGCTGGCGCGTACGACGCTCCGTGCCGTGCGCGACGCCTCACCTTCTTCAGCGCCTGCACAAGGGACGTAACATGACTCGCCGAGACTCAGAGCCGCGGTTTACGGTCATTATCCCCACCAAGGATCGCGCGCGCTACCTGTACCACACGCTGCGGACCTGCGCGATGCAGGATTACGAGAATCTCGACATCGTGGTGTCGGATGACGGCAGCACCGATGACACGCGGGATGTGGTCGAGGAGGCGGGGCGGCGTGATCCACGCATCCGGTACGCCTCGCCGGGCGAAAACATCGGGATGCTCGGGAACTTCGAGTTCGCACTGGATCAGGTGAAGCCCGGCTTCGTGCTGGCGCTCGGCGGTGACGACGGACTGATGCCGCACGGCATCCGCGGCATGCGTGATACGCTCCTCGACACCGGCCAGGAGATCTGCGCCTGGCCCACGCCGGCGTACTTCTACGAAGGCGTCCGGATGCCCACGGCGCAGCTGGTGATGCACATTCATCGCGGTCGCCCGCACGTGGGTACCCGGCTGGTGTCGTCGCGCTCGTTCCTCGAACGGCAGGCGCGTGAACTCAGCTACGTGAGCGACATCGAGTCACCGATGTTCTACGTGAAGGCCGTGACGTCGACGGCGCTCGTCGATCGCGTCCGGAGCCGGTCGGTCGGCGGTCGCTTCTACTCGTGTGCGACGCCCGACGGATACTCCGGCATCGTGCTCGCGGGTGAAGTCGAGACCTATGCCTTCTCCGGCATGCCGTACTCGCTCCATGGCGTCTCGCCCACGTCGGCGGGGGTGAACTACCTCGCGTCCGGCGATCAGGCGCGCCGTCAGTCGGAGGCGTTCTTCAAATCGGTGTCGGACCGACCCATGCACCGCGAGCTCGGCGCCCAGCCGTACTCCCCGTTGATCACGCTGATGACGGCCGACTACCTGCTCACCTGCCGTGACCTGCCCGGGTGGCCTGGGGCTGCGCCGGCGATCGATTACAAGGCCGTGCTGACGAAGAGCCTGGCGGAGTTGCAGGATGGGCTGCTCTCGCACGACCGTGTGGCGCGCGAGCTGCGGATCCTGCACGGTGTCGCCGCGCATCACGGGCTTGCGGCCTTCTTCCGCGAGAAGGTCCGCAGCTCGCATCGGAATACGCGCAAGGCACTCGAGGGGAACGCCGTCAGCCCCAAGCGGGTGTACGTGGACGGCACGCAGTTCGGCATCCGGGATGTCGTCGATGCCGGCTATTTTGCGTACTACGCCCACGCCGTCTCGGGTGGACTGGGCGGAGCGACCCTCTGGAAGACACTCACGAACTCGGCGCGCTATCGCCTGCGGTCGGTGGAGCGAGGCGCATCGTTCCCCGCCGAAAGCGAGTGGTTGCCGTCTGCATCACCCGACGTCGTTCCCTGAGCGATGAGACTGAGCAAGCGCTTCCGATTCGGGCTGTCGCTCGGCGCCCTCACCGTCCTCACGGTGGTGGCGGTCCTGTATGACACCACGAATCCAGGCGGGGCCTCCGTGTATTTCGGCCCTACCGCTGCGTCATTGCTCTGCTTCGGCCTCTTCGCCCTGCTGCTCGAACGACAGGTGGGTGAAGGGATGTTCGGCGACATCGGATTCCTGTATCTCGGCCTGACGGTGGCCTACACCGTTCTGCCGGCGTTCGCATTCATGGCCTCGGGCCTGGCCGAAGGGTCGCCACTCACGGCGCTGCTGCCGGATCCGAATGAGCTCAGTGCACAACTCTGGCGACATGTCCTCTTCCAATCCACCGTCGCCATCGGGTACCTGGCGGTGCGTGGACGACGGAAGCCGGAAGCCGTGCTCGTACCCGAGCAACCGGAGCGGGACACGCGGGCCGTCGTCTTCATCGCCGGGCTGCTGATCGTCTGCCTCGCCAGCATCATCCTGCTGTCCGCCCCCGTGGCGTCGTACTACGACCATTACGTCCGGTACGATCACCTGCCCTGGCTGGTGCGAAAGTCGGTGTCGCTGGCGTTACGACTGACACTCGGCATCTACTGCGTGCTGCTCGTGATGCTGTTCCGCAACTTCCGGCGCTATCGCTTCGCGATTCCGTTCGTGGTGGCCGCGATCTGCGCCCACGAGACGCTGTACTCGTACGGTGCCAGGATCCAGTCGCTCATCGTCATCCTCGAGGCGGTGTGCCTGTACCACTTCTGCGTGAAGCGGATCACGCTCAAGCAGGGCGCTCTCGCCTGCCTCGCGGTCGGTGCCCTGTTCTCGGCCGTGGAGGTGGTGCGCCAGCTCGAAGGGGACATCGCCACGGCCAAGAGTGTCGTCTCGGAGGATGGGCTCTCACCCGCCGGCGAGTTCTTCGCGGTGTTCTTCACGGGCTATCACCTGTATGCCGAACGGGTGGCCGGTAGCCTGCCCCCGCGCGAGTGGCCCATGTTCTTCCAGGACTTCATCTCGCTGGTCACCTTCGGCGACGTGACGCGCTACAATCCGATGGTCTGGTACGCCAAGAACTACTATCCCAGCGCTGCGGTTCCGCCGTTCACGCTCGGGCCGATCGCCGACAGTGCGATGTGGGGTGGTGAGATCGACCTGTTCTTCCGCGGACTCGTGAACGGCGCATTCTTCGCGTGCATCATGCGGTGGTTCCTTCGTCATCGCCAGCGCTGGTGGGGGCTCACCGTCTACGTGTACTGCTACGCCACCTGCATCCTCACGCTCAAGTACGGCGTGTTCTTCCTCCTCAACCCCATCGTGAAGAACCTGCTGCCCACGCTGCTGCTGGTGGCGCTCGTGCGACGGATCAGGTTCAGCGGATCAGGCGCCGCAATCGCCGTACCCGTGGTGCCTGCCGAGGCGTAGCTCGACCGGCGCGCTGGCTCGGTCGCATCAGCCGCGAGCGTCGCTGGGCTTGTTGGCCAGTGTGCGTCGAACCAGGACCTCGGAGACGCCCCACACCAGGCCAAGTATCAGGGCAATGACGACGATGCTCGCTCGCTGGGGCTTCGTGCGGATGTTCGGCACGGCGACCCGCTCCAGCACGGTGAACACCGGCGTATCCTGATTCTTCTTGATGCGCGCCTGCTCGAGCTCGAGGCTGAATTTCTGGAAGACCTGGAAGGCGATGTCATACTCCCCTTGCAGACGCTCCCGCTGCACCTGCGCGACGGCTCCCACGAGGCTTCGGTTGCGATCCTGATACTCCGCCAGCGAACGCTGCGCGGCCTCGTAGCGCTGCTTGCTGAGCTTGTGCTGCTCCTCGACGAAGGCAAGCTGCTCAGCGGCCTTGCGTGCTTCGTAATCGATGATGCGTTGCATCAGGCGCTGCGACGCGGTCTGGACGAGGTCGGCCGCCGCGTACGGGTCCGGCATCATCCCGGTCATCGTGATGACGGCGGTCTTCTTGTCGATGCTCACGACGAGTCGGTCGTCGAGCCGGCCGATGATCTTCAGATACTCACGACCGTACGTTCGGAGCGGCAAGCCATCGCCACCACTTCGCGTCGTCGTGTCGCGTGGCATCCCCGGGGTCATCGCTGCCATCGCCCGGCGTCGCCACTCCGCGAGTGCCGACGACACTTTCTCGTATGTGGTCTGATGGGTCTCGAAGTACCGAATCAGCGTGATGGGCTGGGGCGACTCTGCAAATTGCAGAGGGGTCTCGGCCACCGTCGTGCGAAAGTCGAGCGTCTTGGCGATGACCGGATACAGATCTCCCGTAATGGTCTGCTCGCCCGCGCCAGCAGGAAGCTGGATGCCGGCCAGGCCCGCGAGGCCGGAGAGGGAGCCGGCACTCACTCCGTTGCGATAGGGCAGCAGGCGTGTCGTGGCCGAGTACTCGACCTGTGCGGTCAGCGCGATGGCCACCCCGATCGCGGCGCTGATGATCGTCGCGCGTAGCACCGTGCGGCGTTCCCGCACGACGTACGCACCAGTTGCCCTGACCCTGCCTACGAGTTCGGCGAAGTCGATTTCGCGGTCGGGCTGTTCTGAAGACGTCATGTCGCTTGGAGTATCTGGGGCACGCGATCGTGCCGGGACCTGTTCGTCACAGGCAGTAACGGACGTTCAAATCTGACCACCCGTCGCAGAATAGACCAGTCATGGCGATTGCGGCGTCACCGGGTTCCGTTGCGCGTGTGTCCGGCCAGCTGTTCATAGACTGCCATCGTGTTCTGGTAGGTCGTTTCCCACGTGAAGCGTGCGGCGCGCACCACGCCGCGTGCAATCAGGTCCTGACGCCGGTTGGTGGGCACGAGTGTGGAGATCGCCTCACGGATCTCGTCACCGTCGCCGCGCTCGAGCAGCAGCGCCGCATCGCCAGCCACTTCCGGGATGGACGAGCCGTTGAATGCGATGACGGGACACCCGGCGCGCATTGCTTCGAGGACGGGAATTCCGAACCCCTCATACAGCGACGGGTAGACCAGGCAGAGCGATCGGTTGTATTCCAGATTGAGCTCTGCATCGGTAAGGTAGCCGGCAGCAACAAAGCGTCCATCGATGTGCTGCGTCAGCAACTGACGCTCAGGCGCCGTCAGCGGGCCGCCACCGACGATCTTCAGCGTGATCTCCGGCAACATCGACAACGCCTTCACGACGGACTCGAAGTTCTTGTATCCGGCCCGGCCCCCGACGAACAGCGCCTGCAGTCCACGGTCCACACCGGCGAGGGGATGAAAGGTGTCCGCAGCCGCGAGCGGCACGACGACCGTCCTCTCCTCGTAGCGGTGTCCCATGACGTCGAGCAGGTCGCGGCGCGTACTCTCAGAGATGCAGATGATGCGGTCTGCGCCGGCGATCGCACGGCGCTTTTGCTGTGAGTGTACCAGCCGACGTGGCCACGACGCGTAGCGCTCGTAGACGTAGTCGTACACGGTGGTGACGACCTTGGGACCTCGCCTCGCGGGCAGGCGATAGTACGTGGAATGAAACACGCCGGCGTCCACGCCGAAGTCCGCCCGGCGGTAGCGTTCGAGAGGACGCGGTGACCGTGCCTCGTACGGCGACGCAGCCAGCTCCGGCAGGGGCTGTTCCCGGAATCCCACGAGCCGGTAACTCGCCGTTGGCAATCGTCGGATGATTTCCCTGAAGAGAACGGAAATGCCACCAGTGCGCTGCAGACTGAAGATGACGCCGTCGATAATGATCATGAGAGAGATCGCGGTAAGGACTCCACGGCCGCGACTCGCGGGCCAACCCGGGTCATCCCCTCGAGGATCGTGCAGAACACACGTGGCATGTGGAAGATGGCCCCTGACGAGCGCACCGCACATGTGACCGTGCGACAGCGGGCGCGTCGGCAGAGCGTACGCTTCCCGCAGAGACGTTGCAAGACCCCGCCGGGCAGTTTCCGCAATCGCACGGGCGAGCGTTGCGCCAGCCGTCGGGCGGCGGAGGCCCCAGGGGCTCGGCAGGCGGTCGACCGCGTTGCTGAATATGAGCGACACGCCATGATTTCGATGGCCCAAGCCGTGACCAGAACCGACGTCGTCGAGTACATTTCCGATCGTCACGACCGCTCGCGCCGTGATGCCTGCGTGACTCTCCCCTAATCTTCCGCCATGCCGGGTGTCACCACACCCCAGTCCTCCTCGCGCGTTTCCGTCTCCCGTACGGGCATGCTTGGCACGTCCGACGTCTTGCTCAGCCTGGCAGCGACGTTTCTGGCGGGAGTGGCGCGATTTGAACAGTGGCCGCTGCCGGCGCCCTACGGCGACCTGCTGCCGGTGTACGCGGTCGCCGCGTGCCTGATCCGCTTCGCGGTGTTCTACGCGACCGGGGCGTACTCGCAGGCGTGGCGCTATGCCAGCGTCCGCGAGGCGGTCCTTCTGGTGTACACCGGGATCTTCGCGACCCTGCTCACCGTCGTCGGTGGACGGGCGCTGGTTGCGTACAGTGGGACCGCGGTCCCGTGGTCGATCCTCCTGCTCGACGCGACCCTGTTCATGGGCGGAGCAGTCGGTGTCCGCCTGATCGCCCGCGCCCGACGGCAGCAGGCGTTTGGCCGGACCAAGGCGATGCGCGAAGGCCGACGCACCCTGATCATCGGTGCCGGCTCGGCGGGCCAGCTGGTCGCACGCGAACTGACGAACAGCGACCGCACAGGTATGGTCCCGTTCGGTTTCCTCGATGACGACCCGACGCTCCGAGGCAAACGAATTCTTGGCCTTCCGGTCCTTGGTCAGACGAGTGACATGCTCGACATCGCCAAGGCTGCGTCGCTCGATCTCGTGGTCATCGCCACCCCGTCGGCACCTGGCTCGTTCATTCGCAAGATCGTCCAGCTCGCGCAGGAGGCGGGAGTCGAAGCGCGTACCGTCCCCGGGCTGGACGACTTGTTGAGCGGCCGCGTGTCCATCGCGGCCCTGCGTCAGGTGCAGATCGGCGACCTGCTCCGACGCGAACCGGTCGAAGTCAACATGCAGGGCCTGCAGTCGATGGCGGCGGGGCGCACGATTCTGATCACAGGCGCGGGCGGGTCGATCGGTAGCGAACTCTGCCGTCAGATCGCGACCCTCAATCCTGGCCACATCATCCTGGTAGGCCACGGCGAGAACTCGATCTTCGAGATCCACGCGGAACTGCGCGAACGGTTTCCCGACGTCCGCACGGTGCCGATCATCGCCGACGTGAAGGACGCCGAGCGCATCCATCGGATCTTTCAGGACTGGCGGCCCTTCGCGGTCTTCCATGCGGCCGCGCACAAGCATGTGCCGCTGATGGAGGACAACGTCATCGAGGCCGTGCTGAACAACGTGGTCGGCACCCGCAACGTCGTCACGAGCGCGCTCGATGCCGAGGTGCAGCACTTCGTACTCGTGTCGACCGACAAGGCCGTTCGCCCCGCGAACATCATGGGGGCGACGAAGCGCGTCGCGGAAATGCTCGTCTGCCACGCGGCGCACACCCATCAGGTGCATTTCGTCGCCGTCCGCTTCGGCAACGTGCTGGGCAGTCGTGGCAGTGTCGTGCCCACCTTCATGCGACAGATCCGCAATGGAGGCCCGATCACGCTGACGCACCCGGACATGCGTCGGTATTTCATGACGATTCCCGAGGCCACTCGCCTCGTGCTGCAGGCGGGCGCCATTGGGTCAGGCGGCGAGGTGTTCTGCCTCGACATGGGCGAGCCGGTGCGCATCTACGATCTGGCGCTCGACCTCATCCGGCTCTCGGGTCTCACCGAGGGCGAGGATATCGAGATCGTGTTCAACGGTGTGCGCCCCGGTGAAAAGCTCTACGAGGAGCTCTTCTTCTCCGGCGACGAAGTCCTCGAGACATCGCACCCGAAGATCATGAAGGCGCGCTACGAACCGCCCGACCTTCGCGTCTACATGCAGATCGTGCAGCTGATCGAGTCGGCGATGCGAAATGCCAGCGATTCGTACCTCCGTCGCAGCCTCGAGGAGATTGTCCCGGACTTCGAGTCGCTGGGCCGTGCGGCACTGGCCACGCCGAACAGCGAGGTCATCGACCGCACACCGATGTCGGCGGGAGCCGCGCACCGCTGATCAGGGCATGGTGGGTGCAGGGCCGCCCGCTACCAACGCCCGGTCAGAGTCGGTAGTAGTCCCGATACCACGCCACGAACCGCTCCACGCCCACCTCGAGCGGCGTCGCGGGCCGGAACCCGGTGTCCTGCGTCAGCGTCTCGACGTCGGCATAGGTGGCCGGCAGGTCGCCCATCTGCATCGGCAGCATGTTCTTGACGGCCGTGCGACCGAGCTTCTGCTCCAGCGTCTCGATCAGAGAGAGCAACTCGACTGGGCTGTTGTTGCCGATGTTGTACAGGCGATACGGATCGGCACTGGTCCCCGGATCGGGATCAGCCCCATTCCAGGCGGGATCGGGGGCGGCCACGCGATCGCTGGTGCGCACCACCCCTTCGGCGATGTCATCGATGTACGTGTAGTCACGACGCATCCTGCCGTGATTGAAGACCTCGATCGGATTGCCGGTGAGGATGGCCCGGGCGAAGAGGAACATCGCCATGTCCGGTCGGTCCCAGGGCCCGTACACCGTGAAAAATCGCAGGCCGGTGGTCGGCAGCTTGTACAGGTGGCTGTACGTGTGCGCCATCAACTCGTTGGCCTTCTTCGTCGCCGCGTACAGCGACAGCGGATGGTCCACGTGCTGGTGCACGCTGAACGGCATCGCGGTGTTGGCGCCGTACACACTGGAGGACGACGCGTACGTGAGGTGCTGCACCCCATGGTGCCGGCACCCCTCGAGGATGTTGAGGAAGCCGACGATGTTGCTGTCGATGTACGCGTTCGGATTCTCGACCGAGTAGCGTACGCCCGCCTGCGCCGCGAGATGGATCACCTTGTCGACGCGATGCACCGAGAAGAGCGCCTCCATCGCCGCCCGGTCAGCCACATCGATCTTCACGAACGTGAACCCGGGCCGACCGGTGAGACGCGCCAGTCGTGCCGCCTTGAGGGTCGGGTCGTAATACGCGTTCAGGTTGTCGATCCCGACCACCACGTCGCCCCGCTCCAGCAGCGTGATCGCGACATGCGATCCGATGAAACCGGCCGCACCAGTGAGCAGGAATTTCGTCATCAGCGGAGTGCAACCGGCACGGAGGTCGTGCCGGTGTGCCCTATCGCGCTTCGCGCTGCGCCAGCGCAAGATCGGCATCGCACATCATCTGCACGAGACCGCGGAACGACACCTTCGGTTCCCAGCCCAGCACGCGCTTCGCCTTGGCCGGGTCACCGAGCAGCAGGTCCACCTCGGCCGGTCGCAGGTGACGGGGATCCTGCGTGACGACGGCCCGCCAGTCCAGGTCGAGGTAGGCAGCGGCCACGTCGAGGAACTCGTGCACGGTGTGCGTCTCGCCGGTCGCAATCACGTAGTCGTCGGGAACGTCCTGCTGCAGCATCAGCCACATCGCTTCGACATAGTCTCCTGCAAAGCCCCAGTCACGCTTGGCGTCGAGGTTGCCGAGCGCCAGCGACTTCTGCGTCCCGACTTTGATGCGCGTCAGCCCGCGCGTGATCTTACGCGTCACGAAGTTCTCGCCACGACGCGGACTTTCATGATTGAACAGAATGCCGCAACTGGCCGGGAAACCGTAACTCTCGCGATAGTTCACGGTCAGCATGTGCGCGTAGACCTTGGCACAGGCATACGGCGAGCGCGGATAGAACGGCGTGGATTCCGACTGCGGCACGGCCTGCACCAGCCCGTACTGCTCGCTCGAACTCGCCTGATAGAACTTCGGCTTGATGCCCAGACTCCGCATGGCCTCGAGCAGGCGCAGCGTCCCAGTCCCGACGACATCAGTCGTGTACTCCGGCACATCGAAGCTCACGCGCACGTGGCTCTGGGCGCCCAGATTGTAGACTTCATCGGGCACCACGGCGGCCAGGACGCGCTGCAACGACGAACTGTCACTGAGGTCGCCGTAATGCAGCTGCAGGTGCTTGCCGGACGAGATGTGTGGAAGTTCGTACAGCGGATCGATACGCTCGGTGTTGAACGTGCTCGCCCGCCGGACGATCCCGTGCACCTCATACCCCTTGGCAAGCAGGAACTCGGCCAGATATGACCCGTCCTGCCCGGTGATTCCGGTGATCAGCGCCTTGCGTGGTGACATGGAAACATTTCGGTTATGGAGATGCGTCCGGCCGCTCCGGATCGCAGACATGCACCCAACAAATAAAGCCCGGTCACGACAGAGGGGCCACCGTCAGGCCCCCACCTGCACGTGCCTCACGCACGGACGATCACGCCTTCGCGCTCGAGGCGCCCCCGGAGCACGGCATCCACGCGCACCCGCACCAGCAGGTCCTCACCGTCCCCCTCCTGTTCCAGCACCTCGCCCTGCCGGTACAGCGTGGACAGCAGCTTGCCGTTCGATGCCGGCACCCGCACACGAACGATGGGGCGAACCGCACGCACGCCGTCGCGCAGCCGCTCGCGCAGCGGCTCCAACGCCCCCTCCGCCTCCGCCGACACGAACAGTGAATCCGGTATGAGGTTGCTCACCCGCGTCCGCACGGCCTCATCCACGTCAGGCGCCAGCAGGTCCATCTTGTTGAAGACGTGCACGAGCGGTGTGTCGATGGCTCCGATGTCGGTCAGCACCTCGTCCACGACGAACCGGTGCTCCTCCCAGCTCGCGTGACTGGCGTCGATCACGTGCAGCAGCAGGTCCGCCTCGCGCACCTCGTCGAGCGTCGCGCGGAAACTCGCCACGAGATGGTGCGGGAGTTTGCGGATGAATCCGACGGTATCGGTGAGGAGACAGTGATACCCCTCACCGAGATCCACGTCGCGCGTCAGCGGATCGAGCGTGGCGAACAGCCGGTCCTCGACGTACACCTCGTCGGAGTGACTGAGCGACCGCAGGATCGAACTCTTGCCCGCGTTCGTGTAGCCCACGAGGGACACACGAAACGTGCCCTCGCGATGCGCGCGCAGCGTGGCGCGATGCCGCGAGACGTCCTGCAACCGTTCACGCAGCACACGGATGCGATGCCCGATCAGCCGACGGTCGGTCTCGAGCTGCGTTTCACCGGGACCACGCATGCCGATACCGCCGCGGAACTTCTCGAGATGTGTCCACATCTTCGTGAGGCGCGGCAACATGTAGTTCAACTGCGCGAGCTCCACCTGCATGCGGGCCTCACTGCTGCGCGCACGCGTCGCGAAAATGTCGAGAATCAGCTCGGCGCGGTCCATCACACGCTTGCCGACGATCTGCTCGATGTTCTTGCCCTGCGTGGGGCTGAGCTCATCGTCGAAGATCACGAGCGTGGCATCCAGCTCATTCACACGTTCCCGCAACTCCTCCAGCTTGCCGCTGCCGAGGTAGGTGCCGGAGTGCGGCTTCTCGATCTGCTGCGTGAAGGTGCCGATGATCTCCGCGCCCGCCGTGTCAGCAAGGCGCGCGAGCTCGGCCAGATGCTCGTCCACCTGATGGCGCGCCGCCGTGCGCTTGCGCGGGGCACCAACCAGCAACGCCCGCTCCGTCGGGGGCGTCAGGGTGATCGAATCACGTGCGATGATACACCTCGTCTACTGTCGGAACGTGCGGGAGGCGTCAAACCGACCGGCCTCGCTGAACTGCCGGGAGAACGTGCCTACGAACGACTTCAAGGTAACGTCCCCCATCAGGCGATACGGGATCTCGCCGCCGCGCAGCAACTGCGGCCCCAGCCGCTGCAGGGCACGGAACCCGAGCCGAACGGGCAATCGCACGACCGCCGAATCCCGACTGGCCACGAAGAATGCGCTGTCGATGGCGCCTGATCCGAGTTCCAGACTGTCCACCAGCAGCCGGTATCGCAGTTGCGACGCGCCGAGTGAGTAGCCATTCGGGTTGAAGATGTTGAGCAGCACCTCCAGATCCGCGCCGTCGAGGCCGATCGACCGGATCCCCACGCCACGGAAGGTCACGTCGGGCTGTGTGAACACCGCCTTCGCCGCCGTCGCACAGCCGCTCAGCACGGCCACGAGCGCCAGTGCACCGACCGCCATGATTCGTCTCACCTGCCCTGCGCGCATCCATGCTCCGTTGTGTGACACTTTCCTGTCAGCCGGCATGACGACACTGCACCGTCCCACGCCGGACCACCCCTCATTCCGCAGTCGGACCAGGTTCCGACGTGCGTTGCTGCTCGGCGATGCGAGCGGCCCACCACTCCAGCCGCTTGGCGATCTCCTTCTCGTACCCCAGAGTGCCGGGTTCGTAGAACACCGCATCCACCAAGGCGTCAGGCAGGTGCGAGTGGGCGGGAACACCCCCCGGCTGTTCATGGGCGTACCGGTACGCTGCCCCATACCCGAGGGACTTGTGGAGCCTGGTCGGTGCGTTGCGAAGGTGCAGCGGCACAGGTGCATTTGGCGTGTCCCGCGCACATGACATCGCCGCATCCAGTGCGACCTTCACCCGGTTCGACTTGGGAGCGGTGGCGAGATAGATCGTCATCTCGGCCAGCGGGATCAGCCCTTCCGGCGCACCCAGCATGTGAAAGGCGTCCCGTGCCGCGACGGCCATCTGCAGCGCGCGGGGATCGGCGACACCGATGTCCTCCGCCGCCATGGCCATCGCCCGGCGGAACAGGGTCATGGGATCCTCTCCGGCCTGGATCATCCGTGCCATCCAGTACAGCGCCCCCTGCACGTCGCTTCCGCGCAGCGACTTGTGATACGCCGACAGCAGGTCGAAATGCTGCTCACCGCTCTTGTCGTGCCGCGGCAACCGTTGCTGCAGCGCGCGCTCGAGCAGCTCGACGGTCAGCATGGCCCCATCGTCGAGCGCTGCCACCGCTGCCTCGAGCGTGCCCAGTGCACGGCGGGCATCACCATCGGCCCAGTGCGCGAGTGCCGGCAGGGCCGCGTCGTCGGCGGCGATGTTGCGCGCGCCAAGTCCGCGCTCGGTGTCGCGCAAGGCCCGCGCCAGCAGCCCCTCCAGATCCTCTTCGGACAGGGGCTGCAGCACCACCACGCGGGCACGACTCAGCAGCGCGGCATTGATCTCGAAGCTCGGTGCCTCGGTCGTGGCGCCGATCAGCGTGACGGTGCCGTCTTCGACGATCGGCAGCAGCGCATCCTGCTGTGCCGCATTCATACGATGGATTTCGTCAACGAAGAGCAGCGTGCGTGCGCCGCTGGCCAGCAGGCGTTGCCGGGCCTGCTCGGCAATCACGCGCAGTCGCGGCACGCCATCACTGACGGCGCTGAATGGCTCGAAGGTCCAGTTGATCCGCTGCGCGATGAGCCGCGCCAGCGTCGTCTTCCCGGTGCCCGGCGGCCCCCAGAGGATCATCGAACCGAGGACACCACGCTCGATGGCATCGTAGACGGGCGTTCCCGGCGTGAAGAGCTGCCGCTGACCGACGTATTCGTCCAGCGTGCGTGGCCGCAACCGATGCGCCAGCGGAGCGGTGCTCACGGTGTTCGTGAACAGTCCCGGCGCTGCACCCATGGCGCCTCCGCCGCTGCCACGAGGCGGCATCAGACCGGCTTCAGCGCCAGCGTGTCGGCCAGCGTGCGGATGTTGGCCGACAGCACATTCGCCGACGGAAAGGCGCCACGATCCGGTCGCCACAACCGTCCACGCACCCGCGGACGCTCGCGCAGTCCGGCGCGATCCATGAGGTACGACCACCGGTCAGTGCGCGACCAGGTCACAACCTCCAGATGGGCCGACAACGACAGTTGATCACCGCCGCCCTCCAGCGTGAACTCCACCCCTCCGGCGCCGATCAACGGCACACGCAGCGAATACAACGCGTCCAGGAGCGCCGACTGTGTCACGCTCTCGGCGCGCCACGCGAGACGCTGGCGCCAGTCATCGACGACGAGCGTGAAGAGGTTCGGAAATTCCGGTACGAGCTCGAGAAACAGCTCCACCATCGCCTCGGCATTGCCGATGGCGCGTGTCCCGACGAGCCCATCGCGCCGCAGGACCTGATAGGTGTCGGATGCGTCGCGGAAACGCCGCCACACCGACACTTCCGGCACCGGCTCACGAAAGAACGCCACTCAGCTCTCCTCGGCCAGCCGCCGCGCGAGGCGCAGCAGGTCATCGTGCGTGTTGAGGACTGGATTCTGCAGCACCTGGTCCAGCAGCAGGTGCAAGATCCGTCCCAGTTGCGGTCCCGGGCGCAGGCCGGCCGCCCGGAGGTCGTCACCCGTGATCGCAAGATCACCAAGGGCAATGGGATCACGGAACGCCATGCCCAGCAGGCGCCGGGTCAGCGCAGCGACCTGCGCGGCGGTGGGCGCCGGCTCCACCGCAGCACGACGCGCAGCCCAGACCGCAGCGAAGACGCGCAGCGTACCCGGGACACGAGTCCGCCCGATGCGCGAGACGATCAGGCGCAGTGCTGCCTCGTCAGGGGCGTGCGAGCGCGCTGCCGCTGCCAGCGCGTCACCCGCTGCGGCCCAACTCTCCGCCACGGCGCTGACGAAGGCCACTTCCGTGTTCGAGGCACGCAGCCCCTGCAGTGCAGACTTTGCGGCGCGTGAACCCAGCGGGAGAAACGGCAGCGCGAGCCGTGCGAGTGTCCGCAGCGCGACGCGCTCGGGACGCGAGGTGCCACCCGGCATCGGGATGTGATCGATGGCGGCGAAGAACTCCGCCGGGCTCGCCTCGAGCGCCGGCACCAGCACCGCCAGCGCACCCGACTCGCGCCAGCGTACGAATGCCTGCGAGGGACACCGAACCTGCTCCAGGGTCTTGGTCCACTCCTGGTACACGCGCTCGATCGACAATCGTGTCAGCGCTGGCGCACTCGCCACGATGGCCGACCAGGTCTCCGGTGCCATGGCGAACTCGAAGCGTGCCGCGAACCGGATCGCCCGCAGCGCACGCAACCGGTCCTCGGCCATGCGCCGATCGGCGTCACCGACGGCGCGAACCAGCCGTGCCACGAGATCGGTTCGACCGTTGAACGGGTCACGCAACTCACGACGCGATGGCGACCATGCCATCGCGTTGATGGTCAGGTCGCGGCGTGCGAGATCGTCCTCCAGCGACACCCCGAACTTCACCACCGCGTGGCGACCGTCGGTCTCGACATCGGCCCGGAACGTCGTGACTTCATGCAATCGTCCATCGGTGCCGAAGACGCCGATCGTGCCATGCTCGATGCCGACCGGCACCGTGCGGGGGAACAGGCGCTTCACCTCGCCCGGCGTGGCGGAGGTGGCCAGATCCCAGTCCAGATCCGCACGGCCGAGCAGCGCATCGCGCACGGCCCCCCCGACGCACCAGGCCTCGTGGCCTGCGGCCTCGAGCGTCGCGGCGATCCGGGCCACCGCAGCCGGCGTGTCGATCACGTCCGATACCGGATGCAGACGCTCGCGCACGGGCCACCGCGTGCCTGCGCAGTGGGCATCATGCGGATCATCGGAACTGGGCTGGGCCGTGGTGCCATGCGCGAAAGCTAACCGGACAGGACCGACTACCTTTCACGCATGATGAACTCCGAATTCGACGACCTTCTCGAGGCCTCGGCAGCGTCCGCCGGCTTCCGCACGGACCTCGCCGCCTATGCTGACCGTCAACCCGCTGACCGGATCACGGCTGGCTTGGGGACTCCGCGGGTCAAGGTCCTGCGGGCGATCGCGCAGTTGCTCCACGCCGAGCCGACACTCGGGATCGAGCGTGTCGCGGTGCGCGGCGCGAGCGGGTGCGCCGATTTTGTGGGCACGATGACCGTCACCGACACTTCCGGTGCACAGCACACCTTCGACTTCGAGTGGAACTGCGAGTGGAAGGCGCGCCAGCTGGGCTATGTCGATGGTTTCGGCTTCCCTGATCAGATCCGCGCTGCGCAGGAGTTCGGCTGGCAGTGCTTCGCCCGCTGGACCCGTGTCGGTGCGTCGGTGGCCCAAACCGCCTGACGAGTGGCGGGCTCCGCTCAGGAGCCCGCGAAGACGTCCTGCAGCGCCTCACCGGTGAGGCCGGCACCGAGGGCAAGCATCAGGTCGATCCGGGCCTGCGTGGGTCGCTGCGAGCCGGCGAAGAGTGCCCCCATTTCGCCCAGACGCCGGCCGCCGCCGGGATACCCGTAGGTCTGCCCCACCCGCCCCCGTCCGGTCCGGCTCGTGATGACGACCGGCTTGCCCGCGTCGCGCCAGCGGACGAGCGCGTCCGCCATCAGCGTGGGCACATTGCCGCGGCCGAGCGCTGAAATCACCACCCCACGCGCGGTCGGCAGCACGGCATCGAGGAGCCGGGCATCGGCGCCCGCCCAGGCACCGATGATGTCCACCGGCGTCGCCAGCGACTCCGGCGTGAGCAGTGCCCGCTGCACCGACAGCGCGCGACGGAAGATCACCGCCTCATCGTCCACTTCCGCCACCGGCCCCAATCCGGGGCTCTCGAAAGCATCGAGCATGTGCGTCTGCGCTTTGGTCACATCAAGCGCCGAATATGCGCGGCCATTCATCACCAGCAGGGCGCCATAGCCCGAGGCCTCGGGGTGTGCCGCCACGCGAACCGCGTCGACGAGGTTCGACGGACCGTCCCATCCCAGTTCACTGAGGTTGCGCATCGCGCCGGTGAACACGATCGGTTTCGTCGTCGGCACGGACCGGGCGACCAGATACGCCGTCTCCTCGATCGTATCGGTGCCGTGCGTGACCACGACCCCATCGATCCCGGGCTCGTCGACCAGCTCGATGAGCCGGGCGCGCAGTGCCCACATGCGCTCGACATCCATGTGCGGTCCGGGAAACCGTCCCCAGTCCTCCACCCGCACGTCGGCGACATCGCCGATGCCCCGTGCCGCGGCGAGAATGTCGCGCGCATCGAGCGCTGGCACGGCCCCCCCGGCGACGGGATCGACCCGCATCGAGATCGTGCCGCCGGTGAAGACCATCGCGATCATCGGAGGCACGCCGTGACGCCGGTCACCCGCACAGGACACTCCCGCCATTCACGTTGAGGATCTCGCCAGTGATGTGTCGCGCCAGCGGGCTGGCCAGGAAGACGATCGGTCCCGCGATGTCGGCGGGCGTGGCGATGCGTCCGAGGGGGATGTTGGCGGCCACACGCGTCTTCTCGTCGCCGAACACCACCGGCGCGATCGCGTCGGTATCGACCCAGCCGGGTGCAACCGCATTCACCGTCACCTGCCGGGAGGCCAGCTCGATCGCCAGCGATTTCGTCAGCGAGATCATGGCGCCTTTCGCTGCGGCGTAATCGGCGTGGTACGCCTCACCGCGCTGCCCCGCCGTGCTCGAGACGAACACGATGCGCCCGCCATCGGTCACGCTGCGCGCCGCAGCGCGCGCCGACTGAAACATGGCCTCGTAGTTCTGCGCAGCGGTATCGTGCCAGCGGGCATCGGTCATCGTGGCCAGCGGTTCCGGCGTCGTGGGCCAGAACCCGGCGTTCAGCACGGCGATGTCGATGGCACCGAGCGTGGCCGTGGCCGCGATGCAGAGGGCGTCGGCACCTCCACGCTGCGACAGATCGCCCGGGATCGCCGCAGCCCGCACGCCGTACGACAGACATTCCAGCACCACCGATTCCGCTTCGGCGCGCCTCGCGCGATACCCGATCACGACATCAGCCCCAGCCCGGGCACACAGCACGGCGGATGCCGCGCCGATGCCGCGGCCACCACCGGTCACGACGACACGTCGCCCTGTCAGGTCGATCACAGCGTCGCCTCGATCAGATCGCAGATCGCGTGTTCGATGTTCAGGTGCAGTTCCTGGGCCCGGTCGGTCCGGTCGGTCGGAATGATCACCGCATGATCGGCCGCGCCGATCAGTGCCCCACCATCCCGTGCCGTGAATGCGAGCACGTCCACACCCTTCACGTGCGCCGCGGCGGCCGCGAGCAGGACGTTCGGGGAGTTGCCGCTGGTGGAGTGGATGATCAGCAGGTCGCCAGGCCGACAGAGTGCCTCGACCTGCCGTTCGAAGATGTGATCGAACCCGAAGTCATTCCCCGCCGCGGTGATCAGCGACGTGTCGGTGGTCAGTGCCACCGCCGGATAGGCCGCACGATTACGCGTGTAGCGCACGACATACTCGGTGGCGAGGTGCTGTGCATCGGCCGCACTGCCGCCGTTGCCACAGAAGAACAGCGTCCCGCCGCGTGCGACCGTCTCCTGCACCATCGCCGCCGCACGGTCCAGCTGCGCCTCGATCGTCTCGGCCGTGCGCAGCGCCGTTGCGGCCAGTTCGCGCAACGCATTCGTGATGTGCTCGCCCCTCTGCATCTGCCTCTCAGGCCGTGGGTGTGTTCTGGAGCGGGGGGCCTCCCCGCTTCAGTCCCAGCATCTCGCGCAATCGCGCGAACATGCTGCGTTCAATCCGCACCGGCGGCACCGGGACCAGTCGCTGGTCGCTCAGCAGCGATCCGGGATTGACGGTCGTCAGCAGCTGAGCCGCATCGGTTGCGCCGATGGTATTCAACCAGTCCCGCGCCGACGACAGCGAGCGCTGATCGCCGTGATTGTCGCTGGCCAGAATGTCGATCAGCCCCTCTGCCAGCATGTCGCGCGCGAGCACGCCCCGCTGTCCGTCGCCAAGCAGATAGGCGGTGTCCGTCTGGATGACGGCGCCCGCACTACGCCACATCCTGATCAAGTCGAGCGAGGCGCCGCCATACCGCTCCGGATGCGCCACCACGGGGGTCACACCACTCTGCCGAAGCCGCGCCAGTTCCAGCTCCGTCCCTGACGGCAGCGTGCCGCGCGGGAACTCCACCAGGATCGCGCGGGAGACGCCGAGTCGCAGTGTCGGCGCGGTGAGGTTCACGCCGGGACGATCGAGCATGATCTCCCAGCCACGCTGGACCGTGAGCGTCGACGGTGCGGCTTCACAGATTTCGCGATGGAGCCGCCGATACCGGGCCACCGGGATCACGGCGACCTCGCTCGCCACGAGATGCGGCGTGCAGACGACACAGGTCACCCCAGCCGCCGCGAATCGGGCGAGCACCAGGAGGGACTGCTCCTGGGAACGCGCGCCGTCATCGACACCGGGCAACAGGTGCGTGTGGATATCGATCATCCGGCGCGCGCCTTCAGCTCAGGGCGTCCGAGCATCCACCAGCGCCGAGATCGCACGCATGGCTTCGGCCGCGAGCAGATCGAGCGACGCCGGATCGTCGGCGGCGGCCTCGAACGCATAGGTCACGAGTGCATCGGCGGTCAGCAGGTCCAATGCCGCATCCCGCTGTGTGGTCCCGCTATGCAAAATCGTTGCGAGCAGTGCCTGACCGGCACCCAGCAGCGCGTCCGAGACCGGTGCGCCGTCGGCACACGGCGTCGCCGCGACCAGTGCCTGCAGCCGTTCACGCAATGCCGCCGGTGGCTGCTCGCCGTGTGCGGCCATCCAGGTGCCTGCCGGTGTCGTCATTCGCTCGCTCCGTCGCTGCAGTCAGGCATGTGAATCAGTCCGCCACCAGCGACGCCACGACGCCATCCACCGCAGCCAGCACCGTGGCGATCGACTCGACGGATGGCAGGCCCGCCTGCGCCATGTGCGGCTTTCCGCCACCACGACCACCGGCCAGCGCGGCGAGTGCCCTCACGATCGCATCGGCGGCGGCACCGCGGGCGCGGACATCGTCGGTGACCGCCACGACCATCGCCGCCTTGCCATCCTCGAACGTGGTGGCCAGCACCGCGATGCCACTGCCGATCTGTTCACGGGCCGCCTCCCCCAGCGCGAGGAGCGCCTTCATGTCCGGCATGCCTTTCACTTCGCCGCGCGCGACCTTGACGTCGCGGACGGTGGTCGCCTTGCCGAGCAGATCGCCGAGCCCACCGCCGCCGCCCTTGAGCGCCTCGGCGAGGCGCTTCTCCATCGCGCGACGGTCGTCGAGCAGTTGCTGCACTTTCTTCGGCGCCAGATCGACGGGTCCCTTCAGCAGGTCGGCCACCTCATGCAGCAGCGCCTCGCGCGACCGGAGATGTGCGAAGGCCCCGCGCGCCGTCAGCGCCTCCACGCGGCGCACTCCCGCAGCGATTCCCGTCTCCTGCACGAAGACGAAGACGCCGATTTCCGCCGTGTTCCGCACATGCGTGCCACCGCACAGCTCCTTCGAGAAGCCGCCGATGCCCACCACACGCACCGTGTCACCGTACTTCTCGTTGAAGAGGGCCGTGGCGCCATCGGCGATGGCATCGGAATGCTTCATGATGCGTGTCGCGACCGTGGTGCCCCTCCAGATCTCGCGATTGACGATCGCCTCGATCTCCAGCCGCTGCTCCGCCGTCACGGGACCATGATGGGTGAAGTCGAACCGGAGGCGATCGGCGCTCACCAGCGACCCCGCCTGATGCACATGTTCGCCCAGCACCTGGCGCAGTGCGGCGTGCACGAGATGTGTGGCCGTGTGATTCCGCTCGATGTCGCGACGCACCGACTGCGGAACGCGAGCCTGTACCGAGCCGAATGAGACATGACCGATCGCCTTGCCGATGACGGCCGTGCGTCCATCGATCTTCTTCACGTCATCGACCGTCAACGACCACCCCTCACCGGTCACCACGCCGCCATCGGAGACCTGACCACCCGATTCCGCGTAGAACGGCGCATCGCGCAGGATCAGCGCCGTCCGCCCATCGTCCAGCGCGCGGATCGCTGCGACATCGGTGGTCGTCTCCAGCACGTCGTACCCGACGAAGTGCGCGTCGGCGAGCGTGGCCGGTTCCGTCTGCCACGTCGAGAAGTCCGACAGGACATCGGCACTCACGCCGATCTTGCGGCTCTTGCGGTCCTCCTGCGACTGCGACCGCTGCACCTGCAGCGCCGCCTCGAACCCGGCGATGTCCACCAGATAGCCGCGCTCCCGCGCCATCAGTTCCGTCAGGTCGATCGGGAACCCGTACGTGTCGTAGAGCGTGAAGACATCCTGACCGCTCACGGTCCCTCGGATCGCGCTGGAGCCCTGCGTACTGCTCAGTGGTGCCAGTTCCTCGAAACGCGACATGCCCGCATCGATGGTCGCAAGAAAGCGCACTTCCTCGGCACGTGTGGTGTCGAGCACGTGCTTCGAGCGCGATCGCAGTTCGGGGAACACATCACCCATGTGATCGATGACCGCCTGCACGACATGCACGAGGGTCGGTTCACGGCGACCGAGCAGCCATGCATGCCGGACGCCGCGACGCAGGATGCGTCGCAGCACATACCCGCGGCCTTCGTTCGAGGGAAACACGCCGTCGGCGAGGAGGAACGCGGTGGCACGCGCATGATCGGCGAGCACCCGGAAGCTGGCCGGATCGATCAGCTTGCCGTTCGCATCACGGGCGACGCCCACCCCGGTACCGGGACGGTAGGGGTATTCGATGCCGACGGCCGCTTCGACCGCGGCGATCAATGGCGCGAACACATCGGTGTGGAAGTTGTTGCTCACCCCCTGCATCACCGCCGCGATGCGCTCCAGTCCCGCACCGGTGTCCACACTCGGTGCCGGCAACGGCACGTTGCTGCCATCGGGCTGCTTGTCGAACTGCATGAAGACGAGGTTCCAGATCTCGACGAAGCGGCCTGCCTCTGCCCCTTCGACGAACGCATCGAGCGAGAACTCGGTCAGATCGGTGCGGGTCCACTCACCGGTGGCGCCTTCCGGAAACGACCAGTCTGACGCGGTGGCGGCCAGATCGACGAAGATCTCCGTGCAGGGACCACAGGGCCCCGTGTCCGCCATCTGCCAGAAGTTGTCCTTTGCCCCGAGCCCATAGATGCGGCTTTCGGGCACGCCTGCGACATCCTTCCACAGCTGACGCGCTTCGTCGTCCTCGTGGTAGACCGTCACGCGGAGGTGCTCACGCGAAATCTTCAGTTCCTCGGTGACGAACTCCCAGGCGAACCGGATCGCGTCCCGCTTGAAATAGTCACCAAACGAGAAGTTTCCGAGCATCTCGAAGAACGTGTGGTGCCGCGCGGTGTGGCCCACCTGTTCGAGGTCGTTGTGCTTGCCGCCGGCGCGCACGCACTTCTGCGACGTCGTGGCGCGCTTGCCGAAGAGCGTCTCCTCCTGCCCCAGGAAGACACGCTTGAACTGGACCATGCCAGCATTGGTGAACATCAGCGTCGGGTCGTCGGCCGGAACGAGCGACGACGACGGGCGGATGACATGGTTCTGGCGCTCGAAGTAGGCCAGGAATCGGGAGCGGATCTCAGACGCGAGCATAGTCCCGAAATATAGGCGTGACCGGCAGTGCCGGCGATCCGCACCGCCTGCTATTCGTGGTCGGCTCCCTCGGCCGGGTCATCATCATCCTCCGGCCCCTCGCCATCGTGCAGCCCGGACGCGACGGTACCCCACCCGTCCAAGGTCCGACGGACGGCCGCAAAGACGAGATCACCGGCGAACCCCCGACGCATGAGGAAGCCGACCAGCCGTCGCTGGGCGGTGGCCTTGTCGCAGCTTCGCAACTGGCGCGCGCGCCGTTGTGCCGCGTCGGCACACCGTTCCGCATCATCGACCTCGTCCGCTTCCACGATCGAATCGACGGCCGCATCGGCGACGTCGCCGGCGATGCCGCGCTGCCGCAGGCGGCGCTTCACCGCCCCCGTGCTGCGCGCGACGTTACGGAGCTGGGCCGCGGCCTCTGCCAGTGCGAATTCGTCATCGTTGAGCAGGCCGATCGCGTCCAGCCGGCCCAGCGCGTCCGCGACGACGGTCTGATCGGCCTCGCGTCGGCGCAGCCGCAGTTCGAGGTCACGTCGGCTGCGACGCGAGGTGGACAACATCCGCAGCGCCGCATCCTGCGCGTGCACGACACGCGCCTCCCGCGAGAGTGCGGCCCAGCTGACGGTATCCAGCACCATGCCCGTCCGCACATTGAACGCGCGTACGCCGCTGGCGCCGATGACCAGCGTCACGGACTCGCCGAGTGCCTGACAGCGCACGCGAACGCGTCCTTTCACCCGGGGATCTTCGGCCACGTTCATCACCCGAATCGGTGGCACGAGGACGGGCACCTCCGTGACACCACCGCGTCGCCGGTTCGCTGACACCAGCGAGGATGTCGGCAACGCCGACGACGGCGCTGGTTCGTTCCTGTGGCGACGCGCAGAGCCAGCGCGCGGGCGCGCATCCTGATCGGCCGCGCGTTCACTGCGCCGACGCGGCGAAGGGGCGGCATCGGAGGTCGCAGGGTACCGGGCCCCGCGCCGCTTCGACTCCACCCCTTCGCTGTCTGACACGTCAGAAAGCTTCATGAGACCCGTTCGGCGCTCGCGTTCCGACGTTGTCCGGTGTCACTCATTCCTCGACGTCGGCATCCGGTGGGATGACCGGCTGCTCCTGCTGCTTCATGCCGAGCACACCCTTCACGAGCTCCTCGAGCTCACTCAGCAGCGCGACGTTGTCCTTCAGGAACATCTTGGCGTTTTCACGTCCCTGCCCGATGCGCTGCCCCTTGTAGCTGTACCAGGAACCGCTCTTCTCGATGATGTTGCTCTCCGCCGCGATGTCGAGCACCAGCGAGGCATGGCTGATGCCTTCCGCGTACATGATGTCGAACTCCGCCTGGCGGAACGGTGGCGCCACCTTGTTCTTCACGACCTTCACACGGACGTGCGAGCCGACCACATCTTCCTTGTCCTTGACCGGCCCGATGCGCCGGATGTCGAGGCGCAGCGAGGCGTAGAACTTCAGTGCCTTGCCGCCCGTGGTGGTCTCCGGGCTGCCGAACATCACGCCGATCTTCTCGCGCAGCTGGTTGATGAAGATCACCGAGGTGTTCGACCGGGCGATTGCACCGGTCAGCTTGCGCAGCGCCTGACTCATCAGACGCGCCTGCAGGCCGACGAAGCTGTCACCCATGTCGCCTTCGATTTCCGCCTTTGGTACGAGGGCCGCGACGGAGTCGATGACGATCACATCGACGGCACCGCTGCGCACCAGAATTTCGCAGATCTCGAGGGCCTGCTCGCCGGTGTCCGGCTGGCTGATCAGCATGTTCTCGACGTCCACGCCCAGCTTGCGCGCGTAGTCGGTATCCAGGGCATGCTCCGCATCGATGAAGGCGGCCACGCCACCCAGCTTCTGTGCATTGGCGACCACATGGAGGCAGAGCGTGGTCTTGCCGCTCGACTCGGGACCGTAGATCTCGGTGACGCGACCACGCGGCACACCGCCGATGCCGATCGCGGCATCGAGGTTGATGGCGCCGGTCGGGATCGCGTCGATCTTGATGCGCGTGTCCATGCCGAGCCGCATGATGGACCCCTTGCCGCAGTTCTTTTCGATCTGCGAAACGGCGAGGGCCAGGGCCTTCTTCTTGTTGTCGTCTGCAATCGCCATCGAAGCCATCTCGGTTCTCCTGCATGGAAGGACGCGGTGCCACCGGGCCCGGAACCGCAATCTAGTGAATCCGGGCAAAGGCCCCGGCGCCCGAAGAGAATACGAACCCGAACAAACGCCGTCAAGAGGGGACCGAAAGTTCGCCGAAGTCGGGGGCGAGTCCGGCCACCCGCCCTACGCGGACGAGAACGCGGGGAACGCCGACTCGATGTGGCACACGCCGACCCGCTCCCGGTTCGCCACGATGCCCACCACGTCGAACCGGAAGACCGCCCCCGTCGGAGCCAGCACCGTGCCGCGCTGGTCCATCCACGCCTGCGCCGATCGGGTCAATTCACGCTGCTTCCGCCAGTTCACGGCCTCGACCGGCTGTCCGGACCAGGTACTCCGGCGCGTCTTCACCTCGACGAAGGCGACCACATCGTCACGGATCGCGACGAGATCGAGATCCCGTCGCCCCGACCGCCAGCGACGGTCCACCACCTGCCAGCCATCGCGTTGCAGCCACCGCGCCGCGATCCGCTCTCCGAGGGCGCCAAGCGCCTGTGCTTTGGTCTGTGTCATGGCGTGAACCTGCCGCGTCGCCACGCGGTGCGCACACCCGATTCACGCGCGGATCATCGTTCCAACGCAGGGAAACGAACGGCGAACTGCCATCACGCGGAGCCGCGGAATCACGGAGGCTCCTGCGCCCACGACGAGGTCACCATGCTGCGGCTGCGCACGTGCCAGATCCCTCCGCGGCCCCGTGTCTCCGTGTGAGGGGAGTTCGGACGCTGCGAACCGGACGTCAGGTGCCGCAGATTTCGTCGAGGTCCTGGAACCCCTTCAGCACATCGCGCGGCTTGCTGCCGTCGGGCGGGCCGAGGATCCCGGCGTCGTGCAACTGGTCGATGATGCGGGCAGCGCGGCCATACCCGACCTTGAGGCGACGCTGCAGCAGCGAGGTGCTGCCGCCCTGATGCTGGATGCAGAGTTCCGCCGCCTCGCGGAACAGCTTGTCGCGATCCACCGGATCGCCATCGTCGTCGCCGCCGCCCCCCGCATCCACCGCTTCGCGCGCACGGATCTGCTCGAGGATGTCCGGCTCCGCCACCACTGGCATGGCCGCGACTCCCGCGGCCTCCCGTTCAGCATCGGCACGCTCCCGCTGCGCGTCGTACCACGCCATCAAACGCTCCGTCTCCTCGCTCGAGAGATACGCCCCCTGCAGACGTCCGGGCTCCGACTTTCCCGGCGGCAGGAAGAGCATGTCGCCATTGCCGAGGAGCGACTCCGCTCCGGAGCCATCGAGGATCGTGCGGCTGTCGATCTGGCTGGCCACCCGAAACGCGATGCGGCTCGGGAAGTTGGCCTTGATCAGGCCCGTGATCACGTTCACCGACGGCCGCTGCGTGGCGAGGATCAGGTGAATACCGATCGCGCGCGCCTTCTGCGCCAGCATCGCGATGGGTGTCTCGACTTCACCCTGCACCGTCATCATCAGGTCGGCCATCTCATCGATGATCACGACGATGTACGGCAGGATGCCGCCGTCGTAGGTGTTCACCTCGAAGGCGACCTCGGGGTTCCGTGGCTTCTGCAGCCGCGCCCCTTCCTGCACGCGCCGGTTGAAGTCCTGCACGTTGCGACAGCCGTTGGCCGCCAGCAGCGCGTAGCGATCCTGCATCTCCAGCACCGCCCACTTGAGCACCGCCGCCGCATCGCGATTGTCGGTGATGACCTTGTGACGGAGGTGCGGCAGCGTGTTGTACACCGACAGTTCGACCATCTTCGGATCGACCATCAGGAATCGCAGCGTGGCGGGCGTGTGCCGGTAGATCAGCGACGTGATGATGGTGTTCACGCAGACCGACTTTCCCGAGCCCGTGGCACCGGCGATCAGCAGGTGCGGCATCTTGGCGAGATCGGCGATCACGGGCCGTCCCTCGAGATCCTTGCCCAGCGCCACTGGCAGTGCGGCGCGCGCCGAACTGTATTCGGGATGCTCGACGATCTCGCGGAACGCGACCATCTCGGGATTCGGATTCGGCACCTCGATGCCGACCGCGCCCTTGCCCGGGATGGGCGCGACGATGCGGATGCTGTTGGCGCGCATCGCCAGTGCGAGGTCGTTCGACAGTGACGCGAACTGTCGCACCTTCACACCGGCGGCTGGCTCCACTTCGAACTGGGTGACGGTCGGACCGGTGGTGCGACCAACCAGCTGTCCCTCGACCCGGAACGTCTTCAGTGCGGCCATGAGGCGGACACCCGACGCATCGAGTTCACGACGGTTCGCGTCGAGATTGCGCGGTGGCGGTTCGGTCAGCAGCGATGTCGGCGGCAGCAGCGCGAGTGCATCGTCGTCGGCATGTGCGGTAGCCTCGATCGCCGCGGTCACGCGCTCTTCCCGGGTAGGCGCGGCCTGCTTCAGTTTCGGGGCGATCGGCAGGACGACCGCCTGTGCGGTGTCGTCGGCTGCGTCGTCATCCCATTGGTCCTCGTCCGCTGCGCCATCGACGATGGCGATGGCCGCCTTGCCAGGCTTTTTCGCGCCGGTCCTGAAATCCCGCGCCACCAGCATGGGTGCCGCGTAGTCCTCGATCGCCGGCATCTCTTCCGGCGGCGGCGCCATCTGCAGTGCCGCCAGCGCCGCATCCCGCTGCGGCGTGAGCGCCGCGGCCACCTTCGGGGCACGATCGAAGAGTGCGAGCACGGGATTGCATGCCAGTGTGCCGATGGTGAGCCCGGAGACACCCGCCAGCACGGCGAGCCACGCGCCCACGTAGCCGATCAGCTTGACGAGATAAAACGCGATCATGCCGCCCCAGACGCCGGCCACCAGACTCGTCTCGCGCCCGACACGCAGTCCGAGCGCAAAGGCGATCGGCATCAGGAGCATCAGGCCGCTCATGAACCAGAGCCACGAGCGGTCTTCACTGCGGTCGAGTCGCCCGAGCAGTCGGAGGCCGTGCACCGCCGGCAGCACGGGCAGGAGCACCACGCCACTCCATCCGAGCACCGTCACGAGGGGCGCCACGATTGCCGCGCCGATCGTGCCGAAGGCACCGCGCACCTCGAGCAATCCGCCGTCGGTGCCGATGGCATAGGTCATGAGCAGACCGACCAGGAACAGGGCCAGCAGCAGCAGCCCGACACCGCTGAACTCGCGCTTCACCACGACTCAGGCACCGGCGCCGGTCACACTCGCACTGCGAGCCACGATGGCGCGGTCACGGTACTCCGCGAGCACGGGGTACAGGTCAAGCGTGGCGCAGGCATGGAGATCATCGTCGAAACCGGCAGCGTGGAGGGCACGGCCATGCTCGGCGGCACCGAACAGCGCGACCAGATCATCGCCGTATTGCGCCGACAGCAGCTGACACATCTGCGCGGCGTCGTTCATGCTCAACGACGGATCGGTGCTGCACAACGCCTCCACGAACCGTCCGGCGCAGGCAGAGTCCTCGAGCGAGGGCATCCCCTCACTCGACGCGCACACGAGCGCCAGATCATGGCCGGCGGCGAGGGCCTCCTGCAGCCGGGCAAGGGTCACCGTGAAGTTGGCATAGCTCGCCACCAGCACCGTCCTGGCGTCTTCGGCGGCAAGCAGCGCCTTCGTCCCATTGGTCGTCGTGAGCATGACGGTCTGCCTGCCGACTCGTGCCGGCGTGAACTCCAGCGGACTGTTGCCAAGATCGAAGCCGGGAATGGCCACCATGTGCCGTTCACCAGCGAGGGTCACCTCGCCCCGTTCGTACTGGCGCGCCGTCCGCACCGCATCTTCCGTCTCCAGGAAGGGAAACACCGTGCGCGCGCCGGCGTGCAACGCTGCCGCGATGGTGGTCGTCGCGCGCAGGACGTCGATCACCGCCACCACGCGTCCGTCCAGCGCCGCCGGTGTCAGTTCCGACGGGGCGAGGAATACGTCGAGGCGCACCACCTACTCCTTCGCGAAGAGATCAGTCTCGCGTTCGAGGAACTTCGTATCGAAGTCACCGGACTGGAACGTGGCGTTCTGCATCACCTTGGCGAGGAACGGGATCGTCGTCATCGGCCCCTCGATGATGAAGCTTTCCAGCGCCACCTGCATGCGCTTCACGGCTTCGGCGCGCGTGGGGGCCTGTACGATCAGCTTGGCCAGCAGTGAGTCGTAGTGCGGTGGCACGGTGTAGCCCGCGTAGACGTGGCTGTCGATGCGCACGCCCGGGCCGCCTGGCGGATGAAACGTGTTGATCTTCCCCGGCGATGGCTGGAAGTTGCGCATCGGGTCTTCGGCATTCACGCGACATTCGATCACGTGACCACGCAACGGGGGCAGGTCGATCACGCGGAGCGGCAGTCCGGCGGCCACGCGAATCTGCTCCTGCACCAGATCCACGCCCGTCAGCATCTCGGTGACGGGGTGCTCGACCTGGATGCGGGTGTTCATTTCCATGAAGTAATACGACCCATCGGTATCGAGCAGCATTTCGATCGTGCCGGCGCCGACGTAGTCGATGGCCTTGGCTCCACGCACGGCGTCGGCGCCCATGCGCAGCCGCAGGTCGGGCGTCATGGCCGGCGAGGGCGCCTCCTCGATCAGCTTCTGGTGGCGACGCTGCACCGAGCAGTCGCGCTCGCCGAGATGGATGCAGTTGCCGTGGGTGTCGCCGAGAATCTGGAACTCGACATGCCGCGGCTTGAGCAGGTACTTCTCGACGTAGACGTCGCCGTTCCCGAAGGCGGAGAGTGCCTCGCTGCGTGCCAGGTTGAAGCTGCGCGCAAAGTCATCGGCATCCTTCGCCACCCGCATGCCCTTGCCACCACCACCGGCCGAGGCCTTGATGATCACCGGGAAGCCGATCGACTCGGCAAATGCCAGCGCCTCGTCGACATCCTCGACCGGCCCGGGCGTGCCGGGCACGATGGGCACACCGCACTCCGACATCGCCTTGCGTGCCGACGCCTTGTCACCCATGACACGGATCTGATGCGCCGTCGGGCCGATGAACGTGATGCCCGAGGCGGTGCAGGTCTCCGAGAACTCGGCGTTCTCGGCGAGGAACCCGTAGCCGGGGTGAATCGCGTCGGCCCCCGTGATCTCCGCCGCAGCGATGATCCGGGGAATCTTCAGGTAGCTGTCGCGACCCGCGGCCGGCCCGATGCACACGTCATCGTCCGCGAATCGCACGTGCAGCGAGTCACGGTCGGCCTCGGAGTACACCGCGACCGTCTGGATCCCGAGTTCACGGCAGGCGCGAATCACGCGCAGCGCAATCTCGCCGCGGTTGGCGATCAGAACTTTCTTGAACATGCGGCCTCAGGACTGCGCAGGGGCGCGGAACGCATCCCACGACGTGTCACTTGCCGAACCCACGCCCTGGACCTGCAGCGCGAACTCGCTCGGATTGGTCGCATAGAACACCGCCTGCTCGTAACTGATGATTCCACGCGTGTACCATGACAGCAGGCTCTGGTCGAACGTCTGCATGCCGTATTGCACCGTGCCGTCCTTGATCAGCTCGATGATGTCGAGCGACGCGGCGGGATCGCGAATCTTGTCGCGCACGGCCGCCGTGTTGACGAGCACCTCGCACGCTGGCACGCGACCCTTCCCGTCCTTCCGCGGCACGAGGCGCAGGGAGATGATGCCCGCGAGCGCATTGGCGAGGTTGAAACGCACTTCCGCCTGCTGATGCGGCGGATAGAAGCTCAGGATACGGGCGATCGTCGACGACGCATCGGTCGTGTGCAACGTCGAGAAGACGAGGTGCCCGGTGTCGGCTGCCTTGAGTGCCGTATCGAGCGTGTCGAGGTCACGAATCTCGCCGATCAGGATCACGTCGGGATCCTGACGCAGCACGCGGCGCAGTGCGGCGCTGAAGCTGAGCGTATCGGTGCCGACCTCGCGCTGACTCACATGACTGCGGATGTCGCGATGGAGGAATTCGACCGGATCCTCGATCGTGATGATGTTCGCCGCGCGATTCTGGTTGACGTGATGGATCATCGCGGCCAGCGCGGTGCTCTTGCCGGATCCGGTGATGCCCGTCACCAGCACCAGACCGCGGGGCCGGAGCGCGAGCTCCTCCACCACGGCCGGGAGGTGCAGTTCGGTTGCGGTCCGCGTCTGGTACGGAATGCCACGCAGGGCGAACGACACGGTGCCGCGCTGCTGGTACGCGTTCACGCGGAACCGGCCGATGCCCGAGACGCCGATGGCGAAGTCCGCCTCACGCGTCTGCTGGAACTCCTTCAGGTACCGCTGTGGCATGATCTGCTCGGCGAGCGCCGACAGGTCTTCGGCCTTCAACACGGGGTGGTCGAGTCCGACCAGATCGCCTGCCAGACGGATCGTCGGCGGGCGCCCGACCTTCAGATGCAGGTCCGATCCTTCCCGTTCGATGAGCGACGCGAGCCAGCTGCGGAGCTGCGCCGACAGTTGCTTGCCATGTCCGCTGATCGGCTTGTCGCCGACCGACTGCGTGGCACTGGCGCCGGTGGGATCAGCCATTGGGATCGACGCGGAAGAGGACCTGACCGTACTCGACGGCGGACGAGTCCTGCACGGCTACTTCGACGACGACTCCGGCGACGTCACACTCGATTTCGTTCATGATCTTCATGGCCTCGATGATGCAGAGGATCTGCCCCTTCGAGACACGCGTGCCGATGCTGGCGTAGGGATTGGCCCCCGGCTCCGGCTTGGCGTAGAAGGTGCCGACCATCGGCGATTTGACCTCGAGGAGTGTCGACACCGGCTTCGCAATCTCCACCGCCGCGAGCGGCGCAGCCTCCGGTGCGGGAGCGTGGGCCAGCGGCGCCGCCGATGCCGGTGCCGCAATCATCTGCGTTCCGAGCATCGCGCCGCCCCGCTGGGTGGGGCTCTTCGACACGCGAAGCTTCATCCCCTTGTCCGAGGTGATCTCCAGAGAGTCGACGGTCGATTCGTCGAGCATCTCGAGCACTTTCTTGAGGTATCGCAGGTCGATCATGAGTGGGCTCTGACGGCAGAGGACGCGAGTGTCACGGTCAATTCAGTTCCAGCAGCTCGCGGGGGAAGTCGGTCAATCGTCGGGGTCCAGCAGCGGACAGGAGTACATCGTCCTCGATGCGCACACCGCCCCAACCCGCACGATACACGCCTGGCTCGACGGTGACTACCGCATCCAGCGGAAGAATCGCATCGGCCGACGAGGCCAGGCGGGGTCCTTCATGCACTTCGAGGCCGATCCCGTGGCCGAGCGAATGCCCGAACTCCTCCGCGAGACCCGCCGCCTTCAGGTACTCCCGTGCAATGGCATCCGCCTCGCGCCCGCGCATCCCGGCGCGCACATCGACGCATGCCTTTTCCTGCGCACTGCGCACCGCCTCGTACACCACACGTTGCGCCTCACTGGCACGACCCACCACCACGGTGCGCGTGATGTCTGAACAATAGCCTTCGTGCACCGCACCGAAATCCAGCAGCAGGAAATCGCCGGTTTCAACCGTCCGCGCCGAACTCCGCGCGTGGGGCAACGCCGAACGCGGCCCCGAGGCGACGATCGTCGCAAACGGGAAGCCTTCGCTCCCTGCGTCCCGCAGGGCCTTCTCCAGCACCCCCGCGATCTCGGTCTCCTTTTGCCCCACCCGAATCTGTGACAACGTCGCGTGCAGCGCATCGGTGGCCATGCGAGCCGCCACTTCGATCAAGGCAACTTCCCCTGGATCCTTCCGCTCGCGCAATGCCTCGACGAGATCGCGCGACGGGCGCCACTGCCAGCGCGCCCCTTCGCTCAGCAGGCGTTCGAAATCCCGATGCAGCAGGTGGGCACTTTCGAAGCCGATGACCTCGAGACTCGGCACGCTCGGCAGAAACGACCAGAGTTCCGTCCACAGGCTGTTCTGCGCAATGCGCACGCGCGCAGTTGAACCAACCTCATCAACAACCTGCGTCTGATACCGGAAGTCGGTGATCAGCGTCACCGCCCCACGCTGGGTCACGAAGACCAGCGCGTTGCTACCGGAGAATCCGGTGAGGTACCGGACATTCGCCAGGCTCGCCAGCAGCAGCGCGTCCAGATGCTGTTCGTGCATGACCGCCTGCAATGCCCCGATCCGGGACGCGAAATCATGCCTCATGCGGAGGGTAGAATCCGCGTCACCAGGCCCCGGAGTCCGAGGTAGTAGCTTTCCGGCCCGAACCCGCCAATCGCACCGATCGCGTCGGCGGCGAGCATCGATCGATGCCGGATGGGCTCCCGGGCCTGCACGTTCGACAGGTGCACCTCGACATATGGCACGCCAACGCTGACCAGCGCATCCCGGATGGCAAGCGACGTATGCGAGTAGGCACCGGCGTTGACGATGGCACCGGCGACGCGCGCGCCACGCCATGTCTGAATGGCGTCGATGAGGGCCCCCTCACTGTTCGACTGCAGCGTCTCGATCGCCACACCCAGCTCCGCCCCGATCTCGACCAGCCGAGCGTTGATCTGCTCCAGCGTCACCGTGCCATACACCGCTGGCTCACGCTCGCCGAGCAGATTGAGATTGGGGCCGTGAAGCACCGCAATGCGCACCGGCAGACCGTTCGGTCCGGCGCTCATCAGGACAGCCCTTCCAGCCAGCGGTGGAAGTCAGTCGGTGGGGGACGACGGGTCACTTCGCGCGCCGTCTCCTCGGCCACCGGCTCTGAGCTGGGCGGCGGCTCAACGGCATCCGGTGCAACCGGAGGCAGCGTGGCGGCATCACCCATCGGCGCTACCGGGAGTGCCGGGATCGCAGGGACGGCATCCGGTGTCCAGAAAGCATGACTGGGCGCCACCGGCGGCACGGGCGAGGGTGGCACTGGCGTACCAGGTACAACAGGCGACAGGAACTGCTCGAATCCCGTCCAGGACGGCGTGGGCGACGCCGGCGAGGGCGGAATCACGGGTACACCACCGAAGGTGGGCGACAGCGATGGAGCGGCGACGACCGGCATGCTCCCGGTGTCCCGAGGTGTCACCAGCGGGACCGGACGGACGGGCGTATCGATCCGTTGACGGGGTGGCGACCCGCTTCCGGAGAAGAATCGATCAAAGGACAGCAGCGGCGCAGCCGATGCCCCACTGCGCTCGTCTGCAGGGACCGCCGACGGCAGCTCCAGCACGTCCGGAACCGGTAACGTCGGTGGCTCCTTCGGCAGGCGACCGACCATCTGTCCTGCGAGAGACTCCAGAATGGCTGCAGCAGACTGATCCGACGATGCCACGATGGCACCGCCGAAGAGGGCGATCAGGTCCACGCCCTGCCGGTCGCCATTCGGTGACGTCGACGTCGTGAACGCAGATCCATCACCAACGTCGAGTTCGCCGATCGCCAGGCCGAACAGGTCGAGACCTTCATCAGCTTCAGTCCCGGCTGCCTCGGCGTCGGCGAGATCGGCGAACCAGTCATCGCCGGCGCCGGCAGCCTCCGACGCCTTCGACCAGACCCCACCGAAGGCGTCCTGCAACGGATCCACATAGGACGACTGCACGCCGTCGTCAGCATGGTCGAGCGAGGAGTCCGTTTCGCTCGAACGGGAGGCCGAGTCGCTCAACTCACCGAACTGCAATGCTTTATCGGCGTCGTCCTCGAGCGCTGCATCATCGGCGGGCGCAGACTGGGTGACCTGCAGCTCGATCACCTTCATCGTCAGGCTGACGTCGCCGGGATTGCGCTTCAGGAGCGCGCGGTAGATGTCGAGCGCCTGCTGAGCGAATCCCTGCTGCGCGTACAGCGCGGCCATCGTTTCCGTCATGAACTCGGGTGCCGTCCCGGCGGAATCAGCAGGCAGCGAGTCGTCCCAGCCGGCGTCAGGTTCGGCGGCCGATGCCGCGATCCCGGGCGGGGGCACTTCTGCGTCAACCGTCGGGACCGACGGCGGCGTTTCGCGTGCACGTGCAGTCCGCCACGAGGCGAAGCTGGCGAGCGCCCCGAAGACGGGACGGGACAGGATGTCGTCGGCCGGCGCCTGCGCCGGAGAGGCGGTGGGCGTTTCGACACCGGTCGTGAAATCCGCCTCCTCGATCGGCGGCAAGAAGTCCGGCATGGCGCCCGCGGCCGTCGGATCCACGAGCTCATCCAGATCACCGATCATGAAGCCCACGCCACCTTCGACCGTGATGCCGGCGTCGGCGGCGCTCATGAGCTCGGGCGACGACGCGGCGTCTGCATCGACGGGATCGGTGGGGTTCAGCTCGTCGTGGTCGATCGACGCGTCGAGCGCCGACAGGTCCAACGTCACGAGAGGTCGCGAGACGGCGGTCGGCGCCGTCTGGGGGGTCCAGACCCGCTGCGCATCGACGGGGGGCTCGATGACTTCGCCGAGGATCGCCTTCAGCCCCGGAGGGGTGGGATCCACAAGGGCGGACGCCAATTCCGCGGGGGCATCGGTCAAGCCGCTCGCGAGCGCCACGGGCGTGACATCTGCCGGCGTGGCGCCGGGAACCGGACTGCCCGTGGCTGGAAGATCGGAGCCGACGGGATCCAGCGACCGAAGCAACTGCTCGATCTCGCGGTTTTCCGGATCCGCGTCGAGGACCCGCGCATACCACCCACGCGCCTCGACGACTTCCTCGCGGAGGCGGGCGATGTCGCCGAGGTGGCGGAGGGCGATCAGGTTTTCGTCGTCGAGCGAGACGGAGGTCAGGAACACGTCGCGCGCCGCGTCGTGGTCACCCTTCTCGTAGTACGCGCGCCCGAGCACGATGTGACCGCTCATGTGGCCCGGCTGCGCCGGCAGGTGCTCGCGGCACAGCGCGATCGCGCGATCCAGATCGCCGCCAAGGCGGTACTCGTTCGCGAGCGGCACGAAGAAGCGCCGCGGGTTCTGCATGTACTTGGCTGTCAGTTCCTGCAGCCGTGCCCCTGGCGCCATCGCGTCCTCGGAAATTTTCTGCTCATGGGTCAGGCCCGATCGACCCACCGGACCGCGCAAGATAGCCGAGTTGCAGGACGAGCGTCAAATACCCGGTACACGCAGAAGTACCGACATCACTTGAAGTTGTGCCCCATGAAGGCCTAGCTTTCACGGCTATTCTCTCCCGCGGTCCAGGTCGTTCCCTCGAGGAGTTCCGCTCAGTGCTGCAGACGTTCCGCTCGTTCGGTAAGTACATCTTCTGGGGCCTCGCCGTGACATTCATCGGCGGCTTCGTCTTCTATGAGTCGTCCGGCCTGTTCGGCCGTGAATCCGGCCCGACCATCGGCACCACCGTAGTGGAGGTCGACGGGCAGGAAGTGCCGTACGGCGCCTATCAACGGGCGCTCGAGGCAGCCGTGCAGACCGAGGAACAGCAGCGCGGCCGGTCGCTGACGCTCGACGAGCGCGCCGACGTCGAGAAGAAGACGTACGACGAAATCGTCACCGAGATCCTTCTCGAGCACGAATACAAGAAGCGCGGAATTTCCGTGACACAGGAAGAGATCGTCGAATACGCGAAGTTCTCGCCGCCGCCGCAGTACGCGCAGCTGCCGGAGCTCCAGACGAACGGTCAGTTCGACTTCGAGAAGTACCAGCGCTTCCTCCGGAATCCGCAGGCACGCCAGCAGGGAATCCTCGCGCAGCTCGAGGGCTACTATCGCAGCACGATTCCGAAGCAGAAGCTGTTCGAGCAGGTCGCGGCGGGTGCGTTCGTGTCCGATGCGCGTCTCTGGCAGATCTATCAGGACTCGCACGATTCGGCGCAGGTGTCCTACCTCGCGCTTCGCCCGACGACGGTGGCGCCGCGCGAGATCACCGACGCGCAGGCGCGCACGTACTATGACGCGCACAAGGCGGATTTCGACCGCCCCGCGCGGGCTGCCGTCTCGGTGCTCGCCATCCCGATGGCCGTGACCGCAGCAGACAGCGCCGCGACGCGTGATTCCATTCTCAAACTGCGTGCGCAGATCGTGGCCGCTGCCGACCAGAAGGCCGCCTTCGCAGACCTGGCCACACGTGTGTCGAACGACACGTCGTCGGCGGTCAAGGGTGGTGATCTTGGCCGGACGACCGCAACCGAGTACGTGCCGGAGTTCACGCTAGCCGCCATGGCGCTCGGCGTCGGCGACGTGTCGCAGCCGGTGAAGACGCAGTTCGGCTGGCACCTGATCCGCCTCGATGCCAAGGCCGGCGATTCGCTCAATCTGCGTCACATCCTCCTGAACGTGACGATGAATGAAGGGGCTGCCTCGCAGGTGTCGAAGCGTGCCGACTCGCTGGCCACCCTTGCCGCCTCAGCGGACGAACCGAAGAAGTTCGATGCGGCGGCAAAGGCACTCAGCCTGCCCGTGATGCGCGCGACGGCGGTCGAAGGCGAGCCGTTGACCATCGCTGGCCGCTACGTGCCGAACGTGAGTGCGTGGGCATTCAGCGGGACCGTGCAGGACGAGACCAGCGAGATGTTCGATGACGCCAGCGGCTACTACGTCGCGCGGCTCGATACGCTGTTCTCCGCCGGCCCGGCCACCTTCGACGAGGTGAAGGACGAGATCAAGGAGCGGCTGGCCCGGGAGAAGGTCATGGATGAGTTCATGACCATGGGACGGAACATCACGCAGTCTGCAGCGCAGAAGGGCTTCGAGGCTGCCGTGCAGCTTCGTGCGCTGTCGGTCTCCAGGACACCGATGTTCGCGCGCACCATGCAGACGGATGGACTCGGCGGATTCAACGAAGCCATCGGCGCGGCGTTCTCGCTGCCGATCGGCGCGACGAGCCAGCCCATTCGCACCAGCGATGGCGTGTTCGTGATTCGCGTCGATCAGCGCAAGCAGGCCGACAAGGCGGAGTTCGACAAGCAGAAGGAGCAGCAGCGCGCGCAGGTGCTGCGCGGCATGCGCGAACAGATGGTCCGCGATTACCTGGAAGGCCTGCGCAAGAATGCGTCGATCATCGACAGTCGCAAGAAGCTGAACGCGGCGAGCCGGCGACAGTCAGCCGCCTGATATCGATCGTCTCGGAGCGTCTGATCGATGAGCAGACAACGAGAGCGGGGCACCGGAGTGATTCCGGTGCCCCGCTCTGCTTGTCCCCATCGCACGATCCACGACCCGGCAGTGGACCGGACACTACATCAGCCGCTTTGGCTCGGCCGTGGGATCATCCACACGAACGGGAGGCTCGACGCGCGGGGATTCGGGACGACTGCCCGAATCCAGCTCCGCCCGGAAGTTCTTGTCCACATCGCTGACGTTCTTCTTGAACTGGTTGATACCCTTGCCCAGCGCGCCCGCGATTTCGGGGATGCGCTTGGCGCCGAAGAGCAACAACAGAGCGACCAGGATCAGCATGGTCTCACCCATGCCCAGACCGAACGGCATATGACAACTCCTAGAAAAGGGATCGCGCGATGAGGTAGGCGATCAATACCCCGAGCAGACTCAGCAATGAAACGTCGAGTGCGATCGGGCCAAGGGCAAACTTGAGGATCACGAGATCAATCTGCAATGGACCGAGGCTCGGCGTGACACCGGTCGTCAGGAATTCCTTCACACTTCCCGCCGGCAGGAACCGCCTCGAGAACTGCGTCAGGAAGCCACCAACGATGAAGCCGACCGACAGAACGATCGCATGAAACGCCGGCCGGTGCCGGGACGAGCCGCCGCGCGACGCCATCACCAGCGCCGGTCAAGCACGTAACCGACGAGCTCGAGCAGCGCCGCCCGGGCCGCCGTGTCGGGCAGCGCCAGCGCGATCTCTTCGGCCTCCTGCGCGAACAACTCCCCCTTACGCCGTGCATATTCGATACCGTCCGCCTCGACGACGAGGGAGATCACCCGGCTGATGGACGCTTCACTGGGCTCACTGGTCTCAAAAAACCGCTCGACCTCGCGGCGGGCCGTTGCCGGCATGCGCCGGAGCGCAGCGATCAGCGGCAGGGTGACCTTGCGCTCGCGAAGGTCGGCGCCCGACGGCTTGCCGGTGATCTCCTGCCCCTCGATGTAGTCGAGCAGGTCATCCGCCACCTGAAACGCCATGCCAAGACGCTCGCCGAACCGGGCCAAAGGTTCCCGGTGCGACGGTGCGCCGCAGAGCGCACCAACCTCGCAGGCAGCACTCATCAGCGACGCCGTCTTGGCGTGATTCAGCTGGAAGTACTCCTCTTCGCTGAACTGGAGACGGTCCACCGCCGACAACTGCCAGAGTTCGCCCATCGTCATGGTCTTCGCCGCTTCAGCAATCACGCGCAGTGATTCCATGTCGCGCGTACCGACGAGGTGGCGAACCGCCTGTGAATACAGGTAGTCGCCCATGATCACCGACACCTGATGACTGAAGACCGCATTGACGGTCGGCATGCCGCGCCGGAGCACGCTGTGATCGACGGAATCGTCGTGCACGAGCGTGGCAAGATGAATCAGTTCGACGACGGCGGCATGATCGATGGCCAGCGTGCTGCGCGTTTCCTCGACAGCATTGGCGAGCAACAGCAGCGCAGGGCGCAGGAGTTTCCCCTGCATGCCCTGCAGATGACGGTTCACTTCACCGATGAGCGGATTGTCATCGGCGACGATCTCCCACATACGCGTCGATACGAGTTCGAGCTCCGCGCGCACCGGATGCTGGATGCCGGCGAGCGGGTTGTCGAGCCCGGCCCTCGCGGGAACCGGTAGGCTCATCTAAGCAGGCTGCTGCAGGGTCTGGATACGGGCCGCCACATCACGGAAGCGGATGTCAACGGCGTACACCCTTTGATAATAGCGAAGCCCGTCTTCCCGTGCCCCGATTGCCTCACTTGCCCGCCCGAGCAGGTACAGCACACCCCGGAGAATGTCGTCGTCCTGCGTCACCATCGGCTCTTCCAGCGCGCGCTTCAGCAGGCTCGCGGCGATGGCCGGTTCCCCCTTGTCCATGAAGCACCCGCCGAGCGCCTCGATCGACTCCACCCGCTTGAGGCGACTCCGGCTGGCGATCTGGAACTCGGCGATCGCATCGTCGAGCAGCCCCATCTCCCGGAAGGCAATGCCGAGGTCGAAATGGCTCTCGGCGTCGTCGGCCGGGATCATCTTTTCGATGCCGTCGCGGAACTCCGACAGGATGTGCTGGAAATCGGCTTCCTGATCGCCCGTCTGCTTCGGCTCCCCGATCGTCATCCGCGACGACATCGGCTCCTCGTCTCGGAGGATGTCGGCGAGATTCACGTACGACGGCGTCGGCCGCTTCGGGCGGAATGGTGCCTCCGATGCGGGCTCGGCTTTACGCACATCGGTGGGTGCCGCAGGGGCCGGTTCGAGCAATGCGGCCGAGGCTGTGGTGTCGACCGGCTCGATGATGTCCAGATCGAACAGCAGCTCGTCCACGCGTGGCGCCGGCAAGGCGGGCGACGCCGGCGTTCCGACTTCCATCGTGCCGAAGTCCGGCACGAAATTGTCGAGCATTCCCTCTGCGGGCATGGCCGTCGGCCCGTCCACCACGTCGAACGGGGCGTCGACACCCAGCTCGTCCAATCCGATCGACGCGACAGAACCCACGCTGTCGGCCGATGCGTCGGCCTCGATACCCAGCGCGTCGTCGCCGATACTGGCCAAAGTGACCGGCGGATCCGCGGGCGCCGCGTCGGAAGCGGCCTGTTCCGGCTCCGGGTCGAAGCTCGTTGCCTCGAAACCATCCAGCGTTTGGCTGCCCGCGAGATCCACCATCTCGACCGCCGCAGGACCGGCCGATTCCAGACCGTCGAGGCTCACCAGAGAGGAAGGCCGATCGAGCTCGCTGCCGAGCATCGGCGACGTCTCGAGCATCCCGAAATCGTCGTCACTGTCGATCAGGATCAGCGACGGATCGGCCCGCTTGCCTTGCCGGGTCTGTTCCGACTCCGGGACCCAGTTCTCATCGATCTCACGCGCCACCTGCGCCACACCCTCTGCCTCGTCCGCGCGCCCCGCCGCCACGTGCAGTCGGTGCAGCACGGTCAGGTGCGGCAACGCATCAGGCTTCCGGCCTGCACGGAGCAACTGCTCCACGACGACGGAACGCACGTGCACATCCTCAGGCGACAGCTCGGCAAACTCGCTCAGCGCCTTCAGCGCCTCGCCGTGCTGCCCGAGCTTCTCCAGGGCCTCAGCCACCGAGAGATAGTGTCGCTGTGCGTCCACGATCATGCCCTTCTCAGCCGAGAAGCGCGCCAGACGCCGGAGCGTCGGCACATGGCCAGGGCGCTGCCTGAGGATCTTGTTGCAGAGCGCGATCGCGTTGTTCAGGAAGCCGCTCAGCGCGTACTCGTCCGCACTCCGCTCGAACAGGGCGATGGCTTCGTCGATCTGGCCCACGCGCAGATGCAGATCGCCGACGCGATTCCGGAGAGCGACGTCGACGTCCTCGCTGCCGCCGTGCTCGGCGAGCAATTGCTGGTACAGCGCGAGCGCCTTCTCGGGCTGTTTCTTCAGCTCGAGAGCAGCAGCCTGCTGTTTGAGCACTGCGGGGGATGAGGACATGCGGACGGCGGGGGTGGGACAGGGGGTGGACCTGCACGACCGACAACGATCAAGCTAGGGCTAAGTCACAGCCGGCTCAAGCGTTTATGTCATCATTGGCGTGCGGCTGGAGTCCCTGTACGACACCGAGAGCACCCTGTGCGACTTCGCCCGGCCGTCAGGGCCGCAGTGCGATGATGGAAGCTCCAGCCTCGTCAGGCGGAACCCTTCGAGTACACCGTCACAAAACGACGTCGGTCCTCGCGTCGTGCCGGACGTCGGTACCGCGCGGCACCTTTCTGCGGTCGGTCCCGCGCCGACGGTCGCCGGATTGACCACGTCTGGCTCGCTCCGGCGTATGAATGACGTCGAGCTTCATGACCGTCGAGGGATCGAAGAGATTGCTGTCGCCGTCGCCGTCCAGCATCAGGAAGGGGAGATCACTCTGTTTCTCCTCCGGCTGCGCCTCCGCATCCGGCACCCAGTTTGCGTCGATCTCCCGGGCCGCGCGGGCCACCCCCGCGGCGTCGTCGTGACGCGCCGCCGCGAGTTGCAGGCGATACAACACCGTGAGGTGCGGCAGCGCGTCCCGGGTACGACCACTCCGGAGCAGCTGCGCCACGACCACCGATCGGACATGCGCGTCGTCGGGCGAGAGCCCGGCGAACTCGTTGAGCGCCGTGAGGGCCTCAGCATGCTCGCCGCGCTTCTCGAGCGCATCGGCGACGGTCAGGTAATTGCGCTGCGCATCCATGACCATGCCCTTCTCCGCCGAGAAACGCGCCAGTCGGCGCAGCGTCGGCACGTGATCGGGCATATGGCGCAGGATCTTGTTGCAGAGCGCAATCGCATTGCTCAGGTACCCGCCGTTCGCGTACTCCTCCGCGCTCATCGCGAAGAGTGCCACGGCCTCATCGGTCTGCTGGAGTCGCAGGTACAGATCGCCGACGCGATTCCGCACGGTGACGTCCACGTGCTCCGTCCCACTGTATTCGGCAAGCAACTGACGATAGAGGGCGAGCGCCTTCTCGGGCTGCTTCCGCAGCTCGAGCGCGGCTGCGCGCTCCTTGAGCACTGTCGGCGATGTATCCATGCGAACGTCTATTGGGGTGGCAACGAGTTCCTGTACCACCGATAACGAACAACCCGGGCCGAGCGTAACGGTGCGCCAGCCGTTTCTCGCGCCGTTCGCACCCCGCCGCTCGCAGGGGCCCGCCGGCAAGCAGACCGGCGGCGTACGGCAACGGCCCCTCACGCCATGACGTCGCGGATCCGGTCGATCCGCAGGGGCGCCTGCGCCTCACCACGGCAGGCGTAGTAGCAGCGATTGCAGTCGATGGGCTGGTACTGCCGCCACTCGGTCCAGTGGAAGTCCACCGGGAAGTCGGGGCAGCGCCGCACCCCGCCCGCCGGATCGATGTGGATCGTGCTCATTCCGCTTTCGCACGGCTCGGTCATCTCCCCCCGCGTGTACCGCGGCAACTGCTCGAGGTAATAGTCCGAGTTCGTGATCACACCGCGGCGGCGCTTCTTGTAGGCCAGCAGTTCGCGGGTGATCTCCTCGATCTCGGTCTGCTGACCGGCAGTGAGGAGATGCTCGGCGTTGCCGTTCTTGAAGTCGGTGTAGACGCTGAAGTTCACACCGCAGCCCAGTTCAGCCGCGCGTGTCACGATCGGCCGGATCTGGTCCAGATTGTCGTGCTTGATGACGGTGTTGAACCGGATGTTGTCGATCCCGCGCGACCGCATGCCTTCGACGCTGTCGAAGATCTTCTGCGTGAGTCCGGGAATGCCCCGGGCAGTGTCATGCCGGCCGTCGAGATAGTCGAGCGAGATGCTGAGCTGATTGATGCCGGCATCCTTCAGCGACTGGCCCCGCTCCGCCGACAGCATGGCCCCGTGCGTGATCAGCGTCATGTACTTCCAGCTGATCGCACGATCGACTCCGGCGATCAGATCTTCCAGGTCGCGCCGCAGCAGCGGCTCGCCGCCGGTGAAGCAGACCAGCATCGGGTTGAAGAACTTCGCGGCGTCGGCGTAACTCTTCAGCTCGCGATCCTTCTCGGAGGCGTCGGTCTTCCAGTAGTCACAGAACCCGCAGCGGGCGTTGCACCGAAGCGTGACCTCGAAGTGCACCAGCACCGGCATCCGGCGCACCCGCAGCGAGACGTACTTCCGGAAGAATCCCGGGACGTGCCATGGCTTGAACCGCGCAGTGAGCATCAGGGCGTCGTGGAACCAGGGGGTCGCCTGAACGACTGCTGGTTGAAGTCGAACTTGAGATCGGGCTGCGCCTTCAGGGCAATGAAGAACGAAAAGGCGAAGTTGCCGTTCGGGGCCTGCGTGAAGTTGAAGATGGCCCGCCAGTCATGCAGTTCCCGCTGGAGCGAGACGGTCTGCGCGGCAAACTGGCCCCGCACCGCATCGTACGTCGTGGACCACTGGGTGGCCCACTTCGGCGTGATGTTGAACGTGGTCTGGACCTGCAGCGATCGCACTGGCGGATTGATGATGATCGGCGAACCCGCGCCCACGAAGAGCGAGTTGTTGTCCACGCCCTCGAGATTGCCGTTGCGGTTGATGCACTCCTGCAGGATGAACGGGTTCGGATTCCCCTGTAACAGCGCCGCGCAGCGCTCTTCGACGGGTGGCAGCTGGATCAGGTTGGCGCCGACCGGTGGGCGCTGACGGGTCGAGGAGTAGGACAGGTTGATCGACCAGCCCTGACCACTCGGGATGGCCCCGAAGCCCGGCCGCACCTGATTGCCGTTCAGGCCACGGTTCACGCCCTGCAGGCCGTTGTTCTGGTCATTCCGGATCTGCATGGAGTCGATCGCGGTCAGGTTGGAGGCGGCCGCCTTGAACTCCCCCGCCCCGAACAACCGAGACGCCCACCGGACGATGCCCGTGGTCCGATCGAGACGGAGCGAGGTACGCACCTCTTCCCGGAACGGCTTGAACACGGCGGTATCGGAGATCGGATTCCCCTGAAACAGCGAAAAGCGGCTGCTGAAATCAAAGCCGGGGAGGAAATCCGATCGAAGCCCGAGGCCCCACGAGCTGCTGGTGAGTCCGGCCCAGCGCGACACGCTCGAGGGGACGGCGGAGCGCTTCCTGATCTCCTGATACTGCAGGAAATTGTACGAGAGCCCGTCGGTCTGGATGCTGAGGGCGCGCACCTTGCGACCCGCGTCGGGTGCCGAATCAGCCGGCGCACGCAGCTTGACCTCCACGTTCTGCTGCAGACTCAGCGACACCATGTTCTGCGGTAGCGCGCCGTTGTAGCCCTTGCTGAACTGGTTGATCGCGCGCAGGTACTCCTCGCTCACCTTGCCGCGCGGTGCCACCGACCACGCCAGTGTCGGCGCGAACGAATGGCGGATGCGTGTCACCGGCCCGACACCCGGAAAGAAGCCGAACAGCGTCGGGGCAATGCCGAGATTGAAGCTCGGCCGCTTGGACTGCGCCACGAACCGCCCGCCAGAGAGCGACGATCGGACCCAGAACGGTCCCGGGTCCACGTTCGCGAACTGGATGCTCGGCGACACGTTCCACTTGCCGCGACTGAACGACGGCAGCGAGAACTGCGTGCGCCAGTCCACGCGCGTCTGCGTGAAGCCATCGAAGAAGCGGATCGACTGGACGGTGTCGCGCACGCCGTTGCCGCGATCGAGGATCTCCTCGATGGTCTTCTGCTGCGTGCCGGTGTTCGACTCGTCGTTGATGTCGAAGGCGTTGTCGAGACGGAAGCCGAACAGTTCGATCGGCGAGTTGAACTGCATCGCGGTATTGCGGTAGTTCAGCGGCGGGGCGACGCTGTCCACGTTGCCAGCCGCATTGGTGAAGTAGCGGAAGGCCGACTGCCCGCCAGCCTGCTGATTCGTGCGACGTGTTTCGGAGGCCGTGATGGTCGGCGTCCAGGTCAGCCAGGTGCCGGCCGTGATCGGTGCCGAGTTGATGTTGAGCGTCGGCAGCGTCTGGTCCACCTGTGGCCGGCCAGTGTACTGGGTGCGGTTGGCGCCGAGGGCGACGGTGAATGGGCCCACGCCGGTGGTGTAGTTGGCCGACGACCGGAACGTCGCCAGCGCCGCAAACGGATTGAAGGCGGTGGTCCGCTGCACGAGCGTGTTCGACACGTAATTGATCGACGTGTTGAAGCTCGTCTTGCGCGAGAACCGCTGCTGGTGGTTGAGCTGGACGTTGGTGTTCGTGCTGCCATCGGTCAGGCGCTGGAACGACGCGCCGGCCGTGCCGCTGAGGAACCGGCGCAGCCAGTTGTACCGCCACTGCAGATTGTAGCGCGTGAAGCCGAAGTCGTTCGGGTTGCGGGGGTCGATGTTGGCGCCGGATCGCCAGTCGAGCCACGCCTGCACATCCTGGTACTCACCGAGATTCCAGTAGTACCCCAGGTTCTCGATGGTGCGGCGGTAGAGCGGACCGCTGCGCACGATCTCGCTGACGCCGACGCGAGGGCTCAGCACGCCGCTGCGACGACCGGAGCGGACATCCTGGAAATAGAACGGAAGCCAGAACACGGGCACGTCATAGACGTAGAGCACCCCCGGCCGTCCGACGGCGAGCTTGCCCTTCACCATCTTCATTTCGCGGGAACTGAAATGATAGTGCGGGAGCGTGTCGTTGCAGGTGGTGATGGAGCCGTGGCGGCCGAAGAAGAAATCCTCGGCCCCCGTGCTGTCGGTCGCAAACGCCGCCCGCTCCGCATCCACGAAGTACTTCTGGCCGCTTTCGATCGTGGTCCGCACGTTGCCCACGACGCCGCGACGCTCGGTGGTGTTGTACTCCATGAAACCACGGGAGACCACGTCGTCCTTGCCACTGGACGGGTCGCGCAGGACGTTCTCGGCACCACGCACCCGCATCATCTTCGTCGAATCGTCGTAGACGATCGTATCGCTGACGATGAGCATGTTGTCGCGGCCGATGGCGGCGCGGGCGCTGTCCTCACGGATCAGCGTGAGGGTCTTGCGACTGGCATCGAAGGTGATGCTCCGGCCCTGCATGCGCGTGACCGTGTACCCGCGCCGGGCAAGCAGTGAGTCGATGACCGGGTCGGAATCAGCCCACTTGACGAGTTCCTTCGGTGTCGAGTCGGCGGCGGCCGCCGAATCGCGCGCGGCGCGGCTGCTGTCACGCGGGGCCCCTCGCCGGAGCGTGTCACGCTGGGCCGGTCGCTCCGACGGCGGCCGCCCGCCCGCTTGTGCCGACACCGCGCCAGCGCCGACGAACCACGCAAGCAGGACGACCAGCAACCGGCCCACTACGCCAGCGCCTCGGTTTCCGCGTTCGACTCCGCCTCGTTCGCCAGCCGACGGCGCTCCTTGCGCGCATAGACCAGTGAACTGGCAATGATGCTGACCTCGTACAGTCCGTACAGCGGCACCATCAGCATCACGGTCGTCGTCAGCAGGTCACCCGGCGTGATGATCGCGGCACCAGCCATCGACGCCACGGCGGCATGCCGGCGGAACTGCCGCAACTGCATCGGCGTGATGATTCCGAGCGCCGTGAGCCCGACGAGCAGGATCGGCAACTCGAAGACGGTGCCCATGCTCAGTGCCAGCGACGTGGCAAAATCGAAGTAGTCGCGCGCCGTGATCATCGGCTCGAGTGCCGCCGTCTGGAATTCCATCAGGAACTTCAGGGCGAACGGGAGCACGAAGAAGTACGCCAGCGCGGCCCCCATCATGAACAGGCAGGTGGCGGCAAGCAGCAGCGGCACGACGACCTTCTTCTCATGCTTGTACAGCGCCGGCGAGAGAAACGCCCAGAGCTGGTACAGCAGCACCGGCCCAGCGAGCGCAAAGCCGAGCCCGAGCGACACTTGCATCACGATGGAGAACGAATCCCCCGGATGGGTGAAGATCAGCTTGCGGCCCATCAGGTACGGCAGGATCGGGCGTTCCAGCAGCCCGATGAAATCGAACTTGATGACCACCACGAACCCGATGGCCACACAGATCGCCACAGCCACGACGGCCTTGAGGAGCCGCGATCGCAGCTCCTCGAGGTGGTCGAGAAAGGGCATGTCACTCATGGTGCGTCATCTGCGGCGTCACGGCGTTGCGGACCGCAGGCGTTCGCGAGCCAGATCGGCCTCGTCGCTCCGCGGGTACGTCTTGATCAGCAGATCGAGCACCTCGCGCGATCGATCCGGCTTGTTCTGTGCCCGCAGCAGCGCCGCGCGCTTGAACATTGCCGTGGGTGCCTTCTCGCTGCGCGGGAAGCGGGTGTACACGCTCAGATACGCCGCTTCGGCATCGAGCGCCTTCTGGTCGCGCTCCAGCGTCTCGGCGATGAAATACTGGGCATCACCCGCGCGCTCATGCTGTGGATATTGCGCGAGGAAATCGGTGAACCCGGCTCGGGCGGCGGAGGTGCTGCCGCGGCGGAGCTGGTCGAGTGCCATGGTGTAGAGCTGGTTCGGCCCCGGTGCACCGCTGCCGGCTGGCGCAGAGGCGGAGTCCGCCGGCTTGACCGGCGCCCCAGGCACCGGTGCGGGTGTCTGGACAGCGGCTGGCGCCACAACGGGGGGCGCCGACTGCAGGATGGCATTCCGCTGCTCCAGTTCAGAGCGCAGCTCCGTGATCCGGGACTGGCTCTGCCCGGTGAGCGCGCGAATCTCGATCAGGCCGTCACGGACCTTGAAGAGGTCGCCAAGCACGTTGCCCTGAAACGCGGCCAGCTCCCCCTTCAATCCACGCAGTGAATCGTTGAGCGTCACCATCGTGCGCATCACCGTCTCGAACTGTACGCGGCGGGTGGAGTCACGGAACGCGTACTCGGAACGCATCGACTTGAGGTCGGCCTGCAGCAGCAGCACATCCTGCTTCGTGGCGACACATGCCGACAACGACGCTACGCCGACGGCAAGCAGCAGCACCCGCTGGCGAATCATCGCGGCGGTACCCGCAGCGACTCGCCACCGCTCAGGATCTCGAACTCCGCGCGACGGTTCTGCGCCCACGATCCCTCGTCATCCCCGCTGGCGGCCGGCCGCTCTTCACCGAACGACACGACATCGATGCGACCCACCGCAATCCCGCGATCGGCGAGATACTTCCGCGCCGACGACGCGCGGCGAAGACCGAGCGCGAGGTTGTACTCATCGCTGCCACGGCTGTCGGTGTGTCCTGCGATACGAATTCGCAGCCCCGTATTGGTTCGCAGGATCGGCAGTTTCGCGTCGAGGGCCATCCGCCCCTCGTCGGTGAGCTCCGAGGCGTCGTACTCGAAGCGGACCGCGGCTTCGAGCAGCGAGCGCAGATTGGCGACGTCCGCATCGGAGGCGGACGCAGAGCGGGCAAGTGCGTCAGCCTGGGCCCTGGCAATCGAGTCACGAACGAACTGTTCGCGCGCGCGGCGTGCGGCGCCGTCATCCGTCGTTGGCGCGGTGCTCGGTGTGGTGGTGACGGCGGCGACGGGAACCTGCTTCCGTCGGCACGCCCCGAGTACGATCGAAGTGAGCATGAGACAGGCTCCGACGGCACGACGATTCATTCTAGCTCCTTGCTGCAGGGAAATGGCGGTCTGAGACGACACACCGTTCAGCGGATCATTCGGGGAGACCACGCCGCGAGCCTCGCACCGCCCACGGAGGTCAATTGCCTGGCACGTCCGGATTCGGTGTCGAGCACCCACAGCTGTCGGACGCCAGAGCGGGTCGAAGAGACGACGACATGGCGCGAATCAGGAGCCCACGAGGGATCCTCATTCGCCCCTTCGGCCGTCAATTGCTTCACGGCCCGATCACGCAGCGTGATGACCATCGTCTGAAATGCGCCACCGAGCTGCGACTGAAACACGACGGCCCGACCGTCAGGAGACCAGTCGGGACTGGAACGATAGGCCTGTGACGCCGACGACAACGCTGCCAGCAAGTCGGCGTTCGTGCCATCGTCGTCGGCAATATACACATCGGGACGGCCGGCCCGCCCCGATGTGAATGCGAGACGCCGTCCGTCGGGACTGAAGCTCGGCGACGTGTTGTCCGATCCTCGTCCGATGGAAATGCGCCGAGGCGAACCGCCGCCCGCGCCTACGAGGTAGAGGTCCGTGCCAAAGTCATCACCGTGCGCGTAGGCGATGCCCGAGCCATCCGGCGTGAACGTCGGCGAGATGTTCAAGCCGCTTGGCGCGACGACCCGTCGCGATGCCCCGCGCAGGTCACTCACGTAGATCGCACTGCCGGCCGGTTCGAGGGCCGTGTAGACCACAGACTGGCCACTCGGATGGAACGCCGGTGACAACGCGCGCGCAGTCGCTGGCGTCAGCGGCGCCGCATTGGCCCCATCGCTGTCCACCAGCCAGATGCGACCATCCGAGACGTACGCGACGCGCGTGGCGGCGACACCGCGCGAGCCGCCGATCCATTCCTCGAGCTGGTCGCTGGCGCCATGAATGGCCATCCGCCACGACGCGCTGTTCGGTGCACCGGGAAGGGCCACGGTGCGACGCTGCAGCACCTGCTTCGCGGCGACATCATGCAGCACGATCGTGGCGCCGGCCGTGACCAGCGTCACTTCGACGACACCGTTGATCCCGAGCCGCGCGGCGGCAGCGTAATCCACGGCCCCCCCGAGACGCGGAGACGGAAGCGCCGTGTTCCGTGACAGCACCGTCACCCGGTCGCCGAAGTCGAGGTCCCGCATGAGGATCGTGCGCACCGAGTCACCGGCTGCTCCAGGCACCGGGAGGACGTAGATCCCGGGCCGCTTTCCGCCCTCTCCATAGATCAGTCCAAGGCGCACACCCTCTTGCGCGTTTGCGGCCGTGGCACCGATGACGACGGTGAGGCAGGCGATCCTGCGCAGCAGGCGACGCAAGGAAACGGTCAGCGGGATACTCACCTCAGGACTGTTGGATCGAAACTGAAGACGACCGGCAGCGCGTCGTCACGAAATCCCGCCGGCAGCGCACCAAACGACTTCCGCTGGCCCACCGCCTCGACGGCACCGATGCACTCGAGATCGAACGCATACACGCCCGAGCGGGACACGAGCCTCAGGTCGGAGACGGAGCCGTCGCGACGGATCAGAAATGCCACCTCGGCCCGCAGCGCCGCACCCGGCCGTGGTTTGAAGTTGAGCGCAATCTGCCGTGTGATGTTTTCGAGATACCCAGGGAACGGGAAGGCGATCCCCTGCACTCTCACACTTGCAACATCTCTGCCGCGGCCACCGGTGGCGCCACCACCGGCCGGCGTCCGGCCCGGAGCCGTCGTCTCGCCGCCGCCGCGGGGGGCGGTAGTCGGCGGAGTGGCATTCGCCTTCTTCGCCGCCGGCTTCGCGGTGGGTTTCGCAGCGGGTTTCACTGCCGGACGCGACGTCGGCCGCCTGGCGGCGAGTGTCGTCCCCTCCTCGGGCGGCGCGGCCGATGCGGCCGTCGGCGCGCTCGCCTCGGGGGCGGGCGGCGTCGTGGTGGCGGGCCCTTGATCGACCGACCCGAGTGCGCGAGGCCCCGGAGGCGCTGCGACGAGTTCGACGTTGTATGCCGGGGGCAACGGAGGGGGCAGCGTCAGGCGCGTGAACAGAATCACCGACGCGAGCACCACGACATGGCCGATGATGGACAACGCGGCAGACTTGGCGACGGACGGCGGTCCTGCGACCGACTTGTCCGCCCCCGAGGCCGAGGCAGTCGCGTCGGTCATCGCGCCGACTGCTGCTCGGCGACGAGACTCACGTTCTGCAAGCCGACTTCGCGAAGGATCGCCAGCACCTGGACGATGTCGCCGTAGGCAGCGCCTTCGTCACCGCGGAGATAGATCGTGCGACCGGACGCGCGGCTCGCGAGCCCCGTCAGCGTGCTGCGCAACTCATCACGTGCCACCCGCTCATTGTCCAGCACGATCACGCCATCCTGCGTGATCGTGATGTTGATGGGGTTGTCCACCTGAGCCGCACGCACGTTCGCCTTCGGGAGCTTCACATCGACGCCACCGGTCAGCAGCGGCGCAGTGATCATGAAGATGATCATCAGCAGCATCATCACGTCGATGAGGCTGACGACATTGATCTCCGCATTGAGCGGGGTGCGCGCGCGTCCGCCCTGCTTGCGCATCAGATCCGGCCGTCGCGCACGAGCAGTGCGACCATGTCGGTGCTGAACGCGTCGATCTCGCTGGCAAGGTGATTCAGCCTACCGGCGAAGAGGTTGTACCCGAACACGGCGGGGATGGCGACGGTGAGGGCCAGCGCCGTCGCAATCAGCGCCTCGGCGACGCCTGGCGCCACGGCGCTGATGTTCCCGCTGCCGGTCGCCGCGACACCGAGAAACGCGTTGATCACGCCAAGCACCGTACCGAGCAGTCCGATCAACGGACTCACGGCACCGATGGTCGCGAGCCATGGCAGGAGGCGCTCGAGACGATCGCGTTCGCCCGTGGCCTCCTTGTCGAGCAGCATCTGCAGTGCCTCGACCTGCGCCTGCGACAACCGCGCCTGACGATCCGGCCCTCCACCGAGTGCCGGCCGCGTGTCGCCCATGAACTGCTCCGCCCGGCGCAGGACGGCGTAAAACGGTGACCCGGCGCCGAGCCGCGCACGCGTCGCGACATCAGCGAAGGAGTCCGCCTGCTTGACGTAGTCGAGCAATGGCTCGCCAGCGGCGCGCACGCGGCGGAACTCGACCTGCTTCCTGACCATGATGGTCCAACTCACGGCGCTCAAGCCGAGCAGGAGCAACAGGACAGCCCACGAGACGGGTGTACCGTTGGCGAGGAGTCCGAAGATCGAACTCGTCGGCGCCGCCTGGACCTGGAGAAGTGCGGCAATCGGCATCATGCGGTGGTTCTGTTTCGCTCCGTCCGGAAGAACTCCAGCGTCGCCTTGAGCCCGTCATCGAGCGGCATCTGCGGGGTCCAGCCCAGCAGGTCCGCACTCTTCGCGAAGGACAGACATGACTGGCGCTGTTCCCCTGCGCGCGCAGCGGCGTGCTGCAACGGCACCGAGGACCCCGCCGCACGCTGCAAGCCTGCCGCAAGTTCCACCACCGAGGTCTGCACGCCGGTCCCGATGTTGAAGCCGCGGTTGTCGAGCCGGCCCGCCGCAGGGAGGTCCACGGTGGCGGCCAGCAGGTTGGCGCGGGCGACATCACCGACATACACGTAGTCACGCGTCTGCAGTCCGTCGCCGTATGCGGTGAGCGGCGTTCCAGCGAGGATGCGCTGACAGAAGATCGCCACGACACCGGCCTCACCATGCGGGTCCTGTCGCGGCCCATAGACATTGGCGTAGCGTAGCGCCACGGTATCCACGCCATGGATCCGTGCGAAGTAGCTCATGTAGTACTCGACCGAGAGCTTCGCGATGCCGTACGGCGACTGCGGATCCTTCGCCGCCGTCTCGACGGTCGGCATTTCGACGAAATCACCGTACTGCGCGCCACCACTCGACGAGAAGATGAACCGCGTGGCATGCCCGGACTTCCGGACGGCTTCGAGGAGGTTCAGCGACCCACCGATGTTCTGTGCAGCATCCCATGCGGGGTCCTCGACACTCTTGCGCACATCGATCTGGGCCGCGAGGTGCGAGACGACGTCGAATCGGCCATCACGAATCAGCGCGGCCACAGCCGGCGACGCGATCGAGTCACGCACGACCGTGACACCCGCTGCAACGTTCTGCTCCTTGCCGCTGGAGAAGTCATCGATGATGGTGACCTCGTAGCCTGCCGCAAGGAAGGTGTCGGCGACATGCGAACCAATGAAACCGGCACCGCCGGTGATGAGGGCGCGGCGGCTCATCGAGCCTGCCGTGTTGCGCCGGAAACGACGACCTGCAGAGAAAGCGCCAGCACCGTGGTCATGGTCAGCACACGAAGTGTGGGAAAACTGCTGAGTCCGGTCTGGTCACCGGTGACCGCATCACGCACGGCCTGACTCAAGCCTGCAAACTAACCGCACCCGTCTCCCGCGGCATGCGCCAGCGGAAGACGGGTGCGATCGACGGACAACCTGCCCGGCACGACCTTACGGCATCCGGCTCACCAGCTTCGCCTTCATGCCGACGCGGATCGCGGGTTGGTCATGACCCACCACGATCGCGGTCGCCCCCTGCGGCGTCACCCGCACGACGCTGACCTGCGCGACGGAATTCGCAGGCGCCACATCCCTGCCCGACTCCGTCAGCGTGTCGCCCGGGGCGAACAGCGAGTACAGGTCACCGACCTTGCTGCTCGCGCCGCGGGGCAGTGCGATCACGATGTAGTTCTGCAGCGTCGGCAGCACGACTCCACCGGCGACGTAGGCCACGTCGTAGACGGCGCCATTCGTGACGTCGCTGGGACGCACGGTCTCCGGGGCGGTGAGCGGTTCCAGCGGCAGAATGGCATCGCCGCGCTTCATGTTCGCGTACATCGACGTGACACGGGCTCGCGCGGCCCGTCCGGTACCGGTGGCCAGAATCTCGATCACACCGGACGGCTGGACGACCTGCGCGCGCAGCTTCTCGTACTCGATCTCGGGACCCATCTGGTAGACGCCGAAACGCTGTCCGACCGCGCCGCGTGTGCCGACGGGCAACAGCACCGACACTTCATCGTAGATCTGGAACTGATCGCGGCCGTTCGCCGCCGAGACCACGGTCGGATCCGCGCGTGACACGAGCGAGCCGGCGTTGGACTTGGTCGTGATCGCCGTCAGGAACGGCGCCGCAGCCACTTCGCCGCGCCGCACGGTGGGGCGCAAGGCGCGTCCAGTGATCGTGGCATTCGCGAGCGGTGAGTTGGCCTGCGCGGCGGTGTTTCGGCCGAGCGGCACGGTACGGGCCGTGTCCGGCTCGTCGGCAACAGTTGGCGTCGCCACTGGCGCGGGCGCCGGTGCAGGGGTCACTGCTAGCGACGGCCGCACGAACGTCGGCTTGCCATCGGCACCCATGTAGAGTTTCTGCCCAGGGTAGATCAGGTTCGGATTGCGAATCTGCGCCGAATTGGACCGGAACAGTTCGCGCCACCGTGAAGCGCTGCCGAGGTAGCGGCGCGCAATGCCATGCAGCGTATCGTTCGGCCGCACGACATGCAGCACGCTGCCCGGTCGCACGGCGGCAGAGTCACGTGGTGCCGCGCTCTGCTGCGCACACACCGGTGACGCGGTGAGGACTGCGGAGAGCGCGAGCAACAGGGTGCGCTGCTGGAGCGCTGCGGGGGCATTCAGGAAGCGTCGCATTCTGGTGGGAGCGCAAGAAACGTTCACGGCATGCACACCCGCTGGGCTGGGTGCGCCACGGAAGGAACCGCGTCAGCCGCAGTGTCCCGATCCCAGACGAGTATCGGCCGGGGAGGAAACGTCAGGAGCCTCCCGGCGCCTGAGCACGGGGAGGCTCCTGCTCCCGGCGCGGGGGGTCCCGGCCGGATGCTGCGTCAGAACGGCAGGTCGTCTTCCTCGTCCTCGAGCGCCCCTGGGAAGTCCGAGAACTCGTCGCCGCCCGCCTTGGCAGCCGAGGCCGCCGGCTTGGCGGCAGGTGCTGCCGAGCGAGCCGGGCGCGCGTAGCTGGCCCCGCCGCCGGACTCGCCATCACCCTCGCGTCCGCCGAGGAGGATCAATTCCCGGATCTTGATCTCGGTGGAGTAGCGGGTCTGGCCTTCCTTGTCCTGCCACTGGCGGTACTCGATCGAGCCCTCGACGAAGACCGGCTTGCCCTTCTTGCAATAGTTCTCGACGACGTCGGCGAGCTTCTGCGTCCCCTGATTCCAGGCGATGCACTTATGCCATTCGGTCTTCTCCTGCTTGGTCCCCGACTGGTCGTTCCAGGTCCGGGACGTGGCGAGCGAGAAGCTGGCGACTTTCCCGCCGCCGGCGGTGGAACGGACCTCAGGATCACTCCCGAGATTTCCCATCAACATGACCTTGTTCAAGCTGCGTGACATCGGCGTCGTCTCCAGTGAGGACGGTGGGGCTGGCGTGACACGGCGGAGGTGTCGCCGGTCGGAACGACGGTACAGGGTGGTGCCCCGCTGCCGCGCTCGAAAATACTGCAACGATCATCATTGTGGTGCAGGCCCTGCGAAGACGGCGGGATCCCGCCTCAGGACCAAAGCGTCCTCGACCGGAAGGCGGTAGTAACGGCGTCGGCGGCCGATCAACACGAAACCGCGGCTGGTGTAGAGTTGGCGCGCGGCGGTGTTGGACTCACGCACCTCGAGCCAGACGGCCTCGCACTCCGCGGCCTCTGCGGCGGCCACGGCGGCATCGAGCAGCTGGCCCCCGAGGCCACTGCCCCGCTGTGCCGGTGCCACAGCAATGTTGGCGATCTCGCCCTGTCGGGCCACGATGCGGGCGATCACATACCCCGCGATGACGCCGTCCACGACGGCGACGCTGAAGAACGTGTACTCGTCGGAGAATTCGGGCCGGAACGAGTCAGCCGACCAGGGATCGCTGAAGGCCACGTGTTCGATCGCCAGAATGCCGGCAAGGTCATCCGGGACCGCCAGACGAATGGTCGCGCCACTCACGACGGGGGCAACACGCGTGCGTGGGCGGCTTCCCAGACCACCTGCGCTTCGGCGAGGCGACCGTAGTCAGGTTCCCAGCGGTCCCGCGCCACGACCGTGAAGCCGACGCGGAGTGCACCCGACACGTCGGGTTGCTGCGAGGAATCGATCGGCGGACCGACCAGCGTCGCGCCACTCGCACGGGCGCGCTCTCGCACCACGTCGGAGGCGAGCCGCTCGACGGCGCCATCCACGGACCATGCATCATTGCCGTGATGCGAGACCTGCTGCACGAACCATTCGCCGCGGAGTGCATCGAGCACGCAGAGCAACGTCCCCGTCGGGGCGTCGTCCATCCCGGCGGCGATGAGTGCCAGCGATGGCACCGCGTGGAGTGTGGCGTTGCCGCCATGCGCCAATCCCTTGGCCAGTGCCGCTGCCACACGCAGGCCAGTGAAGCTGCCCGGGCCAGCGCCCGTCACCACATCGGTCAGGTCGCGTGCCGCAGCGCCAGCCTCCTGCAGCATGGCGGCGATCGCCGGCGCAAACATTTCGGCCGAGCCGTGACGCGCGATGCGCCGCGCGCTCACCAGGCGCTCATCGCGAAAGAGTGCCACCGTGGCCGGCCCTGCGCTCGCGTCGAGCGCCAGCAACAGTCGGGACGTCACGCCTGCCAACGCTCGGTGCAGGTCCGCACGGACTCGTCGTCGTCCACATGTTCGAGCGTCAGCGCCAGGGTCGGCTCACCGAGGAGTGTCCCGGCGCGCTCCGGCCACTCCACGAGCATGACCACATCCGATGCCGCACACAGTTCATCGAGTCCCAGCGACGCGACGTCGCGCGGTGTCGTGAGGCGATAGAGATCGCAGTGCACGACACGCGCGGCGGGCGACTCGTACTCGTGCATCAGCGCGAACGTGGGACTCGTGACCGGCACCGTGACTCCGAGTCCGCGGCAGATCGCCTGCACGAGCGTCGTCTTCCCTGCACCGAGGTCGCCGGTGAGGGTCACGAGTACCGGTGCCGTGAGGCGGGTCGCGAGCGCCGTGCCGTACGCCGCGAGGGCGTCGCGGGTGAGTGTCCGGACGGTCACGTGCCGATCACCGGCCACGCGACTTCCGCCCGCCGCGTGCACCGCGACCGCCGCGCGCGCCACCTTTCGCCGCCGGATCGGCCGCGCGGGACGAGACACCGGTTCGCGCCCCCGCCGTATCGCCGGAGCGGACGCGCAGTTCGAACAGCTGATCACGCAGTCGCGCTGCGGCCTCGAAATCGAGCTCCTTCGCGGCGACCTGCATCTCCTTCTCGAGCGTCGCAATCAGCGCGGGCAGGTCGGCCGTGTCATACCCGCCCGCGGGCTCGGCCACCTGCCGTGCGCCGTAGCCTGCCAACGGTGCCTGATCGACCGCTTCCCCTTCCTCGATTCGCGCATCGGCGACTCGCGTGCTGAATCGCACCTGTTCGGTGCTCTTGCGCACCCCCTTCGGCGTGATGCCGTTGGCGAGGTTGTGCGCCACCTGAATCGTGCGCCGGCGATCCGTCTCGTCGATGCAGCGCCGCATGGAGTCGGTGATGCGGTTCGCATACAGGATCGCGCGGCCCTCGAGATGTCGCGCCGCGCGTCCGACGGTCTGGATCAGCGAGCGATCGCTGCGAAGGAACCCTTCGGTGTCGGCGTCGAGGATGGCCACCAGCGACACCTCCGGCATGTCCAGCCCTTCACGCAGCAGGTTGATGCCGATCAGCACATCGAACTCGCCGAGCCGCAGCCCACGGACGATTTCCATGCGCTCGATGGCGTCGATGTCGGCATGCATGTACCGCACACGCACGCCGACCTGCTGCATGTAGTCGGTGAGGTCTTCGGCCATGCGCTTGGTCAGCACGGTCACCAGCACACGCTCGTCCTTGCGTTCCCGCAGGCGGATCTCGTGCAGCAGGTCGTCCACCTGGCCCAGGACCGGACGAATCTCGATGATGGGGTCGACGAGGCCGGTGGGCCGGATGACCTGCTCCACCACGACCCCTTCGCTCAGCTCCAGTTCGATGCTGCCCGGCGTGGCGGACACATTGATCAAGCGCGGTGTGAGCGCCAGAAACTCGTCGAAGACGAGCGGACGGTTGTCAAGCGCGCTCGGCAGCCGGAACCCATAATCCACCAGCGTGCGCTTGCGGGCGCGGTCGCCGTTGTACATGCCCCGGATCTGCGGCAGCGTCACATGCGATTCATCGACCACCACGACGAAATCGTCGGGGAAGTAGTCGAACAGGCACGCCGGCCGATCCCCCGACGTGCGACCGGACAGGTGTCGCGAGTAGTTCTCGATGCCCGCACAGGTGCCGATCTCCGCCATCATCTCGAGATCGAAATTGGTGCGCCCCTCGAGCCGTTGCGCTTCGAGCAGCTTGCCCTCGTTGCGCAGCACCGTCAGGCGATCGGCGAGTTCCTCGCGAATCGCCGTGGCGGCGCGCTCCAGTGATGGCCGGCTGGTGATGAAATGTTTGGCCGGATACACCGCCGTCCGCTTGAGCGACGCGATCAGGTCACCCGTGAGCGGATCGATCTTGGTGATGCGTTCGACCTCATCGCCCCAGAACTCGACACGCACCGCCTGTTCCTCATAGGCGGGGAAGATCTCCACCGTGTCGCCGCGCACGCGGAACGTCCCCCGATCGAAGGCGACGTCGTTGCGCTGGTACTGGATGCCCACCAGCAATCGCAGCAGGTCGTCCCGCGCGATCTTCTGCCCGAGATCGACGCTGATCATCCGCTCCTTGTACGACACCGGATCACCGAGCCCGTAGATCGCCGAGACGGTGGAGACGATCACGACATCCTCGCGCTCCATCAGGCTCGACGTGGCCCGCAGGCGCAGCCGGTCGATGTCCTCGTTGATCGAGGCGTCCTTCTCGATGTAGGTGTCGCTGGACGGGACGTAGGCTTCCGGCTGATAATAGTCGTAATACGAGATGAAATACTCGACGGCGTTCTTCGGAAAGAATCCCTTCAACTCGCCGTAGAGCTGCGCGGCCAGGGTCTTGTTGTGCGACAGCACGAGCGTCGGCCGGCCCCATGCCGCGATCACGCTGGCGACGGTCATGGTCTTGCCGGAGCCGGTGACGCCGAGCAGGGTCTGGTACCGGTCGCCCCGCTCCAGCCCCGCCGACAGCTCGGCGATGGCCCGCGGCTGGTCTCCGGCCGGGTGGTAGGGTGCCTGCAGATCGAACAGCGATGCGCTCATGCCTGCAAGATACGCGATCGGTGTTTGTTCGGGGAGTCGCCCCCGCCCCGCGCGACCGTGCCGACGTAGCGGGCCGGACGGTCAGTCTTCGGTCGAGATCCGCTCGCGCCGGGCGATTTCGCTGATCCCCTTGACCCGTCGCACCGCCTTCACGATCTGCTGCAGATGCTGGAGGTTCTCGACCTCCACCATCATCGCGCCGACCGCGCGACCATCCACCGCCTTGAGGTCCATCTGCCGGATGTCGGTCCCGGTACTGCTCACGGCGCTGGCCACATCGGCGTAGAGGCCGCGGCGGTCGATCCCCTCGAGCGCCAGGCGGACGATGAAGCGCTCGCCGAACTTCTCCTGCCAGTCGATCTCGAGCCGGCGCTCCGGCTCGTGCGCGAGGGGTAGCAGGTTCGGGCAGTCGGCCCGGTGGATGCTGACGCCGCGCCCGCGGGTCACGTAGCCGACCACCTCATCGCCCGGCACCGGCTGGCAGCACTGTGCATAGCGGACCATGACGCCGTCCACGCCCTGAATCTTCACGCCACGGTCGTTCCCGGTGCCCCGCACCTTGTCCACCAGCCGCTCGATCACGCTCGGCTTGGCGACTTCCGCCGACTCGTCCACCGACGGAAAGAGTTGCTTGACGACGTGCAGGGTCTGGATCTCGCCCTGCCCGATCGCCGCCAGCAGGTGCACGGAGTCGGTCAGGCTGAGTGCCTTCGCCGCCGCGTTGAGCGTGTCGTCGGTCACCTTGCCGAGCCGGCGACGTCGCAACTCGCGCTCCAGGATCTCGCGCCCGAGCTTCTGACTCGTGACCTGTTCTTCCTGCCGCAGATGCTGGCGGATCTTGGCGCGGGCGCGACTGGTGCGCACATGGGCCAGCCAGTCACGACTCGGCTTGGCCGATGGTGAGGTGAGAATCTCGACCGTCTCGGAGTTCTTCAACGCACGCGACAGCGGCGTGATGCGACCGTTGACCTTCGCGCCCTGACAGCGCAGCCCGACGGCCGTGTGCACGGCAAAGGCGAAGTCGATCGGTGTCGCCCCCTTGGGCAGCTGCACCACGTCGCCGGTGGGCGTGAAGACGAAGATCTCGTCCTGATAGAGATCGAGCTTCAGGAACTCGAGGAATTCGTCCGGCGACTTGGTGTCGAGCTGAAACTCGAGCACCTGGCGGAACCACTCGAGGTGGCGATCGAGATCGCCCTGCTCCTTCGACCCTTCCTTGTAGAGCCAGTGCGCCGCGATGCCGTAGTCGGCCGTCTGGTGCATCTCACGGGTGCGGATCTGAATCTCGAACAGCTGACGCCCCGGCCCGAAGACCGTCGTGTGCAATGACTGGTATCCATTCGACTTCGGCTGCGCGATGTAATCCTTGATGCGCTCCTGCACCGGCTTCCACTTCTCGTGGATCACGCCCAGCGCGTGGTAACAGTCCGGAATCGTGTCGACGAGGACACGGATCGCGAGCAGGTCGAAGATTTCCTCGTACGGCTTGTTGCGCTTCTGCATCTTCTTCCAGATCGACCAGAGGTGCTTCGGTCGTCCGGAGACGTCGGCGTCGCGCAGGCCGGCCAGCGTGAATCGTTCCTTGAGCGGGATCGCCATCTGCGCGATGAGTTCCTCGCGCTCGCCGCGGCGGGTGCTGACCTGTCGCGCGAGGGTGCGATAGTCCTCGGTCTCGAGGAACTTGAAGGCCAGGTCTTCCAGCTCCCAGCGGACCCGCGCCATGCCGAAACGGTGCGCCAGCGGCGCGTAGATGTCGCGGGTTTCCTGCGCGATGATGCGCTTCTTGTCCTCGGGCATCCAGTCGAGCGTCCGCATGTTGTGCAGGCGGTCGGCCAGCTTGATGATGATCACGCGGGCATCCCGCGCGACCGAGAGCAGCAGCTTGCGGTAGGTCTCGGCCTGCCGCTCCTCCTTCGACGTGAACGGGAGGTTGCCGATCTTGGTGAGGCCATCGACGATCTGTGCGATTTCGGGGCCGAACTCCCGCTCGACGTCGGGGACGGTGATCGCCGTATCCTCGACCACGTCATGAATCAGGCCGGCGGCGATCGTGGTCGAGTCGAGCTGCAGGTCGGCGAGGATGCGCGCCACCTGCACGCAGTGCACGACGTAGTCCTCACCGGAGCGACGCTTCTGGCCCGTGTGCGCACGCGCGCTGTAGCGGTAGGCGCGCATGAGCAGTTCGCGATCGAGCCGCGCCGGCAGCGGACTGCCGGGGCCCCATCCCGGGAAGACTTCGTCAGATTGCGTCACCGAACCATCGAGAGCCACCCTGCCTCCGCAAAGCTCACGTACCTGCCACGCCCGATCACCACATGATCCCGCACGGGAATGCCGAGCAAGGTCCCTGCCGCCACCAGCTGCGCCGTCACCATCCGGTCTTCCGCCGACGGCGTCGGATCGCCACTCGGATGATTGTGGACGAGGATGATCGACGCCGCCCGTTCCGCAATTGCCTCCCGGAACACTTCACGCGGGTGCACGAGTGAAGAGTCGAGAATTCCGCGCGTCACCAGCACGTCCCGCTCGAGGTGGTGCTGCGCGTCGAGGATCGCCACGTGAAACTCCTCGACCGCCAACGCCTCCAGGTGTGGTGCGAATGCCGCCACCACATCCTGTGGTGAGTGCACCGCCACCCGGTCCCCATGCGGTTCCGCTGCCGTCCGTCGTCCGAGCTCCAGCGCCGCCACGATCGCCATGGCGCGCGCCGGTCCAACCCCACTGATCCCACCGATCGTAGCGAGCGGCCGATTCGCCAGCAGCCGCAACGACCCGTTCACATGCGCCAGGATGTCGTGTGCAATCGTGAGCGATGAGCGCCCGCGATTGCCGCTCCCCAGAATCACGGCCAGCAGCTCGGCCGCTCCGAGCGACCGTACACCCAGCGACCGCAACCGCTCCCGCGGACGCTCGGCGGCCGCCATCCGCTCCATGGGTATTAGCGACGCCGGGACGATCGCGGTAGTCAGGCGGGAGGAAACAGCAACGGTCGGCGGTGCTTCGGTGGGCGACATTGGCAGTGGGCTCAGGGTGGAGGCGTAGGACGCGCCCCATTCTGGCAAGGTCAGGCGCAATGTGGATCACCCAACCAGCGCACCTCCATCCCTCGCGGCGCAGCCCCTGTGTCGGGTATTCTGCGAGTGAGGCAGCGACCAGCTGCCGTCCCCGACTGCTGCAACTGCCACATTCCCCGACGCCCGCAATGCACTTCCGCCGAGCCGCTGCGACCATCATTGCTGTTCTGCTGACCGCCGACAGGCTGCAGGCGCAGCAGCCCGGGTCAGTCGAGATCGGCAGCTACGGACAGGTGACGCTCGTCGATCCGCAGCAGGCGCGCTTCGAAACGCGGACACCGCTGAGCCTCGGCATTCGCGCGCGCGTAAACCTGCATCGACGCCTCGGCGTGGAGCTCGAAGCCTCGACGGGAACGGTCGATGGTGCCGTCGAACCGCTTCGCCGGCGCTACAACCAGCTCGTGGCCCGCGGGACGGTGACGATCCCCGTCAGTGACTTCTCCGGTCTGATGCTCGGGGCCGGACTCGCGCGCAGCGACTACGAAGTCACGTACAACTTCGGTCCGAATCTCCTGCTGGGAATTCGCACGGTGATCCGCGGACGCTACGCGCTTCGGTCGGACCTGATCTTCAACACGCTGCCGACCAGCGGTGCCACCGAATTCGGCTTGCGAACCGGCGTGCAGATCATGGCCGGACCATTCGACGGGCCAACCAGCGCGGACCGCCGGCGCGGGAACCTCGTCATGGCGGAGCCTGGCAGCATCGAAGGCGGACTCTTCGGCCAGCAATGGCGCCTTCACCCGCAGTGGAACCTGAAGAGCGGACAGGTGATCGGCGCGCGCGTCGGCACCTTTCTCACGTCGCGGTCCGAAGTCGAAGTCGAGGCCACCTACGGACGACAGCAGGTGGCACGCGGGAATCAGCCGGGATCGACCGGATTTCCACTGGCCGCCGGCGCGACGTTCCGGATGACCACGTTCGCGTTTCGCTACACACACAATCTCCCCGTCGGATCACGGACGGCACTGCTCGCGGGCCTTGGCCCCTCCCGCTCCTCGTACGAATACATCGATCACTGGGGCGCGTCAGCACTGGCCGGGGCTCGCCTCGCGATCACACGCGACATCCACCTGCGCGGTGACGTCGTGACGCACTACCTCGCCGGTCCCGCCGTGTTCGACGTCGGTGCGCGGCTTGGCGTGAGCACCGTCGTCCGTCTGGGTCGGTGACGTGACGAGGGGGCGTGGCCCTGGTGCAGGCAACGCCCCCTCGTGATGGATCCCGACCGGCTCAGATCACTCCGCTCACTTCTTGCGATCCTTCCGGTCGCGAGCCTTTGGCTCTTCGGACCTGGGTGCTGCGATTTCCTCGGGCGGAATGTCCTCGAGGATGCCGAAGGCGTTGTATCGCTTCGTCGGCGCTACGAGGTTCTGCGGCGCCGGAGCGACCGGCTCCGGTGGAATCAGGTGTGACACGTCCATCGGCGGCTCCGGCTCATTGAGCACGAGCTGCGCCTTCATGAAGCGTTCCGCGAACGTGTGATAGACATCCTGCATGAGGTCCACGAACATCGTGTAGGCCTCCTGCTTGTATTCCACCAGCGGGTCCTTCTGGCCCCACGAGCGGTAATGGATGGCATTCCGCAGCTGGTCGAGATCGTAGAGGTGATCCTTCCACTTCTCGTCCAGCACGTTGAGCATCACCAGTGACAGCATGCGGCCGGAGAATCCGACCCCAGCCTCGTCGATCACCGTGTCGAGTTCCGTCAGCTTCGCCTCGAACGATTCGGTTGCCGCGGTGACGGCAGCCGCCTGCGCCGCGGCGAGATCGCCAGGGCGGTCCGACGCGCCCTCTGCGAACTGTGCGACCGGCAGCAGGTACTGCATCAGCAGATCCTGCTGCAGCTGCGCCAGATCCCACTGGTCCGGCGATTCGTAATCGGCAAGTCCGGTCTCCACGCGACGCCCGACGGCCTTCTCGACCATCTTGCGTGCTTCACCGCGCAATTCCTCGCCCCCTTCGAGCGCGAACGAGCGCAGCGAGTAGACCACTTCGCGCTGCTGGTTCATGACGTCGTCATACTCCAGGAGCCGCTTGCGCGCCTGGAAGTTCTGCAGCTCCACGCGCTTCTGCGCCTGCTCGATGCTGCGGGTGATCATCGAGTGCGTGAGCATCTCCCCCTCCTGGGCACCGAGGCGGTCCATCAGCTTGGCGATGCGCTCAGACCCGAACAGCCGCATGAGGTCATCCTCGAGCGACAGGAAGAACTGGCTCGACCCCGGATCACCCTGCCGACCGGCACGACCACGCAGCTGGCGGTCGATGCGTCGCGACTCGTGCCGCTCGCTGCCGATGATGTGCAAGCCGCCGATCTCACTGATGTCCTGCACCTTGCCGTCGACGTCCTTCACCTGCGACGGCTTCGATATGGTGACCCCGTCACCGAGTTTGATGTCGGTGCCGCGGCCGGCCATGTTCGTGGCGATCGTGATGGCGCCGGGCTGACCGGCACCTGCCACGATCTCGGCCTCACGCTGGTGGTACTTCGCGTTGAGCACGTTGCACTTCAGGCCGGCGCGCTGGATGAGCCGCGCGATCGTCTCCGAGACTTCCACGTTGACGGTGCCAACGAGGACCGGGAAGCCGAGTTCATGCAGGCGGCGCACTTCCTCGACGATGGCGTTGTACTTCTCGCGCCGTGTCTTGAAGACGAGATCCTGGCGGTCGTCGCGGATGATCGGCCGGTTGGTCGGAATCACCGACACTTCCAGCGTGTAGATCTGATGGAACTCCGTCTCTTCCGTCTCGGCGGTACCGGTCATGCCGCCAAGCTTTTCGTACATGCGGAAGTAGTTCTGGATCGTGATCGTGGCCATGGTCTGGGTTTCACCCTTGACCTGAACCCCTTCCTTGGCCTCGACCGCCTGGTGCAGTCCTTCCGACCATCGTCGGCCCGGCATCGTGCGGCCGGTGAACTCGTCGACGATCAGCACCTGCGCATCCTGCACGACGTAGTTCACGTCCTTTTCGTAGAGTGCGTACGCGCGGAGCAGCTGGTGCACGATGTTCAGCCGTTCGCTGCGCATGGCATACTCCCGCTGCAACACGGCACGCTGCTCGAGCTTGTGCGCCGCCTCGGACTCCGACGCATCGATCCGGCCGATTTCCACCGAGATGTCGGGGAGGAGGAAGTCCTCACCCGTCATCTTCGCCATGAGGTCCACGCCACGGTCGGTGAGATGCACCGTATGTCCGCGCTCGTCGAGCACGAAGTGCAGTTCGTCCTCGATCTGCGCATACTGCTGCTTGCCGGCCGGGAGCTTGCGATCGGCGAGGTGTTCGAGCTCGCGCTTCTGCACGAGCGACTTGACCCCCGTTTCGCCGAGCACCTTGAACAGCCGCTTGTTCTTCGGGCCACCGAGTTGCGCCTTGTAGAACAGCAGGCTGGCTGCGTCGGCATCCTTCTCCATCAGCCGCTCGCCGTCGGCCACGAGCTGATTCACGAGCGCATCCTGCTCACGCACGAGCTTGGCGACCGAGGCGTTGTGCGCCTGGTACATCGAGTCGTTCTCGTTGCCGACCGGGCCCGAGATGATCAGCGGCGTGCGGGCTTCGTCGATGAGCACCGAGTCGACTTCGTCGACGATCGCGTAGTAGTGCTTGCGCTGCACGCGCTGGTCCAGTGAATGGACCATGTTGTCGCGCAGGTAGTCGAACCCGAACTCGTTGTTCGTGCCGTAGGTGATATCCGCGTTGTACGCGGCACGGCGATCGATGGAGCCCGGTTCCGTGTCGTCGAGACAGGCGACGTTCAGGCCAAGCCAGGTGAACAGGTGGCCCATCCACTGCGAGTCACGTCGCGCGAGGTAGGAGTTGACGGTCACCAGATGCGCGCCGCGGCCAGCCAGCGCGTTCAGGTACAGTGGCAGCGTCGCGACGAGTGTCTTGCCTTCACCCGTCGCCATTTCGGAGATGCGACCGAGGTGGAGCTGAATGCCGCCGGCCAGCTGGACGTCGTAGGGCACCATGTCCCAGGTCTGTTCCTGCCCCGTGACGTTCGCCGTGGTGCCGCAGAGGCGACGCGCCGCCTCACGCACCGTCGCGAATGCCTCGGGCAACAGCTCGTCGAGCGCTTCGGAGACGGCGGTGCGCAGCGCACCCTCGGCACCGCTGCGCCCATCGGTCCCGCTCAGTTCGTCGTCAATCCGGTCACGTTCGGCAGGGTCGTGCGCGCTGCGCTTCGCGTCGCGCAGTTCGGCGACCCGTGCCTCGAGCGCACCCGTGCGCTCCGCCAGGATGTCGCGGAACTTCGCCGTCTGCCCCTTGAGGGCCGCATCGTCGAGCGACGCGAGGGTCGCCTCGTGACGATGGATCTCGTCGATGATCGGCTTGACTCGCTTCGCTTCACGCTGATGGCGCGTGCCAAACAGCTTCCCCAGCACATCCTTGAGCATCGCTCTCCCCTATCGGTACAACGCCTGGTCGCGGATCTGCTCCTCGACGGCGTCCATGACGAACCCTCGCAATGAGCGCCCGCTTGCCGCGCGCTCCCGCACCTCGGTGGAACTGACGTCCACGCGGCGCGTCGACAGCACCAGCGCATCACGCCCGATCCCCGCCGGGGTGAACTGCTCCGCCCCGCGGGTCAAGACGACCAACTGCACGAGTCGTAGCAGGCGCTCCGGGTCCTTCCAGCGACCCAGGTGCGTGGCAGCGTCCGTGCCGAGCAACAAGAACAGCGAATCGGTGGGGGCCGCAGCCCGATACGTCTCCACCGTGTCAACCGTATAAGATAATCCACCGCGCTCGATTTCGACCGGATTGACGGCGAACCGCGCGTCCCCTCCGACCATCCGTTCGACCATCGACCGTCGTGCCGCCGCCGGCGCGGCATGGCTCCCCGGCTTCAGCGGCTGCTGCGCGGTCGGAACGAAGTCGAGCCGGTCGAGCGACAGCGCCTCATACGCGTCGACGGCCGCCAGCCAGTGCCCCAGGTGCGGCGGATCGAAACTGCCGCCGAAGAGCCCGATGCGCACCGCTCAGGGTGTGCGGGGCGGAACGGCCGGCTTGGCCGATGCCGAATCCCGCGCCGGAACAGCCGGCTTGGCCGATGCTGAATCCCGTGCCGCCGCGACCGGGGGACAGAGCTTCTTTACTTCAGGATCGTCACCGAAGCCCTTCTTCACCGCCACGCAGGCGTCGGCGGCCTCCTCCACGTACCGGATCACACGATACGACTCGATCATGCGCAGGTAGGCATCACGCGCCCGTCGGGTCTCGGGAAAGGTGGTGACGACCGTCTTGAAGTAGAGGATGGCCGGATCGTACGCCTTGCGGCGGAAGTAGTAATACCCCGCCAGATATTCCTTCGTCGCGAACATCTCCTCGAGCTTCGCGAGCTCCCGCTCTGCATCCTTGCGACGCGGTGAGTCGGGGTACACGGCCACGAGGGTGCGATAGGCGGCCTGTGAGGTCACACCGTACTGCGAGTCGAGCTCGGGCGAGCGCCAGAGGAGCTGATACTCGTGGGCACTCTCATACATCGCATCGTCGGCCAGCGAGTCATCGGGAAAGTTCTCCGACACCTTGTTGAACGACTGCGCCGCCAGCAGGTGCTCGGAGTTCCCGCTCCGGGCCTTGCCGAGGTAATAGTGCGACAGGGGCAGCAAGGAATCACGGGCCGGCAGATCGGTCGTGAGCTTCTCGAACGCCACGATCGCGTTCCCCCAGTGCCGGAGCGACAATTCCGCGAGCCCAGCCTTGAACAGCGGCCCGGTCTCACCGCCAAAACGCTCGATACGGAAGCCGCCGCGGCAGGCGGCCAGCGCCACGGCGAGCACCAGCATCATCACGATGCGCTGACCCAGCGCGCCCCCTTGGCGGCCGGCCTGACCGACGGAGTGCAACGTGCTGACATGATGACGTGCGGACGGGCGGAAAGATCGGGGCATGGGAGCAGGAAACGCGACAATCGCCCAAACCGGGCGCCTACGGCGAAGACGAACGGAACTGGCCGAGCTATAGACCCCGGACGGCAGGATCGGGTTCACTCCGGTTGCGACGGACTGTCGGCGAGGCTGACGAGCCGGGCCTTGGGCGCGACGGTGCGCCCGGTTGCATTGCGTGTGTCGATCACGAGCCCCGCATGCTCCACGACGAACTGCCAGTCGTACACCTTGTGATCGGTCACGATCACGACGGCGTCGGCGGCGCGCAGTGCCTCCGCCGTGAGCGCGATGCTGTGATACTCATGCCCATCCTCACGGAAGCTGTGCACGTGGGGATCGTGGAACGTCACGGCGGCGCCGCGCTGTTCGAGCAGCCGCATGATGTCGAGGGCCGGGCTCTCACGCATGTCGTCGATATCACGCTTGTACGCCACACCGAGGATCAGCACCGCACTCCCGCGCACGGCCTTCCGTTCGTCATTGAGCGCGCGCGACACCTTCTCGACGACGTAGAACGGCATGCCGGAGTTGATCTCGCTGGCGAGATCGATGAAGCGCGTCTTGTAGTTCAACGTCCGCATCTTCCACGCCAGGTAGTGCGGATCGAGTGGGATGCAATGCCCACCGATGCCGGGACCCGGTGTGAACTTCATGTAGCCGAACGGCTTCGTGGCAGCCGCATCGATCACTTCCCAGACGTTCACGCCAAGCTTGTCGCACACGATCGCGATTTCGTTCACCAATCCGATGTTCACCGACCGGAAGGTGTTCTCGAGGAGCTTCACCAACTCCGCCGTCTCGGTCGACGAGACCGGCACCACCGTGTCGATCACCGCACCGTAGAGCGCCGTGGCCACCTCGGTGCAGGCAGGTGTCACGCCGCCCACGACCTTCGGCGTGTTCTTCGTGTGGTACACGGGGTTGCCCGGATCGATACGCTCCGGGCTGAAGGCGAGGAACACGTCCGTACCGACGGTGAAGCCCGCTGCCTCGATCGCCGGCTGCAGCACTTCGCGGGTCGTCCCGGGATAGGTGGTGCTTTCCAGCACGATCAGCAGCCCCGCGTGCGCCTGCTCGACCACCGCCTGCGTCGCGGCGATCACGTACGTCATGTCGGGGTCGCGCGTCTTCACCAGCGGGGTCGGAACGGCGATCGAGATCGCATCCGCGTCGCGCATGCGAGTGGCATCGGTCGTCGCGACGAACCGACCCGACGCCACGTGCCTCGCCACCACCGAGGCCGGAACGTCCTGGATGTGCGACTCCCCGCCATTGAGCTGTGCCACCACGCGCTCGCTGACGTCGTACCCCACCACCCGGAACCCCGCCTCCGCAAATTCCATCGCCAGCGGAAGACCGACGTAACCGAGGCCGACGATGGCGATCACGGCATCGTGGGACTGGATACGGGAAAGGAGCTGGGACCTGTGCATAGCGGGATCAGGATGGAAAAAGGAGGAAGAAACCGACTGTCAACGACCGTAGAACGCGCGCACGGTCGTCACCACCGCATCACGCTGTGCCGCAGTCAGTTCCGGAAACACCGGCAGGGACAACACCTCGCTCGCGGCACGCTCGGCCTCGGGGCACTGTCCCTGCGTGTAGCCGAGGTAGGCAAAACACGGCTGCAGATGCAACGGCAGCGGATAGTAGATCGCCGACCCGATGCCCCGCTCCTTCAGGTGCGCCTGCAGCGCGTCACGCCGTTGCGCCCGCACGGTGTACTGGTTGTAGATCGACGTGTTCGACGAATCCACATACGGCGTGACGAGCTCCGCCACGTCAGCGAAGGCCTGATCGTAGTACGCCGCATTGGCGCGGCGAGCCGCACTCCACGCTTCGAGGTGCGGCAGCTTGGCCATCAGCACCGCCGCCTGCAGGGCATCGAGCCGGCTGTTGTACCCGACGAGCTCGTGATAGTACGTCTTCGTCGACCCGTGCGTCCGCAGCTTCATCAGCCGCGTGAACAGTTCCTCGTCCTGCGTGACGATCATGCCACCATCGCCATAGCCGCCGAGATTCTTCGACGGAAAGAAGCTGAACGTGCCGATCGTGGCACCTTCACCCGCCATCACGCTCCTGCCGTCGATGACGCGGCTCGCGCCGATCGACTGCGCCGCATCCTCGATGATCGGCAGTGCCCCCACCGCAGCGCGCACCTGCTCGATCGCCGCCATCTGACCGAACAGGTCAACCGGGATCACCGCCTTCGTGCGCGACGTCACCGCGGCGCCAGCGGCCACCGGATCGAGGTTGAACGTCAGCGGATCGATGTCCACGAAGACCGGCGTTGCGCCGACGTTGTGGATGGTGCCCGCCGTGGCGAAGAACGTGAAGGGCGACGTCACCACTTCATCGTCGCGGCCAATGCCAAGCGCGCGCATCGCCAGCAGGATCGCATCCGTGCCGTTCGCGCACCCGACCGCGTACCGCGTCTTCGACAGGCCGGCGACCGCACACTCGAGCTGACCGACGATCGGCCCGAGGATGAAGGCCTGTTCGTCGATCACTGCGTGCACCTGCTCGAGCACCGCGTCCTTGATCGTGGCGTGTTGCGCCTTGAGGTCGAGCAGCGGGACCGGAGTCTGTGTCATCGAATTCAGAGAATGGGAAACAACGGACGCGTCAGACCGGATGCAGGCTGCGACCCGCCTTCAGCATGGCATGCCAGTCCTGCAGTGGCCGAACGCCGGGCTGCGCCAAAGCCAGCGCCTCGATCGCATCGCAGGCGGCGCCCGCCGCCGACAGTGTGGTGGTGTACGCCACACGATTCGCGATCGCCGCCTGCCGGATGGTGTAGTCGTCGCGCTGGGCGTGCTTGCCGAGCGGTGTGTTGATCAACAGCACCACCTCCCGATTGACGATCAGGTCCAGCGCATGCGGTCGCCCTTCATGCACCTTGAACACCGTTTCGGAGGGGATACCCTGCTGCTCCAGGAATTTCGCCGTCCCCGCCGTGGAGATGATGCGGAAGCCCATCGCGTGAAAGCGCTTCATGATCGGCGCCACGGCCACCTTGTCCGAGTCGTTGACCGTCACGAAGATCGCACCACCGCGCGGCAACGCGTTCTCCGCCGCCATCTGTGCCTTCGCGAATGCCAGCCCGAACGACTCCGAGATGCCCATCACCTCACCGGTCGACCGCATCTCCGGCCCAAGAATCGGGTCGAACTCACGGAACTTCTTGAACGGGAACACCGCTTCCTTCACGCTGAAGAACGACGGCACGATCTCCTCGACCAGCCCGACCTCCGCCAGCGTCTCGCCGCACATGACCCGGGCGGCCAGCGACGCCAGCGGCACGCCGATCGCCTTCGACACGAATGGAATCGTGCGACTTGCCCGTGGATTGACCTCGAGCACGTACACCACGCCGTCCCGAATCGCGTACTGCACATTGATCAGACCCACCACGCCAAGCGCCTGAGCCAACGCCACCGTGTGTTTCCGCATGACGTCCTGATACTCCGCCGCAATGCGCACCGGCGGCAGCACGCAGGCCGAGTCGCCGGAATGAATCCCTGCGTCCTCGATATGCTGCATCACGCCGCCGATCACCGTCGTCACGCCATCCGAGATCGCATCGACATCCGCCTCGAAGGCATCTTCGAGGAAGCGATCGATCAGGACGGGGCGCTCCTCCGAGACGCGCACCGCACGCTCGAAATAGTCCTGAAGCGAGGCATCGTCATAGACGACCTGCATGGCGCGGCCGCCGAGCACGTAGCTTGGTCGGACCAGCACGGGATACCCGATCGTCTCGGCGATCGCGATCGCCTCATCCACGCTCGTCGCCGTACCGTTCTCCGGCTGGCGGATGCCGAGGCTGCGGGCGATCGCATCGAAGCGACGTCGATCTTCCGCCACGTCGATCGCATCCGGCGAGGTGCCGAGAATGCGAACGCCGGCGGCTTCGAGGCCACGCGTCAGCTTCAGCGGTGTCTGTCCGCCCAGCTGCACGATCACGCCCATCGGCTGCTCACGCTGCACGATCTCCAGCACATCCTCGAGCGTCAGCGGCTCAAAGTACAGCTTGTCGGAGACGTCGAAATCTGTGGAGACCGTCTCGGGATTGGAGTTGATCATGATCGTTTCGTATCCCTGCTCGCGCAGCGCGATCGCCGCGCGGACACAGCAGTAATCGAACTCGACGCCCTGACCGATCCGGTTCGGACCCGACCCCAGAATCACCACGGACTTGCGACCCGTCCGCGGCGCCTCACTCTCCTCGTCATAGCTGGAGTAGAGATAGGGCGTCTCGCTCGGGAACTCGCCGGCACAGGTATCCACCATCCGGTATGACGGGCGCAGCCCGAGCGCATGACGCCGCTCGCGCACCGCACCTTCCGTCTCACCACGCAGCGCCGCGAGCTGGCGATCCGAGAACCCCATGCGCTTCATCCGGCGCAATTGTGCCCGGGAGACCTCACGCAGCGCGACGTACTCGAGCTCCGCGTCGAGCAGTTCGCGCATCTGTGCGAGGAACCACGGATCGATCGCCGAGACCTCGAACAACTCGGCATCTGTCATGCCGGCCAGCATGGCCCGCTTGACCTGGAAGATCCGCTCCGGCGTCGGCTGCCGCAGCATGCCGCGCAGCGTCTCCATCGAATCATCGGCCAGGCGATCATCGATCAGCCGCGGCCCGATGTCCCAGCCGGCGCGGCCGATCTCGAGCGCACGCAATCCCTTCTGGAAGGCCTCCTTGAAGGTGCAGCCGATCGCCATGCTCTCCCCGACACTCTTCATCTGTGTCGTGAGTCGGGCATCGGCAGCGGGGAACTTCTCGAAGGCGAACCGCGGGCACTTCACCACCACGTAGTCGAGGACGGGCTCGAAACTGGCGGGCGTCGTCCGGGTGATGTCGTTGGGAATCTCGTCGAGCGTCATGCCGACGGCGAGCTTGGCGCCGATGCGCGCGATCGGGAAACCCGTTGCCTTCGACGCGAGGGCGGACGACCGCGACACCCGCGGGTTCATCTCGATGACGAGCAATTCACCCGTGGTCGGACTGACGGTGAACTGGATGTTGCAGCCACCCGCCTCAACGCCGATCTCCCGAATGATCGCGCAGGCGGCGTCGCGCATGGTCTGGTATTCGCGGTCGGTCAGCGTCATGGCGGGCGCCACGGTGATCGAGTCACCCGTGTGCACGCCCATCGGATCGAGATTCTCGATCGTGCAGACGATCACGACGTTGTCGGCACAGTCACGCATGACTTCGAGCTCGAACTCCTTCCAGCCGAGCAGGCTCCGCTCGATCAACACCTGCGACGTTGGCGATTCATCCAGTCCGCGACGCACGATCGCCTCGTACTCGTCACGATTGTAGGCCACACCACCGCCCGATCCACCGAGCGTGAACGACGGCCGGATGATCGCGGGGTAACCGGTATCCTCCAGCAGCGCGTTGGCTTCGTCCCAGTTATGGGCAAATCCACCCTTGGCCACCGACAGGCCGATGCGTGCCATTGCCGCCGCAAACTCCTGGCGATCCTCCGCGACACGGATCGCGCGCGCATTGGCGCCGATGAGCTGCACGCCGTACTTGTCGAGCACACCCGTGTCGTACAGTGTGAGCGCGACGTTCAGGGCGGTCTGACCACCCATCGTGGGCAACAGCGCGTCAGGCCGTTCGGCCGCAATCACCTTCTCGACGAACTCGGGGGTCACCGGCTCCACGTACGTCCGATCCGCCATCTCGGGATCGGTCATGATCGTGGCCGGATTCGAATTCACCAGAATGACCTCGTAGCCCTCCTCGCGCAGCGCCTTCGTGGCCTGCGTGCCGGAGTAATCGAACTCAGCAGCCTGACCGATGACGATGGGGCCGGAGCCGATGATGAGGATACGATGCAGATCAGTGCGCTTCGGCATGGGCGTGGTACGGGCGGAACGGGAATGGCTGGGGGTCAGCCACGAAATATAGCCTCGACAGTCGCCGCGCTGGGCTGTGGGCGCGTTCCGGCCCGCCGGGACGGCGGGGCCTCAGGGTGCACCGGACCCAGCGATTCCCAGCGCCGCCCGGGCTGCGCCGAGCATCTCGTCCAGCAGCGCGTCGAACGAGGTCGTCGGCACCCATCCGAGACGATTCCTGACGCGCGTGGCGTCTGCAACCAGCGCCGGCACATCCCCGGAGCGTGTCAGGCTGCCGTCCACGACCACATGTGCCTTCCAGTCGAGACCGACCCGGGTAAATGCCGCGTCGCAAAACTCCGCGACCGTTCGGCCGACGCCGGTCCCGATCACGTAATCGTCCGCCACGGCCGCATCGGCCATCAGGACGAGCGCGCCCATGTAGTCGCGGGCATGGCCCCAGTCGCGGACGACATCGAGCGCGCCGAGAGCGAGCGGTGTTGCCGTCCGATCACCGGCAGCGATTCGCACCGCGGCCCGGCAGATCTTCGTCGTCACGTACTCGGTGCCTCGTCGGGCACTCTCGTGATTGAAGAGCAGTGCGGTTGAGGCATGCAGACCACGGCCATGCCGGAACGCGGCCGTCAGCATGGTGGCGTAGGCTTTGCCGGCGCCATACGGAGTGACCGCCGTGAACGGCGTCGACTCATCCTGCGGCGCCACCGATGTCGGTCCGAACACCTGGCATGATCCCGCGAGCACGAACCGGCTGGCCGGCACGTGTCGGCACACCGATTCGAGCAATCGTGCGGGGACGGTGCAGAGTGCGTCGGTGGCGTCCGCCGGCGATTTCCAGGCCTGCTGCGGGACGGCGGGCGCCGCCAGATGAAACACCTGATCCGGGAGCAGCTCAGCAATCAGCGCGTCGATTGCGCGCGCATCGCGGAGGTCGACCTCCCGGAGGTGCACCGCGCTGGCGCCGGACGAGAGCCGTGTCCGCGCTTCGAGCGGATCGCCGCGTGTCGTCCCGACGACCGTGTCCCCTCGCGCGAGCAGCAGCTCGGCGAGATAGACGCCATCCTGTCCGGTGACACCAGTGATGAGAGCGCGATGCATGAAGGGCAGGTAGTGAGCGAAAGCAGCGCGGGGGAGCCCTGGAAGGACTCCCCCGCACCGACAGCATTCAACGCGGAATCAACGACGACGCGGTTCAGGCGACCGAAGGAACGCCGCGCGGAGCCCGATGGATCTTACCGGCCGACATGCAGGACGTGCAGGCCTTGACCTTGATGATCTTGCCATCGGAGTCGAGGATGCGCATGACCTGCAGATTCGGACGCCAGGTGCGACGGACGCGGTTGTTGGCGTGCGACACGTTGTTCCCGAAGGTGACGCCCTTGTTGCAGACGTAGCAGCGGCTGCGATTGATGGCCATGACTCAGTTCTCCACGAATTCGATGCGTGCCATCTCGGCGCCGTCGCCATGGCGATGACCCGTCTTCAGGATGCGCGTGTAGCCGCCCGCCCGCGTGGCGAACTTCGGGCCCCACTCCTGGAACAGCTTGTCGGCCGCGCCCCGCTTGTGGATGTGGCGGACCGCGAGCCGGCGCGCGTGCACCGTGCCGGCCTTGGCCTTGGTCACGAGCTTCTCCACGAACGGACGGAGCTCCTTGGCCTTGGCTTCGGTTGTTTCGATGGCCCCCTGCTCGATGAGCGAGGTGGCGAGGTTACGCAGCAGGGCGAGGCGCTGCTCGCTCGTGCGGCGGAGTTGACGACCAGCCTTCCGATGGCGCATTGGGATTACTCCTGCGAGGACTCGACGGGATCGTCCGGCGCGTTGGCGGCGACCTTCGACGGTGGTGTGCCCCAATCGAGCACCCGTGCGAAGTCCCCCGCTTCCTCGTACCGCATCCCAAAGTTCAAACCGCGATTCTCGAGGAGCGCTGCGACTTCCTCGAGCGACTTCTTGCCAAAGTTCTTGACCTGCAGAATCTGTGATTCCGTCTGCCGCGTCAGGTCACCCAACGAGCGGACGTTGTTGTTCTTGAGCGAATTCACCGATCGCACCGAGAGACCCAGGGCGTCGATCGCGACGGCGAGCTCGGAGAGCAGGATGCCCTTCCCGTCGGCATCGCCGACGCTCAGGCTACCGGCGGAGCTGGTGCCGAAGCTGGCGAAGTACTGGAAGTGCGCCTGCGCCAGTGCGGCGGCGTAGCTGACGGCTTCTTCCGGCGCGATGGTGCCGTCGGTTTCCACGGTCAGGGTCAGCCGGTCGTAGTCGGTGCGCTGCCCGACGCGGGTTTCCGCAACGGTGAAGTTCGCCCGACGGACCGGATTGTAGATCGCATCGATGCGGACGAGGTCAACGGGCATGCCGCGCTCGACCGTGTGCTGGTCGGCATCGACGTACCCGCGGCCCACATTCACGTAGAGTTCGACCGCGATGTCGCGATCATCCTGCATGGTGAAGATGTGGTGGTGGCCATCGACGACGCGGACGCCCGCAGGGAGCTGCAGCATGCCGGCCGTGAAGGCACCGGCCTGCTTGAGCGACACGCGCAGCACGGCGTTCTCGAGATCGTCATCGAGCGTGAGGACGAGCGACTTCAGGTTGCCGATGATCTGGTGCACATCTTCCACGACGCCCTGGATGGTCTGGTGCTCATGCACCACACCATCGATGCGGAAGCCCCAGACGGCGGCACCACGCAGCGACGACAGCAGCATGCGACGCATGGCATTGCCAAGCGTGTGGCCGAAACCGCGCTCGAGCGGCTGCAGGCGGAATTCGGCGATGTACGGATTGTCCTCGCGCTTCGTCGCCTCGACGAGCTGCGGGCGGACGAGGCCGCGGAGATCGATGGTAGCCATGATGATACGGATTGCGAAAAGGAGGTCTTGTCAGGCCATCGTGGCCGACAACGCCTTGCCCCGCCTCTCACGCGCGGCAAGCTCGTACGGGAGTGAGAGTCCCGACCCAACACACCGATGACGCACCGCAGTGCCCCACCGGACCCGCCCCGCGCCGGCGCGGCCACTCCCGAAGGAGCAGCCGACCGACGGGTTACTTCGAGTACAGTTCGACGACGAGCTGTTCCTGTGCGGCGAGCGGGATGCTGGCGCGCTGCGGACGCTCGAGCATCCGGCCACTGAACGACTCCGCATCCACGGCCAGCCACGACAGCGACGGCTGACGTTTCGAGTTTTCCAGCGCTTCGGTCAGCACCGCCATCTCGCGGGACTTCTGGCGCACCCGGATCTCCTGACCCGGCTGCACGATGAAGCTCGGGATGTCGACACGCTTGGCGTTGACCTCGACATGCTGGTGGCGGATGAGCTGACGCGCGGCCTTGCGGCTGGCGGCGAAGCCCATGCGGTACACCATGTTGTCGAGCCGGCTTTCGAGATTGGCCAACAGGTTGTGACCCGTGATGCCAGGCTGCTTCGCGACCTTCTCGAACAGGTTGCGGAACTGCTTCTCATTCATGCCGTAGATGCGCTTGATCTTCTGCTTCTCGCGCAGCTGCTTGGCGTACTCCGACACCTTCTTGCGGCGACCCGTGCTCTGGCCATGCTGGCCAGGGGCATAGGGACGACGCTCGACCGGGCACTTCTCCGTGAAGCACTTGGTGCCCTTGAGGAAGAGCTTCGTGCCTTCACGCCGGCACTGCCGGCAGCTGGGACCTGTGTATCGCGCCATGCTCAGACCCTCCGGCGCTTGGGAGGACGGCAGCCGTTGTGCGGAATCGGCGTGACGTCCTTGA
>JANOCB010000036.1:0-153686 GCA_031411975.1 Gemmatimonadaceae bacterium
GCTTCGACCGACAGATAGCTGAACAAGGTCGTCTGCGGCTGGTCGGCTCCACGCATGGCTGCACTCCGAAAAGGGTCTGCCCACCACGCTGGAAGAATCGCGCCACGCCGACAGAATCACGCTACTTTTTCAGCAACCTGCTAGGCCGCAATGTCGCTCGCGTGGGGCAGCCTCGTTCTGCTCGTTGTTCTATTGCCAGGTGTCCTGTTCTTCGTCGGAGTTTATCTCCCGGAACAGTTCACACGCGAAATCGAGACACAGAGCGCACTCGGCCAGCTGGCCGGTGTGCTTCTCATTGCGATTGTCGTGCACCTTTCGCTGTACACGATCTTGACGCCCTTCTGCGACGGATGGATGCCGTGCATCCGCGTCGACCTGCTGCTCGACACGATCAATCTTGATTCAAAAACACCAGGTGCAACTGTTCGGCTGAACGAGATGTTCAAGGCGCATCACATCGCAATTCTTGCATACATCCTGACGTCAGGATCAGCCGGAGTGGGGCTCGGTTGGGTGTACGGACGACTCGTCTCACATGGGGCATTGAGGCAGTTGTCTCGTCATCCATGGGCACACGAGCTCAATGTGACAGGGATGACTATCGCGCATGTGATGACACACCTAAAGCACGACGATCGGTATCTCGTCTACAAGGGTTTTTTGCGCGCATTCGGATTGCAAAAGGACGGCCGGTTCTCATACATCATTCTGTCAGGCGCTACACGTTCGTACCTTCAAATGCTTCCCGGGGCTTCGATGATGAGCCCTATCGACGATCAGCGCACTATCGGCGAGTCAACGCCAGGCAATCGCGTCCCACTGCCGAACTCGCCGAGTACTCGCCGAGAACGACGGGCGAGCATGTTTGTGATTGAGGGCGAGGACGCAGCGAACGTTGTCTTTGATCTTTTGAAGGCTCCAAGTGAAGCGATGGATCAGACTGACTTGGACCAGTTTGTTGCGCAGATTCACAAAGAGTTTGATGCAGTAGCAAAGAGCCTGCAGCGTGAAACGGATGCAATGAAGGCGCGGGCAGCGAGCGGCGATAACTCGCAAGACACGGAGCCGAAGCTGCGCTATCCGTTCGCTTGAGCACTGCACCCGAAGTGCTGCCACTCAAGGCTCACCCCCCCCTGCCCCACACCTACGCCCACATCCGGCGCCACCACGGCAGCTGCAGCTGCACTCCAGTAGCGACCAGCAGCTCATAGAATGTCCGCACCCTGACTGCTCAGCCAGCTTGGCGGTACGGCGAAGCATGGGAGGAATCCTCAGCAATGGTGGCGCGAGCGGTCACGGTGCGAGCGGGGAACCTGCGTGCGCGTCATTCGAAGTAGCCCTTGAGCGTCACTGTCCCCTGGATGATCTGCGACGCCGTGGCGGTCCCGATCGGGACTCGAACGATGACATGCAGCAGACGGCCCGGATTCGTGACGAGCGGCGCCTGGCTGAAATCCGCCGTGAGGCGTGGCGCCTGCGCACCGATGGCGGCACCGACCGCGAACTGCTGGAAGCCGATCGCGGTGCGGAACAGACCGGCCGTCGCCAGCGAGACCGCCGAGGAATCGGCCGCGATGGCCCACTGTAGGACCGTGGCCGTCGTCGCCACGGCCGCGCCGGTGTTGATGGTGTCGATGTCCACGCCGGTGCAGACGAAGCCGTAGGGCGCTGGAACGGTGAACGCGAAGAGCGCGAAGTCGGTGACGGCACCGGCTGGTGCGGCGAACTGAAAGAGGCCGCCGAGCGTGGTGTAGCCGGCCGCGGTGTTACTGAGCGTCGCCGATGCCGGCGCGGTGCTGTTGGCGAAGTTCGCCGTCTGCGCGTACGTGCTCGGGTTCTTCTCCCCGCCGTGGCCGATCGCGGCCATGATTTGGCCCCACGGCTTGTTCGGCAGCAGATCGAGCAGCACCACCGACACACCGGAGATGACGAACGCTGGCGCCGAGGCCGGCACGCTCACCGCCTGCATGCGGTAGAAGACCGACAGGCGTGACGCATCGAGCATGCGCGCCTGCGTGTTCGTCAGGCGGATCGTGGCACTGGCCACGATCGTCGACGTCGCGGTTTCCTGCACGAAGAACTGGATCTCGTCGTCGTCGCGGAGGATGTCCCAGACGTAGAAGTTCGCCTGCCAGCCCATGGGCATCGACAGCGGCACCGTGACGTCGACGCCGTTGTACGAGAGCACCCCTTGCACGACGCCACCGGTGGTGACCTGAAAGTACAGGCCGGTGGTCGAGGAGGCGGTCGCCGACTGGGTGCTGCCGATCCCGATCTCGTGCACGACGTTGGCGACCTGGCCGATCCTCGCCCGGGCCTTGAACTGCAACGGGCCGCGCTGCATCAGCGGGATGCGCCGCAGGCTGTAGCCGATCGCGCTCACGGCCGTTGTCAGGCTTGTGCTGTTAACGTTCACGCCGTTCGCCGCAGTATAGGCCGGCACGTAGGTCTGGGCATTCACCCAGCGGTGCGCCGGCGCCGCGGTCCCATCGAACGGTTCTTCGAAGAGCACGGAATTCTGCGCCGAGGAGAGCGAGCCGAATCGGTCGGAACGGAGCGGGCGGTGCACCGCGTCGTTGAGGGCCGAGAGCGGCAGTAATTCGTCGCCGGCCGCCTGGACGTCGCCGGACTGCTTTGCCTGCTGCGACCCGTCTGGATTGTAGAGCGTCGTGCGGGCGGCCTTGCTGGTCACGTCGATCGTGAGGAGGTCCGACGACGCCCCCGACTTGATTTCAGCCATTGGTCAGGCTCCGAGCAGAATGTTGAACCGGCGCGTGCCCGACACGGGCCCCGGCACGGCGTGCAAAAACGCTTCGACGGTATCGGAGCTCACCACGCGCGCGGCGCAGAGGAACCCGTCCATCTCGAGCTCGTCGCCGTCGACATCGGCGGCGGCCGTCATGACCACGCGCTGCCCAGGCGTGGCGCCGGCCAGCGGGATGGAGACCGAGAGCGACGTGCGCGCGACTGACCCGAGATCGACTGAGACCTGCGTCACCGTGGCGCCGGGTCCGGCCGGTCCCTGCGGCCCCGTCGCGCCAGTTGGCCCGGTTGCTCCCGTCGCGCCAGTGGGTCCCGTCGCTCCCGCGGGGCCGGTCTCGCCCTGAATGCCTTGTATGCCCTGAATCCCCGGCGGCCCCTGCGCACCCGTGGCACCAGCCGCGCCAGTGGGGCCAGCCGGACCCGTCGCGCCGGTCGCCCCAGCAGGGCCTTCGGCGCCCGTGTCCCCTGCGATCCCTTGCGGGCCCTGTGGTCCAGTGCTCCCCGTGCTGCCGGTGGCGCCTGCGGGCCCCTGGGGGCCTTCGCTCCCGGTTGCACCAGTCGGGCCAGGGTCGCCTTGCGGACCGGCGGGGCCCGTCGCACCGGCTGGGCCAACCGCGCCAGTGGCTCCGGTCGGTCCGGCGGGCCCCTGTGCCCCCGCTGGACCGGTCAGCCCTTGCGGTCCTGTCGCGCCGACGGCGCCGGTGGGCCCAACCGCACCGGTTGGCCCCTGCCCACCCGTCACGCCCGGATACGACAGCACGCCGATCGCGGTGACAGCCGGCGCCGGCAACGCGACGGTCAGCACGCACGTGGGCGCGTAGCTGATCTGCACCGGCGCCTCGAGCATCGCGACACGCACCGCGCTCACGTCGTCACGCTCCGAAGCACCGGGACCGTGCCGCGAAAGCCATAGTGCGTGTCTGGGGTCACATCTGTCCGGACCACATCAAACACGGCCTGCAGCACGGTCGGCGCCCACGCCGCCGAGACATCGAACGGCACCGAGATCCGGATCCGCGAGTCATTGACGCGCTCGATGCGCCCGTTCTCCGTCGTGCACTCGGCGAGGAGCGTCCCACCCACGGCCGTGCGGAACTGCGCCTTCAGGCTGCAGCCCGTCGGGAAGTATGGCCCGGGCGGCTCGAGCGGGATCTCAAGTGTCCAGGGGAAGCCGGCGATGATCGGACCGTTCGCCATCAGCGCACCCCGGCGGCCACGACCGCGGCTTCGGCGCTCGCGCGGCTGGTGTAGGTCAGCGCGAGCGTGCGCCACCCCGAGCCGGTTCGAATGTGCGCGGCGTAGCGCGCGGCGCTGGCGAGTGTGGTGACTCCAAGGCAGATGTCCCCTCGGACGATCGTGACGCGTTCTGTGCGCAGCCCGGTGTACGCGCTACCGCCCGTGCGCACGGCGAAGCCCTCCGGATGTCCGTCGCACGCACGCGGCAGCTGCGGCTGTGGCCCTGGCGGCGAGATCACGGGCGGCGGCAGGACGACCACCGGCGCCCCGCTGTGAAACCGCGGCGCCAGCGCGACAACGGCGGCCTGCCATGAGCCGAATCCGAAATTCGTCTTCGCCGTCCCTTCCGGCGTGTACGGCGCACCGGACAGCGCTGGCTCGTCCACGATCGCGAGCAAGGTCAGCGTCGGCATCCCCTCGGCACGACCGACGAGCGCAGGCCGCTCCCCCTCGAGCAGCACGATGCGCGCGCGCGCGAATTGGAGCTCCGGCTCGCCGCGGAGGCACCACTCGATCGAGCCGTCGGCGCGCACGCCGGGGCTGCCGTAGGTGTCCGTGACCCGAATCCCCGCCGAATCGAGGAGCGTCACAGTCCACGAGCGGCCTTGCAGGGAGTCGGTGAGACGCTGCAGCGCGGCGGCGGACTGTGCCACGCACTGCGCGCGGAGCGGAACGCTGACGAGGAGGGTGAGCAGAACGCAGAGGAGGCGCATCGGAGGCGGGGACAGGGTGAAAGAATGCGCGCGCAGCGCCAGCGTTGGGGGACTGCCAGCCGGGCACCGATCCGAGGAACGGACTGACGCTGCACGCGTGGTCATGCGGCCGTGCGCTGCTGCTGCCGGCGCTTGCGGAGGTACGGGCCCCATCCTGCCGCCGGCGCGCACGGGAGGTCGTGCCGCGAAGGTCCGTGCCGCTGCTCGGCGCAGTACCGGCACAGGCCCAGACGTTGCCGGGCGCCGTCAACGAGCCGCCAGGCTTCACGCTGTCGCGGGAAGTAGCGGCGGCAGCCCTCGCACCGGAACTTGCGGCCGCGTGGCTCCTGTGCCGGTCGGCGCGTGGCGTTGTACTCGCGCATGTAGGCCCGGTGCGCCTCACGCCGGCCGGCACGTCGGGCGGCGTGGTCGACACGATCCGCCGCGTGCGCCGCACCGGGCCCGTCGCACTCGACGCACCACCGCTTTCGACTCACGACGAACCCCGTGAGCGTATGGGCTGACCGCTGTGGCGCGCGCGCCACCTCGGTGAAGGCCCGATCGCAGAGGACACAGTTACTCCGCACGGGCACCTCGGCAGCGGTGGCACCGCTCGCGCGTCGGACCGTTCCACGCGGAACAGCCAGGGCGACGGCACATCCAGAGCGCACGCTCCCGGCCGAACGGCTGCGCCGGCATCCCCTGCGGGATCGGCTTCGTATCCGCGATGTGCTGCCGCGTCGCCCGGTCCACCGCCGGGTGCGGCATGCGCGAGTCGTCCGTCACAGGTGCCGCCCTGCCAGCACGCCGGCGCCAACGAGGACCGCCCCGCGCATCCCCGTCGCGAGGCCACGCCCGAGTCGCGTCCACCACCGCGGCCGGATGGTGTCGCGGGCCCGGGTCACAACCTGCGAGGCCACGCCGGTCGTGCTGTCGATCGCCGCCAGCCGGACCGAGTCGGCGCGCGCGTGCTCGAGCGCGGCGAGGCGGAGCGCATCCGCCTGCACGATCAGCTGCGCGTTCTGCTGCCGCACGAGTTCTAGATCGCCCAGCGCTGTGTCACGCTCCGCGGTGAGCGTGGCAATCATCGTGACCGTTTCGAGCGTGTCCGTGACATCGATGCGGCGCGTGGTGCGCTGGCGGGCGATGCGATCCGCCGCCTTGAGCCGCATGATCTCGCGCCAGAGCGAATCGATCGTCGCCCGCTTGGCCGCGGTTTCACTCATGCCGGCACGGGCCAGCGTCTGCGCATGCTTCAGCGACACCCGCACGCTGTCGAGTTGGGCGTGCGCCAGCGCCGCATCCGCCTCCGCGCGATGGCGTGTCGTCACGGAGACCACCAGCACCACGGACAGGGCGGCAAGCGCGCAGAGCGCCACGGTACGCCACGGGATCGACGTCATGCCGCGAGCCCTCGGTGCCACTTCACCAGGCGATCGCCCGGCTGCAGGATCCGGCCGTCGTCGCCGTCGCGCCGCAGGAACGCGGTGCCCTCACGACTGCCGCCGTCGTTGGTGTTGCCTTCCAGCGTGTCCCAGCGCGTCCCGCCGGGCTGCAGGCGCTCGAGCACGAAGGCGTGGCGGAAGATCTGTGTCTTCGTGCTCCACAGCAGCACGATATCGCCCGGCTCCGCCTCACTGGGCAGGAAGCGCAGTTTCTTCTGCTTCGCCTGATCACTGCAGTCATTCGTGCCGGCGGTCATGCGCAACGGCCAGCGCTTGCCGAAGCAGGCGTCACCGACGAACGAGAGCACTGCCATGCACCACGGCTGGCCCTTGCGGTGACCGCACGTCTTCAGGAACGCCTCGACCATCTGGCCGGCGTTGCTGTTCGGCGGCTCCTCACGCACCGGCAGCAGGCAGCGCAGCGCGGCGAGATACACCTGCTGCGCAGTGAAGCGCGGCGGCTCGACTAGCGGCAGTGGGGTGAGCGGCCCGACCATCAGGGCGTCTCTTCGGTACGATCGTCCGTGGCTGCGCGGCGCGCCTTGATCTCGCGCGTCACAGTCTCGGTCACGCTGGTCTGCTTGTTCGTCTGCAGGGCGGCGGCGATCGACGCCGTCGCATTGCCGCCACAGAATGCCAGGACGATGGTGGCGATTGCGGAGAGCACCGCCTCGGACGGGACAAGGCCGTGCGTGGCGGCATAGAATCCGTAGCCCATCACGCCGGTGAGCCCGTAGACGCTGATCCAGAACTTGCGGCCGGTTTCCATGCTCAGTCCTCTGTGTGGCGGAAGCGTGACTGCAGCTCGGCCAGGTGAATGCCTTTGTCTTCCGCGATCAGCGTGACGGCCGCTTCGACGTACTGCTGGGAGTTCAGCAATCGGCGGTACCGCTTGTCCTCGGCCTTCTCGCGCACTTCGAGCGACGCCTTGAGGGCCTTCTCACGCTCTTCCAGCCGCCCCTTGAGCGTGCCGTAGCCAACTGCGGCGGTTACCAGTGCGATGAGCCCTGTCCACTGCAACGGGACCGACGCGCTGTTCTCGGCGAGCGCTGTCGTGATGCCGGCGGTCGCCATGCTCATCAGCGCAAACGACTTCCCGACAATCATTTCATGGCTGGTCATGCAACCCTCAGGGGGAAAACGACGACGGCCCGGCACCCTGGGATAGGGTGTCGGGCCGTGGTGGCGGCGGGTCGGTTGTGGCCGTGCGTGGTGCTACAAAGCTACTTACCCGATCGCGCCTGCAAAGCGGCGCCGGCGCGCCGCGCCGAGGCCAAGTCCCGGCGTGACCGTGAACGTGTACGGGGTATTCTGGACCCACGTGGTCTGCGTGTAGCCGGTGATCGGCGTCCACGTCGCATTGTCCGTTGAGGCCTGAATCTGCCAGGCGCGCGGGGCGCGATTCGGTCCAGCCGTCTCGTCGGCGACGCGAATCACAAATTCGACCACATCGACCGCCGTGAGGAAGTCATACGCAAACCAGTGCGGCGGCACCGTCGTGTTCGAGATCCACCGCGTGCTGGTGTCTTGGTCGATAGCATCCGCCGGGATGAGCGAGCCGAAGCTTGACGACGCGGTGGCCTGCAGGCCGTTGACGAGGTGGCTGGGCCCCGCCGCCGCCAGTCGCATCTGGAGCTCACCGAACGAGAGGTACCCATCGGTCGTTTCGGTCGCCCGAATGCGCCAGTACCGATACGACCCGGCCGGCGTGGCGTCGGGCATGATGTACCCATACTCACGACCGACGACCCACCCCGAGAGCCCGGAGAGCGAGACGAGCGTCGTGAAGGTGGTGCCGTCATTCGATCCTCGGATGCTGAACGCCGTCGGAAGGCGGGTGGCGTCCTCGCCGACGAGATCGACCTCGGAAATTTCCGTGGCGGATCCGAAATCGATTTGCGCCCAGTGCGTGCCAGAGCTCGTCGCGCTGACCCAGAAGGCGCTCCCACCATCGGTCAGCGCGCCGGCGTTGTTCGGCGCACCGAAGAAGCTGCTCGACACTTGCGGTGTGCCGGTGTTTGCGATGTTCGTGCCACCGACGGTCGCGCGCATGCGCAACTCGCGCAGGCTGAAGAAGCCGCTCGCCGTCGCCGTCGACTCGACACGCCAATACCGATAGCTCGCCATCAGACGCGCACGGCAGCGAGGGTCACCGACACGGCTTTCACCGTCGCCGCGCTCACGACCGTGGCACGGAACGCACTCTTGGTCGTCGTACTGATGGCGGCGCCGAGCGTCAGCTGGTTCTTCCGCGCGCTACTCAGCGTCGGCCGGTCGCTCGCCATGATCTCGGTCCATGTCGGGAAATCGGCATACGTGGCGCGGTCGATCCGCACCACGATGCTGCCCGTCGCGTCGCTGCTGATCGTCCAGCCGGTGATGTTGTAATTGCCCTGATCCAACCAGAACACGTTCTCCGGCTCCGTCGTCAGGATGACGTCGACCCCGTTGCCGAGTTGAATCGGGATGGAGAACAGCACGCCGGTGGCGCCACTGACCGCCGCCTGCACGAAGGCGGTGGTCGCGATCTGCGTCGTGTTCGTGCCGCCAGCCGCCGTCGGCGCCGTCGGCGTGCCGGTGAACGTCGGCGACGCGAGGTTGGCCTTCGCGGCCGCGACCGCGTCCAGTTCCGCCTGCGTTGCCATGTCGGCGGCGAACGACGGGTTCGGGTACGTGCCCGCGAGGACGCCGCCCGCAGCGCCCGTCGCCCCGCCTGCGGGTGTACTGACCGTCAGCCATGCGGTGTTCGCGGCGTCGCGACGCTTGAGCGTCGGGGGGGACGCGGTGGTATCCCACCAGTCCTTGCCCGCGCCGACGGCGCCTGGATCGCTGCTCTGGTAAAAACTGCTCTGGTGGACGGCTTCGGTGCCGACCAACGCGCGATGGAGTGCCATTAGATCGGAACCTCGGCCATGAGGATGTCGCCCGTGTCGTCCAGCACCAGTTCCACGGTGCCGCTGATGTCTGCCACGACCGGCTCGAATCGCGTCGTGAGCCCGCCGGCTGGGCCACCGCTGCGCGCCAACTCACGCTGTGCGATGCCGGAGGTCAGCGTGATGCCGCCGACCACACCCCGCGCCGATGCGGCGACGTAGCGCACCTCGCCGGTTGGGACGGTCACTGTCGTCTGGAACGGTGGCGTGCTGTCCAGTGAGGCCGCCGCTACATCGCCGCTCGTCGGCGGGGTGGTCCCGCTCGCCACGCGCACGGCCGTGATGGCGGTGCCGTTGCTGGGCGCGATCGTCACCTGCGCCGTCGTCGCGTCGGTCCACACCACCTGAAACTGCGGCGCCGGCATTTCCGTCGCGCCGACGCCCGCCAGCAGCCCGTCGATGATCTCCTGCGTGTCGCCGGCGCTGTCCGTCCACGTCAGACGCCATTCAATCACGGTGCCGTCGCCTTCCACGCGCGGCGCGGACAGCGCCCAGCCGGTCAGTAGCGGGAACGCTCCCGGCCAGAGCGCGGTCCAGCCAGGGGCCGCGGTGTTCGCCGCATAGGCGCGCCACTCGAGCGAGACGGCACGCGTCTGCGGATCGATCAACGCCAGCGTGAACGGGATGTCGGTCGGCGTGATCGACTCGTACACCTGCGCCTGCACGCTCGGCGGAAGATCGGCCGCATCAGGGCGGGACGGCTCCCACGGCTCGGACACGATGCGGTCGGCCGCGAAGCCCGGCACGCTGTACACGTCGTCCACCAGCGACAGCGTCATCGCCGGATCACTCAGCGTGCCCGTGTCCACTTCGACCACCCGCATGACGCGGTTGACCAGCCCGTACTCGGCCCAGTTGACGCGGACCCACGCGCCGGGAAAAACGTTCGACAACGCACGCGTGCAGCGCACCGTGGCGCGGCCCAGCGGCGTCGTCTGGGCACGCAGCTCGCGCGCCGCCAGCCGACGGGCCAGCGGCTCGTTCGTGACGCCGAGAAAGTCGATCTGCAGCGGCACCGTTTGCCCGGCTTGCGCCACAAGCGCGTGATGCGTCTCGGTAATGGTGTGCTGCCGGGCGTTGCGGGCGCGGTCCAGATAGGACACGCTGATCACATTGGTGTCGCTGGCCGGCGTCGGCGGCACCCACGTCAGCGACTCGGCATTCGCCGTCGTGATCTGCGGCAGCGCCGCCGGATCGACATAGCCGAAGGTCGGATCGTCCTTCGCGCGCACGGCCCACGCGCGCAGCTTGCCGGTGACGGGATCGGTCACCAGCGTCGCGTCGGCCGTGCGCAGCACATCCTCGATGACCCGCTGCACGGGCTGCGTTTGATCCAACACGAACGACAGGCCCGGTGACTGCAGCACGAAGAACGAGGTGCGGTCCACCATCTCTTCCGGCAGCCCCAGCCCGACTTCGGTGTCGGTCAGCAAGTCCCACAGAATCGCGCCCGCCGCGCAATCGCCGACGTAGTCGCCGGAGCCAGGCAGAAAGAGCGACTGCCACCCGCGCGCGTTCGCGGTGCAGACTACGTGCAGCGGCGGCAGTTGCGGGCTGTTGCCCAGCCAGCAGTTCTCGAGGTAGATGTGCGCGTAATTGCGCCAGTCAGGCGTCAGCGCCCGCCGCGAGAGGAAGGGGGCGATCGTGGTGTCATGCCCCGTGCCATTGCGGAAGTACAGCGTCCCTTCGACCCCGCCCTGCGCCGAGCCATTCTCGCCACCGAGGAGGCTCGGCGCGTAGAACACGACGGACGCGAGCCCGGTGCCCTGCATCGCGCCATACTCGGTGTTCGGCGCAAACACGGTCGTCACGGTCGTGAACGTCACCGTCGGAGTTGGCGGCGACCCGCCGCCATACGTGATGACCGGCCGTCGCCCAGGCCCCGCCGCCAGCAGACTGCGCCCGTCGATCAGGACGTCTTCAAGCGCCTCGACCGGGCCGTGCGCGATCAACCCGATGCAACTCACGCGGTACTCGTAGCCGACGATCGGCCGCTGGCCCACGATTCCCAAGAACGAGCGCGGCCCGCGGCGGATGGCCGTGGCCGTCCAGTCGCCCTCGCGGAAGTCCACGATGCGCAGCGGAATCTTGCACCGACCCCAGAACACCGGCACCGGGTCGCCGGACTGCGTGTCTGGCACGTCCGGTGACTGGATCGGGATCTGCGAGCGGGCGCGCGACCGGAGCGCATACGAGACGACGGTCAGTGCGACTTGCACGGCGAGGAGCACCCAGAACGGCATTACTCGAGCCCTCGCAGCAGCGGGTTGCGATCCGGCAAGCCGGGGAAGCCTCCGAAACGCGCCTTGTTGTTGAACCGCGCGAAGCAGATCTCGATGGTCTTCTGGCATCCAGGCCACAGCGAGACCGTCTGCCCAACGGCGGCGGACCCGAGATCCGTGTACAGCACGCACGTGAGCGTGGGCCACGTGTTCACACTGGCCTGCATGATGTGGATGCGCGAGACCGACGGCCCGTCTGGCGTCGTGCGCGACCACACCAGCACGCCCCCGTTGAATCGCTCGAGGTCCGGATCGACCCCCAGCAGGAGCGGCGCTGACGTGGCCATCGTGATCGTCACGGTCGGCGTGCCACCGTACAGCCCAAGGTCTGGCGATCCCGGCGCGGCAACGCCGACCGCCGTCACGGTGCCCGACTCTGCAACGCTCGTGGGGTTCACGCCACAGCGGTGCCCGTAGACCGCCCACGGGCACGTGGTCAGAATCGGGACGCGCGGGACGGTCCGCGTCGCGAGCTGGTTGGCGAGCGCCTCGCAGGACAGGACCGTTTCCGCGCCGCTGATCTCCATGCCGCTGACGGTGCCCAGGAACCGCGCCCACGTGGTCTCGCCGGTCGTCTCAACGGCGCCGGCGCTGGTGACGTGCGCGCGCAGCACCGTCACGCCGATCGGTCCAACCGGATCCAGCGCACTCACCGCTTGCCACTCCGCAACCACTTCGGTCGCGGTCGCGGTCGTGATCTGCAGGGTGGCGCGTCCGCTCGTCTGCTCGCGCGAGATCGTCCCGCACTGCATGGTGCTCGCCCGATAGGTGAGACCGGACACGGTCACGTCCGTGTCGAGCGTCGCATAGCGCCACACGCGCGCCAGCACGCCGCTGCCACGTGAGAGCGTGATCAGATCGACGGCGCGTGTGCCGTCGGCGCCCTCGCGGACAAGAAAGCTCATGGCGTATTCCGGGGCGTGGTCACGATCGTGGCCGAGACGGTCGCGATCCCACCGCTGCGGAAGGCCGTCGTCCACGCATCCTCTGCCAGACGCACGCACTCCAGCCGCGAGAATCGGGTGCCGGCATACGTGCCGGGAATGGCGGCGCCCGATGGGCCGGTGAGCGAGCCGCCGCGATCCAGCCGCAGGATGCCGCCGCCGAGATCGGCCACCGCCGAGACGGACATGACCCGCAACCCGCCGACCGATGGGAACGCGGCCCAGTGATCCAGCCCATTGCGCTGCGCGGCGAGGGTCGCGAAAGCGTCGAAGTAGGCAGTCATGTCGAGGTACAGATACGCCCCGCTCGAGTTGTCGTAGCCCACCGGCGAGGTGCCGTCCTGTCGGAACGTCGGACACCACCACGCCCCGAGTCGCCCACGCTGCCGTCCAAGGAACGCCTCCACTGCGGCGAGATCCGCGCGCGTCGTGCACGCCCACGTCAGCGTGCGCGACTCCGGCACCGGCACGTCGGCCGCACTCAGCGAGACGACGCCGTGCACGCCAGCAAAACCTTCGTCGGTGATCGTCAGCGACTCGGTGCGTGCCGAGCCGTTGATGCCGTCAGGCAGGCGCGTCAGCAGTTCGATGCCGCGGAACAGGTAGGGGGTCGGCGTGGCCGGCATCAGGCGGTCGTCTTGGACGTACTGCCGGTCAGCCCGCTGATCGGCTCCGTCGCCGTGATGGTCGCCGTCCCGCCACCCGGCGAGACCAGGGCGTCCAGATAGGCGATACCGGACGCGGGCTCTGGGACGCGGAAGGTCAGGTTCGGGTTGGTGGAGTTCCACGTGATCGGGCCCGGCGCCGGCACGACGACGCCGGCGGCGTCACGACACACGGCCCGTGCCACGACCGTGAATCCGCGCCGCACCTCGGTGCCGGTCATCGTCAGCGACACGCTGGCGACCACCGGCCGCTGCGCACGGCCCGGCGTGTTCACCGCGACCGTGGCCGTGCCCGAGATCGCCGTATCCAGCGTCACCAGCAGCGTGCCAGTGGCGACGGTGCCGGTGACGCGGTCCCACTCAAAAGCCTCCACGATGCGCGCCAGCGCGACCGGCGCCACCCGCGTCCCCGCCGGCCACGCCGACGCGATCCCGGCCAGCAGCGTCAGCGAGGACGTGCCGACCGCACCAGAGGCGGCGAGGGGCGCCGTCTGCAGCGCCGTCGTGCCAGGCACCCAGAGGGCGATCTCGCCGCTGTTCGCGAACCGGCGCCAGCCCGCGTCGTCGCCCGAGGCGACCGACAGCGACAGCGACGTGGCGCCAGGTGCGACAGGAGCCGACAGCACCATCGCGTCTTCCCATCGCGGCACCCGCAGCAGTCCGCGCGTCGCGCTGGTGGCGGCCGTCGCGGCTTCGGTCACCGACTGCATCACCGTCTGGTGCGCGGCCGGATTGGTCACCGTCAGCGTGTAGCGCAGCGTCTCACGCGCCGTCAGGCTCAAGGCGTTGCGGCGCTCGGTGCCGTTGCGCGTGACGACCGTCGCCGTCGGCCATGCGCGCGTGTGCTCCACGACACTCACCCAGTTGTGCGGCACCTCGAGGAGCGGGGTCATGTGCCGAGGATCGCGCGGATGGTGCGGGCGTGCTTGCGGATCGTGTCCAGTTGCGCGGACTCACCGGCACGGGACGACAGGCCCTTCACGAAGAGCCCTTCCTCCAGCCCGATCGTGGCCGACAGTTCCCCGCGCGCGCCGCCGCCCGGACTCACCAGCCCGCCCTCCGCAAACCGCGCCACGCCACCGGGCCGCGCCCGGCCGATCGGCGTGCGCATCCCGTTGAGGGCGTCCAGCGCCGACACTCCGACGCGCTGCACGGCGGCGGCGCGGATCACGTATTCGCCGTTGCTCAAGCGCGCCGGAATGCTGTCGCTGGTGCCAGTGCCTGCGCCGCGGATGTAGCCACCCGTCGCCGCCGAGATGCCGCGGAAGCTGGTGCCGACCGTCGTGCCACCCCCGCCGCCGCCACTGCCCAGCGTCAGCACGTTGGCGATGCCCTGCACGATCTGCGCAGCGATCAGTTCGGCCACGATGCGCTGGATTGACTGCACGACGCTGCGCGCCAGTTCGGTGAACGCATCGCCCACCGTGCTGATGTCGTTGCCGAGACGACTCAACGTGTTGCCGAGCGACTGCTCGATGCTGTCGCCGATGTTCGCGAACGCGTTCTTCGCGAGCAGCCCGGCGCGGGTCGCCTCGGTGCCGATGCGGGCGATCTCGTTCGCATACGATGCGGCTTGCGCCTGCTGCTCGGGACCCAGCGCGGCGGCGGCCGTGCCCAGCTCGCGCGCGATACCTTCCAGCAGTGGCCGTCGCGCCTGTTCGATCGCCAGTATCTGCCGCTGCGCATTGGCCTGGCTGATCGCGCCCGTCTCCGCCAGCGTATCGATGCGCTGCCGTTCGCGGGCTAGATCGTCCAGCGCGCGCTGACCGCGCGCCTGCAGGTCCGCGAATGCAGCGTTCGCCGTCAGCGTGTCGATGAAGACGCCGACCTTGAGCTCCACATCCGTGTCACCGCGCGCGGTCAGCCGCTGGCGGTACGCCTCAGCCTCGGCACGGATAGCGGCCTGCGTATCCTCCAGCGTCTCGCCACGCGCCGCACGCACGCGCGCCTCGGCCTCTTCGATCGCGCGCGTCAGGTCATTCGTCTGCTGCAGTTGCTCCGCGCTGAGTGCCGACTGCTGGCGAGCGCCCTCCTGTTGGCGGAGCAGGATCTGCTGAGCGATCTGCGCGATCTCGCGCTTCCGTGCGATCTCGGCGGCCTGCGTGCGCTCGGGATTCTGTGCGTCCGGGATGATCGGTGTGGCCTGCAACGCGGCACGCTGGCCTTCCAGCTCGCGCACCTCCGCGTTCGTCCCGTCACGGATGATCTCCGCGCGGCGGTCGAAATACTCCGCGAGCGAAATGCGACCGGCGGCGTTGGCCTGCTCGGTGATCTGCTCGCGATCCTTCAGACTCGACTCCGTGAGCGCGCGAATGTTCGCCAGTTCCGCGCGGACTTCGGCCAGGCGCGCGTCCGCCAGCGCCTTCGCCTTCGCGCGGGCGTCGCCGGCGTTCGCTGTGCCGGTGCCAGGCTTGTTCGCCGTGAGCGCCGCCTGTGCTTCCGCCTGCGCACGGCCCGCCGCCTCGAGGAGCGCAATCTTGTCGTTCAGCGCCTTCTCGGCCGCGTCCAGTTCGCCCTGCACATCGGCCAGTCGACCCGGCGCTGCCAGCTGGCGACCGAATGCCAGATTCTCGGCACCTTGCACTGACGGGCCGGTGAAGCCCTGCGCCGCACCCGCGGCTTCGGCACGGAGCTCGTCGCGGCGCTTGCGGAGCGTCGAGACCTGCCCGGCCAGCTCGGTCGCCTCGACGGCCTGCTTCTTCAGCAGCGCGAATCGCACCAGATCAACCGCCTCGGCCTGCTTGGCGTAGTCGGCACCGGCACCCTGAATCGCGGCGCGATACTCCGGGGCCAGCTTGATCAATTCGGCCTGCTTCAGCCGCAGCTGCTCCTGCGCCACGCGCGCGGCGTCGCCCTTCGCCTTGCCGTCGGCCAGTTGCCGCGCCTGATCCGCGTAGGATCCCGCGAGGGTATCGGCGTCGCGCGCCGAGGCGGTCTGCTGCTGCGAGAGTGCGAACTGTTCCAATCGCGCGCGACGAGCAGCGGCTTCCACGCTGCTGATCACGATCGCGAGCCCCGTCAGCACCGCAGCGATGGCGGTGATCGGGTTGGCGGCCACGGCCAGCGCGCCGAGACCGAGCGCCGTCGGGATGGCGGTGAGTCCACCGATGACGCTCACCAGTTTCACGACCCCCGCCGTGATCGCGACGATGCCGATCGCGACCTTGTTGTCCGCGATGACCTGGAACGCATCGGCAACCAGCCTGGCCACGTCCGCCACGACACGCAGCGCGCCCTGCAGGAGGCCGGTCTGGACGACCGCCGACACCAGTCCCGCCGCCGCGCGGCCCACCTCGAAGACGATGCGCCCGATCTGCACGGCCGCATCGGCCGCACCGCGCGCGAAGTCGAGGATCGCCGTGCGGTTCGCCTCGATGAACGCGGAGAGTGACTTTGCCCCGTCGACCGCCCCACGCAGGGCGACACTGAGCACGTCACCGAGGGAGGCGAATGCCGTCCGCGCCAGATTCACTATCCCAGCGAACGCCGGGGCAACGGTCGCGGCCTTCAGATCGAAGATGCCGGCGAGCGCCGCGTTGCCATCGCGCGTCAGGCGTTCGAACAGCGGCTGCGTGGCTTGCGCCGCAAAGGTGTCGAGTGCTTCGCGTGCATTGCTGGCCACCGCGCGGAACGTCTCGGCCGACTTCGCGCCAGCGACGTTGAACGCCGCGAGCTTCTCGTTCAGGAACGTGGCCAGTGTCCCGCGCTCGCGCTCGAGCTTCACCTGCTCGGAGGTGATGCCCAGCGTCTTGGCGATCCGGCTGTTCACGTCGATCTGACCTTCGAGGATCGATCGGACCTCTTGCGAGAGCTGGTTGAACGGCACGCCGAGTGCACCGGCCGCCTGCGTCAGCGACACCGTGATCTCGCGCACTTGGTCGAGATTCAACCCGGCCGCCAGCCCAGGGCCGACCGCCGTCTGGAAGGCACTCGCCAGATCGAGGAACGACGCGCTCGTCTGCAACCCAGCCACGCGCAGCTGCTGCAGCTGCGCCGCACTGATCGCCTGCGCGGCATTCAGCGCCTCGGTCCCGGCCAGCGTCCGCCCCGTAGCGTCGGTCAGCTGGCCCTGTGCGGTGATGATCGTGGCGATGCCGAGGGCGGACTGCTCGAGCTCTGCGTTCACATTGAGGCCACGCGCGATACCGGCAATCGCCGCCTGCACACCGAGGTACGCCGCGGCGAGTCCGGTGAGTCGTCCGATCAGCTGGTTGGCCGAGCCGAGCGCCGACCGCTGCGCCTGGTCGAAGGCGCTGAGGTTGGTGGCCGCGGTCCGCGCCGACGCGCCGACCGCCGCCGTGCTCCGGGCATTGCGACCGTTGAGTTGCTCCAGATCGCGCAGGTTCTTCGACAGCGTGCGCAGCAACGTGGCCACGCCCGTGTCTTCGCCGCTGATCCGGACTGCAACATTCGGCGTCGTCATGTCAGGATCGCAGGAAGCATGGGTGGCTGGCTGGCTTTCTTCTGGTGCGGCGCGAGCGTCGCCCAGATGAGGACATCACTGCGGTACTGCTGGAGCGCGTCGGCTTTCAGAATCTCCACGTAGGCCGTGAGGCCGTCGCGGAGCGTGTACTGCATCACGGCACTGGCGCAGCACCGGTGGTGGTGGGCAATGGCGGCGACGACCGGGCCCCAGTGGCCGCCACGCGGCGGCGGCGGTGCGGTGCGGCGCGATCGGCCGGACTCTCGGGGCTCACTGCGGTCGAAGCACTCGGGGAATTCGTCGCAGAGGGCCCGCCGGCGCCGAAAAAACCCGTGATCACCACGGAGAGCGCCGTCATCAGCGTCGCCTTGTCGGCGCGGTCCGTCAGCGCGGCGAAGTGCGCGGCCGTGTCCTTCGCCCCGTCCGCGGTCCAGCCGCCGTCCAGCGGCACCAGGGAGCACGCGAGAAACTCCGGCACGCGGCCAGACCGGAGCACCGCGGCAATGATGTCGCCACCAGCGGCGATCTCGTCGTGCACCTTCGTCTCGTAGACGAGCGCCATGAACGCGGCGTCCTGCGCGAACGTCGTCTCCTCGGCGGGCCGATACAGGCGCCCGCCGAGGTGCAGCACTTCCGGCACTACTTGACGTCCTGCAGGGTGAAGAACGGCGAGGCGACCGAGCCACCGTATTGACCGGCCGAGTCATTGAGCGCGGTGCCCGAGAGCGTCCACTTGCCGAACTCCTCGGAGATCAGGCCCAGCTCGCCGTTCGGCGTCAGCGACGCCTTCCAGACCGTCAGGCGCTGATTCTGGCCCGTGGCGTTGTTGCTGACGAACTGCAGCGTCCCCACGCACTCGGCCAGGACCGCGCCATACACCTGGCGGATGTCCGACGCCGCGTTGACCACAGCGCGGGTGTAGTCGATCGTGATGATCGTGCCATCGACCACCGTCGGCGACGTCGGCAGAATGTGGATCACACCGGCCAGCGCATTGAAGATGGCGTAGTCGGTGCCCAGCGTCAGCACCGTGGCGCCCTGGCGCACGATGACGGCGCTGATCTTGACGAAGGCCGTGTTGAAAAACTTGCCCTTCACGCCGGTGTACGTCGCCGGCACCAGCGTTTCCGTCGTCACCGTGCCAGCGGACTGCGACAGCAGCGCGGTGTTGCCGAGGAGGGCAATGGCGGCGTTCTCGGCATCCAGTTCGAAGCCGGAGATCGAGAGGTTCACGTTCGTGGACGTCAGCACTTCGGCGTAATTCGCCGTGGTCTGCTGCGTGAAGTCCTTCATCGTGAGCTTCTCGGTCTCGATGCCGAGCGCGAAGGTGTCACAGTTGCCGAAGTGCTTGAAGCCGTTGCGGAGACCGCCGACGTGGCGGTCGAACATCACGGCACCGCGGCCGAGGAAGACGTTACTGGGGGACGGCGTCGGCATGATCCAGACTCCTCATAGTTATGGCACGTCCGGATCGCCGGCGGCCGTGATGTAATCCACTGTGAAATCGACTGCCGCCGCGGCGTAGACTCGGTCACTTTCCTCGGCGTCCCACGTCGTGCTCTCCTCGATCACTTCGATGGCGAGGCCGCCGAGCGTTGGGTCAGCCAACAACGATCGCACCGCCCAGGACAGCAGCGGGTCCACGGCATCGTCCGGGAGCGTCGTCTCGTCATCAGCCGCCACCGCCACACGGCATTCGACGCGCACTTTCGACCGCCGGCGCGCCTTGTGCCGTCCACTGCTCCGCGACTCGGTCGTCTCCTCGAGGAGGTAGACGACCATCGCCGGGAGGGCATCCTTGTCGATCGGCCGCGTGCGAGACCGGTGCACGGTGACGTCCGCCGGCTTTCCGACGGCATCAAGCCGCGCCACGATCTCGACGAGTATCGCGCTGCGACGGCTCATCGGAGCGTGACCGTCGTGAAGACCCCATCTTCAACGGCGCGCGGGTTGAGCACGGTGCGACTCGTCCCGTTCACCGTCACCTTGCTGCCGACCCTGAGCGGTGACGCGTCGGTGGTCTTGAGCAGCAGCGTGCGCTGCCGCCCAATGACCTCCGCCCGGCCATCATGACCCAGATGGCCGACGTCCGCGAAGTCCTCGATGCCTCGTGTGTCACACGGCGCACCGTCGATCAACACGGGGACGCTGAAGTGTTCCATGTACGCCTCGAGGTCTTCGACGAACGCTGGCATCAGGCCGCCCCGCCCTTCGCCTTCTTCTTCGCTGCCGGCGCGGCCTCCGCCGCCGCGTCCGGCTCGTCCTGAGCCAGCGCGATGGCCTCGACGACGGTCTCGACGCCATCGACGTCCACCGTCAGCTCACCCGCGGCCGCCATCGCCTCCAGCGACTCCAGTGACGGCACCTCGTCCGTCACTGGAGCCACGGCGGACACGGAGGAATCGTCGTACGGCAGTGCACGACCATCCCGCAACATCACGTCGACGGTCGCATCGGGCAGATTCACCACCTCGCCGCGGCGTTCGCCGTAGTTGATTCGCGTCAGCACCGGCGGCTCTTAGTTCGCCGCCGCGCTGACCGGCGCGTCTTCGCTGTACCGCGTCGGACCGATCACGAGCGACGCGGCGGTGATGTTCGCCGCGTTGCTGGCGCCGGTGCTCACCGAGACAGTGTCGAATCCACCCGCCACATCGAGCGCGGCCGGATCGATGTCGAACCGCACCAGCTTCGTCGCCAACGCGGCCGACGTGGTGTAGTTCTTGGCATCGGCGACGCGCGTCCACGGCGAGGTGTCGTCGGCCTTCAGGTAGATCGCACAGTTGTTGGTCAGCACCTTGCTGCCCGCGCCGGCCACGTTCGTGGCCTGCAGGGGCGTCAGAAGCACCGTGGCGGCGTTGCCCTGGTTCACCTGCACGATGATGGACGCCACGTGCGCGCCCTTCAGGGTCTTGTAGAGGCCCGTCCGCCCCGCCGCATCGGCCGCTGGGGTCAGCAGCGATTCGAGCAGCGCGGTGGCGAGCACCGGAACAGTCGTTGCGCTCATGATGGTTAGCTCCGCGCGCCGAGCGCGATGTACGGGGAGATGGTGTTGGTGCCGTTCAGCGGCGTGAGCGGCACGCGCGTGCGCGGCTGGCCGTCGCAGCGCGCAGTGAACTTCATGACCTGCTGATCGGTCAGGAATTCGACGTGCATCGACACCGACTTCTTGATGCCGCCCTTCGTGGCGAAGAGGTAGTCGCTGAAGTTGGCGAACACGATGTCGCCCACCGTGCCCTGCTGGCTCGCGTACTCCACCGGCACGATCGGGCGGCCGAAGATGGCGCCATTCGGCGCGCTCGCCAACTGCCCCGGCATCGTGAACATCGGGACCGCACCGGCGGTGCCGGTCGACACGGCCGTCAGAATCGCGGCGTAGAGTTCCTGGTTGATGTACCACTCGAAGCCCGGCAGCATGTCTGCCGGAGCGCGCGAGAACATCTTCGCGCAGTTGATCCAGATGAACTGGTTCGTGTTCGCGATGCTCTGCGTGGCTTCGATCGCGACGGTGATCAGCGCACCGGTGTTCATGAAGCCGAGCGGCTGACCAGCACCCGTGCCGGCCCAGATCGTCGATTCCATGCCGAAGCGCAGCTCCTGCGGCACCTGCTCGTCGATGAAGCTGGCGAGCTGCGGGCCGTCCTCAGCCTGCTCCTCGGTGATCGGCACGGCGACCGCCACCTTCTTCAGCCCGAGCTCGATCTGACGCAGGTTGGCCTGCGAGTACGTCAGCGGCTTGCCTTCGGCGACCCAGTAGTGGCGGAAGCCACCATTGCGGCTGCCGGCCGTGCGGGCCTCTTCCTTCACCACCGTCTCCTTCAGGCCGTTGCCGACCGTGATGGGGCGCTCCGTCACGCGCGACAGGATACGGCCACCGGTCAACGAGGCCTCGAGCAGCAGCGTCGACACCGACTCCGGTACCGCCCAGCCACCTTCCGCACCGATCCCGACGTTCTGTGCGGCGCGGATCTGCAGCAGACGTGGATCGATGGATTCCGGTGCCCGCGCGGCCTTCACGACGCTCCGCAGGAAGTCGCCAGCATCGGCGAATGGCGCATTCCCTTCGCGCGGCGCGCCGACGATGATGCTCGACGTGGCCTGTGCGGCCTTGGCCGCGTCACGCTGCAGCTTCAGGATCTCGAAGCCGACCGCATCGGCACTGACACCGTCGGTGATCCACTTCTCGACCGTCTCGGCCTTCACATTGTGCTCGCGCCCCAGGGCGCTGATCTCCTGCACGCGCTTCCGCTCAGTCATGAGCATCTCGGCGCGCGCGTCCTCGGCCGCCTTCTTTTTGGCGGCGGCCAGCTCTTCTTCAGTCACGGTCGTGCTCCTGGCCGTCGCGGCCGGCTCGAGGCGGAGGGGAACTCTCACCGGCGCTGCCTCACCTGCCGCCGATGCATGGGGGGCTGCGAGGCCGAGCACCGGCGCGCTCGCAGCGATGGAGAGCTCGGGCGCGTCGGCACGCGCACCACTGCGCGTGACCGAGGCCCCGAGGGAACCGAGTAGCTGTTCGAACGACGCGATCCGATCCACGAGCTGGGCGTCGAGGGCCTGCCGTGCGGTCAGCGTGCGCCCTTCGCCCATGCCGGCGCGGACATTCTGGGGTTTCACGTCACGGCCACGGGCGACCGCCGCCACGAACTGCGCGTAGTAGTCGTCACTGACCGTCTGCATGGCGGCGAGCGCCGACTCGTCGAGCGGCTGGCCCCCGTGGCCTTCGTGCTTGTACGTGCCCGACGTGATGATCTGCGGCTTGATCCCGTACTGGTCCTGCCAGCCGCTCTCATCGATGTGCATCATGATCACGCCGATGTTCCCGGCCATGCCGGAGGGCGTGCTCACGATCTCGGTGCACTGGCTGGCGAGGAAGTACGCCGCCGACGCACACACGGCATTCACCATGCCGATCACCGGCTTCTTCTTCGCCGCACGCGCGATGATCTGCGCCGTCTCCTCGATCATGTAGCAGCTGCCGCCCGGCGAGTCGAACTCAAGCACGATCGTGCCAATGTCCGGGTTGCCGACGGAGGCATCGACCAGCATGCCGAGCGTGCTCGCGGCGGTGTGGCCGTAGTACTGCGTGAACACGTTCGGGCGCGGCCAGATCATCCCGTAGACGGGGATGACCGCGACACCGCCGGCGACCGCACTGGCTGCGGCACGACGGGCGGCGAACGGATCGGCCATCTGCGTGGTCGAGGCCTCTGCGTCCGTGCGCAGCTGCGCACACAGCGCTTCGAGCGCCGCGGGCAGGACGGCCAGCGGCTGCTGATTGAGGGACGCGAAGACCTGCGGCATGCGCAGGCGCGAAGTCGGCTGGCTCATCCGGACACTCCTGCCGCAACGCGGCGCAGCACACTGCGGTGAGTGGCCCGCGCCGTCTGCTTCGGCGTCTTCGTGTCCGCGGGCGCATCCTGCACCGGGGCACTCAGTGTCTCCGGGCCTGCGATCGAGACGCCTTCGAGATCGGCGTAGGCCTGCTCGTCGTGCAGCTCGTCGATCGTCTCTTCGAAGTCCTCGCCCTGTTCGGCGAGGAACTTCGTGCGGCTGTTGACGCCAAGACCGATGGCGATCTGCAGCGCTTGCATGTCCTTATACGGATCGACCGACACCCAACCGCGCCCCTTCCACGCCACCGCTTGGTAGTTGCTGGCGAGGCGCGAGTCGACCGCGATCTGACCAGCCAGCAGCGCGATCGGCAGCCAGCGGCGATAGGTCGGGCGATGCAACCGGGGGATGATCCACTGATGCAGGTAGCGCCAGGCGTCGCGCTCGGGGGCCTGCCCAGCGCGGAGCGACGAATAGTTCGCCTCGGACAGATCACCACTCAGCGTCATCGCGCTCACCCGCGCGCCGCGCGCCATGCAGCGCAGGATCGCGGTGGTGAACGGCTGCACGTCGTGCGCGACGGACTTCGGCTGCCAGTCGTGGACTGTGTAGCCCTTGGGGATCATCCGGAACTGGCCCGGTGCCGCCTGGAACAGCACGTCGCGCTTGCCAGGCGGCGGCGCCGCATCGTCGCCTGGCACGAGAATGCCCATCTGCGACGCCTGCAGGCGCATCGCCACGAGGGCCGCTTCCTCGTAGCCATCGAGCATCTGCGCGTCCGTGATCACCGGCGCGAGCCATGGCACGCCGCGGATCTGGCCCGCGCGCAACGGGATGAACAGATGCAGCATGTCCTCGGCGGGAATGCGCAGGCGCTCACGCGCCACCCCATCCGACGGATGCCGCGTCAGCACGTGATACGCGACCGCCCCACCGAAGCGATCGAGTTCGATCCCCATCCGGATCTCGTTCAGGCCCGGGGCGGCCGCGCGGCGGCACGTGTGATCGACCAGATCGGTGTCGATCACCTGCAGCGCGAATCCATGCGGATTGTCCGCCCCACGCCACGTGCGAATGAAGCATTCGCCGTCCACGGCGACCGTCCGTGCGGCCAGCCGCTGCAGGTCGAGCCAGCTGAGGCGACGGGCCACGTCACAGTGTTCCGGCAGCCCCCAGTCGGCCCATCCCGCTTCGATGGCATCGTTGGTCGACGTCGCGAACATGCCGTCGCGCGTCCGGACCTGGCCCCGCAGCTGCACGCCGCGCGGGCCAATGATTCCGTCTTCGACGGAGTCGGCGAAGCCGGCGCAGTAGCCATTGTTTTCGACGAGCCAGCGACTGCGCGCGCGCAGCGTCGGCAGCTGCATCTCGAGGTCGCCGTTGATGCTGGCCGCCGGCGTCCACCAGCTCGCGGTGAGGCGCGTCGATTCCCCGCCCTGCCACGCCGCCATCGGCACGATGCTCCGCGCCGGCTGCAGCGCGCTGCTGAGGCGCGCGAACGGGTTAGGCATCGTCGCCTCCGCGCGTCAGCACGTAGAGCCCGTCGCGCGCCAGCGCCAGCAAGAACTTCCACCCCGCGGCCGAAGCGCACAGGACGGCAATCGCCGCCGGCAGCACGGCGTCACGGATGGCCGGCAGGTACGCGGTGACGATGCGGTACACCGCCAGCGTCGCGCCCGACCACGTCCCGAGGATCGCCAGCACCAGCAGCGACTCGGCGCGCGTTGCCCAGGCCACACCGGCGGCCATGCGCACGATGCGGCTGATCATCCCGGTCAGACCAGTCAGCGTGGCGTCGCGCATCAGAACGTCACCGAGAACGTGCGAAAGAATCCATCCTCGCCGCCGTGCAGCACGCGCACCGTCTCGCGGTACTTCTCGAGCAGGCGCTGCATGTCCGTCAGCTGCTCTTTCGTCGCGGACCGATTGATGATCTGGTAGCTGACCAGGTCCACCGTGATCCGCTTGGCAATCGCGGCCTCGAGGAGCGGAAGGCACTTCTCCTCGTGGGTGAGCAGCTGATCCGGGCCGACGTGTTCGAAGTTCGGCGCGACGGTGATGCTCGTTGCGCCGATCGTCGTCGGCGTCCCATCCTTCACCACCCGGATCCGCGCGGCATACAGGCCCGGCTGCGCGCCGGCACTGTTCGCGGCGCTCAGGACGAAGACCCACGCACCATCGGGGCCCGCTTCGCCGGGCAGATTCAGCGTGCTTGGGCCACGCAGGAACAGCGTGGCCGTGTACCCGTCCGCCGGCGCATAGAGCGGCAGCATCGCCGACACGCGCCACGCATCCCCAGCGGCGAGCGTCTCCGGCAACGCGATTGGACGGGTGGCTGTCATCACAGAGGCAGGGGCAAACGCAAAAAGCCCGGGCTCTCGGGTGAGAGCTCGGGCCGTGGGAGCGGCGGGTCAATTGTCCTGCGAGACGGAAGTGTCGTGGATCAGCCGCCGCCGCGCAAGGCGTGTGTCAGCGTTTCCACGAGTATAGCCAGCCGCCGGCGTCGCCCGCATCGGTCGACGCGTCGTCGGTTGGCGGTGCGGCCGTCGGATCCCGCGGCGGCAACGTGGCAGCGATCAACTCCGCCGCGCCCTCCTCATTCACACGGTCGACCTCAACGGCGAGCTGCTCCACCGGTACCGGGCCAAGCAAAAAAGCTAGGTAGGCGTAGTTCACCGCGTCCGGCACTTCGTTCGGGATGTTCGGATTCTTCTCCCAGCGGCGCTTGCTGGTCTTCGGATCCAGCACGCGCCGCATGGACAGCAGCTGCGTGAGGAATGCCTCAGTCGCATACTCGTTCAGATGGATGAAACCCGGTCCCGGCGTGGCCATCTGCAGCCGGCGGTAGAGTCGGTCCATGCCGCCGTTCACGCCGCACACATACAGCTTTCCGCCCGTCACCTTCGTGGCCTTCAGTGGGAGCAGCGGTGCGCCGGGGTTCGTCGAACCCTTCAAGGCAAACACGCCATCGAAGCGCCGCGGCCCGGTGTAGGCGTAGATCGTCTTCGAGTGGGTGCCGTCGGAGGCGTCGACTGCGAGCGCGCGCACCTGCAGGGTGCCCCCGCTCTCGTGCTTCCACGTGCGGTGGGTCCGCCACGTCTCCACGTTCGCCCAGAACGCCGGCTGCGAGGTGTCGCCACGGAGAATGACGTACTCGATCAGCCACGAAGTCTCGCCGACGCCGTAGCCCATCACCGCGATTTCGACGCGATTGTGCTGTACGTCCATGCCAGCGGCGAGGAGCGCCACTTCTCGCGGGACCTGCCACCGCGGCTGCTCTTTCGTGACGTCTTCGTCGGCGCGCGTATCGTACCGCTTTGCGCGCTCCAGCAGCTTGGCCTTGAACGACTCGCTCTCCTGGTCGATCCAGAGCTCGCCGAGCTTGGTGTTGAAAAACGTTTTCAGCTTCTCGGCGCGCAGGGCGAGATCCTGGATCCGCGCGTACGACACGAACAGCGACGCCAGGTTGTACCAAGTCTCGAAGGCCGCCAGCAGGCCGTGGATCCTGAAGCTGCGCTTCCGCGGGACCGAGGTCTGCGCGGTCGCGCGGTGCCGCATCTGCTTGTAGAGCGCCGGCCGCTGCTCCGGCCGGATCTGGCCCTTGCAGTTGGCGCACTCGTAGTGCACCGAGCGCGGATCGACGAGCCCGGAGGGCTGCAGGGTCCACTTGAGCCGCGGCCACTCTAGCGTCTGATAGTAGCCGCAGTGCGGGCACGGCACCTCGAAGACTTCCTGCGTCGCTTCCTCGTACGACGGCCAAATAAGCGACTCTTCCGGCGTCGTCGGCGAGCTGATCTCGATGATCTTCTTGCGGTGCTTGAACGTGGTGGTTCGCGCGTACGCGATGCCCTTCACGTCGCCTTCCTTCCCGGCCGAGCGCGGATGGCGATCACGCTCGTCGAGGATCACGACGCGCTTCGGGCGCGAGGCGAGGCCCGCGGCCGAGTTCGCGCCGACGATGTCGATCTGGCCGCCGGGATACGACTTCGATCGAATCGTGTTCTTCGAGTCTCGGCTCTTGACCGGCGACACCAGCGGCCGGAGCGCTGGCGTTGCCTTGATCATCGTCTGGATGCGGTCCTTCGAGAACGACTTGGCCTCGTCGACCGAGAACTGCACCAGCAGGATGGGTGACGGTTCCTGGTGGATGTAGTAGCCGATCGCGTTCAGGGCGACTTCGGACTTACCGCTCTGCGACGGGGCGACGATCGTCACCTCCTCGGTGTTCGGATCGGTGATCGCGTCCATGATCGGCACCAAGTACGGCGCGAGGTGATTTCGCCACTTGCCGGAGTGTGCCGCGCCTTCGGGGATCTCGCGGTACCGCTCCGCCCACTGACTGAGTGTCAGCTTCGGCCGCGGGCGGCAGTGCCGGCGGAAGCGATCGCGCGTCGCCGCATTCATCGCCTGCCGGGCGGTCACGTGCGTGCGATAGGTCACCTCCGTGACGCTCATGCCGCTTCCGCCGCCTCGTCGTCATCCGGCAGCTCGTCCTCGTCATCCTCGTCGATCACATCCTCGTCGAAGTGGTGCAGCTCGGTAATCACGCGTTCAACTTCTTCCTCGACGGCCCGCTCAACCTCCTCACCGAGGTGCGTGAACGCGAACGGCATGGCCCGAAGGCGCGCAACCAGGCGATCGAGGATCCGCCCGACCGTCTCCGAGTGATCCGTCAGCGAGATCGTCTGCAGCAGCGCCTGGGCCAGCTCGATCGCGGTGAGCTTCTCCTGATGCTCGGCCGTGATCGCCTCGGCCAGCAGCTTCCGCGACAGCGGCGACGTCGGGTCGTCCGCCGCCGGCGCCCCATTGGCCCTCGACGCTTTCGTCTTCTTCATCTCGATCTCGCGCCAGCGCGCGAAGTCCGGCCACTTCAGAAAGCAGTTGTGCCCGTCCCGCCGCGCGGGTGCGCCTGGCTTGGCCGTCCACAGACCGATGGCCTGCTTGGTGAGGCCGAGCCGGCGCGCCCCTTCGGACTGCGAAATCTCCCCTTCTAGGGCCTTCGGCACGGCGTTCCTGTGGACAAGTCAACGAAGTGTCCGGAAATCGGACTGACTAGACGAAACCCGGGGTCTGCGGCCCCCCGCACCAGAGGGCCAAGAGGGACCCGGCAAACATTGCCGGTGTCACATGCAGAGGACGCCACCGCCTGCGCATCGCCGATCTTCGTCCGGCGTGACGTGACGCGTCGCCTGGTCATCGGAACCGCGAGAGGATGGCATCGCGCAGTTCCCGCTCGAGGTTGAGCTGAAAGCGCCGGCCAACTTCTCGCTGCACGATTGGCACGAACAGCAGCCGCGGTCGACCGAGGTTGATCTTCGATTTGTACAGCCAGAGCAACTGCAGGTCGCCCTTGTCGGGGCCGGTGCGCACGCGCTCGTAAATGCCTGGCGTGAACGCGTTGCTGCCGAGGGGTGCGACGAAGAACGAGCGCTTCTCGGTGGACCCGCGACCCTTCCGGCCTTCGATGCGAACCCGCTTCGTGGTGCTGATCTGGCCGCCCTTGTTGGTCGCGAGCGGCGTCAGCCCCCCGTCGATACCACGTGTGTTGATCAGGCGGAGCGCAGAAGGGAACAGCGCCCGTGGTGCCACGTCGAAATCCCCGGGACGGAGGGCATCTGACGGGATGAAGAACGGGTTGTTTCGATCATACTTGAACCGCACCCCGCCTTCCGTGTGACGCGACAGGATCTCGGCGCGGCCACGCCCGCCCTTGCCACTCGGCCCCACGATCCCCACCTCCGCCACGGGCTTCGCCTTGGTGGCGTTGCCGGTGCGCTTCACGAGCCGCTCCATGAACTGCAGGCGTGACGGGGCGATCGTGAACTTCGTGCGCAGCCGCTGCTGCACAGCCGCCTGTGCGTCGTTACGCGTCGCGTTCACGGCCTTCGACAGCGCGAAGGGCAACTGGCTGGCACCTTCGTTCAGGAGCTGCTTTGCGCGCGTGGCGTCGATCGTGACCGAGATGTTGATCATGCGGCGTCTCCGATCGTGTGAGCTGCAGGATACAGCGGCAATGCGGCGCCGAGGTAGGCGAACGTTTCGGGAATGGAGCGATGTGCCTTGATGGCGCGCACATCATCCACGGTCACTTCGGCGGCGAAGACCAGCCCTTGGCGCATGACGATCACCCACAGCATCGCCGTGCACTTCTCGGCGTGCCGGTGGCTGCGATGCGTGCAATGCACCACCTGCTCTGACACGACCATCCAGCTCGCCAGGATACGATGACCATTCGGACAGTGCAGAGCATAGCCGACATCACCTGTGATCCAGCCAGCGGTGCGGTGCTCACCACGCGCGTACTGCTTCATCGTGCACGATCCATCTGCGCGGTCAACCCTGCCTGGCAGAACAACCGCTCGCGATCGGACAGGGGTCGAGCCGGTGGGACCTTCGGCTTCCGCTTGCTCACGATGCCACCTCCCGCGAGAGCTCTACGCCGGCACCGGTGTACGGCGCCAGCGTCAGCACCACCTTCCACGTCGGGGCCTGCAGCCACTCCCACGAGCCACGCCGCAGGATCAGCGGCTTGTCGTCGGCAAGGATCTGCGCCTTCCGGAGCGCGTCGTAGATCGCGCCTTCGCCGTTGTCGCCGTCGACGCTGTGCGGGTGCGCGATCGGCCCGTAAAACTGGATCGAGACGCTGACCGGCGTGTCGATCGGGCGCATGACGGGGCGCTGCTGCAGGAGTTCGGCGACCGCGTGCGCGTGCCACGCCTGGGCGGCGTCACTCTTCACGGTGATCGTGCGCTTCCCCGCCTTGAAGCGCTTCGACGAATTCTTCGCGCTGGCGACGCGGCCGGTGATCTCGAACGTGAGGGGCTTCATGCCGGCACCGGCACGGCGGCCAGCATCGCGTCCACATGCGCCCGCACGTCGGCCTGCCCTTCGGCCGCGATGTCACGCACCACCTCCTCAAGCTCCGAGTTGCTCGGGAAGGCGCCGTTCCGGAAATCCTCGATGTGCTGCGGCGTGAGCTTGCCGGCCGCGACGGCGCCCCGCATTCGCTCCATGATGGCGTCGACGGTCTTCGCGATCGCCTGCAGCTGCGAGGGGCGCGAGACCTCGGGGCCGTCCAGCTCGAGCGCACGCAGGATCGCCTGCGCCTGCGCCAGCTGGGCGCGCGCGGTGGCATCGTCTTCGCGCGGCGCCTCGGGCTTCACCCACACGCCGGCGTCCGGCAGGTGGCGCTTCAGGAACGCCGTGACCTCGTCGCGCACCTCGCTCAGCTTCGGCCAGTGGCCGCGTGAGCGCTGCACGACGCGCTCCGCCACGAACGGGACACTCGCGACCGGCAGGCGGTGCAACGCCCAAGCGTAGTCGCGGAGCTCCTCCTCCGGCGTGCAATGCGTGGGGCGCTTGCGGTGCGGATGCTCGCTCAGCCAGTGGCGCATGGCGGCCGCCGTCGCGTCACGCAGCTCGGCGCCGAGCACCCAGTTCCCAGGGGCGCTCACGCGGCACTCCCGGCCGGGGTCGCACGAGGAGTTCTGCCCTCAGCGAAAAGCGCGCGCGCGCTGTTGGCTGTTGCTCTGTCTCCCTGATCCACGATCCCTGATCCACGATCCACGATCCGGGTCGGACTGGCTCCGGACTTGGTCCGGACTTGGTCCGGACTCAGTTCGGCGTAACGACGGACTGAGTCCCGAATGAGTCCGGACACGATCTCGACATCGTGTTTCCCGACGCGTGCGTTGTTCGCGACCGAGTCCGGACTCAGGCTGCGCGAGAGGACGGAGTGGAACTGCTTGCTGATCGGCTGGTGCTTCTCCCAGTTGGTGACGTGCAGCAAGGGCATGCCATCGGCACTGGCGAGGCGCTCGAGCACCCCGTCGTCGACGAGGCGGTCGATCCACTTCGCGAGCACCTTGCCGTCGACGTGCTCACTGGCCGGGTACAGGACGCCGGCCAGCGCACGCGGCGAGCCGACGAGCAGCCCGAAGTCGTCCGCCTGGCTGATGCACAGCAGGAACGTGCGCCACACGTCGCTCGGCAGCTTGGCGAGCTTGGCGTCGCTGGCGATCTCTGGTTTGATGCTGCGGATGCGTGCCATCAGCGCCGCCCGCGCTTGACGGCCGGCGGCACCAGCGTCGCGGCGAAGTCGGACAGGACGCGGATGTCGGCCTTCTGCAGGCCGGCCAGCGAATCACCGGCGACGAGCTCCGTGACGCGGGTCAGCGCATACGGGACCATCGTGGCATAGTGCAGCGAGGTCGCCTGCTGCTCGCCGAGCCAGCGCAGCGCGTGGCGGATCTCAGCCTGCTCATGCGCGGAGAGGACGGCCACGCTCCCACGGCGCTGGTGCAGCTCCCACAGCTTCTGCAACAGCGCGACGGTCGTGCCAACGGTCGCGGCGCTCATGCGGCCGCTCGGCATGTCGTACGATCGGTCGTACGGAGGTGTGAATTCGGCCCGATTTGGGCTGTGGCCGGCTGACTCGTGCCCTCTGCGCGGGTGGGCGTCAGACGGCGGGTGCGAGCCTTAGGATCTGGTGCTTCACGGCGTCCGGGTTCGAGTCCCGGCGTTGGCATGAAACGCTGGTTAGCCGTCTCAGGTCGTGGCACCCGATGTCTTGCCGGCCTCGCGAATCAGGCTTACGATCTTGGTGTCGGCGTGGCATCGTGGCGCCCTCAGGATTCGCTGCAGCCCGGTTGTCCCTTCCCCTCTCCGGTTCTTCCAGATGACAGCATTCGGCATCCTCTGCGCCTTCATCATGATCGCACTCGCCGCCATCATGGCCGACCATTACAGCCGCCTGAAGAAGATGGGCTGGGCGCCCGAGCTCATGCGCGAGGGTCGCTCGGCGCTCGATCCGGTGGGTTCGGCACTCGGCGAGCTCGGCCGCGCGGACATGCCGCACAAGGCGTTTGCAGCGGTGTTTGGCGGGATCGGCAAGGCGAGCGAGATGCTGTACGCCCCGATCGGTGCCGGCCTCAGCGGCGTGGGCAAGGCACTCGAGATGGTGTTTGCTCCGATCGGTGCCGTTCTCGGCTTGATCGGCGGCGCGAAGCGCTGACCGTCCGGCGACCGGGGCCTCCCGTCCCGGTCGCCAGTGGGGGTAGCTTATGTCTTCCGGGGCTGCGCGTCGGCGACGGCGCGCGGCCCTGTGTCGTCTTCAGCCCGGAACTTCATGCACCTGGACGCGTTCAGCTGGCAGATTCGTCCGGCGTTCACCGACCTCACCCCCGACCAGTCGTCCCGCGATGAGTGATCGTGATGCGCAGGTCTGCCAGCGCATCGTGCGCGAACATGCCCGCACGTTTCATCTGGCCAGCATCTTCCTGCCCCGGCACAAGCGGCGCGCAGCGTTTGCATTGTACGCGTTCTGTCGTGTGGCCGATGACATCGTCGATCGCGCCGACTGCGCGCGTGTCAATGGGGCGCACGCCGACCCCGAGGTGATCGCCGCACTCGCCGCCCATGAGCGAAAGCTGCAGAACGCACTCGCCGGCAAGCCATGCGATCCGGTCTTCCGCGAGCTGGATCGGGTGATGCAGAACTTCGGTGTGCCGGTCGCGGTGTTGCGCGAACTCCTCGATGGTGTGGCCATGGACCTCGAGCCGGTGCGCTACGAGACCTGGGACGAACTCTCGCGCTACTGCGAAGGGGTGGCGGCGTCGGTGGGCGAGATGTGCACCTACGTGTTCGGTGTGCAGGGCGATGCCGACGTCCGCACGTCGGCCCTGCGGTATGCGCGCACACTCGGCCTGGCCATGCAGTTGACGAACATCCTGCGTGACGTGGGCGAGGACGCACGACGCGGCCGGTGCTACCTGCCGGTGCAGGACCTCGCAGCGCATGGCCTGACCCCGGATGACGTGCTCGGAGGCCAGCTGCTGGCCACCGACGCGCGCTGGCAGCGGTTCATGAGGCACCAGGTGGCGCGGGCACGGGCGCTCTACGAGGCTGCATTGCCGGGCATTCCCCTCCTCGCTCCGGACGCTCAGCGCTGCGCTCTGGCCTGTGCCGTGGGATACCGCGGCATTCTGGGCGCGGTGGAGCGAATCGGCTTCGACAGCCTCACCCGCCGCGCGAGACTGGGAACATCTGAGCGCGTCGGTGTCCTCCTCAAAGTGTGGCAGACCCGTCCAGCCTCCAGTCGCCTTCGCACGCAGCCAGCGGTGGCGGGTCCACAACTGGCCTGGGAGCAGGGTGACGCGGCCGCGTCAGATGAACTGGTCCGCCTCGCCTGAGGTTTGCATTTCCCCGATTGACGCGCTTTCAAATGTGTGACATGCTCCGCTTGACTCTCTTTATTTCTGCCTCGACCCGAGGAATCGCATGGTGACGGCTGCCTCCGAAACGCTGCTCGACGACAGCGCGCCACTGATGCGCGTGGCTTTCGCATGCCTGCTCGCGCACTGCGCCATGATGTTCTTCTCCGGGATCGCGTTCGCGACGTTCCTGTCACCGCCATTCCCCGACTGGCTGCAGACGCCGCAGAACCAGAAGATCATGATCTTCGGGTACAAGTGGGGCGGGCAGACCACGGTGGTGCTGGGCGCGATGGCCGGCCTGCTGCACTCGATGGGCCGCCTGGGCCGTCGCACGGCGATTCTGGTCTTCATCGCCAGCTTCGGCATCTCGCTTGGCTCCGAACTGCTGGGGACCAGCACGGGCCTGCCCTTCGGCCCGTACGGCTACACCAATCAGCTGGGCTACAAGATTTTCGGGCTGGTGCCGTTCAACATCCCGACGTCGTGGTTCTTCATGCTGTACTGCTCGCTGGCCATCTGCGGACGGTTGCTGCCGGCCACCGATGACGGCAAGAGCCGCTGGTGGTGGTCGCTGGTGGCCGGTTTCGTGCTGACGGCATGGGATGTCTCGATGGACCCGGCGATGGTGGCGAGCGTGCATTGGCTGTGGTTCCTGCCGTCACTGGAAGGCATGCCGCTCTGGCAGAACATCCTGATCGGTGGGCACTTCTACGGCATGCCGCTGACCAACTGGCTCGGGTGGTTGCTGACGGGCATCATCGTCTCGCGGGTGATGCTGATGATCGTGCCTCCCTCACGCTGGGCGCGTGATGTGTCACCGTCGAAGTTCCCGTTGGCGCTGTATGCCGTGAATGCGGTCCTGCCGTTGGGCATCTGCATCGGCCGCGGCCTCTGGGCAGCGTTTGTGCTCGGTACCATCGCGATGGCGATCCCGCTCTACCTTGCGATCAAGAAGGGGCCCAAGGCGGTCGGCAGTGCCGCGCGACCGCAGGGTGCCATCGGCGACGTGGCCGTCGCCGGACGCTGACATCGCCCGGCGCACCGGTGCTGGACTGGCTGCGTGCGCCGCTGCTCTACGACGCAATTCTCGCGTTGCTGGTAGTTGAAGGGGCCGTTCTTGCACGTCTGCATCGCAGCACTGGCCGCGGCATGCCCCTGTCGCAACTCGCCAGTTTTCTGGGCGCCGGTGCCGGATTCACCATCGCCTGCCGCGCGTTCGCGGCGGGCTGGCCTTCGTGGACGCTCGCGCTGGCACTGAGCGCCTCCGGGATCTGTCACCTGTTGCATCTCCGCGCGAGCCGCTGACTCGCCGCGCTTTTCCAAGGACTTTCGGTCGTATGCGCATCATCGTCATCGGCAGTGGATTCGGCGGACTCTCCGCTGCGGTCCGGTTGCAGGCCCAGGGACATCAGGTCACGATCGTCGAGAAGCTCGACAAGCCGGGCGGCCGGGCCTACGTGTTCGAGCGCGAGGGGTTCACCTTCGATGCCGGTCCCACGATCATCACCGCGCCGTGGATGATCGATGACATCTTCGCGACCGCCGGGGCGAAGACCAGCGACTACGTCCAGATCGTGCCGATCGACCCGTTCTACAACGTGCGGTTCGAAGACGGGAAGGTGTTCCACTACAACGGTGAGCGCGAACAGGTCCTCAGCGAGATCCGTCGCTTCAATCCATCCGACGAAGCAGGCTACGAGCGGTTCTTCTCCGAAACGGAGAAGGTGTTCGCCGCAGGCATGTCGCTGGTGGACCAGCCGTTCAGCACCGTGGGCAGCATGCTGAAGGTGGCGCCGAAGCTGGCCATGCTGCAGGCGCAGCGATCGGTGGCCACGTTCGTGAACAAGTACATCAAGGATCCGAGGCTGCAGCAGGTGTTCAGCTTCCATCCGCTGCTGATCGGCGGGAACCCGTTCCAGTCGAGCTGCCTGTACACGCTGGTGCACACGCTCGAACAGAAGTGGGGCGTCCACTTCGCGATGGGAGGCACCGGTGCGCTGGTGCGTGGCCTCGTGGACTGCTTCACGAGCATCGGCGGCACGATGACGCTGAACGCCGAGGTCCGCGAGATCGTCGTCGATCCGGCGAGCAAGCGCGCCACCGGCGTGACGCTGGTGAACGGCGAGACGCTGAAGGCCGACGCGGTGGTCTGCAATGGCGACGTGGCGCGCAGCTACATGTCGCTGGTGAAGCCGGAGTTCCGCCCGAAGAACACCGATGCGCGCTACGGCAAGCTCGATTATTCGATGGGCCTGTTCGTCAGCTACTTCGGCACGCAGGGCACGCGCGACATGTGGCCCGACATCGCGCACCACGAGATCCTCATGGGCCCACGCTACAAGGAACTGCTCAGCGACATCTTCGACCGGAAGCACCTGGCCGACGACTTCTCGTTGTACCTGCACCGCCCCACCGTCACCGATCGCTCGCTGGCCCCCGAGGGGGGCGATGCGTGGTACGTGTTGTCACCGGTGCCGCACCTTGGCGGCAGGACCGACTGGGCGGCGACACATCAGAAGTACACCGATCGCATCATCGACTATCTCGATGCCCGCTACCTCCCGGGGCTCAAGGCGCGGATCGTCACCGAGCACCACGTCGATCCGCGCTATTTCCGCGACACGCTGAACAGCCACCTCGGCAGTGCCTTCAGCGTGGAGCCGACGCTGTTCCAGTCGGCGTTCATGCGGCCGCACAACGTGAGCGAGGACATTGCGAACCTGTACTTCGCCGGTGCGGGGACACATCCGGGGGCTGGGCTGCCCGGCGTGATGGGGTCAGGGAAGATCGTGGCGGATGCGATCGGGATGGCGCCGGGGGCGAAGTTGCGCGGACAGAAGTCGAAGTCGGCGCGGCAGGCGGTTGAAGAGCTGCAGGCGGTCTAGGCACGAGTCACGAAATGGACGAAGGGCCGGCGGATGTTCCGCCGGCCCTTCGTCGTTGTGCGAGGGAACGTTCTACCGCACCGGCCGCAGAATCGCCCGCGCCGGTGCCCCTTCATGTCCAGCCACCTTGATTGGCAGAATGATCAGATCATAGTCTGCGGCCGGGGCGCTCGTCAGATCAAGCCCTTCGATGATCGGGATCCCCTTTCCCAGCAGCGCCCGGTGCGCCAGCGGTTCGGGCGCCGCGAACTTCTCGGCGCTGATGTAGTCAACACCCACCAGCTTCACCCCGTCATCGGCCAGCGCCTGCGCAGCATCACCGGTGAGGTAGGCGAAGTCGCGATGGAACGTGGCGGAGTCCATCCAGTGTCCCGACGTGCTGCGTGTGCGGAACAGGATACGCTCGGCGCCCTTCCACTCATGGCGATTCAGCTCCGCCGCATCGATGACCTGCACGCTGTCGGCGATCTGGATCACACGCGCCGGACCGACCAGCGACGACAGGGCGACCTGATCGATCGGTGCCCCGTCCTTCACGAAGTGCATCGGCGCGTCGATGTGTGTGCCGCTGTGGGCCCCCAGGTCGTACTTCGAGAGCGTGAGGCCGTCGCCTTTGCGCATGTCCTGGAGAAAGGTGAACACCATCGGTGCATCACCCTCGTACACCGGCGTGCGCCCCTGCTGCAGCGTGGCGGTGGCGTCGATCCAGCCATCGATCGGCACGCGCACCGTCGGGGCCGACGGCGGGGTCGGCTCGATGGTCTGCGCGGTGCACGCGGCCAGCGTGAGCGCCACTGTGGCGAACAGCCCTGTGGTCCGTGACATGACTCGATCTCCCGGAAGACGCCGTGGCACCGGAGTGCGATGAACCTACAATGCGGCTGCGAGGAGCAGCGTGAAGCCCAGCCCTGCAACACCCACGATGGTTTCGACCACGGTCCAGGTCCGCAATGTCTGCGGGACGGACATGTTGAAAAATTCCTTGATCAGCCAGAAGCCCGAGTCGTTCACGTGGCTGAGCACCAGCGATCCAGCGCCCGTGGCCAGCACCAGCAGTTCCGGCGACGTGCCGGGCCGCAGCAGCGCGATCGGCGCCACGATGCCGGCGGCGGTGGTCATGGCCACCGTGGCCGACCCCGTCGCCACCCGAATGAGCGCGGCCACCAGCCACGCCAGCAGCAACGGTGACGCAGTGGTCTGCGCGGCCGTCCCGGCGATCGCCCGCCCCACGCCGCTCTCGATCAGCACGCGGTTGAAGCCACCGCCAGCACCGATGACCAGCAGGATGGTGGCGGTCGGGGCAAGGCAGTCGTTGCAGAACTTCAGCACCTGATCCTTCGTGAACTGCTGCGCCGAACCGAGCGACCAGAACGAGAACAGCAGCGCGATCAGTAGCGAGACGATCGGGCTGCCGATGAAGGCCAGCGCGTGCCGTAGCGAACTCTCCACCGGCAGCACCACTTCAGCCGTGCTGTGGCAGAGCATCAGCAGCACCGGCAGCAGCACGGTGAACATCGTGATGCCGAATCCCGGCAGTGCGCGCGAGTCGTCACTCCGGAACTGGGCCGCGAGCGGATTCTCCGTCGGCAATACAATGCGCGGCGCGATCCAGGTGGCGTATACCGGACCTGCGAGGGCCGCAGTGGGCAGGCCGACGAGGATCGCGTAGACGATCGTCAGCCCGACGTCGGCCTTGAACGCGCCGACGGCGAGCATCGCGGCCGGGTGCGGTGGCACCATGCCGTGCACCACCGACAGTCCGGCCACCAGTGGTAAACCGATCTTCAGCAGTGAGGTGCCCGTCTGCCTGGCGATGGTGAACACCAGCGGGATCAGCAGCACGAAGCCGACCTGGAAGAACACCGGGATGCCCACGATGAACGCCACGAACATGATCGCCCAGTGCACCCGTGCCACGCCGAACGCGTCGATCAGCGTCTTCGCGATCCGCGCCGCACCACCCGATTCGGCCATCATCTTGCCAAGCATCGTCCCGAGTCCAACGACGATCGCGATGAAGCCGAGCGACGTCCCGACGCCATCCTGAAACGCCTTCACCACGGCACCGAGCGGCATGCCCGCAGCGACACCCATGCCCAGCGACACGCTGATCAGCACGACGAACGGATGCACCTTGAATCGCGCGATGAGCACGACGAGTGCAACGACCGCCAGCAGCGCGTAGAGCAGCAGTGTGGAATCGGTGATGGCCGGTGGCGTCATGCCTCGGGGGTCTCCTGCAGACGCCGCCGCATGTGCGCCACGATCTCGTCGGGCGGCATGCGCGCATCCACGGTCCACGCACGCTCATCGCCCTGTGGCGGCTCGAGTGCATCGAGCTGACTGGCGATCAGCGACGGGGGCATGAAGTGACCGGCGCGTGTCGCCAGTCGCGCACGGAGTTCGCCGGCAGTGGTCGACAGGAACACGAATCCCACGCCGTCGTCGCCGGTGCGCAGCAGGTCGCGGTAGCGCCGCTTCAGCGCGGAACAGGCGACGACCACTCCCTGCGAGGCCTCACGCGCCATGCGCAGCTCTCGGGTGAGCGCCAGCAGCCAGCCGTGACGATCCTCATCGGTGAGCGGAATTCCGGCCGCCATGCGCGCGATGTTTTCCGGCGGATGAAAGGCATCACCTTCCACGAACGGCACGCCGAGTGCGTCGGCCAGCATCACGCCGATGCGCGACTTCCCCGCACCGGCGGCGCCCATCACGACGAGGGCATGACGTGTCATGTCGTCGCAGTCCGGATCACGCACCGGAAGCAGCCCGTCGCCGCTTCCAGATCAGATACGCCGGTGCACCGGCCAGCACCACGGCAATGCCGATGGCCGAGTCACGGGGTTGCGTGTACACCGTGTTGAGAACGATCACCATGCCGGCGAGCACGAACAGCACCGGCGTGAGCGGATAGAACGGCACCCGGAACGGTCGCACGGCATCGGGGCGCTTGATGCGCAGCGCGATGACGGCTGCCGCGCCGAGCGCATAGAAGATCCAGCCGATGAACACCACGTAGGTCAGCAACTGCTCGAAGGTGCCTGACAGCGCCAGCACGATCGCCCAGGCACAGCTGGTGACGATCGCGACCGCCGGTGTGCCGAAGCGTGGATGGACCTCGGTGAGCCGTTGAAAGAAGAGCCCATCACGTGCCATCGCGAAGTACACACGCGGCACCGTGATCACCGTGGAGTGTGCGGCACTGTACATCGAGACGATGATGGCGGCCGCGATCAGCCAGCCAGCCGCCGGTCCCATCACTGCCGCGACGGCTTCACCGGCAACACGCTCCGACGCCGCCACCCGGGCCGGGCCAAGTGCGGCGAGATAGGCGAAGTTGGCGATCAGGTAGATCGCGATCAGCAGCAGTGTGCCGATCGTGATCGCCCTCGGCAGCGAGCGCTGTGGATCCTTCGCTTCGGCCGACACGAAGGTCACGTACTGCCATCCCTCGTAGGCCCAGAGCACGGAGATGATCGACAACCCGACGCCGCTGGCAGAGGCCGGGGTGACGGTGTGGTCCGCCGCGGCGACGACCGACGCGCCGTCACCGAGGACGAACATCACCGCGCTCATGCCGAGGATCGCGAGCACCTTGATCGCCGTGGCCACGTTCTGCACCGTCGCGCTTTCGCGGGTGCCCTTCACGTTGATGGCCGCCATCAGCACGATCAGTGTCACCGCGACCACATGCTTCTGCAGAGACGTCATCGGCACGAACTGGGTCATGTAGCTGGCCGCCGCCACCGACAGCGTCGCGATGGTGCCGGCGCCGATCACGAAGAAGAGCGTCCAGCCGTACAGGAATGCCGGGAACGCCCCGAAGCCGTCGCGGATGAAGGCGTACAGGCCGCCGCCGCTGCCGGTGCCTTCCATCGCGCCAAGTTCGGCGTAGCTGAGCGCGCCAAGCAGCGAGAGCACACCGCCCACCAGCCAGACCGTCATGGCGATCGGCACCGACTCGCCGCTCTGGGCCAGCACCGACGAGGGGACGAGGAAGATCCCCGATCCAATCACGTTCCCGACGACGAGCAGCGTCAGGTCACGGGTGCCGAGCGTACGCGCGAGGGTGGCGGCCATGAGCGGGGGTCTGAGTCGCGCAGCGATCGGAGACTGTCGAGCGAGGTGCTGCTGCAACGTATCCCCGTGACACGCGCGGCGCGGAGGGCCATTGCGACAGGCCTCACGCCGGGATTGAATCCAACGTGGCGCATCCCGTGCACCGCGAACACGCAGTACCCTGCCTTCACACCCACCCGCGTGGTCGCATGTTCTCGCGTTTCACCCGCGCCATCGTGCGCCCCCCCGCCCGCAACTTCGCTGACGGACTCACCACGGTGGACCTGGGGGTGCCCGATGTGGAGCTCGCCCTCCGTCAGCATGCGGCGTACTGCGCAGCGCTGGTGCGGCATGGCTGTGAGGTGATCGCGCTGCCGGCCGATGAGCGGCACCCCGATTCGACGTTCGTGGAGGACACGGCGCTGATCCTGCCCGGGCTGGGCGCGCTGCTGACGCGTCCGGGCGCCGAGTCGCGGGCCGGTGAGTTGGAGGCCATGGCGCCGGCACTGCGGCCCTACTTCGCCGGCCTGTCGCAGATCACGGCACCGGGCACCCTCGATGCGGGTGACGTGTGCGAGGCGGGGTCGCATGTGTTCATCGGCCTGTCGCACCGCACCAATGCGGAGGGTGCAGCGCAGCTCACCACATGGCTCACCCAGTTCGGCTACACCGCGTCCACGGTGGACATCCGCAGCATGGACAGCATCCTGCACCTCAAGAGCGGGATCGCCGCCCTCGAGCCGCGTCGCCTGGTGCTGATCGACGCACTGGCTGACCATCCGGCCTTTGCCGGCTATGACGTGGTGCGTGTGCCGGTGGGCGAGGAGTACGGCGCGAACTGTGTGCGGGTGAACGACGCGGTGTTCGTGTCCATGGGTCAGCCGCAGCTCGATACGCAGCTGCGCGCGCTCGGCTTCACGCTCGAGATGCTCGACATGAGCGAGTACCGCAAGATGGATGGGGGGCTGAGCTGCCTGTCGCTGCGGTTCTAGTCTCAGCGCGCTGGCGCCAGCGGCAGGATGATGTGTGACGGGTAGCGCACGCTGTGGTGGACGGTGTTGTCGGCGGTCACCATGCGGCGATTGCGTCCGAGTGGCTCGCCGGTGTTGGGGTTCACGTCGAACCGAGGGAAGTTGCTGCTGGAGATGTCCACACGGATGCGATGGCCCTTCTTGAACACGTTGGCGGTGGGAAATGGCTCGATCGTGAACGGATAGACGCGCCCGGGCGTCAGCATCACCGCACGGTCACGCGTGGCGCGGTAGCGGCCGCGAACGATGGCGTCGGTGAGGTTGAGATCGAAGCCACCCGGCCATGCGCTGCTCGACGGGTAGACGTCGATGAGCTTCGCCGTGAAGTCTGTGTCGGTGCGATTCGATGACGCGTGCAGCACCACCGTGATCGGCCCGATCACGGTCATGTCCTCGGCCAGCGGCTCCGTCTCGAACACCAGCACGTCGCTGCGTGCACGCAGCGGCATGTACGGTGGTGATGATGGCGGAAAGCGGACATCCTCGCGCTGGTCGTACGCACCGTCCTTGAGCCGCGCCGACGACCCACCACCGATGGTCGGCACCGGGTGTGCGGGATCGAAGGTGTAGGTCGTGGACGACGCGGCGGCGCGCGGTGCGGTGGTGCGCAGCTTCCCGTCGCCGTGCAGGTAGTACTTCACCATGCGCGTGCCGGGCAGTGGCCACTGCGCGGCGTCACGCCAGTAGCCACCATGGAAGAGGCGACCATCGGCGTCCTTGTGCCCATCACCGGTGCCCATCACGAACAGGCGCACCGCAGGCTCCGTGGCGATGCCCGTTGGCTGCTGCTTCAGGAAGTGATCGAACCAGCGGAGGTGAAAGGCGCCGTAGAAATCGGTGATCGCCGCCTCCGGGCCGTACGACACATCACCAGCATACGGACGGGTGTTGCCACTGTGCGTCCAGGGACCCACGAGGATCCGCTGCGGGGTGCGCTTGATCGCACCCAGTCCGGTGAAGTTCCGGAACGTGCCGGCGAGGAAGATGTCGTACCAGCCGCCGATGTGCAGCATCGGAATGTCCGACGTCTGCGGGTAGTGCTCTTCCCAGTTCACCATCGGATCGCGCCAGAATGCGTCGTAGTCGGCGTGTTCGAAGAAGTCCATGTACCACCCTTCGTATTCCGGTGCCACCGACAGCGGATTCTGGCCGCGTCGCATCGGCTGCAGGGCGTACCAGTCTTCCACCTTCTCCTTCGTCAGCAGCGCCTTCACATCGGGACGGCGGGCGTCAGCAAGCAGCTGACTCCACGCCCACGTCAGCTGGCGCCCCATCTCGTAGGTGCCGCGATAGCGCACCCCATGGTCCCAAGCATTGGACATGCCGCCCATGTTGAGCACGAGGGTACTGAGGTGCGGCGGCGCGAGTTGCGCGGCACCGGCCTGCGCATGCGCCGCGAACGACTGTCCCCACATTCCGGTCTTGCCGTTGGACCATGGCTGCGCGGCGAGCCATTCGATGGTGTCGTAGCCATCGGTGGCATCGGCGGGCTGCACCTTGAGAAACACCCCTTCCGATCCGAAGCGGCCGCGCAGATCCTGCACCGCCACCACATAGCCATGACGTGCGAACGTCTCCGCCTGCGCCGTGAGCGACGCCTTGTCGTACGGCGTGCGATTGAGCAGCACCGGAAACCTTCCGTCAACGGGCACACCGTTCCGTGCGGGACGATAGATGTCCGTGGCCATCCGCTTGCCATCGCGCATCGGCACCATCACCGCGCGCTCGGCGAGCACGACGTCGTATGGCGCGGTGGGCTGCGACACGACGCGCAGTGGCAGCAGTGCGGCCGCGATGATCATGGAGAGAACCTGACGGAGCAGCATCGGAGCGGTGGTCAGTGCGGGAGTGATGGCGCCACGGAATGCCCAGCCAACGGAATGACGGCCGTCATGAGCCCGGCCGCAAGCAACACCAGCGACGTCAGGATCGCCCAGCGAATCGTGTGACGCTGATGCGCATCGAACTCCACACCGGCCAGGCTCACCAGCAGATAGGTGGAGGGCACCAGTGGACTGAGCAGATGCACCGGTTGGCCGATCAGCGACGCACGCCCCATCTCGGCTGCGGTGATGCCGTACGCCTGACCGGCCTTGGCCAGAATCGGCAGGATGCCGAAATAGAAGGCATCGTTGGAGATGAAGAAGGTGAACGGAATGCTGAGCACTCCCGTCACGATCGTCAGATACGGCCCCAGCGCATCGGGCACGGCGCGCACCACGCTCCCCGCCATCGCGTCGACCATCTTCGTGCCGGCGAGGATGCCGGTGAAGATGCCGGCGGCGAAGATCAGCGAGGCCACGGCCATGGCGTTGGCCGCATGTGTGGCGAGCAACTCCTTTTGCTCGGCCACGCTCGGATAGTTGATCACGATGGCGATGGCGAAGCCGATCATGAACAGCACCGGCAGCGGCATCAGGCCAATCACGAGTGTCGTCATCAGTGCGACCGTCAGCACGGCGTTCACGACCAGCAGCTTCGGGCGACGCATGTGCGTGTTGTCGACGCTGCCGTGCCACGCCGCATCGTGCGGCGCGCGTGCTGCCGTGCCACCCGCGAGCCGATCGCGCTCGTTCACGCCCATGCGCCAGGCGGCGTACAGCACGAACGCCGCGCCGACCAGCATGGACGGGATCATCGGTACGAAGAGTTCGGACACATCGATCGCCAGCGCCGACGCCGCGCGGGCGGTTGGACCACCCCACGGCAGGATGTTCATCACGCCACCGGCGAGCATCGTCACACAGGCCAGCACCAGCGGCCGGATGCCAAGGCGGCGGTAGAGCGGCAGCATGGCCGCCGTGGTGATCATGTACGTGGTACTGCCATCGCCGTCCAGCGAGACCACCAGGGCGAGCGCGGCGGTGCCCAGCACCACACGCGCCGGATCGTCGCCCACCACGCGCACCAGCGCCGTCACGATGGGATCGAACAGCCCCGCATCGATCATGATCGCGAAATAGAGAATCGCGAACGTGAGCATGATGCCCGTGGGCGCGATCTTCGTCACGCCGGCCAGCATCATGCCGCCGAGCGAGGAAGCGAATCCGCCGAGGACCCCGAACACGATCGGGACGAGGATCAGTGCGGTGAGTGGAGCCATCCTGCGGGTCATGATCAGCGTCATGAAGACGATGACCATCGAGAACGCGAGGATCGTGAGGATCACGCGGGCGCCGGCGCCTCGATCTCCTCGGGGGTCACCGGGCGGAACGCCACATCGAACGTGAGCCAGAACACCTTGGCGAAGGGCAGCAACACCGCGGGCGCGAGGGCGACGCCGAGCGGCATGCCCCAGCTGAGCGTGTCCCACGGCACGTTCGGCCAGGAGGTGATCAGCACCGTGGCGAAGACCACCGCGAACAGCCCTTCGGCGACGGCGAGGTTGGTCAGCATCGCGCCGGAGAAGTACGAATCGCTGCTGCGCTCGAATCGGAAGCCGCAGTGCGCGCAGTGGTGATGCACGGTGGCGTAGGGCTTGAGCACCGCGCCGACCCCGCAGTTGGGGCAGCGGAGGCGCAACGCCCGTCCGATGAGCCGGAAGAGGTGTCCCCAGGCGGGGAAGTCCAGCGCCGACTCGGTCGTCCCGCCGGGTTCGGGCATCCCCGGGGCACTCCGCACGATGCGCGGCGTCTTGTGGCGGTCGGGGTCGTCCAGTTCGGGCGGATACGGCATGCCGTCAATCTAGGCCCGGTGCGGGCCCGGGTGCCCCGTACACCATCCCCAGCCGAACGGCCACTGCGTATCGCGGCCGCAAAAGCGTTAGCTTGTGGGGATGCGTCGCCGTGACCGGCGGCGGTTCCGTTCCTCCTGATTCCGACCCGACGATGTCGTTTGAAATTGCCGTCAAGAAGGCCGAAGGCGTCGAGCGCCTGCTCGGCGTGACCGTCTCGCCCGAGGCCGTGAAGGCTGCGGAAGACAAGGCCGTCAAGCGCTACGCCTCCGCCGCCCGGATGCCGGGCTTCCGCCCGGGCAAGGCTCCAATCCACCTGATCAAGAAGGCCTACGCCGCGCAGATCCGCGAAGAGGCGGTCGAAAGCCTCGTGCAGGACGCCTGGAAGCAGGCCCTCGATCAGGAGAAGCTGGAGCCGATCGCGCAGCCGCACGTCCACGACCTGAAGTTCGAGGACGGCCAGCCGCTGACGTTCGATATCCATCTGGAGGTCCGTCCGGAGATCGCCATCGAGACGACCGATGGGTTCACGGTCTCGCGCCCTTCGGAGGCCGTGACCGACGAGATGATCCAGGAGCAGCTGGAGACGCTCCGCGAGCAGCGCGCCGCGCTGGCTCCGGTCGAGGAGAAGCCGCAGCCGGGTGATCAGGTCCGGGTGCAGATCGCCTCGCAGGAAGAGGGGGGCGAGATGCCGGAGCAGCGTGAGTATCCGCTGGAGCTTGGCAAGGGACAGGCGATCGCGGGAATCGAGGAGCTGATCATGGAAGCCACCCCCGGGACCACCGTCGAGCGCCCCGTGCGCTGGCCGGACGACTTCCCGGACGAGGCGCAGCGTGGCAAGTCGAAGCTGACCCGCGTGACCCTGCTGGAAGTGAAGCGGAAAAGCCTGCCTGCGCTGGACGCGGCGTTTGCGGCCGAGCTCGGTGATTTCGACAGCGTCGAAGCGCTGACCGCGGCCATCGCCAAGGACATGGGCGAACACGTCAGGCGTGAAGCCGACTCGGCCGTGCGCGAACAGCTGCTGGATCAGGTCATCGCTGCCAATCCGTTCGAGATTCCGAATGCGTGGGTGCAGCAGGTGATGGGCGCCTACATGCAGATGTACCAGGTGCCCGACGGCATGCAGGAGCGCTTCGCCGGCGAGTTCCGGCCGATGGCCGAGCGGCAGGTGCGCCGCGACGTGGTGATCGACACCATCGCCGAGAAGGAAGGGCTGGTGGCGTCCACCGGCGACGTGGACGACAAGGTGGCGCAGATGGCTGCGGAACGAGGGGTCGATACTGGGGAGTTGTACGTGCAGCTGGAGAAGGCGGGCCGGCTGAAGGAGCTGGAACGGACCGTCACGGACGAGAAGGTCTTCGGTTGGCTGATTGCACGGAACACCGTGAATCAGGTAGCGTAGAGCAGCAGGAGTTCTCATCGGGTTCGGCCCGGTGCCTCAACCTCAGCAGGAAGCACGAACCATGGCCAGCATTTACGCTCCGTACGTGATCGAACGGTCCAGCCGCGGCGAGCGGTCGTACGACGTGTTTTCACGTCTGTTGATGGACCGCATCATCTTCCTCGGCACGCCGATCAATGACGACGTCGCCAACATCGTGATCGCCCAGCTGCTGTTCCTGCAGGCGGACAACGCGGATCGCGACATCTCGCTGTACATCAACTCGCCGGGCGGCAGCGTGTCGGCGGGTCTGGCGATCTACGACACGATCAACTTCATGTCGGCGCCGGTGAACACGATCTGCATGGGCATGGCGGCCAGCATGGGCGCCTTCCTGCTGAGCGCGGGCCGCAAGGGCAAGCGCTCGGCGCTGCCGCACAGCCGGATCATGATCCACCAGCCGAGCCAGCACGGCGGCGGTGGCATGGCGTCGGACATCGAGATTCAGGCGCGGGAGATCCTGTACCTCAAGGGCAAGCTCAACGAGCTGATGTCGAAGCACACGGGCAAGCCGGTCGAGGTGATCGAGCGCGACACCGACCGTGACCGCTTCATGAGCGCACAGGAAGCCCTCGAGTACGGCATCATCGACACGATCGTGACGAACCGCAGTGAGTTGAACGTGGACACGAAGCCGACGGTGGTCGCCGCAGGCTGAGTGCGGGGTGACTCGGACCACGGTCGTGTAAACGGCTGTGGTACCGAGACTTGGGAGGGGCTGCACCGCCTGCGGTGCGGCCCCTTGCCATCTCCGGACGGGGCGGATCGCATTGCGATCCCCTGCCCGGGTTGTAGCTTCGACCAGTGGACGCGCCCCCATGCGGGGGGCTCGCCGTATGTTTTTCTGCCGGGTCTCGAATGTCGCACGACAAGCATCTGCGCTGCTCGTTCTGCGGAAAGTCCAAGGACGCCGTCCGGAAGTTCATCTCCGGGCCGTCCGTGTACATCTGCAACGAGTGCATCGCGCTCTGCAATGAGATCCTTGCCGAGGACGAGGAGCGCGAGGTCGCGGAAGCGATCACGCAGGTTCCCACCCCGCAGGAAATCAAGGACATCCTCGATCAGTACGTGATCGGGCAGGAGCGGGCCAAGAAGGCGCTGGCCGTGGCGGTGTACAACCACTACAAGCGCATCAACCTCGGGGCGACCCGCGACGAGGATGTGGAGCTCGAGAAGTCCAACATCCTCATGATCGGCCCCACGGGTGTCGGCAAGACGCTGCTCGCGCAGACGCTGGCCAAGATTCTCGACGTGCCGTTCACGATCGCGGATGCCACCACGCTGACCGAAGCCGGCTACGTCGGCGAGGATGTCGAGAACATCCTCGTCCGGCTGCTGCAGGCCGGTGACTTCAACGTGCAGGAGTGCGAGCGCGGCATCGTCTACATCGACGAGATCGACAAGATCGCGCGCAAGAGCGAGAACCCGAGCATCACGCGCGACGTGAGCGGTGAGGGTGTGCAGCAGGCGCTGCTCAAGATCCTCGAGGGCACGGTGGCCAGTGTCCCGCCGCAGGGCGGTCGCAAGCACCCGCAGCAGGAATACATCCAGATCAACACCAAGGACATCCTGTTCATCTGCGGCGGCGCATTCGACGGCCTCGAAAAGATCATCGAGGCGCGCGTGGGCAAGCAGCGCATCGGCTTCGGCGGGGCCGACAAGGCGTTGCTGGAGCGCACGGCCAAGGAGCCGTTCGCCGACGTCGAGCCGGATGACCTGCTGCGCTTCGGCATCATCCCCGAACTGGTCGGCCGCCTGCCGGTGGCGGTGCCGCTCGAGTCGCTCGACGAAGACACGCTGGTGCAGATCCTTCGTGAACCGAAGAACGCGCTGGTGAAGCAGTATCAGAAGCTCTTCGCACTCGAGGAAGTGAAGCTCGACTTCGAGGACAGCGCCCTGCGCGCCGTGGCGGCCAAGGCCCTCAAGCGTGGCACGGGCGCGCGCGGCCTGCGTGCGATCCTCGAGGAGATCCTCATGGACGTGATGTTCGACCTGCCGAGTCGCGAGGATGTGACCGAGGTCCGCGTCATCGAGAGCTGCGTGACGAGCCGCGCCCAGCCCCTGCTCGAGATCTCCCCCGCTCGTCGCAAGAAGGAAGCGTAGCCCTGAGCCCGGTCTTCCGGCGCGAGGGGGATTCGATCGAGACGCCGGAGCGGTTGCCTGTGGTCCCGCTGCGCGACCTCGTGATCTTCCCCCACGTCGTCATGCCCCTGCTGGTCGGCCGCGCCGCCAGCCTTGCCGCCCTCGACACGGCCGTGGCCGATGACTCGCTGGTGCTGCTGGTCGCGCAGAAGCGCACCGACACCGAGGAACCCGGCAGCACGGATCTGTACCGCGTTGGCGTGGTGGCGCGCGTGCTGCAGATCTCACGACTGCAGAACGGCACGACGCGCGTGCTGGTGGAGTCGCTGGTCCGTGCCAAGGTCACTCGCTACGCCATGGCCGGCTCGCACCTGAAGGCGAACATCCAGCCCTACCCGCTCGACGCCGTGGCCCTGAGCGACGATGAGGAGCGTCAGGCGCGCCGCGCGATCGCGTCGTTCGAGGAGTACGTGGCGCTGCATCGCCGGCTCCCTGATGAAATCGTGCGCCTGATCACCAGCGCCGAGTCACACGAGCAGCAGGCCTGTTTGATGGCGGCGCACCTCAGCGTGAAGCTCGAAGTACGGCAACGGCTGCTGGACGCACAGAACCTCGGCATCCTCTTCGAGCAGCTGACGATGACGCTGGCCGGCGAGGTGGAGTTGCTGCGCCTCGAACGGAAGATCGAAGAGGACGTGCGCGGGGCGATGTTCCAGAATCAGCGTGAGTTCTACCTGCAGGAACAGTTGCGTGCGATTCACCGCGAGCTCGGCAACGACGACGGCGACGAGGTGCATGAACTCGATGCACAGCTGGTGGCGGCCAGGCTGCCGGACGCGGTGCTGACGCGCGCCCGTCGCGAAGTGCGGAAGCTGCGGAGGATGGCCCCGATGAGTCCCGAGGCGACCGTCAGCCGGACCTTCTTGGACTGGGTGCTGACGCTGCCATGGCATGCGCGCACCGAGGACACGCTCGACGTGGCGCATGCGCGCAGGGTGCTCGACGAGGATCACTACGGGCTGGAAGACGTGAAGGACCGGATCCTCGACTACATCGCCGTGCTGCAGCAGGTCGGCAGGATGAACGGCCCGATCCTCTGTCTCGTGGGCCCACCGGGTGTGGGCAAGACGTCGCTCGCCCGTTCGATCGCCGGCGCACTGGGTCGCAAGTTCGTGCGCATGTCACTGGGCGGCGTGCGCGACGAAGCCGAGATCCGCGGACATCGCCGTACCTACATCGGTGCGATGCCGGGGCGCATCATCCAGTCCATGCGCCGCGCCGAAAGTGTGAACCCGGTGCTGTTGCTGGACGAAGTGGACAAGCTCGGCGCCGACTGGCGCGGTGATCCGTCGGCGGCCCTGCTCGAGGTGCTGGACCCGGAGCAGAACACGGCGTTCAACGATCACTATCTCGAGCTCGACTACGACCTGAGTCAGGTGCTGTTCGTCACCACTGCGAACACGCTGAGCGGCATCCCCGAGCCACTGCGTGACCGGATGGAGATCATCCGGCTCACCGGCTATCTCGATCAGGAGAAGCTCGCGATCGCCACGCAGTACCTCGTGCCGCGCACGCTCAAGGCGGTGGGCATTGCTCCCGAGACGGTGACGTGGGAGCCGGATGCCCTGCGGACGATCTGCCGCGGCTGGACACGCGAGGCGGGTGTGCGCGACTTCGAACGCCGTCTGGCCCGCGTGGCGCGCAAGCTCGCGCGGCAGCGTGCCGAGGCGCCGGCCTCGAAGAAGGGCCCCGCGCCGTTGGTGGTGCGCACCAGTGAACTCACGGCACTGCTCGGTGCCATGCAGTACGATCCCGACGAGACGTCGCTGGACGACAAGGTGGGCGTGGCAACCGGTCTGGCCTACACCACCGTGGGTGGCGAAACGCTGGAGATCGAGGTCAGCGTGGTCGATGGGCGCGGACGTCTGCAGCTCACCGGCACACTCGGCGACGTGATGAAGGAGTCGGCATCGGCGGCGATGAGTTATGCGCGGCAGCGCGCCGTGCAGCTCGGCATCGCCCCCGATTTCTACAAGACGAAGGACATCCACATCCACATTCCGGCCGGTGCGACGCCGAAGGACGGCCCCAGCGCCGGCATCGCCATCGCCACGGCGGTGGTGAGTGCACTCACGGGCACGCCGGTGCGCGGCGATGTGGCCATGACCGGCGAGATCACGCTGCGCGGACGCGTGCTGCCGATCGGTGGGGTGAAGGAGAAGGCCGTGGGCGCACATCGTGCCGGCATCAGCCACGTGCTGCTGCCGAAGGGCAATGTGCGTGACATCGAGGAGGTCCCGCAGGAAGTGCGCGACACGATCACGTTCCACTCGGTGGACAGCATGGACGAAGTGCTGGCGCTGGGACTGCGGCAGCCGTCGTCGGTGGCCATCGTGTCACCGCCACACGCACCGGCCGCTGCGGCCGTACCGCCGGCCGCCGGCCAGCCGCGCCGCGAGCGTGGTCGCCGCGCGCCCGTGCACCCTCACTGAGATCGTGTGACTGAAGCCGAAGGACCGAACACCCCGCCCGATGCGGCGGTGAAACCCTCCGATCCGCTGGTGATCCGTTCGCTCACCTTCGCCGGTCCGATGGCCAAGGTGGATGGATGGCGCCCGCAGCCGCAGTTGCCGGAGATCGCCTTCGCGGGCCGCTCCAACGTGGGCAAGAGTTCACTGCTGAATGCGCTGGTGAAGCGGAAGGCGTTCGCGCGCGTGAGCCGCACGCCGGGCCGCACGCGCGAGCTGAACTTCTTCCGCGTCAACGACCAGTTCATGCTGGTGGACCTGCCGGGCTACGGCTACGCCAAGATCAGCAAGGAACGGAAGGCGGCGTGGCGGCCACTGATCGACAGCTACCTGCACAACAGCCCCTACCTGCGCGGCGTGGTGCTGCTGCTCGACGTGCGGCACGATCCCACGTCGGACGATCGCATCATGCTGGAGACACTCGGCGAGATCGGGGTGCCCACGCTGATCGCGCTGACCAAGGTCGACAAGCTGGGCTCCACGTCGCGTGCGAAGCGGATCACGGAGTTGTGCGTGAAGGCGGGGCTGGACGAAGAGCAGGTGATTCCGTTCAGCGCACACGACAACATCGGACGCGATGATCTGGCGGAGACGCTGGTGGCGCTGCTGGACGCAGGGCCCTGGCGGGAGGAGCCGGTGTATGTGCCACGCGTGGAAGGTGCGGAGACTGCACCGGTGTTCACGGAGGTGCCGGTGCATGATGAGGACGACGACACCCATGCTCCGGACGACGAACAGGACGACTGACCACCGTTCCGGTCGGACGTCGGTCAGAACACCCGCAGCACATCCTCCACCGCCCCGCCATCACGCCCGTTCCGAAGCAGGTGCGCGATGTGCTGCATCGCCTCACGCTCACGCGGCCATGCACAGCGATCCATCGCCTCGGTGAGCGGCAACCATTCGTACGCATCGTGCTCCTCGCCGAGTTGTGGCGCACCGGAGTCGGGATCGACGATCGCGCAGAAGACCACCGTCAGGCTGAGCACACCCTGCCGGTGCAGGTAGAACCCGCCCAGCGTGATGTTGTAGAGCCGTTCGCAGGTGAAGCCGGTTTCTTCACGCAGTTCGCGAACGGCAGCCGCGTCGGGTCGCTCGCCGCGTTCGATCTTGCCGTGCACGATTTCCCAGGCGCCCGGGCAGCGCGCGCCGGCGGCGCGGCGCATCAGCAGCGTCTCGATCCGCGGGGGGCCGTCGCTGGCGGCACGTTCCCTGGAATCAGGGGAGATGAGTGCACTGTCACCGGAATTCAGGCGCACGACGACCAGGTCGACGATGCTCACCTGCACCGGAACGGTCTCGCCACCGATCACAGGATTCTCCAGAAGTCGCGCGTCACGTCCACCGAGAACATCCAGCGGCCGTCGCGCAGTCCTCGCGCGACATCAAGACGCAACAGGTCGAACAGCCCGATCGCGCCAAGGCCAACGGCCGGGCGAAATCCACCTGCTGCTGAACCGGTGCGCGTGCGTCCATCGTTCCACGCGAGCACGGTGAACGGCGCGAGCGTGATCTCACCGGGCACTCGCCCGTATCGGCCGAGCGGGATCGTGGGGCCGGGCACGGCATGGTGCCACTCGACACGCTGCGATACGCCAGCGCGACCGCGGACGGAGTGGAACTCGTAGCCGGGAAGCGTGACCGGTCCGCCGAACCATGTTTCGTACTGCACCGGGACCACGCCGCCGGTCACGCCGGCTGCGATGGTGCGCATCACCAGCCGGTCACGCCCGATGGGACGCTGGATGTCCACGTCGAGCAATCCACGGCCGAAACTGTACGCGGTGCCACGTGCGCGGAACGCATCGATGGAACCGGTGAGCGCGATCTCGGTGCCGAAGAGTCCAAGCGCCGTGGGCCGACGGACCAGCAGCGACGCGCGCATGAAGTCTGCGTCGGCAATGGCTGGTGCCGACTGGTACGAGCCGCGTGATGGTGACGCGTTCACGAACACGCGCCGATCGCGTTCGATCGCCGCTTCGAGGCCCACCCGCCAGCGTCGGTCGCGGAGCGGCGGCAGGTCCACTCGCAGCGCCACCTGCTCGCGCTGGAACGGGCTGGTCCAGTCGCTGCCGAACTCCTGTGCCGCCAGCGAATTGCGCGTGAGCGACACCTCCGGTACCACACCGACGTCCCCAAGCTGCCGTTCCGCGCGCAGCGACACTCCCGCACCCGATGCGCGCTCCCACGCCAGTGACGCGCTGCCGCGGATACGTTCGTCGGCGATGGCGTACCGGGCGGTGGCACCGAGACGGAGACCGCCGCCAAGCCGCTGCGCGAGTCCGGCACCGAGTGCGAGACCTTCGACACGATTCACGCGCACGAAGTCGGAGAGGCTGCGTGCCTGGATGGCAGTGCCGCGGGTGCGCTGCAGCGCCTGTGCGCGCACCAGCTCGCGCGCGGCGTCCTGCACCGCCTTCACGTCACCATCGGTGACGGTGCGCACGTCGGGAGGAAGGCTGTCGAGCAGCGCACCCTCGAACCGGAATGCCGCCTGCCGCTCGGGTGGCGCCTGCACGATCTCGTCACCGCCGAACAGCACACCGGGGAGACCGGTGTTGACATCGTAATCCTTGATTTCCCAGCGCCCGCGGATGATGCCGCGGAACGGGAAGTCGAGCCAGGTGCCGCTGCGACGGATCTCGATCTGCTGGCGGCGCGGCAGCCAGTAGCGATCCTCGATCAGGCCGTTCTCGAGGATCACCGAGACGTCTTCCAGTGACTGATCCTTCAGCGCCACCCGTGTGAACGAGAACGCCATGCGCACGACCTGTGCGGTGCCCTTCTCCACGAACACCGCCCCGACGGCACGCGGTGCGCGATCGTTCTTCGGACGGATGCTGAGCTGAAAGACCTCGATCGTCCGATCGGGGAACCGGATGGCGAGCGAGTCGACGATGCGGTAGTCGTACTCACCCATGCCACTCGACGAGAGCGGATGCGGCACATCCATGACCTCGTCCCCATCGCCGAGGCGGATGATGTCGGGGAAGTTGTTCTGGACGATTCCGAGGTGATCGCGATGGTAGTTGATGTCGGTCGGCAGGAGCAGCGTGTCGCGCCGGCCGAGGATGCGCTGTTTGCTCTGGTCGGGCGAGCGCCAGAACACCTCAAGGCCGAGTTCGTCGGCCTTGACCACCTTGGGTGGTTCGGTGAGACCCTCGCCGGCCTGCGCGAGAAATGTCACGTAGCCACGGGCCCGGGCGCTGTAGTCACGCAGCGTGGTATCGGCGAGCTGTGCGGTGCGCCTGGTGGTGGCCCGCTGCGCCAGGTCGAGGGCGCGTGCATCATTCCATTCGGCCCGTTGGCCGTGTACGGTGCACGGGTGCAGCATGCCCATCGTCAGCATCACGGCGCTGACAGTTCTGGTGGCTCGTCGCATCGCTGCAATCTCGCCGCGGCCGCCAGTGCCCGGCACCCATGACTCCCGCCTGTCTCGCGTGTCTCTCGTCACCTCGTTCGACGCCTTTCGCGCCATGGCCGCCCCCGGGCGACTGGTACCGGTCTGGCATGACTGCCTGCTCGACCTCGACACCCCCGTCTCCGCCTTCGCGAAGTTGCGGCGGGGGCCGTTCGCCTTCCTGCTCGAATCGGCCCCGGCCGGCAGTGAGACCTGGGCCCGCTACACGTTCATGGGCACCGAGCCACGGGCGGCCTGGCGGCTGACCGACGGCACCGTGGACCGCTGGACGCCAGACGCGGGCTGGCATGGCGCCGAGCCGGTGGCCGACCCGTTCGATTCACTTCGTGCCGAAGTGTCGCAGTACGAGCCGGTCGTGGTGCCGGAACTCGGCGACTTCTGGGCGGGCGCCGTGGGCTTCTTCAGCTACGATGTGGTGCGCCACATCGAGCACCTCCCTGCTGCCCCGCCCCGCGGCACCGCGACGCCGGACGCGCTCTTCGTGAGCACGCGGACGCTGGTGGTGATGGACAACCTCAAGTCGCAGGCGCGGGTCGTCACGGCGGTCCCGGTGGATGCCGACGACGAGGCAACGCTGCGGGCCTCGTACGATGCTGCCGTGGGGGAGATCCGGGAGACCATCGCCAGGCTGCAGTCGCCGGCCACGCTGGCCCCGCTGACGCTGGACGAGTCGGCGCCGATCGCCGAGGGTCGCTCGAACTTCACGCGCGAGGCGTTCGATGCGGCAGTGCACCGGATCAAGGAGTTCATCGTCGCCGGCGATTGTTTCCAGTGCCTGATCGCCCGCCGGATCACGGTGCCGCATGACTTCGACGGGCTGACGCTCTACCGGGCCATCCGGGCGCTGAACCCGTCACCGTACATGTATCATCTGGTGCTGGACGGCATGGAGCTGGTTGGCAGCTCGCCGGAGGTGCTGGTGCGCCTCGCCAACGGCACCATCACCGTTCGCCCCATCGCGGGGACCCGGCGCCGCGGCAGCACACCGGCCGACGACGCCCGGCTCACCGAGGAACTCCAGAACGACGAGAAGGAGCGGGCCGAACATGTGATGCTGGTGGACCTCGGCCGGAACGACGTGGGACGGCTGGCGAAGTTCGGGACGGTCCGCGTGACCGACTTCATGACGGTGGAGCGGTACTCGCATGTGCTGCACCTCGTGAGTCAGGTCACGGGCGACGTGGGTCCGGACGCCTCGGCGCTGGACGTGGTGCGGGCCACCTTCCCGGCAGGGACGATGACCGGGGCGCCGAAGGTGCGCGCCATGCAGATCATCGATGAACTGGAGCCGGAGCGACGCGGCCCCTACGCTGGAGCAGTAGGTTACCTCGCCGCTGGTGATCGCCGGATGGATCTCGCGATCACGATCCGCACCTGTGTCATCGCCGCCGGCGAGGCCAGCGTGCAGGTCGGTGCCGGCATTGTCTACGACTCGGTTCCTGCACACGAATGGTTGGAGACGGAGAACAAGTCCCGCGCGATGCTGACGGCGATCGGCCGGGTGCGCGCCCCGCGGTGAATCCGGCCGATGCGGTGTCGCCCTTCGCGGGCTCACCCATCGCCACGGCCGGCGGACTCATTCCCCAGGGAATGCTGCCGTCGGGATACGCGCGCACGCAGATTCGCGACGCGATCGTCGTGGCGCATGGCAGCGTGATGTCGTACTTCGATGAGATGCTGGCCGAGCACCCGACGCTGCACGAGTGGGCGGCGGCACAGCCGGCCCGGCGCGGACTGAAGGGGCGCACCACCGCCTGGGCCGTATCACTGCCTGGCGTGGATGTCGGTGTCGTCGTGCGGCACAGCACGCATGGTGGGATGCTGGCTGGCCTGACGAAGGACCTGTTCCGGAATCCGCGTGCGCAGGACGAGCTGTGCGTCAGCTGGACATTGCGCCACGTCGGCATTCCGACACCGCGTATTCTGGGGTATGCGCTGTATCCCACGCTGGGTGGGCAGTTCTTCCGGGCCGACGTGGTCACGCGCGAGGTGAGTGACAGCGCCGACCTGGAGCGGGTGCTGATTCTCGAAGACACCCGCTTCGCCATGACGCAGTGCATCGACGCGACGCTCACGCTGCTGAAACGCCTCGCACGCACATGGGCCTACCATCCCGATCTGAACCTGAAGAACGTGCTGCTGGCGCCATCGGGCAGTGATGAGCCGATCGCGTACGTCCTGGATGTGGACACGCTGCGGTTCGCCAAGAAGAACGCCGAGTGGATGAACGTGCAGCGGCTGCTGCGGTCGGCGCGCAAATACCACGCCCAGAGCAACGCGCCTGCCCTGGCGGCCCTGATCCAACGCCTCGGAGGCTGAGTGACCGCTGGGCACCCGGCACGCGCGACGGTGCGTGCATCGCTGGATCGTGTGTGCATCGTGATGATGAGTGCCGTGGGCGACGCGGTCCACGTGCTGCCCTTGCTCACGGCGCTCAAGCGTCACCGTCCCACGGCGAAGGTCACCTGGATTCTGCAGCCCGGTCCGGCGACGCTGGTCCGAGGGCATCCCGATGTGGATGAGATCCTGCTGTTCGATCGGAGCACCGGGCTGCGCGCCTTCAACGACATCCGTCGCCAGCTGTCGCCGCTGCGCTTCGACACCGCGCTGGCGCTGCAGGTGTATCTCAAGGCAGGGATGATCACGCGGATGGTGAAGGCGAAGGTGAAGCTCGGCTTCGACCGCGCCCGCGCGCGTGATGCCAACTGGCTCTTCACCAACGCACAGGTACCACCGCATGCGATGCAGCATGTGCAGGATCAGTATCTGGAGTTCCTCGACGCGCTGGGTGTGCCGCATGGCGACGCCGTGTGGAATCTTGGACCATGGCCGCACGAACGGGGGCAGCAGGTGGAACGGCTGCGTGCGTTCGACCGACCGATCGCCCCGATCGTCGTGGCCACCAGCAAGGCACAGAAGGACTGGCTGCCGGAGCGGTGGGCGGCGGTGTGCGACGCGCTGTACGGAGACTTCGGCCTCCAGCCCGTGCTGGTGGGCGGGCGCAGCGATCGTGAACTGCACGCCGAACGTGTGATCCTGCAACAGGTCAGGGTGCCGGTGGTGAGTGCGCTGGGCAGCGGGCTGCGTGGCCTGGTGCAGCTCATCGACGGCGCCGCACTCGTACTCAGCCCCGACACGGGCCCGCTGCACATCACCGTGGCCCTCGACCGTCCGGTGGTGAGCCTGATCGGGTACAGCAATCCGAAGCGCGTGGGCCCGTACCGAAAGTTTCACGACCTGATGATCGATGCGTACGGCGAGCCGGGTGAGGAGTATCCGATCAGCATGGAGAACCGCCTGGACCGTCTGCCGCGAATCACCGTGGACGACGTGCTCTCGAAGGTGCAGCTGTGGCGGTCGTCGTATGCCGCCTCGTATCGCGACCGCAGTCCCGGCGCGTCGGCGGCGCTCACCGGATGACGTTGGTGCGCACGGTGTGACCTTGCTGCAGCCGAGGGGCTGAAACTGCACTCACACGGAGGCACGGAGACACGGAGAACTGCAGAAAAGTGGGAACTGCTCACGAAATGCTGGTGCAGTTCCCTTTTCAGAGTTTCTCCGTGCCCCCGTGCCTCCGTGCGAGTGCAGTTGACGATCAAGGATTCGAGATCAACTATGCGCTCCGCACCGACGTCACTGCGCCGACACGAGCGGCCCGAAGTGGTACCGCATCCCCATCCGCTCGGCGAGCTGCACGATGGTGACCAGTGACAGCCCCATCACCGCGAAGTAGTCGCCCTCGATGTGCTCGACGATCGTGGCGCCGTAGCCCTGGATGCCGTACGCGCCCGCCTTGTCCATCGGTTCGCCGGTGTTGACGTAGCGGGCGATCGTGTCGTCGTCGAGCGCGCGGAAGCGCACGGGGACGCGGACCACCGCCGACTCGACGCGCTCGCCACACGCCACCGCCATCGCCGTGCACACCTCGTGCGTGCGGCCGCTCAGCCGGCGCAGCATCGCACGCGCATCGGCGATGTCGGCCGGCTTGCCGAGGATCGCCCCGTCGATGACGACGATCGTGTCGGCGGCGATGACCAGCGCATCCGGGGCACGCGCCGCAATCACCTGCGCCTTGCCGCGGGCGAGACGCTCGGTATGTGACACTGGCTCTTCATTCGGCCAGGGCGTTTCGTCGATGTCGGCCGGCTGCACCTCGTGGTCGATACCGACGAGCGCGAGCAGTTCGCGGCGGCGCGGCGACTGGGAAGCAAGGATCACACGCATCAGGTTTCGCTGTCCAGCATGAGGGTCACGGGTCCATCGTTGAGGAGGTCCACCTGCATGTCGGCACCGAACTCACCCGTCTCGACGGGAATGCCATGGCCGCGCAGCAGCGTGATGAAGCGTTCGTACAGGGGTACGGCCACCTCGGGGCGCGCGGCGTCGGTGAAGCTCGGACGCCGGCCCTTCCGTGCATCGCCGTACAGGGTGAACTGGCTCACGACCAGCACCGCGCCCCCCACGTCGGCCAGCGCGAGGTTCATCTTGCCGTCCGCATCGGGAAAGAGCCGGAGGCCGGCCACCTTCTCGGCGAGCTTCACCGCGCGCCCCTCGGTGTCATCGTGTGTGATGCCGACCAGCAGCAGGTAGCCGCGGGCGATACGGCCGGTGACGCGGTCGTGGACCCGGACTTCGGCGCGGGACACCCGCTGCAGGAGGACTCGCATGTGGCCACAAAGTTGACGCGCCGCGGCCCGTTGACCAGACTCCCGGTCCCCTCAACCTCTGGGACTGCCCGCCGCGGCCCGTGCCGCAGGGCCGCACCACTTCCGCCGTTGCCGGAGAGCATCGCCTGTGAGAGTACTGGTCATCGATGTCGGTGGAACCCACATCAAGGTTGCCGGGTCGTGGGACCGCGTCACCCATCGCATTCCGTCGGGCCCCACCATGACGGCGGCGGACATGGTCCGCGGCGTGCTCGCCCTCACCAAGGACTGGGACTTCGAGGCGATCTCGCTCGGCTACCCCGGTCCGGTGAAGGACAACCGGCCATTCCGCGAGCCGATCAACATCGCCGGCGGCTGGACGACGTTCGACTTCCAGAAGGCGTTCGGCAAGCCGGTGCAGGTAATCAACGACGCGGCCATGCAGGCCCTCGGCAGCTACGCCGGCGGCCGGATGCTCTTCCTGGGCCTGGGCACCGGGCTCGGCACCGCGATCATCGACAACTGGCATGTGGAGCCGCTCGAGATTGCTCACCTGCCGTATCGGAAGGAGCAGAGCTACGAGGACTACCTCGGCGATGCGGGCCTCACGCGCCTCGGTGATGAACGCTGGGAGAAGCATGTGCACAAGGTCTGCGACCTGTTTCGCGCGGCACTGCTCTGCGATGGCATCGTGCTGGGCGGTGGTAATGCGCGCAAGCTCGTGCATCTCCCCGATGCGGCCACACGCGGCTCCAACGAGAATGCCATTCATGGCGGCGTGCGGTTGTGGGAGCGCTCGGCGGAGTCAACGCCGCGGGAATTCACCGATGCGAAAACGTCGGCGCATGCGGCTGGAACCGCTGGCGCGACACGCACCGAGGCCGTACCGGCGGTCCGCACGGCGCGTCCCCGCAAGGCTCCCGCCAAGGCGGTGACGAAGGCGGGCACGACGCCGGCGAAGAAGGCCGCAGCCAAGACACCCGCGAAGAAGACGAAGAAGACCGCCGTGAAGCAGGGCACCACGGCACTCCCCGCGCGCCGTCGCTCGTCACGACGCGCACCATGATGCGACGCACCGTGTGCTGCACCGCACTGGCGATGGTGTGCGGTGCGACGTCCCTTGGCGCGCAGGCACCGGCAGTGAATCCAGCGCATCGCGCCGAGGAACGGGCGATCCTGGCGGAGTTCGTGAACATCAACTCGTCCACGGGCACCGCCGGCGTGCAGCGGATCGGCGCGGCCGTGGCAGCACGACTGCGCGGTGCCGGATTCAGTGCCGCCGACGTGCAGCTGCTCGGCCCTTCACCGATCCTGAAGGCGGTGGTGGCACGGTATCGCGGACGATCGTCGACGATGAAGCCGATCCTGCTGATGGCACACATGGACGTGGTGCCGGCGCTGGCCAGCGACTGGACCCGTGCGCCGTTCACGTTCGGTGAGACGGGCGGTCATTACTACGGCCGCGGTGTGGAGGACAACAAGGCCGGACTGGCTGCCATCGTCGCCACCTTCGTCCGCTGGAAGCGCAGCGGCTACGTGCCGGAACGCGATCTCATCGCCGTGCTCACCGCCGATGAAGAAACCGACGGTCAGTCGATCCGTTGGCTGCTGCAGCAGCATCCGGCGTTGTTCAGGGCCGAACTCGCCCTGAACACCGATGCCGGTGGTGTGTCGATGGAGAAGGGCAAGGCGCTGGCGTTCTCGATGCAGGCCGCCGAGAAGGTGTACGCGGATTTCAATCTGGAAGTGACCAATCCGGGTGGGCACAGCTCGGTGCCCCGTCGCGACAATGCGATCTACGAACTCTCGGCGGGTTTGTCGAAGCTGGGTGCCTACGAGTTTCCGGTGCGACTGACGGAGATCTCGACCGCATTCTTCCGTGAATCAGCGGCGCAGCAGGAGCCGGTGCTGGCGGAGCTGATGCGGAAGGTGGCCAGTGGCCAGACCGACGGCGCCACCGTGGCGGCACTCTCGGCACAGAACGCCTACTTCAACTCGGTGTTGCGGACCACCTGCGTGGCCACGCGCCTTGGTGGCGGTCATGCCGACAACGCATTGCCGCAACGGGCCACGGCGCTGGTGAACTGCCGGATGCTGCCCGTCGATCAGGTGGACTCGGTGATGACCGTGCTGCAGCGCGTGGTGGGGCCGGGGGTCATGGTGTCGCGCACACGCGAAGTGGTGCCAAGTCCGCCGTCGCCGCTGAAGGCGGAGGTGCTGGCGGCGATGCGCGAAAACGCGCGCCTCTTCTTCGGCGGTGCCGCAGTGGTGCCGGAAATGTCGACCGGGGCCACCGATGGTCTCTTCACGCGCAATGCCGGCGTGCCGACGTACGGTGTGTTCGGACTGGCCGGGGAACAGGATGAGCCGTCGCGGGCCCATGGCCGTGACGAGCGGATCGGCGTGGAGGCGTTCCACACCGCAGTGGCGTCATGGGCGCAGCTCGTGCAGCGCGTGGCCGGGCCACCGCCGGTGGTACCCTGAGCGGTTCGCGCCGCGTCAACCAGCACCTCGACTACGGCCGCGCGGCCCTGCCCCGACGCGATCCTGCATCCGTCAGCGTGACGACGTAAGCCGCCACCACGAACCGGCTGGAATCGGCGAGCGGCTGGTGCGGCATGACGCCGAAGCGGGCGACTTCTGCGCGCGGCAGCAGCGTCTTTTCCACCGTCGGTCCGGCGAGCCACTCGGCGATCCGTCCGGCGGCGGCCTTTCGCGAACCGAGCCGCTGCACGTAATGCCGCGCGATCCGCGACATCGCGGGGCCACCCTGCGCCGGGGGCGAGATCGTGTGGCACCCCCGGCAGGTGGCCGCGAAGATCTGCTTCCCGCGTGCGATGTCCTGCGGCGGCACATCGGACGCCTGTGCCGACAGGGCGACAGGAACGGCGAGCAGTGCGACGAACGTCGCAGACACGAGGCACGACAGGCGAGGCGACAGCATTCCCTCTCCCTGCGAAAGACGAAGGGTCACGGACGGACACTGAAGTATGTGACAACGAAACGGGCCCCGCCATGCGTGACACCCGCCGTCACCGGGCCATCCAGTGACGAGACCGCACTTGAACGAGCCGCGGCATAACCACACGTATCCCTGACTGGACCGGGATCAGGTGGCCGCGCAAGTTCCGTGAGAGGCGACACCGACCCCTTCGGCACCATACTCGCATGCGTCACGATCTCCGTGCCACCGGCTCCGACGAAGAGCGTCAGCAGTTCGCCATCCTGCAGGAGCGCCTTCCGGCGCTGTTCACGCGCGCCTTCCACGATCGGCACGCCCCGCAGACCATCGTCGTCATTCCGAGCCTGACGCTGGATCAGGGCGAACTCCGGAAGCTCGATGGGGCGACCCATTACGAGGAGCGCCTGCTCTGCCTGCTGATGCTGCTGCGCTTCCCGCGCGCCAACCTGATCTACGTCACCAGCGAGCCGTTGTCACCGACCATCGTCGACTATTACCTGCACCTGCTGCCGGGCGTGCCGCCGTCCCATGCGCTGCCGCGACTGACGCTCCTCTCGTGTGACGATTCATCGGCCAGATCACTGACCGAGAAGATCCTCGCGCGCGAGGCGCTGGTCGAGCGCATCCGGCTCGCGATCCCGGATCCGATGTCGGCGCACATGACCTGCTTCAACGTCACGCCGCACGAGCGGACACTGGCCGTGCAGCTTGGCATTCCGATCTACGGCTGCGATCCGGCGCTGGTGCACCTCGGCTCGAAGAGTGGCAGCCGTGAAACGTTTCGCCGCGCGGGGGTACCGCTGCCCGACGGCCACGAGCGCCTGCGCGACACCGGTGACGTCGTGCAGGCGCTGGCGGATCTCAAGCGACGCGATCCGTCACTGCGGAAAGCGATGGTGAAGCTGGATGAAGGCTTTTCCGGCGAAGGGAATGCGGTCTTCTCGTTCGACGGCGCGCCGGAATCAGCAGTGCGCGCACAGACCACCGAGTCGCTGGTGCACTGGGTTCACGACGCCGTGCGGACGAACCTTCGGTGCGTCGCCGACGTGGAGACCTGGGAATCGTTCCTGCACAAGTTCCCCACGATGCACGGCATCGTGGAGTGCTTCGTGCCGGGGGAGGTGGTTCGGTCGCCGTCGGTGCAGTGTCGCGTCGATCCACTGCGACAGGCGAGCGTGATCGCCACGCACGATCAGATTCTTGGCGGACCGGCGGGGCAGGTGTACATGGGCTGTCGCTTTCCTGCCGACGCGGCCTACAGCGGCGACCTGCACGAGTATGGATCACGGGTCGCACATGTGCTGGCGCAGGACGGTGTGCTGGCACGCTTCGCGGTCGACTTCCTCACCGTGCAGCGCAACGGGATCTGGTGCACCAGCGCCATCGAGATCAATCTGAGGAAGGGGGGCACGACCCATCCCTTCCTGATGCTGCAGTTCCTCACCGATGGCGAGTACGATGTCGGCACCGGCACGTTTCACTCGCGAAACGGCAATCCCTGCTTCTACCACGCGACGGACAACCTGACGCAGCCGGGGTACCTCGGAATCACGCCGGAGCGGCTGATCGAGATTGCCGTGAACCACGACCTGCACTTCGACGCCGCGACGCAGGAAGGCGTCATGTTTCATCTGATCGGGGCGCTCGAGCGGCATGGCAAGGTCGGGACGCTGTGCGTGGGCCGCACGCGTGAGACCGCCGATCAGCTGTACGAGCAGACGATGGCCGCGCTGAACCGCGAGGTGGCGGCGACCACCGGTGGGCTCGCCGGCACATGACGCCGGTGGATACTGCGTCGACGGTGGCGCCTCGACGACAGGGGTGTCGCGCCAAGCCAGGGAAACATCACAAGACTGCCGCGCCAGAGCGGCCCACCCACACCACACCCATGCGCCGCCACCTGCTCGCCGCACTGCTGCTCCTCGCCGCTCCCCTGTCGCACGCCACCGCGCAGGCCCCGGCAGCGACCGCGCGACTCGCCGCCGTCGTCTCGGATGCGGCCGGCGTCAAGATCGCCACCCGTGCGGCGCGCGAGTACGCCGCTGCGAGTGCGGCGTATCGCACACTGCTCACGCGCCTGCGCGCGATCGAGCGCGACTCGCTGCGGCGTGACGATCAGGTGGACTACGACCTGCTCGATGCGCACCTGCGCACTCGCGCCTTCGAGATCGACTCGCTCCGGCTGCATCAGGTGGTTCCGGTCACCTACCTCGCGCTGAGCGCCACCGACGCTCTCTTCCTGCGGCCAGGGGCGATCAGTGACTCCGGCGTGAAGACCGCACTCGCCGAGCTGCGCCAGTTCCCCGCGGTGCTGTCCAATGCACGCGCCAACCTCACGGTACCGGCGCGCACCTGGACCGAGAACGCCATCGCGCAGACGCGATACGTCCGTATCCTGCTCGACGAGTACGTGCCGCAGGCGGCCGTGGACGACCCGGCACTCAAGCGCGACCTGGTGACGGCGGCGAACACCGCCGCACGCGCCACCGAAGAGTTCCGGCTCTGGATGGAGCGCGAACTCCTGCCACGCTCCACCCGGCCCCCGACCTGGAAGCCGGGCGAGATCGATTTTTACCAGCTGCAGTTCGAGCAGCTCGACGGCTATGGCGTGGACATGATGCTGCAGATCGCCGAGCGTGAGGCGGCGCAGCTCACAAGCGAGATGCAGCTGCTGGCGAAGCAGATTCACCCATCGGGCGACCTGCGCACGGTGTGGGAGCAGATGAAGGACGAGGCACCGCCATGGGAAGGCGTGATCCCGATGGCACAGCGCTACGTGGACATGACCACGGCATGGCTGCGCGGGCCCGGTGCCCATGTGGCCACCATCCCCGACTTCGACTACGGCGCGGTGCTCACCACACCGATGGCGCGTCGCACGCTGTCGTTCGGCGGGGCGCAGTACGGCCCCACGGTGGCGGGCCGGCTTTCGGGCTACTACGTGCTCACGCCGCTCGAACCCTGGCTCAGCGCGGCAGAGAAGGCCTCACGCATCCGCAGCTACAATCCCTACTGGACACACGTGATCTCGTACCACGAGTGGCTCGGGCACACCGCCCAGCGCGCCTCCGCAGCGCAGCATGTCACGCGGCCGATGCGACGTCTGTACCAGAGCGGATACTTCTCGCAATCGTGGTCCTTCTACCTGGAGCGATTGCTGGAAGAGGAGGGATACTACGAGGGCCTTCCCTACATGGAGCAGCTGAAGACGAAGATGGCACGTCGGCAGATGCGCATGTGGCGCGTGCAGCGCATTCTCACGAAGCTGAAGATGGCGAAGGGAGAGATGTCGTTCGACGAGGCCGTCAACGCCTACGTCACGCACATCGGCATGGAGCCCACGAATGCCGTGCTCGAAGTGCAGCGCGACTCCCAGAACGCCACGCCGCCGGGCCGCGAGATCATCGGCGAACTGGTGATCCTGCAGCTGCGCGATGAATACAAGCGCCGCATGGGGGTGCACTATTCGCTCAGGCGCTTCAACGACCAGCTGCTGACGTACGGCGACCTGCCGTTCAAACAGATCCGGCGGTTGATGCTGGAATAGTCGAACGGGGCTCCGCGCACCATGCGCGGAGCCCCGTTCAGCACTGCAGAACTGCTCAGCCCATCACGGGCATCCCGGTGCGCGGAGCGCGGGATTCGCGACGATCAGCGGACCGCGCGCCAGACACTCCGTCTGCGGCACCGGCATCACCCGGGCGCGGAAGTGCGTCGGGATGTCGATCGGCAGGGTCAGCAGGCGGCCCAGGCGACGGACGTCGAACCAGCGATGCCCTTCCCACAGCAGGGAATAGCGCCTCTCGTAGAGCAGCGCATCGATGGCGGCGTCGCGGCTGGCGAAGCTCGCGATCGGCGGCAGATTGCCGGCCACCGATCGGATGTAATTGATGTCGGGCAACGCTGCCGCGAAGTTGCTGAGACCGATGTTGGCTTCGGCCCGGAGCAGAATGAGCTCTTCGTTGCGGATGATCGGCAACGGAGTGGCCTGCTCCGGATACAACGTGAACGCGACATCCGTGGCGATGCCCACCGTGATACCACCCGGCGCGTTTCGCGACGGTGTGGTGCGGACCTTCGTCGTCACGCGCGCATCGGGCTGGCCCCCTGCCTGCAGCTGCGCATCGGGGCGGATGCTCGGATGCGCCACCTGGTCGGGGGTGACCGGCGCCGAGAGCGTGTTGGTCAGGTCACCCGACGAGGTGCTGTACGTGTGGTACACGCCGCGGCGCAGGTCAGCACCCGGAGCCGCGTTCAGGAAGGTCTGCCCCAGTGCCGTGAGCGCCTGAGTGAAGCACGGCGCGCCGCAGTCCAGCGATCCGCGGTACACCAGCACACGAGCCGCCAGCGCACGGTTGTACTGCAGGAACGTCGCCGGGGTGTTGAAGCCAGCGTATCCCGGCGTCAGCGTGAACGGGAACGCCGTCGTCCCGGCCGCACCGAGCTGCGTCGCCGCCGAGTCGAGGATGCCGCTGATGAAGCGGTAGGCCGAGTCGCGCGTCACGAACGGCTGCGGCGCGTTGGTCGCCACGTCGATCGCGGTCGGAATCCCGATCGTGTCGCGGGTCGCGATGACGTAGAACAGGTCGAGCGCGCGCAGCGTGTTGGCGAAGCCACGCACGGCGTTCTTCTCGGCGTCGCTGAGGAACGTGGTGCCCGCCGCAATCGCCTGCAGGTTGATGGCGTTGCGGGCGTTGCGGAACCGCGCGTCCCACTGGCCATTCGTGAAGCCCGAGTTGTCGAGCGGGAACGTGGCCAGGAAGAGCGTGGTGTTGCGCGGCTCGGAGCTGGTATACAGGAAGCTCTCGCGCCCGAAGATACCCACGTTCGAGACGAGCCCCGCCGCCAGCCCCCGCTGCTCGGCGAGCATGCCGGAGGCGAGGTTCTGGATCAGCGGACGATCGGCGGGCTGCGATTCGCTCGACTCGTTGAAGTTGGGAACGTTGAGACGGTCGGCGTTACAGCCGGTCAGCAGCGCAGCGGCTGCAACCGTCGTGAAGAAGCGTCGTGTCATGCGGTCACTCCGCACGGAAGTGCTGATGAAGGTGGTCATGGGTCAGAACCCCACGTCCACGCTGAAGAAGAACTGTCGGCTGGGCGGGAACGGCGCGAGATCCACCGCGCTGCGCACCGGGCCGTTGCCGAAGTTGGTGACCTCGGGGTCCATGCCCCAGTAATCCATCCACACCGCCAGGTTACGACCCACCACGTTCAGCCGGACATCGCTGAAGCGGTTGCCGGCGACGCGGCGGACGAAGGACGTCGGAACGCTGTACGTGAGTGCCAGCTCGCGCAGCTTCACGAACGAGCCATCCTGGACGTACACACGGGCGTCGGAGCCGCCGTTCCAGCGTGAGAAGCGATAAGCACCCAGACTGGCCGTGCTGCTGGTGTCGAGCAGCGTGGGGCGGCCGGAGGCCACACGGATGCACTCGCGGTTCTGGATCGAGGCACCGCGGCACGGCGAGGCGACGTCATAGTCGCGCGAGCGCTGGAACTGGTCCCAGATGTTCTGGGTCAGGTTCGTGATGTCGCCACCGCTCTTCCAGTCCACCTGCGCGTTCAGCGAGAAGCGGCCGACCGTGATGGTGTTGGTGAAGAACATCTCGAAGTCGGGGTTGATGTCACCGAGGATCGTGTCACGCGTGAACACGGTGTCGCGACCGCCGACGTTGGCAAAGATCGGCCGGTTGCCCCAGATCGCGGTCGTCGAGGCCCCCTGCGTGATGCGTGGGCGGCCGAAGGCGGCACCGAAGCCCACGTTGGCCGGGTTGAACGGCGGAATCGGCAGGGCCTCGACCCTGTTCCGGATCCGCTGATACGCGATGCGGCTGACCCACGTGACGTTGTTCCGCTGCACCGGCACCAGCGACAGGGCAACCTCCTGCGACGAGTTGCGCAGTCGGCCGCCGTTGAAGATCTGCTGCGAGATGCCGGCGGTCGCCGGAATCGGGCGGTTGAAGAGCACATCGTCGATGCGTGTGTCGACGTACGAGTACTCGATACCGATGCGACGATCCAGTGCCTGCAGATCGAAGCCCGTCACCATTTCCGTCTTCCGCTCGGGGCGCACGTTCGGATTGCCAAGCGTGGGGTTCACTCCGAGGCCGTTGACACCATTGATGAGGCCTGTGGAGTTGAACGTGATGAACCGCTGCCCGTACAGTGGCCGGTTACCGGCCTGCCCCCAGTTGGTGCGCAGCTTGAGCTCCTGCACGCCCGGCACGAGGTCGACGAAGCGATACGAGGCCTGCGCACTCGGGAACACGAAGAACTTGTCCGTTTCGCCGTTGTTGCTTGAACGGTCGCCACGCACACCGGCGGTGAGGTAGAGTTTGTCGTCGAAGGCCAGCATGCTCGACTGGATGAACGCCGCCTGGTCGCGCTGCAGCTCGCGGTTCTGGAAGCTGAGCTGCTGGCCCTGGTTGAACAGCGGCACACCCGGCAGCAGGCCCTGCGCGCGGACGCGGCCCACATTCAGCCCCTGTTCCTCACCGGTGATGCCGGCCACGGTGTTGAACGACGCGAAGAAGTTCTGCGGCGTGAAGTTCCAGTAGGCGCGCAGCGCCTGGTTGAGCTGCCGGCTGTTGCCATTGGTGGTCACCACCGTGCCCAGCAACCCGTCCTGCGGTTCGTACTGCAGGAAGTTCGGGCTGTAGATGAAGTTGTCCTGGGTGAACCGGTCGATACCCAGGAAGTACTCCACGCGCAGCTGGTTACTCGCCGTGGCGATCGCCTGCCAGTTGAGCGAGGCGGCGCCGATGACGCGGTCCACCGTTTCCTCGTTCGAGATGAACTGGTAGGTCTGGAACGGGTTCGACGTATTGCTCGCCACGCCACCGCCACCGAAGCGGTTCACCGGGAATCCACCCTCGGCGTTCTGTTGCAGGTCGAGGAAGCTCGGCGTCTTGCCGAACACGTAGAGCGGCGAGGTGTTCGGGTCGTTGCCGTTGTTGGACAGACCGCGCCGCGCTTCGTTGCGCGTGTAGCCGAGGTCGAGGCGCGCCGTGAGCCGGCTGCTGATGTTCTGGTCGATGTTGATGCGCGCGTTGTCACGCACGGCACCGGTGTTCACCGCGATGCCCTGATCGTTCTTGCGACCGATCGAGGCGAGGAACCGCGTGTTGTCGTTGCCACCGGTCACCTGCAGCGCGCTTTCCCACGCCAGGCCGTTGCGGCCGAACAGCTGGGCGACGTGATCGTTGCAGGGAATCTGGCCACCGTTGGCCTGCATGACGGCCTGCAGTTCCGACCGCGCGATCGCCTGGTTCGCTCCTGACGCTGCGGCGTTGATCGCCACCGTCGAGTCGGTGAAACAACGCGTGCCGATGCCGCGCAGCAGCGACGACTGGCCGACGCGTTGCGTCATGCTCCAGCGCGGCGTGCCGCTGCGGCCACGCTTGGTCGTGATCACGACCACACCGTTCGTCGCGCGCGATCCGTAGAGTGCGGCGGCGGCGGCGTCCTTCAGGACCTGGATGTCCTCGATTTCAGCGGGGTTGAGATCCGCGAGGCGATTGGTGCGGTTGTCCTGCACGCTGGCGATGTTCGTATTCGCGCCACCAGCGCGCGTCAGCGTGTTGGCACCGCCGGCGATCGACGCGTTCGACATGAGCACACCGTCGATCACGAACAGCGGCTCGGCGTTGCCGAGGATCGACGTGGTGCCACGGAACTGCAGCTGACCACCACCGCCGGGTGCGCCGCTGTTCATGTTGATGCGCGCGCCGACCACCTTGCCCTGCAGCGCCTGATCGATCGTCATGGCCGGCACCCGCGACAGCTCCTCGGCACTCACCTGCACCACCGACGTGGCGGCGTTGCGGCGCTCGAGGGTGCCCTGTTGCGCCGTGACGACCTGCGTCTCGAGCTGCAGGATGTCCTTCTTCAGCGCCACCTCGACGCTCGACTGATTTGCCTGCACCAGCACCGTGCGCAGCTGGTAGCCGATCCGTCGGACGCGGAGCGAGAACGCGCCGTTCGGTACGCTGAGGACAAAGCTGCCATTCGGCTCGGTGTACGCACCGGTGGTGGTGCCCACGACCTGGACACTGACGGTGCCGAGTGGGGCGTTGGACCCCTCCTCGGTGACGCGGCCGGTCAGGCGTCGCTGGGCGAGAAGTTCGGCGGCCGCGCTGGCAAGCAACACCAGTGTCAGGGCCCCCTGACGGAAGAGACGCATAGGCTCTTTGTCCCTGAGCTATTCGGTTGGATCCGAGGTCGCCGCCAGGCTGCGTCGTCGCAGCGAAGAGTGGAAGCGGAGACCATCGACCTGTGCGCCGCTGCGAGCACGAACCCGCTGGCGGCACCGCGTCATCATATCGACTGCGCACTTCCTGTAAAGCTCGTGCCGAAAGGTCACGTAGCAGCGGAAAGCGTCCCCGAGACGACCGTCGGTACTCCCGCGGTCAGCTCGGCCGGGGCCGCGGCATCGAGAGAGGGATTCCGTCCGGACGATGCGTTACAAACGGGCGAGATTATTTCGACTTGCCCGTTGGGACGGCCGGCGCTGGGCTGACCCGCGTGACCGGCAGTGACTCTCTCGGCGACACCGTCGATCCGCCTGGCGGCCGCCTGCAATCCTCTCTTGCACCACATCGCTTGGATAGGTACTGTGTAACTGTGGCAAATATCACTGTTTCTGTGCCAGATGAAGTCTACGACGCAGCGCGGCTTCGTGCTGCTGAAGCGCGCACGTCGGTGTCGGCGCTCGTCCGTGAGTATCTGATCCGTATCGCGTCACAGGGCAGCGAGTTCGAGCGCCTGAGCGCCTTGCAGAACACCACGCTGATGCAGATCCGCGAGCGGCGCGCCGGATACGCTGCCGCGCAGCGACTGACCCGCGACGAGGTGCACGATCGCGATGCGCTTCGTTGACACCAATGTGCTGCTGTATGCGATCAGTGATGCCCCCGCAGAAGCGCAGAAGCGAGACAGGGCATTGGTGCTGCTTACAGCCAGTGACCTCGCACTCTCGGTCCAGGTGCTGCAGGAGTTCTACACGCAGGCGACGCGGGCGAGCCGGACAGGACGACTTCAGCATACCGAAGCCGCAGCACTCGTCACCGCCTGGCAACGCTTCCCGGTGCAGGAGACCACGGTTGCAGTGGTCGAACGCGCCATGGCGACGTCGCAGCGATTCCAGATCAGTCACTGGGACGCTGCGATCATCGAGGGAGCGAGAGCGGCTGGGTGCGATGTGGTCCTGTCTGAGGACCTCCAGCATCAGCAGCGCTTCGACGGTGTGCGGGTCGAGAATCCGTTCTTGTAGATCGGGAGATCGGGCAGGCAGTCCCCGCCGCGGAGTCGGCGCCGAGCATTGCCGTGCGGCTTCGCTCAGACCCGACGCGCGACGGGGCGAGCCCTCGCGGACTCGCCCCGTCTTCACAGCACACGCCGCCAGCGACTCACTCCACCGTCACACTCTTCGCCAGGTTGCGCGGCTGGTCCACGTTGCACCCGCGCTTCACCGCGATGTAGTACGCCAGCAGCTGCAGCGGCACACTCGCCAGCACCGGCGTCAGCATGTCGAGCGTCTCGGGAATGCGGAACTCGTAGTCCAGCAGCCCCTCCAGCGACTCTTCCTCACGGGTGGTGATGGCGACGACGGTGCCCTTGCGCGCCTTCACCTCCTGCACGTTGCTCACGACCTTGTCGAACACGGCGTCGTGCGGCGCGATGAACACCACCGGCATCATCTCGTCGATGAGCGCGATCGGACCGTGCTTCATCTCGGCCGCCGGATACCCCTCGGCGTGGATGTAGCTGATTTCCTTCAGCTTCAGGGCGCCTTCGAGCGCACTCGGGAAGTTGTAGCCGCGGCCCAGGTACAGAAAATTCTGTGCGCGCTTGAATTCCTCGGCCACCGCTTCCACATCAGCCGCACGCTCGAGGATCTGCTGGATCTTCTCCGGCAGTGCCGTGAGTGCCGCAATCACCTGACGGCCCTGCAGGATGCTCATCGTGCGCAGGCGGCCGATCTTGAGCGCCAGCAGCGTCAGCGCGATCACCTGCGACGTGAAGGCCTTGGTGCTGGCCACGCCGATCTCCGGACCGGCGTGCAGGTAGATGCCGCCATCGGCCTCGCGGGCGATGGTCGAGCCCACCACGTTCACCAGTCCGATGGTCTTGGCGCCGCGCGACTTCGCTTCACGGAGCGCCGCCAGCGTGTCGGCGGTCTCACCCGACTGCGAGATCACGATGCAGAGCGTGCGGTCGGTGACGATCGGATTCTTGTAGCGGAACTCCGAGGCGTACTCGACTTCCACCGGGATGCGCGCGAACTCCTCGAGCAGCTGCTCGCCGATCAGCGCCGAGTGCCACGAGGTGCCACAGGCGGTGATGATGATGTTGTCGATCTTCAGCAACTGCTCGTCGGTGAGGTTCAGGCCGCCCAGCTTGGCCGTTCCCTCCTCCTGCAGCATGCGGCCGCGCATGGTGTTCTCCACCGTGACCGGCTGCTCGAAGATCTCCTTCAGCATGAAGTGCGCATACCCGCCACGCTCGATCTGGTCGATGTCCCAGTCGATCTTGCTGATGACCTTCGTGACGGTGCTCTGCGAGTGGTCGATCACGCGGAACCCGCTGCGCGTGAGCACGGCGACGTCACCGTCTTCCAGGTAGACGACATCGCGCGTGTGCGCCAGGATCGCCGACACGTCGCTGGCCACGAACCACTCGTCCTTGCCGACACCGATCAAAAGCGGGCTGCCCTTGCGGGCGGCCACGATCTTGTCCTTGTCGCGGCTCGAGATCACGGCAATGCCATACGTCCCCTCCACGCGCTTCAGCGCCTGCACCACGGCATCCTCGAGATTGCCGTCGAACAACTCCTCGATCAGGTGCGACAGCACTTCGGTGTCGGTGTCCGACGCGAAAATGTGGCCTCGACCCTCGAGGGAGCGCTTCAGCGACGACGAGTTCTCGATGATGCCGTTGTGGACCACGGCGATCGTCTTGGCCTCATCCATGTGCGGATGTGCGTTCTTCTCGCTCGGCGGGCCGTGCGTGGCCCAGCGCGTATGGGCGATACCGACCGACCCGTGCGTCGGGCTGTCCGCAATGGCCTTCTCCAGCTTGGCGATCTTTCCGGCGGCGCGGCGCATTTCGACACCGCCACCGTTCATGGTCGCCACACCGGCGGAGTCATAGCCACGGTACTCGAGGCGTCGCAGCCCTTCGAGCAGCAACGGCGTCGATTCCCTGTTCCCGACATACCCGACGATTCCACACATGGCTCAATCCTTCCCTGATGACATTTGGTCCTGTGCTCAGCGCGCGGAAGCGCGCACGAGCTCGTCCAGCGGTACCCGCGACTGCGACACCAGCAACTCCGCCCCGGCGCGCGTAGGCGCCTCGGCGATGACGCGGACGATCGGTTCCGTACCCGACGGGCGCACGTGCACCCAGCGGTCCGGCCACGACAGTCGCAGCCCATCCTGCGTATCGACCGCTGCGTCCGGGAACGCACGCTGCAACGCCGCGTAGACGTCACCGAGCGGGGCTTCCGGACGGTCGAGCTTGTCCTTCACAATTTCGTACTGCGGCGACGCCGCCTTGAGCTGCGACGGCGTCAGTCCAGTTTCACATAGCAATTGCAGCACCAGCGCAGCCCCGGCGGGCGCATCGCGACCGAGGTGGAGGTCGGGCAGGATGACGCCGCCGTTGCCCTCGCCCCCGATCGCGGCCCGCTCCGCCTGCATCGCCGACGCCACGTTGGCTTCGCCGACCGGTGCCCGGACGCACCGCTGGCCTGCTGCCAGCGCCGCGTCTTCCACTACACGGCTCGTGGACAGATTCGTCACAACGACCCCCTGCGTCTTGCGCAGGACCAGCGCGGCAGCGAACGCGAGCGTGTAATCTTCACCAATCGGCGTGCCATGTTCGTCCACGATGGCGAGACGGTCCACGTCAGGATCCACGGCCAGCCCGACATCGGCACCACTGCTGCGAACCAACGCGCTCAGGTCGCCAAGATTCTCGGCCACCGGCTCTGGCGTGTGGGGGAAGCGGCCATCCGGGGTGGTGTGAATGGCCGTCACCTCACAGCCGAGTGCGTCGAGCAACGCCAGCATGATCGTCGCGCCGGCGCCGTTCACACAATCGAGCGCCACCTTCAGCCTGCGCGCACGCAGCGCGGGCACGTCGACGTACTTGAGACCGAGGATCATGGCGAGGTGACGATCCACCGCCTCGCGGTCCACCGTGGTCGAGCCGAGCCGGTCCCAGGTGGCGCGGGCGAACCCCTGATCGGTGGCAGCGCGGAAGCTCAGACTGTCGGTCTGGTCGAGGAACAGCCCCGACGATCCGATGAACTTGAGCGCGTTCCACTCCACCGGGTTGTGGCTGGCGGTGATGGCGAGGCCGCCGGCGGCATGGTGATGCTCCACGGCGAGCTGCACGGTGGGCGTCGGGACCACGCCGATGTCGATCACGTTGCAGCCGACCGATTCCAGGGCGGACAGCACCACGCGATGGAAGAGCGGTCCGGAGACCCGGCTGTCGCGGCCGACGACGACCGGCGCGCCAGGCTTCCGGGCGATGGCCCAGGCTCCAAATCCCGCGGCGTAGGTTGCCACGACCTCAGGGGTCAGTCCCGCGCCGACCCGTCCCCGAATCCCGGACACGGAGACCATCAGACCTTCAAACGATGACATGAGCGCTCGCGATGGGTGGATCCGGCTGGACCAGGCCGTCGCCTGATATGGTCCATCCGGTAACGGAAATCGGTACACAGACGGTTACGGACGTCACCCGGTCACAACATGAAAAACGGTTAAGAATCCCGAAGTCGAGTCCGCCTCCCGTCCCGGGCTTACGTTGTCCACGAATTCGCCTGAACCTGCAGCCATTCAATTTCACGCCGAACGGGAACATGAGCAATCCATTAAGCCTCCTCCCTTTCGCGATCGGTGCCCAGGGCGGGAGTGTCGACCGCATGCCGGCCGCTCAGCTCGTCGCCGCCGGCCTCACGTTGCTCCAGCGCTGCGCGCCGCTGTCGCGGGCGCTGTACGGGAAGCGCGCCGCGCTGCTGCTCCCGACCGGCCCGCAGTTCCTGGTCGGTCTGGCGGCGGGTGACGGGCGCGGGACCGTGCTGCTGAACCCCCTCGGGTCCCCCGACGAACTCGCCTTCCAGCTGCAGGATGCGAATGTCGGCGCCGTGTTCACCATCGCGACGCTCGCCCGGAAGCTCCCCCCGTCGGTGCTGCAGGTGATGCTCGACGATGCGCCACAACACGCGGCCCTGCTCCGCGACGGCGTGGTGTCGGCGATCGACCTCGGATCGCACGTGGGGCTGGAGCTGGAGGGTGAGGCGGAGGCGGACGGCCTCGACGACGAGGCGGCCGTGGTCTACACCTCCGCCATGGAAGGCCTGCCACTCGGCGCGATCCTCACCCACCGCAGTCTGCTGGCCAACGCGCGGGCCACCGTGCAGGCGGCACAGCTGACGTCCGCCGATCACGTGCTCGCCCTGCTGCCGTACAGCCATCTGTTCGGCATGACCGTCACCCTCAGCGCCCCCCTGCTGGCGGGAGCACGCGTCACGACGATGGGCCGCTTCAACCCGCTGAAAGCCGTGGACGCGCTGGTGGACGACGGCATCACGATGGTCGTCGGTGTACCGGCCGTGTTCATCGCGATGCTGACCGCCATCGAGCGGCGCGGCAGCACGATCGCCGTCCCGGCGCTGCGGGTGTGCATCTGCGGCGGCGCAGCACTGCCGGTGTGGGTGCAGCGCAAATGGGAGGCTGCCACCGGCTGCGCACTGCGGCAGGGGTATGGCCTGACGGAAGCGTCCCCGGTCTGCCTGTTCAACGGCATCGATGCCCCGAACCGGATCGGCTCACTCGGGACGGCGTATCCCGGTGCCGACGTCACGATCCGCAACCCGACCACGAGTGCCGAACTGCCGGTGGGTGTCAGCGGCGAGATCTGTGTGCGCGGCCCGTTGGTGGGGCCGGGCTACATCTCCGACGATGCCCGCGGGCTGCGACGTGTGGATGGCTGGCTGCACAGCGGCGACCGCGGCAGCATGGATGCCGACGGGTACGTTTCGTTCGAGGGCCTGATCAAGCCGATGTTCACGCGCAACGGATTCAACATCTATCCGGCAGAACTCGAACGCGTGGTGCAGGCGATGCCCGGCGTGGATCGCGTCGAGGTCACGGCCGTGCCGGAACCCCAGAAGGAGAACGAGATCGAACTGACGGTGCACGGCACCGTGGACGAGGCCTCCGTGCGCGCCTGGTGTGATGCGCGCCTCGCGACCTACAAGCACCCCTCGCGCATCACCGTCGTCGCGTGATGCGCGACGACGGCGTTCAGACCGCGAGGTCGGTGCGCGGCAGGAGCGTGACCTCACCACTCTCGATCGCGTCGAGAAAGGCCGTGACGCAGTCCGCGTCGAATTGTGTGCCGGCGCAGCGTCGCAGCTCCTTCAGGGCGTCGGGGAGCAGCTTGCCGCCATCGTCGCGATACCGTCGGCCGCTGGTCATGGCGTCGAAGCTGTCGGCCACCGCCACGATCCGCGCCTCGAGGGGAATGTCGTTCCCCATCAGGCCATCGGGGAGGCCCGCACCGTCCATCCGCTCGTGATGATGGCGCACGATGTTGAGCAGCTCGGGCTGGTCGATCACCATGGCCGACAGGATGCGCCATCCCACGGTCATGTGCGTCATGACGTGGGCGTACTCCTCGGGCGTGAGGCGGGCGGGCTTGGTCAGGATCTCCTCGCGCACGCCGATCTTGCCGATGTCGTGCAGCCGTCCGCCGAGTGTCACGGCGCGCACCACGGAGCCCGGCAGTTCGAGGCGCCGGGCAATGGCGGTGGCGTACTGACTCACGCGCACGCTGTGGCCGTGGGTGTAGGGATCCTTCGCTTCGAGGGCTTCGGCGAGTGCCTGCACACCGCCAAGGAACTGCTGTTCGATGCGCCGCGCCTGCGCCTGCACCTTCTGTTCGAGACGGGTCTGGTACTCCCGGTTCTCGAGTACGAGGCGACGGCGTTCGAGCACCGACGTGATCCGGGCCCGGACCTCCTCGAGGTGAAAGGGCTTGGTGAGATAGTCGAGGGCGCCGACCGACAGGCAGCTGACGGCCGTCTGCACGTCACCGTTGCCGCTGATCATCATGACGGCGGCGTCGGGCCAGCGTGAGCGCAGTTCACGCAGCAGCGAGAAGCCGTCCATCTTCGGCATCTCGATGTCGGTGAGGATCAGCGTTGCGGGGTGCAGCTCCATCTGCCCGATGGCTTCATAGCCATTGCTGGCTTCGTCCACGATGAAGCCGTCGGCGCGCATCACGCGCACCAGGATCTGGCGCAGGCGCGGCTCGTCATCCACCACGAGGCACCGCGGCACGGCGCTGCTGCCAAAGGGATCGAGCCCGGCGGTCGGGGCATAGTCGTGCGTCAGCAGGGTGCTCACGCGGCGTCCCACGGTCCGTCGTGCGGCAGGCCGGACCCGCCGTTACGATTCCCCGGAACACTTTCCCGACTCCGATGACCCGCATCTTCGACACCGATCTGCGCGACGGTCCGTCCACGCGCGCGATTCACGCCGGCCAGAAGCCGGACGCGGTCTGTGGCGCGATCATGACGCCGCTGTACCTCACCAGCACGTACGTGCATGAAGAGTTCGGCGTGCATCGCGGCTATGAGTACGCCCGGGGCAAGAACCCGACACGTGAGGCGCTCGAGCGGAACGTCGCCGCGCTCGAGGGGGCGACGCATGGCTTTGCCTTCGGCAGCGGCATGGGGTGTCTGACCAGCCTCATGCTGCTGTTCAGGTCGGGCGATCACATCATCGTCGGCGAGAACGTGTATGGCGGCACGTACCGGCTGTTCGACAAGCTCCTGCGGCAGTTCGGGCTGACGTTCACCTACGTCGACACCCGCGATCCGCAACGCATCGCCGATGCCGTCACGCCGCAGACCCGCGCGCTGATGCTGGAAACGCCGACGAACCCGCTGATGCGGCTCACCGATCTCGCGGCCGCCTCCGAGATCGCCAAGCGTGCCGGTGCGCTGACCATCGTCGACAACACCTTCGCCACCCCGATCTTCCAGCGTCCGCTGGAGACCGGTGCCGACATCGTCTGGCACTCGAGCACCAAGTACCTGAACGGGCACAGCGACATGATCGGCGGCATCGCGGTCACGTCCAACGAGGAACTGGCCACGCGTCTGCAGTTCATCCTGAATGCGGCCGGCGCGGTTCCCGGACCCTTCGATGCCTGGCTTTGCCTGCGCGGCACCAAGACCCTCGCCATCCGGATGAAGGCGCACGATGCCAACGGGCGCGAGATCGGCGCCTGGCTGGCCAACCGCCTCGGGCATGAACGGGTGATGTACGCGGGACTGGAATCGCATCCGCAGCATGCGCTCGCGGCGCGCCAGATGTCGGGCTTCGGCGGCATGATCGCGATCGAGCTCGGCACCCGCGAGCGCGTGAAGACGATGCTCGACCGGGTGCGGCTCTTCAGCCTGGCCGAGTCGCTCGGTGGAGTCGAAAGTCTGATCAGTCATCCGGCCAGCATGACGCATGCGTCGGTGGAGCCGGACCGGCGGGCACAGTTGGGCATCACGGAGGGACTGGTTCGCCTATCGGTCGGCGTCGAGGACGCCGGCGATCTGCTGGGTGACCTGGAGCAGGCGCTCCACGGCATGTGAGGTACCGGGGGCGCGACTGACACTGGACGGCGCCTCCTCACGTAGAAGGGAGCAGAACCCGCAACGTGGGGTGGCGCCGGACCGATCCGTACTCTCCGGAGTGTCGGAGGGAGTGGCGCGCCGCTTCACTGGTCGGGCGGTTACAAAACCCCAACGATCTCCCTTCCCGAGCGACGAGGATTTCCATGCCCGTGACGCCCCTGCCCCAGATCGCCTCCACGGCGTGGGAACACCCCGCCGATCGTGCGGCCCTCAACACGATGCGCGCGCTGCCGGGCTTCGATGAGGTGGTGCGCAAGATCGCGGGCTTCTTCGGGGAGCGCGGGCTGCGGCAGCTCTTCCTCGCCAATGCGGTGCGGACCGGTCCCACGCAGCACCCGCGCCTGCACGCCATGGTGCGCGAGGCCTGTGCGGCGCTCGACGTGCACGACATCCCCGATGTCTACGTCACGCGCTCGCCGCTGGTGAATGCAATGGCGGTGGGGTTCGACCGGCCGTTCATCGTGATCAACACCGAAACGCTCGCCGTGCTGGATCCACAGGAACAGCTGGTCGTGCTGGCGCACGAAGTGGGGCACATCGCCAGCGGCCACATGGTCTACCGCACCATCGCCATCATCGTGAGCACGATCGGATTCAGCGCGCTGCCGTTCCTGGCAGGGCTGGCGCTGATGCCGTTTCAGCTCGCGCTGCTGGAGTGGAGCCGCAAGGCGGAGCTGAGCTGCGACCGCGCGGCCCTGCTGGCGGTGCAGGACACCACGCTGGCCATGCGCACCTTCTTCAAGCTGGCCGGCGGGTCCACGGTGCCGGGTGAGGGTGACCTCGATGCCTTCCTGCAGCAGGCGGCGGAATACGAGAGCGAGGGGAGCGCCTGGGATGCGCTGCTCAAGGCGATCAACACGGCCATGCGCGAACATCCGTTCAACACGGTCCGCGCGGCCGAACTGCAGCGCTGGGTGGCCAGCGGGACCTATGCGCGCATCCTCGGCGGTGAGTATCCGCGCCGCGATGGGACCGGGCCGCAGACCACCTACACCGACGATGTGCGTGGTGCCGCCGACTACTACGGCCAGCAGGCGCGTGAGACCTTCGGCAAGGTCGGCGATTCGTTCGCCCGCGCCGCCGACGCATTCCGCCGGAAAGCCGGCGGCTGAGCCGTTCCGGGCGTCATGGCGCGTGGTACATTCCGCGCCATGAAGCTCCTGCTCGTCGGCGGCGGAGGCCGCGAACATGCACTGGCATGGCGCATCCGCCATGAATTGCCGAACTGCATCATGGTCGCCACGCCCGGCAATCCGGGCCTGCGCGAGCTGGCACACTGCGAGACGGTCGCGGTGACCGACATCGATGCCCTCGTGACCCTCGCATCGCAACAGCGCTTCGACGCCGTGATCGTGGGCCCGGAGGCGCCACTCGCGGCGGGGCTCGCCGACGCGTTGATCGCGCACCACGTCCCCGTGTTCGGTCCCACCGCCGCCGCCGCGCAGATCGAGACATCGAAAGCCTTTGCGAAGGCACTGATGGCTGATGCCGGCGTGCCGACCGCGCGTGCCTCGATGCACACCCGCGTGGACAGCGCCCGGGCCGCCGCCCGCGAGTTCGGTGCACCGGTGGTGATCAAGGCCTCCGGACTGGCGGCCGGCAAGGGTGTGGTGCTCGCCATGACGATCGAGGAGGCCGATGCCGCCATCACCTCCATGCTCGAGGACAACCTCTTCGGTGACGCCGGCGCCGAAGTGCTGGTGGAGGAGTTCATGACCGGCGAGGAACTGTCGCTGTTCGTGATCACCGATGGTGAGACCGCCGTGCCACTGCCCGCCGCACAGGATCACAAACGCGTCGGCGAGGGTGACACGGGGCCGAACACCGGTGGCATGGGTGCGTACTGCCCCGCCGATGCCGGCGATCCGGCGTACACCTGGCGTGATGGCAGCGTGCCCCCCGGCATCCAGCACGTGCTCGACGTGATCATCACGCCGACGCTCGCCGCGATGCGTGATCGCGGCATGCCGTTCCGTGGCCTGCTGTACTGCGGCGTGATGCTCACACCGACGGGGCCGCGAGTGGTGGAATACAACTGCCGTTTCGGCGATCCCGAGACACAGGCGGTCCTCACCGCACTCGCCGATGACGCACCCCTGCTGCGCGTGATGCTGCAGGTGGCACGCGGTGAACGGATCGACCCGGTGCCGGTGTTCGCTCCCGCGCGCAGCGTCGTCACGACGGTGATCGCGGCCGAGGGGTATCCCGGCACGCCGCGCGGCGGTGACGTGATCACGATCCCCGACACCGCCGATGGCGAATGGCTCTTCCACGCCGGCACGAAGGAACGCGATGGCGCGCTGGTGACCAGCGGCGGCCGCGTCCTCGCCGCAACGGCAACGGGCGTGACGCTCGCCGAGGCGCAGCGGCGCAGCAGCGGGCTGGCGGCACGGGTGCAATTCACCGGTGCCTTTCACCGACGCGACATCGGCTGGCGCGCACTCTCCCGCGGTGCCTGAGCTTCCCGAGACGGAGACCATCGCCCGCGACCTGAACGCGATGGTCGCCGGCGCGTACATCTCCGATGTGGTGGTGCTGCGCGCCGACGTGCTGCGGAGTGCCACCGCCGACGAATTCGTGCAGCGTCTGCGCGGCGAGATGATCGTGCAGGTGTGGCGCCGGGCGAAGCTGATCATCATCGATCTCGCCAATGCTGATGCCATCGTGGTGCAGCCACGCTTCACGGGTGCGCTGCTGGTGGAAGCGGTGCCGGCCGACATCTCGCCACGCGACCGCACCTACATCACGCTGAGCGTGGACCTCGCCGACGGCCGTCGCCTTCACTACCGCGACATCCGCCGACTGGGCACCGTTGCCCTGCTGCGCCGGGCCGAGTTGCGGGCCTACCTTTCGGACCTCGGGCCCGAGCCGCTTGACCCGGAGCTGACCCCGGAGCGATTTTCGGGTTCTCTTCGGAGCTCGCAGGCCATCAAGAAGGTGCTCATGGATCAGCAGGTGGTTGCCGGCGTGGGCAACATCTATGCAAACGAGGCGTGCTGGCTGGCGGGAATCGACCCGTCGCGGCCGGCCGCGTCGCTCAGTGGCGACGAGGGCTCGGCGCTGCTCGACGCCATCCGCTCGGTGCTGCGCGCGTCGATTGCGGTGCGTGGCACGAGCTTCCGCGACTACGTGGACGCGCGCGGCGGGCGTGGAGGCTTCGTGCCCTTCCTGCAGGCGTACGGGCGCGGCGGACAGCCCTGCAGTCGCTGCGGCACCGCGCTGGTGGACAGCAGCGCGATCGACGGGCGCACGACGGTGTTCTGCTGGCGCTGCCAGCGATGAGAGCGCAGACCACGCCACACCCCGACCTGTTCGCGCTCTTCGGTGTGGCGGCGCCGGCACGTGGTCGCAGCGACGAGCGGCTGAGCGTGGAGCGCGCGGTCACGCTCGCCGAGCTCGAAGCGGCCAAGGCTGCCGCGTCACTGCCGGTGGCCGACATGCAGGTCGCGGTGCCGGTCGACCTCGAGGATACCAGTGACGGTGCGGCGACGGCGCGCAAGCGAAAGGGAAAGCGCAAGCCGGTCACCGACCTCGACGCGCTGCGTGAGCTGGTGAAAGCCGGCACGCAGGATCGCCCCGGCACCTACCGCTTTCTCTGCGCCGACGGCTCGGTGCTGTACGTGGGGAAGTCGAAGCAGTTGCGCACGCGGCTGCTCAGCTACTTCCGCGCCGAATGGCCGCACGACAAGGGCGCGCGCATCCTGTGGCGTGCGGCGCGCATCGAATGGGAATACCAGCCGAGTGAGTTCGCGGCCCTGCTGCGCGAGCTGCGGCTGATCAAGCAGCTGCGCCCGCGCTACAACTGGATGATGAAGCGCGATGCACGGCACTACTGCTTCGTGAAGCTGACGCCGGGCACGGCCCCGAAGCTGACCGTCACCCGCGATGCCTCGGGTGACGAACGGGGCGTGTACTACGGCCCGTATCTCAGCGCCGGACGCATCACCGGAGCACTGCGCGAACTGAGCGACGTGCTCGGCCTGCGCGACTGCTCCAACGACGTGCGCATGCACTTCCGCGACCAGGCCGAGCTGCCCGTGGCGATTGCGCCGCGCACGCCGGGCTGCATCCGTCACGAGATCGGCACATGCCTGGGCCCGTGCGTGGCCGCGGTGACCGAACAGGCGTACATGGCGCAGCTGCAGCTGGCGCGCGCCTTTCTCGACGGCAGCAGCGATGGGCCAATGCGGGCTCTGGAGTCCAGGATGCTGGCCCACAGCGAGGCGCTGGAGTACGAGCGCGCCGGCCAGATGCGCGACAAGCTGCACCGGCTGGAGGTGCTGCGCGCCCAGTTCGAGAAGCTGCGGTTTGCGGTGGAAACACTGACGTTCGCCTATCCCGTGACCGGCCATGGTGACGAAACGCGCGTGTATCTGGTGAAGCGCGGCACGGTGCGCGCCGACCTGAAACTGCCCACGACCCGCCGCGAGCAACTCGAGTTCGCTGAGTGGGCACGCCGGGTGTTCGACGCGCCGGAACGGCCGTCGCGGGCAATCCCGACGCACGAGATCGACGAGTTGCTGTTGCTGTCGAGCTGGTTCCAGCGCAATCCGGCAGAGTTCGCGCGCACCCTCGCGCCGGCCGCCGCGCTGGGCGAATATGGCGCATGACGTTCATCGAACTGCCGAACTGGCTCATTGCGCTGCAGGTGGTGTGGGTCATCGCCATTTCAGGGTACATCCTGCTGGAGCGACGCCCACCACTGGCCACGGTGGCGTGGATCGTGAGCATGGCCACGCTCCCGGTGCTTGGCATGTTCGTGTACTACTTCCTCGGCCCGCGCCGGCTCGACCGCAAGCGGCGCCGACGGATCGTGGCGCGCACGGCGAAGCGCAATCGTGCGCGGGGCACCGCCCCTGATCGCGCGTCGGCGGTGCCGGGCCTTGGCGAAACCGGGGCGCGCCTCGCAGCGATCGCCGCCGGCACCGAGCAGTCGCCACCGCTCAGCTGCAGCACACTCCGGATCTTCGAGACGGGAAGCGAGACGTTCAATGCCATCATCGCGGCCATCGGTGCTGCGCAGCATCATGTGCACCTCGAGTACTACATCTTCAACGACGGGATCGTCGCCAGGCGGATCCGTGAGGCGATGATCGCACGGGCGAGGGCAGGCGTCGAGGTGCGACTCCTCCTCGACGGACTCGGCACCTCACGGCTCGGTGCTTTTCTGCAGCCCATGCGCGACGCCGGCATCGAGATCGCGCGCTTCGGTCCGCGAATGCGCCCCGGTTTCGTGAATTTCCGCTCCCACCGCAAGATCGTGGTCTGCGACGGCCGCGTGGGATTCGCCGGTGGCATGAACGTCGACGATTGTCATGACGAGACCGTGACGGGTGCCAGCAGTTGGCGCGACACGCACCTGCGGATCGACGGGGATGCGGTGGCGCCTCTGGCGCTCGCCTTTCTCGAGGATTGGCAGTATGCCACCAGCATCGTGCTCGACGGTGACGACTACCTGCCATCGCTGACGGGCGACGGCACGCAGCAGGTGCAGCTCTGCGCCTCCGGGCCCGATGCACATCCGCAGAGCATCCACGCCCTGTTCTTCACGGCCATCTCGACGGCACGGCAGCGCGTGTGGATCACCACGGCGTACTTCGTCCCGGATGAATCGCTCCAGTCGGCGCTGATCGGTGCGGCGCTGCGCGGTGTGGACGTCCGTGTGCTGCTGCCGGCGCGCAGTGACGTTCCGCTGGTGGACGCGGCGGCACGGAGCTATTTTCCCGAGTTGCTGAACGCCGGCGTTCGCATTTTTGCGTATGGCCCGCCGGCCCTGCATGCCAAGACCATGCTCGTCGATTCGGATGCAGCCATCGTCGGCTCGGCCAATCTCGACAATCGCAGCCTTCGGCTGAACTTCGAGGTGGCCGCGATCTGCTACGGCGAGACACCGGTGCAACGACTGGCGGCGATCTTCGAGACGGATTTGCGAAACGCGCGGGAGATCACACCCGCGGCTCTGCAGCGCGATCCGCTGTCACAGCGCCTGTTCCAGGGCGCCGCACGACTGCTCTCACCGATGCTCTGACCAGCGCGTCAGATGGCGCACGGTGTCCAACAGCGCATGACATGCCGCGCACCGGCCCGTGCGTCACCGCAGGGACCGATGCGCAGGCGATGCCGATGTTGCCGTGCGATGCCGTCACTTCCTGCGGAGCGCGTGCAGCGCGACGTAGCGGCCGACGGCCGCACCCTGTGCGAGACCCACGTCGGTGGCGTGCCGGAAGTGGTAGCCGACGAACACGCGCGACGCCGCGTTTTCCCGAGCGGCGGCGAAGACACCGTTGAACGATCTCGTCACCCCGGGCAGCGTCAGGCTGTTCGCCGTGAACGCGCCGCCATCGTGCCCGAGCACCAGCGACATCACCGCGGCAGCGGCTCCGCCGGCGACCGCGTGGGCGCTGGGATAATCCGGCACGGGCGGTGTCGGGAACACGACCACCTGCCAGGGAGCCTGCGTCGACGTGGCCGGATTGCCGTCCGTCCCGGCCAGTTCGACGGCGGTCACGGGACGCCAGAAGTTGTAGAAGTACTTGCTCTCCAGCGACGTGGTGTAGCCGTCGAACTCCGCGAGTTGCACGAGCGCGAGCAGCCGCACTGTTTCCCATGCGTCGAGCCGGCGCGAGTCCGCGAGGGTACGGGCGACACGATTCCATGCAGGCGGGGAGTTCTCCACCCAGAACTTCGCGATCTCGGTCTGGTCGGCGGTTCGCGCCGCGCAACCATCGCACCCGATTGCCTTGACTTCGTTGAAGTCTCTCGTGTAGCGCGGCGTCCTCACCGCCTCGGCATTGCTTGAAGCACCGTAGGGTTTCGGGGCCCTGAATTGCGCACCGTCACGCACGACGAAGGTCCGCGCGACGCTCCCCCACCTGCTCGCATCAGCGAAGCCACCCGTGCCGAAGAAATCGAAGCCGGGCGTGTTGAACGGAAAGGTGAATCGATAGTCACCGGCGTTCGCGCCGGGCACGTACGGACCGACTCCCATGTCGGTGCCGTCGTTGACACGTCGCGCGAGGACAGCCGCCGCGGCGTGCGACCCGACTGCGATGCCGGCATCGACGTCATCGTCCTCATTGCCGTCGCGCAGCGGGGCAATGTCCGTGTTGTACGCAGCCAGCGCCGCCGCGTGTGCCGAGGGTGGCGTCGCTCCGACGATCGCCGCGTAGCCCGCCGCGATCACGGCGGCAGCGGCGTTCGCCTTGCGATCCACCGTGCCGGCGTCGGCATACCGATGGAACCGTGGGCGGACGCCATTGAGCGCGTCGTGCATGGCGACGTTCGTGATCGCATGCAACCGGGCCTCGACGAACGGCGCGAGTGGTCCATTGGGCGAGAGCGATGGTGCGAGTGAGACGCTGAGTGCGTTCCAGCGCAGCACGGCACTCCGCGCCTCCGCAGACGTCGATGTCGAAATGGTAGCCGAAACATCGCTCGGGGGCGACGTCACGCGACTCGCTTCGGAGCCCGTGCACCCTGCGACGAGAATGATCGTGGCCGTACCGGTCACGATGCGGCGAAAGTGCCGAAGCATCGTCGGTCTCCTTCGTGATGGGAATCTCCCGTCTGCGCGCTGCAGACACGAGCTCCCCGAATGTCAGGAGGCGGCGTCTTGCAATCGTCTTCTTTTCTCACCCCGACGTGCTGTCGTTCGGTTGTGACCGTCCCTCACGCGCTCTGTGCGTATCGGCGAGGGTGTCGTCCTGCCTGGAGGATGCGAGCCGAGGCGCAGGTCACCGCACCCGCACGAAATCGTCCCACGATCCGCTTAGCATCGGCCAGTCATCGTCGTCGGAAGCGAGCTTCAGGCGGCCGTCGGCACTGACCATCGCGAACACGCGCAGTCCGGAGAATGAGATGCGGATGCCACGCTTGACGTACGTGACACTCCGTCGATCCACCAGCTCGACACCCTCGCGTCGGAACGCGTACAGCACTTCCACCTGCGCGCCGCGAAAGTTCAGCGTCGCGCTGAGCAGCGTATCGGGCGTTGCCAGGCCAACATCGACCGGGAGGGGCAGCGGCACACCATCACTCGCGACCATTGCATAGGTGGACGTGCCAAGGTCGCCGGGATCGCGAACCGTCTCGATCGAGATATCGATGTCAGGCAGCCCTGGCACCGTCACGCGAACGACATGTTCCTGCGGATCCGCACCGATCGACCACACACCAGCACGTGCAAATCCGCCGTGGTCGGACGTGGCGGCGGTTCGCGTGAGGACGCCATCCCCCTTCACGACGGTAAAGGTGGCTGGCACGCCGGGCACACCATCCATCTCCGCATCAACGATGAGTACGGTCGCCTCTACCGGTGCGTCTACAGACCGTCTTTTGTCTGTCGAAGGTGCTTTGACGCCGTGGCGTGTGTCCTCCAACCTGGGCCAGGTCGGACGTCAGAAGACGTCTCTCGGTCGCGGCGCTCCGATACTCGCGACGGCGGGATCAGTCCAGCGGAACCAGCTCGACGCTGGGCACACCGTCCGTGATGGAGAGGCGCGCAACTGTCGGCAACAGGTCGAACCTGCGCGCACCCGCCGCGCCCGGATTGATCACCAGCCGCCCATCCGCCTCCGTGATCAGGTGACGGTGCGTGTGCCCGTACACCAGCACCCGTTGCGGATACGCCGCCAGCAGCTTGGCCGGCGTTGGGCTTCCCAGCTCGTGTCCATGACTCACGTGAATGCTCACGCCGGCCACATCCATCACGTGTTCCGCCGAGTGTCGCGGATTGCCGGGACGATCAGTGTTGCCGAACACTGCGTGCACCGGCGCGATGGTCTCGAGTTCGGTGAGGACGTCATCCGGCCCCACGTCGCCGGCGTGCAGGATCAGGTCCACCCCGGCGAGCGCATCGAACACCGACGCGCGCACCATGCCGTGTGTGTCGGAGATGAGGCCGATCACGTGGCGGTGGCCGTCGTTCACTCGCCGCCGTCGCCCCAGCGCGGTGCGATGTCCACCTCCACCTGCAGCTGATCGAGGATCCGCTGCACGATGAAATCCACCAGCTGATCGATGCGCTCAGGCTGGTGGTAGAACCCGGGTGCCGCGGGCAACACCACCGCCCCCGCATCGGTGATGCGGAGCATGTTCTCGAGATGAATCCGCGAGAGCGGCGTCTCACGCGGCACCACCAGCAATGGCCGGCGTTCCTTGAGTGCCACGTCGGCGGCACGCTCCACCAGCGACCGACTGGTGCCGGCCGCGATCGCCGCGATGGTGCCCATGCTGCACGGCACGATCACCATGCCCTGCACCTTCGCCGATCCGCTGGCCGGTGTGGCGCCGCGGTCGGCGTCGTCGAAGACCCGGACACTGGCGTCAAAGGCGGCAGGGCCAACGTGTGCTCGAAGCGCGGCAAGATCGGCGATTCCGGATTCGGTCTGTAACAGCCGCCAGCCATGCGACGACACGATCAGCCACACCGGCCGCTGCGCCGCCGCCAGCACCTGCAGCAGCCGCACCGCGTACGGCGCACCCGACGCACCCGTGATCGCCATCACGATCGGGCGGAGCGTACTCACGCGCCCGCCATCAGCAAGGTGGCCAGCGACGGCAGGTGCAGCACCCGCTCCAGCAGCACGAAGGTGAAGAAGGTGATGCTGATGATGCCGTTCATCATGAAGAAGGCGGCGTCCAGCTTCGACAGATCGTCCGGCTTCACCAGCGAATGTTCGTACGCCAGCAGCAGCGCCACGACCGCCACACCCACGGCGTACAGCACACCACCACCGGTGGCCAGACCGACGAGTGCCAGCAGCAACACCGTGCCCACGTGCAACACGCGGGCGACGTTCAGTGCCCGGGGCGCACCGAGCGCCGCCGGCAGCGAGTGCAGCTTGTTGGCCCGATCGAACGCCACGTCCTGCAAGGCATACAGAATGTCGAATCCGCCCGACCAGGTCATCACCGCCATGGCCAGCACCGGCAGCATCCATGGCGGCTCGCTCCACGCGCCGGTCACCGCGAGAAAGCCACCCACCGGTGCGATACCAAGACCGAGGCCGAGCACCAGGTGGCTCCAGCGCGTGAATCGCTTGCAGTAGCTGTAGAACAGCACCCAGGCCAATGCCACCGGCGACAGCATGCCACAGAGCGGGTTCAGCATCCAGCTCGCCAGCACGAACAACGCACCGGCGATCACCACGCTCAGCTTCGCCTGACCCAACGGCAAGGCACCGCTCGGAATCTCGCGCATCGTCGTGCGCGGATTGATCGCATCCACATCCCGGTCGATGATGCGGTTGAACGCCATCGCCGCGAAGCGCGCTGCGGTGAACGCCAGCACCACCCACCCCACCTGCCCGATCGTCGGCAGCACGATGCGGCTGGCGAAGACGACGCCGGTCAGCGCAAACGGCAACGCGAACACGGTGTGCGGCAGCTTGACGAAGCTGGCCCATCGCGCCGTCGCCGATTGTCCGGCAAAGGTCTGCCCCTCCCGCTGCGGCAGGTTCACCGGCGCCATGCCTTTTCGATGCCGAGCGACGCGTAGAACCCGTCGACCGACTGCTTCGTGTCGCCGTTCATCTCGATCACCCGCGGCCACTGCCGGGTGAAGCCTTCCTCCGGCAGCTTGCGCGTGGCGTCGATGCCCATCTTGCTGCCGTAGCTGAACGCACGACTCGAATGGTCGAGCACATCCACCGGGCCCATCGTGAAGCGCACGTCGCGCTCGGGGTCGATGTTGTTCAGCACCGCCCACCAGGTCTCGGTGATGTTCTGCACGTCGATCTCCTTGTCCACCACCACCAGCACCTTGGCCAGCGACATCAGCCCGGCGCCCCACAACGCGTTCATCACCTTGTAGGCGTGCCCCGGATACTTCTTGTCGATGCTCACGAACACGAGGTTGTGAAACCCACCCTCGGCCGGCATGTGGTAATCGACGATTTCCGGCGTCGTGAGCTTGAGCAGTGGCAGGAAGATCCGCTCGGTGGCGTGACCGAGGTAGAAATCCTCCATCGGCGGACGACCGACGATCGTCGTGGCGTACACCATCTTCTTGCGCATGGTGACGGCCGTGACGTGCACCTTCGGATACAGGTCGGCTTCGGAATAGAAACCGGTGTGATCGCCGAACGGCCCTTCCACCACCATCGCCTCGCGCGGATCGATGTAGCCTTCGATCACGAGTTCGGCGTTGGCCGGCACTTCGAGGTCACAGCTCACGGCCTTGGTGAGGTGCACCGGATCGCGGCGGAGAAAACCGGCGAAGATGAACTCGTCCACCGCCGGTGGCAGCGGCGCACTGGCGCTGTAGACGCTGGCGGGATCGGCGCCGACGACGATGCACACCGGCATCGTCTCACCACGCTCGGCCATCTCGCGGAAGTGTTCGGCACCGGTCTTGTGGCGCTGCCAGTGCATGGCCACACTTTTCCTGTCGAGCTTCTGCACGCGGTACATGCCGACGTTCCGAATGCCGCGCGACGGGTCCTTGCTGACGACGGCCGTCAGCGTGATGTAGGGCCCACCATCCTCGGGCCAGCAGGTGATGACAGGAATCCTGTCGAGATCGATCTCGTCACCGCGCCACACCACTTCCTGACACGCCGGCGAGCCGCCTTTCACGCGCGGCGGAAACTTCGACACCTCGAGGAGCCGCGGCAGCAGGCCGAGCTTGGCCACGAAGCCATCAGGCACCTTGAGGTTGAGCAGCTCGGTGATGCGCGCGCCATGCTCGTCGAGATCCTGCACGCCGAGCGCCAGCGCCATGCGCTTCATCGACCCGAAGAGGTTGATGGCGACGGGATACGCCGAGCGCTGGCCGTCGTCGAGGATCACATGCTCGAACAGCAGCGCCGGCCCGCCACCGGGCAGCTTGCTGGTGCGGTCGGCAATTTCGCACAGCTCGAGCTTCGCGCGCACCGGGTGCGAGATCCGCACCAGCTCGCCCATCGCGTCGATCGCTTCGATGTACTCCTGCAAACAGTTCAATGACACGTCAGATCACGAGAAAGAGAATGCGATGCGGGCATCGGACGACGGCGGCACGCAGAAGCGCAGAGGCACGCAGGAGGCGCTGAACATGACACGATGGAGGAGAACCGCCTTCCACCTCGGCCGGTGGCAGGATCATGCTGCTCAGCATTCCAGCCGCTTCTGCGCTGTCTCCGTCATTCCGCGCCTTCTGCGTCAAGCCGTTCGGTCATCGACAGGTTGTCAGTTAACGACCATCACGCCACACCGACATGAATGGCCGAAATGCCGAAGGACAGCGGCGTCCAGGTGACGTCGCGGAAGCCGGCGGCGGTCATGCGTGAGGCAAGTTCCTCTTCGACGGGAAAGTGCGCCACGCTCCTGGGGAGGTAGGAGTAGGCCGTCTTGTGGCCACTCACCACCCGCCCGATCGCCGGCAGCACACTGTGGAAGTAGAACTGGTAACCTGCGCGGACCAGCGGGTTGCGTGGGGTCGAGAACTCCAGGATCACGAAGCGGGCGCCTGGCTTGAGCGTCCGGCGCACTTCGCGGAGTCCCGAGTCCAGCGCCGCCACGTTGCGGATGCCGAAGGCCACGATGGCGCCATCGAAGCTACCGTCGGCCACCGGCAGTTGCAGGGCATCTGCCGCCACCGGGCCGAGCGTGGTGCGAGGCGCCTTGCCGGTGCCCATGCGCAGCATCGGCTCGGCGAAATCGGCGGCCATCACGTAGCCCGCGAAGCCGGCCTGGCGCACCAGCTGTGCGCCGACGTCGAGCGTGCCGGCGCAGAGATCGAGGTACGTGCCCGCCGGGGTGGCCTTCCACGCCAGCGCCTCGAGGGCGCGCCGCCGCCAGCCCTTGTCGATGTTCATCGACAGGACGTGGTTCAGGAGGTCGTACCGCGGGGCGATCTCCGAGAAGATCTGCTGGACGTAGGCGCGCTTCTCCGCGCCGCCGGCGGCGGCGGCATCGGCGCGCCGGAGGTCGGCATCGAGTGTGCTGGGCATCAGGCGACAAACCTCGCGGAACACCGGCAGGTGCCACAAGGCGGCGACGCCCTCCGGAGCGCGGGACTCGTCAGGGGGGCCCCGAACCTCTAGGTTGGCATCGCACCGCAGGCGCCGCACAACGGCGGGCGCCTGGGTGTGTCTCCCCGACGCATGCCCCGGCTTCTCGACGCTGCAAACCTTCCTGACGCCGACCTCGTCGCCCTGGCACAGCAGGGGCGCGACGAGGCGTACCGGGAACTGATCCGCCGCTACGAACGCCCGGTCTTTTCCCTGGTGTACCGGATGGTCCGCGATCGCGAGGCCGCCGAGGACCTGGCGCAGGAGACGTTCATCAAGGTCCTGAACAACATCGAGAAGTACTCCCCGGAGTTCAAATTCTCGAGCTGGCTGTTCAAGATCGCCAACAACCTCGCCATCGACTCGCTCCGCCGTCGCCGACTGAACACGGTCAGCATCGATGGTGCGTCGGGGGCCGCCACGCAGGCGGAGATCGAGGCCACCAGCTTCGAAATCGGCGACCGGAGCGAGAACGCCCTCGACGAGATGGCCAACAAGGAGCTGGGCGCCGCCATCGAAGTGGCCATCGCCAAGCTCCGGCCGCTCTACCGCAGCTGCATCCTGCTGCGGCATGTCGACGGCCGATCCTACGAAGAGATCGCACAGCTGCTCGACCTGCCCCTTGGCACCGTCAAGACCTACATCCACCGGGCCCGCCACGAGCTGCGGGAAGCGCTGGAGGACATCAGATGACCGCATCCGTCATTCCCTCCCACGCCACCGATTTCCGGGTTGGCGAGCGTCCTGAAACCACCTGCCCGCGGCCGCCGTACGCGCCGGAGGGAATCCAATGACACTCACTCGCCATCTCCTGCCTGACGAACTCGACCTGCTCCTCGATGGGGAGACAGGGTTCGGGGTGCAGCAGCTCACCGCCCATCTGCGCGACTGCGCGCAGTGCCGCGAGGAACTGGATGCACTCCGGGCGTTCGTGATGGACATCGAGACGCTCCCCGAGATTGCTCCGGCCGGGGGATTCGCCGACCGGGTCATGCACGAGGTGCACGTCTTCGAGCCATGGCACGTGGCCGTCCGGACGAGCGTGGAGGGCTGGGTGCCCTCCAGTCCGGTGGCCCGGATCGCGGCGGGCACCGCACTCACAGCCGCTGCGACGGTCGTGACGGGGGCGGCGGCGTGGGGGTGGGCACACCGGGACGCGACGGTCTTCGTCGGCGGCATGGTGACGGAGCGGGCCCGCGAGGGGCTGTTCGCGTCGCTCTCCTCGGTGGCGCAGGAGCTCGTCGGCCCGCTCGGCGCAACGTTCGGGAGCGGCCTGCCGCTGCTCGGCGTTGCCGGAGCGACGCTGCTGGCCGGCGCCGGTCTCGGATTCCTCGGGCTCCGTGCGGTTGCCGCACGCGCCCGCCGTTTCGAGGTGTAGGGCCATGGTCGCTCCCTTCCGCCTCGTGATGCTCGCCGCCATGGCGCTGCTGCCTGTGACGGCGCACGCGCAGGCCGGTGCCGCAGCATCGGCCCCCTGCCCTGCACCGCGCCAAACCGCCGGCCTCGCCACTGCCGATCTCGAACTCGTCACCCGGGCCAGTCGCGACCCGATCGTCGGGTGCGCCGCACTCGACGCCACCTGGAAGTCCGGCGACGTGACGATCGCCGCCACCGACACGGTGCGCGGTAACCTCGTCGCCATCGGCGGCACGCTGCGCATCGCGGGCACGGTCACCGGCACGGCCATCGCGCTCAATGGCGCCGTCGTGATCGACTCCACCGGCCACGTGCTCGGCGATGTGGTCTCCGCCGAACATGGCGCTGCCATCGCGGCAAGCGGTCGGGTGGATGGCGAGCTGCGGACGATCGACGAGCTCGCCCCGACCGTCGTGGCAGCAGCATCGGCACCAGTGGCTGATACACTCGCCAGCCTCAAGCGCACGGCCGCATGGTTCGGCATCCTGATCCTGCTCGGGATCGGTGTGCTGATCAATTCCGGCGATGCGATGCACCGGGTGACGACGGCGCTGCAGGCCGGTTTCGGTCAGAACGTGCTGGTCGGCATTCTCGCGCAGATGGCGTTCCTGCCGGTGCTCGCCCTGACGTGCGTACTGCTGGCGCTGACGGTGATCGGCATCCTCCTGATTCCCTTCGCGATCGTTGCGTATGTGATCGGCGTGCTCGGGTTGCTGGTGCTGGGTGGGCTCGGTGCCGTGCAGATGGTTGGCGCTGGAATCGCGCCGCGCCGTCCGGCGACGTCGGAACGGGGGGCTCAGCTGCAGTCGCTGGTGACCGGGATGCTGGTGTTGTCGATTCCGTGGCTGCTGGCAGCCGCGCTGGCATCGATACCGGTGCTCTCGGTCGCGATCGGCACGCTGGCACTTGGGATCACGTGGCTCGCCGTGACGGCTGGCCTTGGCGCCACGCTTCGCACGCGCGGGGGCACCCGGTCGCCCACCGATCCCTGGGGTGTGCGCCGACCGGCGCCGAGCGGTACACCGCTGCCGGTGGAACCGCCCAAGCCGGAGTGGCTCACGCCCACGCCCCTCACCGGTGTGGTGGCCGCGAAGCGCCCCACGACCACGACCGGCTCGGGGAGCGCACGATGACGCGTCGCCTGCTGACGGTGTGCGCGGCCATCTGCGCTGCAACGCCGCTGTTCGCGCAGCATGTGCGCACCCTCGAGTCATCGCGGTTGCTGAACGACGTCGGTCCCGTGGCGGTGCGCTTGCAGCTCGGCACCGGCACGCTCAGCGTCGGCGCGTCCGACGCGCCGTACCTCTATCGCAGCATCACGCGATTCGGCGACGCGTACACGGCACCAACGTCCGCATGGAATGCATCGCAGCGGTCGCTGACGCTCACCAGTGGGCGGCGACTGTCGGCCACCGCAGCCTCCTCGCGCGAGGATGAGGACGAAAGCGTGCAGGACTGGCGCGTGCAGCTCACCCGTCGGGCGCCGGTGGAACTGACCATCGACGCCACGGCCGCGAACGCCACGCTCGACCTCACCGGCATCGCGTTGCGTCGTTTTGCCTTGAACTCGGGTGCCGCTGCCGCGACCGTGCGATTCGATGCACCGAATCAGGAAGCGATGTCGGTCTTCGATGCACGAGTGGGCGCCGGTGGGCTGAAGCTGATCGGCATCGGCAACGCCGACGCCAGCGAGATGCGCATCGTCGGTGAGGTGGGCGACATCGCACTCGACATGGGCGGCCGCTGGCAACGCGATCTGCGGGTGGTGGTGAGCAGCATCTTCGGCGGCATCAGCATCACCGCACCGCCGACGATCGGCATCGAACTGGAATCCACCGGGCTGCTGTCACGCGACAACATCGACGGGACGTTCACCCGCACTGGCGATGTCTGGCGCAGTGCGAACTATGAGCAGTCGCCGGTGAAGGTGCGCGTGTCGGTCCGATCACTGCTGGGCAAGGTCACGCTGATCCAGCGGTAGCGTCTGTCGAGATGTACGACTGAGAACGCGGAGGGCGCGGAGGGAGCGGAGGACGCGGAGTGACGGCAACTGCTTGTTGGGAACTGCATTCGTTCGGAGCTTCATCCACGTCTGATTCGCCAACGCTCAGGGAGTTACTCTCCCTTTGCAGTTCTCCGCGTCCTCCGCTCTCTCCGCGCGCCCCGCGTTGTCAGTTGTGGATCTGAAACGAAGCGCCACGCTCAGACGACCGACCGCCGCCACCCGCCCGACGCCCAGAGCGCCATCATCGCGAGGGCGCGCGCGATCGCGGTGAGTGAGATCACCCACCAGATACCGGTGGTGCCCCACTCGGCGGCGGCCCAGACGGCCAGCGGAATGCGCGCCAGCGTGATCGCGGTGGATGTGATCATCGGCGGGAGCGTCCAGCCGGCGCCGCCGAGTGCCCCTTCGAGCACCGTCTCGCCGCTCACCACGAGTTGGGCGTAGGCGGCGGTGCGCAGGTAGCGCGACGCTTCGGCCACAACCGCCGCGTCGGTGGAAAAGAGGCCAGCGAGAAAGTCGGGAAAGAAGAGCAGCGCGGCGCACGCGATCACGCCGGGCACACCGGTCATCGCCAGCGTCAGCCAGCCGGCCCGCGCGGCCCGGTCGGGTTGGCCGGCACCGAGATTCTGGCCCACGATGGCCGCGGCCGCCGCACCGAAGCCGACACCGATCATGTACATCCAGCTCTCGATGCGATGGCCCAGGCCGATCGCGGCGAGCGCCGGTGTGCCGAAGTGCGCGGTGGTGCGTGTCATCACCACGTAGATCAGCGAGAACACCACGCCGGTGGCCGCCGTCGGGAGCCCGACGCGCACGATGGTGCCGATACGACTCCAATCAACGGCTCCGAACGTGACCAGCGTGCGATGCCGCAGCAGCAGCACACCCACCACGCAGAGCGAGCCGCGCACGCAGAGCGTCGCAATCGCGGCGCCCTGGATACCGAGTTCCGGGAACGGGCCCCATCCGGTGATCAGTGCCGGGTCGAGCAGTCCGGCGATGATGGTGGCACAGAGCAGCATCACGAACGGCAGTTTCGTGTCTCCGGCCGCGCGAAATGCGGCATCCACCACGAAATACCCGAAGATCAGCGGCGAGCCGGCGAGATACGTCCCGAGATACCGCATGCCGAGCGTGGTGACTTCAGCCGGTGTTTCCATCACGGCGAAGAGCTGCGGCAGGAACAGCAGCCCGCATGACGCCGTGACCACGCCGAGGGCCAGCGCGAACAACAGCGCATCCCCGACGGCGCGCGCCGCTTCGTCGTCGCGACGTTCACCATGCCGTCGCGCCGCCACGGCCGTGAGCCCGACGCTGACCATCTCGCTGAGCGAGATGATCACCCAGATCCAGAAGATCGAGGTGCTGACGGCCGCGAGTCCGGCGCCGCCGATGAAGTGCCCCACCAGCGACGCGTCCAGCGAAACGAACATCGTGAGCAGCAGCGCACTCGCCACCGCAGGAAGCCCGAGCCGGATGACGACCCGGGGCAACGCATCGGTGGCGAGGTTGACATCCGAGCCGTGTGGACTGACGCTGCTCAACCGCGGGCAGCGATGGCGTTCATGCCATCCACGACGCGCACGGCCAGCGCGGCGATGACCCTCGACGCCGGTGCCGTCGGTTCGACGGCGAGTAACGGCCGTCCGGAATCGCCGCCCTCGGCGATGCGCGGATCGATCGGGATCTGCGCCAGCAGTTCGAGCCCCACCTCATCGGCCAGCTTCTGCCCGCCACCGCTGCCGAACATCGCGATCGGCTTGCCGGTCTCGGGATTCTCGAACCAGCTCATGTTCTCGACGATGCCGAGTACCGGCACGGCCACCCGTTCGAACATCTTCACGCCGCGCAGTGCGTCGCCGGTGGAGACCTGCTGCGGGGTGGTGACGATGAGGGCGGCGCCGACGAGCGTGGTCTGCACCAGCGAGAGCTGCGCGTCACCGGTGCCCGGGGGCATGTCGACGATGAAATAGTCGAGCTGGCCCCACTCCACGTCCTTGAGGAACTGGCCGATCAGCTTCATCACGATGGGGCCACGCCAGATGGCGGGCTGATCCTTCTCGATGAGGAAGCCGAGCGAGATCAGCTTCACACCATACGCCTCGAGGGGAATGATCTTGGCCTGCTTGTTCACCTCGGGCTGCTGATCGAGGCCCATCATCAGCGGGATGTTCGGGCCGTAGATGTCGGCATCCATCAGCCCGACCTTGTAGCCCATGCCGGCGAGGGCGATGGCCAGGTTCACGCTGACGGTGCTCTTGCCCACGCCACCCTTGCCGGAGCTGACGGCCACGATGCGGCCGAGGTTGGGCAGGGCCACCGGCGTGGGTGCGGCGACGCGGCCCGGCTGCGGAGCCGGAGCGGCATCGGGCGCCATGGGCAGGGCGCGGCCGGGGCGTGCCGGCGTGGGAGCCTGCTGTCGAGGATCCCGGACGTTCACCTTCACGTCGGTGACGCCGGCCACATCCACCACGGCCTGTCGGACGTCGCGGACCAGCGCCGCGTCATCCCGGCTGTCGAGCAGCAGGGTGAACTGCACCTTGCCATCCACGGTCGTGGCGATGTCCTGCACCATCTCGGCGGACATGACGTCAGTGTCGAGCCGCGTGTTACGGACACGGGCGAGGGCGGTGGTGATCAGCTGCGTCAACGACACGGTCAGGGCGCTTGAGGCGGAACGGACTGGCTCGCCGGCTGAGCCCGCTCAACGTGGAGGCGGCAGCCGTGGCGGCAGGGATCGTGCAATCTATCTGACCGCTCCAGTGTTGCAGGGTCGCCATAGCGTCGTCCTCACATCGAATACGATGCGGCGCCGTTGCCACAAGCCATTGCGAGACGGATGGTTACCGTGGCGCGTCGTATTGCTGAGGACCAGTCGTCGCTTGCGCCACTCTTCCGCCTGCGCGAGACTACCTTCCGCTTGCCGACCACCGTTCGTCTCCGCCGATGGAGCCGTTCGACCGGCTCCAATTCGAGGCTTCGATGAACTTTTCGACCACCCAGCTGCGCATGCTTGGCAGCGTCATGTACTTCGCCGCGTTCACCCTGCTGACGAGCAGCCTTGCCGACCTGATCATCAAGATCTGGCCGATCAAGGTGTCGGAGCTGAACTGGCGTGTGGGCGCAGCCGGGCTGGTGATGGACGTGCTGGTCGCGAGCATCGTCCCCCTGGCGGTCTTCTTCCTTGCGGCGTTCATGAACAACGACCGCAAGCTGCTGCAGGTCATGCGATGGGTCGTGCTCCTGATCGGCGTGGTCACGATCGCGCTGCTGGCCATGTTCGCCCTCGATGCCGTGCAGATCCGCGCCTCGCTGCCGCAGAACGTGAAGGGGCAGTTCATCAAGGCGGCCCTGAAGGCCTCGCTGCAGGGTGTGCTGAGCGCTGCCGCCTTCATCTGGTTCGGCCTCACGGTCGGCAAGGTGATGAAGAGTGCCGGCCTGGCACGCGCTGCCGACTCGAAGGAAGGGATGCTGATGGTCGGCTCGCGGGAGGCGTCGCCGTCGCGTCCGAACCTCCGCGCCATCGACACCAGCGACATCAAGAAGAAGGAAGGCACCTCGGGACTTTCTGCCGACGGCTGATTGCCCGGAGTGCCCTGGCCGACCCGCGGCGCCCGACCGGATTACCGGTCGGGCGCCGTCAGCATTCCGGCTTCGAGCGCCAGCGCCGTGAGCCCAGCCACGGTGCCGACACCGAGCTTGCGCATCAGCCGCTCCCGATGCGTCTCGACGGTGCGCGGGCTGATGCCGAGTGCGGCCGCGATCGCCTTGTTGGTGGATCCCGAAGCCACGCCGCGGAGCACGTCGCATTCGCGCGGGGTCAGCTGCGCGATGCGCTCCCACGGTGCCAGCCCCATTGGTTCGTCGACGGTGGTGGGCGCGATCCGGGGGCCCACCGCGATGCGCAGCTGCGTGGCCAGCATGGTCGCGGCGCTGTCCTTCACGACATAGGCACTCGCGCCCGCCACGCGACTCTCGCGGGCATACTCGGCGTCGTCATACATGCTCAGCATGACCACCGTAAGCTCGGCACGCTGCGCCTTCAGCAGCCGCACCAGCTCCAACCCGGACATGTCGGGCAGCCCCACGTCGACCACCGCCGCGTCGGGCAGCAGACGTGCCGCCAGTGCCAGCGCCGCAGCGGCGTCACTCGCCTCGCCAACGACCTGCATGTCGGGATGCGCCTCGAGAATGCGGCGCACCCCTTCGCGGACGATCGGATGATCGTCCACGACCAGCACGCGCAGCGCCGGCGCGCTCACGGTGCCGTGCCGGCGGGCACCGCTAGACCGGCACCGACGACGACCAGCAATCGCGTGCCGCCCAGCGGCGACGGCTCGAGCGACATCCGGCCACCCAGCGCTGCCAGACGTTCACGCATTCCGACCAATCCCACATGACCTCCCCGCTCCTGTTCCGTCAGGTGCGCCCGGGACGGCGGCCCCACACCGTCATCATCCACCGTCAGACGCACAGCATCCCCATCGACTTGCATCGTCACGTGGACCCGCGACGCCTGCGCATGCCGCAACACGTTCGTGATCCCTTCCTGCACCGCCCGGAACAGCACCAGCTCACGTTCGTGAGGCATCGTAACCAGGACCGCAGGCGCATCCAGCGTGGCCTGTACCTGCCCTTCGCGCGAGAGTTGCGCCACCAGCGAGCGCACCGCACTCAGCAGCCCCAGGTCATCCAGCAGCGAGGGGCGCAGCGCAGCCGTCACACGGCGCAGGCTGGTGAGCCCGGCCGTCACCAGCGCATCCATCCGCGCCGCCACGTCGCCCGCGCCCGCCACGCCCTGCAGCGCGCCGACTTCCATGCGCATCGCACTGAAGAGTTGACCGGTCTCGTCGTGCAGCTCGCGCGCCAGTCGCTTCCGCTCATCCTCGTGCTGCGCGACCAGTCGCGATGACAGACGCGCGAGCTCACCGGTCCGTTCCTCGAGCTGCTGCGTCAGTTCCGCCTGCTGCAATGCAGAACCCACCTGTCGCCCCAGCGCCCGGAGGAACTCTTCGTCGAGTGCGCTGAACGGATCGCGGACGTCGCCTGTGAGTACGAGCACCTGCGTCACTGCGGCGTCGTGATAGATCGGCAGGGCCGCAACGAAACGTTCATCGCCGCTGCGCGGTGGCATGGCGGCGCTGATGCTGCGACCGTCGCGCACGGCCTGCGACACCACGGCGGCCACCGCTGGCGGCAGCGGCTCCCCGCGCCAGGGCTGCGCCTTGCCGGCCCCATCCAGCACCAGGCCGCTGTCCACCACGAAGAGTGCGGTGCCGCTCACACCGCGGAGGCGGAGCGGACGCTCGAGCAGTGCCGCGACCACTGCATCACCGCGCGCACTCGACTGCACGTCGGCCGAAAGGCGGGCCAGCGCCTCGAGCCCGCGTCGCAGGTCGTCGATCACCAGCAGGCCGATGCCGCCCAGCACCGCCAGGATGAAGACGATATCGAGATAGTAGCCCCATGGTACCCATGCACCGCGGGCGCGCAGGATCGGGTAATCGAGGTGGTGCAGCGCCCACAACGTGAATGCCGCCGCCAGCGTCCATGCCCCGGGCGACCCGGTGCGCTGCGCATGCCGTGCGAAGCTGATGCCGGTGGTCAGTGTCGCGATGCTCAGGAACGCGATCGCCGGCACGACGGCGAGCAGGAAGTTGTCGAGCGTGAAGATCGCGATGTAGCTCCACAGCACCGGGAACAGGGCGGCGAGCGCGAGTTTCGGCGTGAATCGCAGGCCGCGCGAGAAGCTGATGCCACCCGCCAGAAACCCGAGCGCGGTCCAGCCGGTGAGCACCTGGTGCCAGAACAGCCAGCCACTGTACTCGGTGCGGATGAACCCGATGATGACGCCGACACGCACGGCATACAGCAACCAGCTGAACGACCACCAGGCGTAGTACGGCTTCCGGAAGCGTGAGTAGAGCCACGAGCAGTACCCCGCACCGCCGAGCGCGATCAGCGCCAGCAGCAGTGCGGCGGCGAACTCCGTCATCGCGCCTGCGGCCTCACTCGGTCACCGCGCCACTGGCATGGGCGAACGGCGGCACGTTGTCGGGCGGTGTGGCGGCCAGCGCCTCGCGGGCTGCGCTGAGCACGCGGGCCTCGACATCCTTCAGCGAGCCGTGCACCAGCGCACCGCTGGCCTTCGCGTGGCCGCCACCGTCGAACTGCCGGGCCAGCGCATTCACGTCGATGTTGCCGGAACTGCGGAAACTGATCTTGACGCGGTTGTGTCCGAGATCACGGAAGAACACGGCGAGTCGCGTGCCGGCGATCGATCGCGGATGCTCCACGATGCCATCCATCTCCTCGCTGCTCACGTTGTGGCGTTCCTTCGCGCCCACCGGGAGCGACAGCCAGCTCAGCCCCGTGCTTTCCTCCACGCCCAGCGACTGCAACGCCTCGGCCAGCAACCGCACCCGCCCCGGGCTCTGCGAGGCATACACACGCCGATACATCAGTTCCGGATCCACGCCTCGCGCCAGCAGCTGCGCGGCGATGGCATGCACGCGCGGCGTGGTGTTGCTGAAGCGAAAGCCGCCGGTGTCGGTGAGGATCGCGATGTAGAGCGCGGTGGCGGTCTCCATGTCGATCGGAATGTCGAGCACCTGCGCCAGATCGAACACGAGTTCACCGGTGGCCGACGCGCGCGTATCGGCGACGATCACCGGCGCCGGTGGTTCGTCGCTCGGGATGTGATGGTCGATACAGAAGCGCGGCACCGTCATCTGGCGGACGGTATCGGCCAGGGTACCGAGCCGCTTCACGTCGCTGATGTCCACCACCAGCAGGGCATCGACGTCGGGATCGCGGAGTGCCGCAGCGCCACGGTCGCTGGCGTCCACCACCGGTCCGCCGAGCAGGAAGCGGAACATGGAGGGCCACGGCGTGGGGTTCACGATGCGACAGGTGATGCCGCGGTGCTCGAGCAGCCGGGACAGCGCCGCCTCGGAGCCACACCCGTCGCCATCGCTGTTGACGTGCGTGGAGAGCGCCACGGTCATGCCGGACGTCAGCCCGTCAGCGAGCGTGCGAATGGCGTCGATGCGATCGGGCGGTACGGCGAGGATGTCGGAATACGTCTGCATGATGGGATGAAAATACAGCGGCGCCCGGGTCTCCGGGCGCCGCTGGCCAAATGAGCACGGTGGCCGGACTCAGTCGCCTGAGGCCGCCCCACCCGCCTCGGCCTTGCCGATGGTCGAGTTCCGCATGCCGTACAGGAAGTAGGTCGTCATGCCGATCGCCGTCCAGGCGCCCAGCAGCTGCCAGGTGAGCGTCGGGAGCTGGTACATCATGAACAGCGTGGCGCCAGCACCGAGGAGCGGCACCAGCGGCACCAGCGGCGTCCGGAACGGACGCTGCAGTTCAGGCGACCGCACGCGCAACACCCAGACGCCGATGCAGACCGTCGCGAATGCCGCCAGTGTGCCACCCGACACGAGCTCGCCGAGCAGGCCGAGCGGGAAGAAGCCCGCGATGACGATGGCGACCGCGCCGACGATCCACGTCGAGGCCGACGGCGTCTGGTACTTCGGGTGCACCCTCGCAAAGATCCGCGGCAGCAGGCCGTCGCGCGACATGGTGAAGAAGATACGCGGCTGACCCATGAGCATCACCAGCACGACCGACGACAGACCGGCCACGGCGCCGACGTTCACGAGGTACTCCAGCCACTTGAGCTCCGGCACTGCCTCGAGGGCGGCCGAGACCGGGTGGGCAACTCCCAGCGCCGTGTAGGGCGCGAGTCCGGTCATGACCAGCGACATCAGGATGTAGAGGACCGTGCAGATCAGCAGCGAAGCGATCATGCCGATCGGCAGGTCACGCTGGGGGTTCTTCGCTTCCTGGGCCGCGGTTGAGACGGCGTCGAATCCGATGTACGAGAAGAACACCACCGGTGCGGCTCGGAGCACGCCCGACCATCCGTACCTGGTGCTGCCGTCGGGGTTACTGACCATCTCGGGAATGAACGGCGTCCAGTTCTCCTTGTTCACGTAGAAGAAGCCGAAGCCGATCACGAGCAGCACGATGACCATCTTGATCGCCACGACGATGTTGTTGAACGTGGCCGATTCCTGCACGCCACGCACGAGCAGCATCGTGAGCGCGAGGATGAGCAGCACCGCGGGCAGATTGATCAGCCCTTCGACGGGCGTTCCGCCGGCCGCCGTGCACGCGTCGCGCAGCGTGAACGCCGCCTTGGTCGCCGCATCCATCAGCGTCGCGCCACTGCCGTCAACGCACGTGAAGGCGCGAACCACATGGTGACCGTTTTCGACCGTGAGCGGCGCCGAGGCGAACGCGGCGGGAATGTGGACACCCGCTGATGCCAGCATCGCGCTGAAGTACCCCGACCAGCCCACGGCCACCGTGGCGGCGGCAAACAGGTACTCGAGCACCAGATTCCACCCGATGAACCAGGCCACGCCTTCGCCCATGGTGGCGTAGCTGTACGTGTACGCGGAGCCGGCGATCGGAATCATCGACGCGAACTCGGCGTAGCAGAGCCCCGCGAAGAGGCAGGCCAGACCGGCCAGCACGAAGGAGAGCGAGACACCCGGGCCAGCAAAATTCGCGGCCGCCGTGCCGGTCAACACGAAGATGCCGGCGCCGATGATGGCCCCGATCCCGAGCATGGTGAGGTTCAGCGCTCCCAGGGTGCGCTTGAGCCCTGCGGAATCACTGCCCGCCTCAGCCTGCAGCGCGGAAATGCTCTTTCTGGACCAGAGTCCCATGGGGCCTGCACGTCAGGGGGAATGAGGACACCCCCGTCAGCGGACGGGGGTGCAAATAGACGCCGCAAGGTCACACGGCTGCACAAGGGAAGTCAATCGCGCTGCGGCAGACCTCACGATCCCCTCACCATCCCCCGTGGCGAGCGGCCTACTTGGTGTAGTTCGGCGACTCGCGGGTGATGGTCACGTCGTGGGGATGGCTTTCACGGAGTCCGGCCGACGTGATGCGCACGAACTGGCTCTCGGTGCGGAGGTCATCGATGGTGCCGCAGCCCACGTAGCCCATGCCGCTGCGCAGCCCGCCCACCATCTGGAACAGCACGTCCGCGACGGGGCCCTTGTACGGCACGCGGCCCTCGATGCCTTCGGGGACCAGCTTGCGGGCGCTCATCTCGCCGTCCTGGAAGTAGCGATCGGCGCTGCCGTCCTGCATGGCGGAGAGCGAGCCCATCCCGCGGATGGTCTTGAAGCGGCGACCCTCGAGCAGGATCGTCTCGCCCGGGCTCTCCTCGGTGCCGGCCAGCATGGATCCCATCATCACGCTGGAGGCGCCGGCGGCCAGCGCCTTGACGATGTCACCGGAATACTTGATGCCGCCGTCGGCGATCACCGGCACGTCGCCGGCGCCCTCGATGGCATCGAAGATGGCGGTCAGCTGTGGCACGCCCACCCCCGTCACGACGCGGGTGGTGCAGATCGATCCGGGACCGACGCCCACCTTCACGGCATTCACGCCACGCTCCACCAGTGCGGCCGCCCCGTCACGCGTGGCGATGTTGCCCACCACCAGCTGCGCGTCGGGAAAGGCGTGGCGCACCTTCGAGGTGGCCTGCAGCACGCCGTCACTGTGTCCGTGCGCCGTGTCGATGCAGAGCACGTCGGCACCGGCATCGATCAGCGCGCGGGCACGCTCCAGATAGTCGCCACCGGCACCAATCGCCGCCGCCACGCGCAGGCTGCCCTGCGAATCCTTGTTGGCGTTCGGGAACTGGCGGCGCTTGTGGATGTCCTTCACCGTGATCAGGCCATGCAGCACGCCGTTGGCATCCACGACGGGGAGCTTCTCCACGCGACGTTCGCCCATGATGCGTTCGGCCTCGTCGAGCGTGGTGCCGATGGCGGCGGTGACGAGGCGATCCTTCGTCATCGCATCCTGCACCGGGCGATCGAGTGCACGTTCGAACTGCAGGTCGCGGTTGGTGAGAATGCCGACGAGCTTCCCGTCAGCATCCACGATGGGCACACCGCTGATGCGGAAGCGATGCATCAGCGCCACCGCTTCACGCAGCGACGCCTCTGGGGTGAGCGTGATCGGATTGCGGATGATGCCGCTTTCGGAGCGCTTCACGCGGTCGATCTCGGCGCTCTGCCGGTCGATCGACATGTTCTTGTGCACCACGCCGATGCCGCCGGCCCTGGCCATCGCGATCGCCATCTCGCTCTCGGTGACCGTGTCCATCGCGGCGGCGATGAGTGGCACGTTGAGCGTGATGCCGGTGGTGAATCGGCTGGAGGTGCGGACGTCCTTGGGATGTGTGAGCGAGTGCCGCGGCACCAGCAGGACATCGTCGAAGGTGAGGGCGTCGTCCTCGCGCACGCGCATGCGACCGACCTGGGCAGTGGACTGGCCGTCGGGCGCAATGCTGCCGCGGACGGGGGAGGAGATCGGGGGGCGAGACGTGGTTGCCATCACGGAAAATAGCGAGGGCGGCCATCGGTGGGAGGGCCGCCCTCGGATTTGCCTGCGTCCCGCCCCGTTGGTCTCAGCCTCGGAGAGCGCGCCGCACCCGCTTCCGGATACTCGGAGGCAGGAAGAACGCCGCTGCCGCCAGCGTCGCCGAGAGGTTCAGGCTGCTGAGCGCGCCCGGATCGCCGGTCCAGTGGTCGGCCAGGACCGCGCGACCGGCCCGGCTCACCATCCGCTGCAGCGCCAGAATGAGCAGGTAGAGATCGTCCACCTGCCCCAGGAACGGGATGAAATCGGGGATGACGTCGATGGGGCTGACGATGTAGAGCGCTGCGGCCAGGACCAGCACCTTGTCCAGGGCCGCCACGCGCGAATCGCGGGCGAGCCCCCAGAGCAAGCGCAGGTAGTGCGGAATGTCGCGAATGGCGCCGGTGACCGTGCGCTTCGCTCCGGTGCGCGGACCACCGACCGGGCGGTCGTCGCCCGGCGGAACCCACGGCCCTGCCCCGGCCGTCTCGACCGGCGGCACCGCGCCGCGGCCTGCGTCGGGAATGCCGAGCCGTCGCCGCGTGCGCTCCTCGCTCCGCTCGCTCACCGGACCGGTCCTTCGCCTGCACCCGACTGTGGCGGCGGCACCGGCGGCTCGCCGCCGGCCGCCCGCGCGGCACGGGTGGCGGCACCCGCCAGATCATTGGCCACACTCTGCCCCGCCGCAGCAACGCCGCTCAACACACCAACGGCCTTCTGCATGAAGCCGAGTGTCTCGGCAACGCTGCTGGCCGACACCTTGCCGGCGCGCAAGCCGTCCTCGACGGTCTCCTGCAACTTGAACAGCAGCCCGGCGGCGCCGGTGGGTGCTTCCTGTCGGCTGTACTTGGACTCCAGGAACTCGACGTAGTCGAGCACCTGAAAGGCGCGCTCGTCGGTCATGGTCTCGAACTTCGCGAGCAGGCGGTCCCGCAGATAAGGGCTGAGCGGCATGGTGTCGTTTGGCGGTGTGATCGGGACGGTCAGGAATGGTACCCCGGCGCCCGGGCGTCGTTCAGGGCGCGAACGGATCGAGGCGGCGACGGTCACCCCACACTACTGCTGGCGCGAGCCCCCGGTGTCAGGGCTTCCGTGCCGGCGGCGTGCCCGATGGAGATGGTGCTGGTGGCGTGGCGGCGTCCACGGCGGCCTGCACCGAGTCGAAGCTGGCGTCGGCCGGCAACGAGTCGACCGGGGCACCCCGACGGACACCACCGCGCCAGCGGGCGCGCCGACCGCGGACGTCGATGTGGACGTAGGGCCATCCACCGCCGTCGGCATTGATGTACAGGCCGATGCCGCCGACGAGGTCGGGATACTTGCGCTCGACCACTTCGGCCGCCGCGGCAACGAGTCGGGCGTCGATCTCCGTGAGGCGGCCATCGTTGTTGGCATCGATGCCGATGTCGGCGGCGTCGCCGTACATGTGGCGGCTGTCCTGCGCCGCACCCGAGAGCCCGCCGTTGTGTGATGGGCTGCGGAAGCCGCTGACGACGTTGAGCGTCACATCGCCGGGCGATCGCCCACGCATCCGTGCGATCTCGTTCACGGTCAGTTCGATCTTGTCGAGCAACGCCTCACGCACGTGCAGGTACTTCGGGTAGTCACGCTGTCCGTCATGCACGATGAAGTCGCTCATGCGCAGATGCGGCGAGAGCGGGAAGTCGCTGGTGCGCTCGGTGACTTCGACGAACCCGCGCGGCACCAGTGCATCCGCGGCGCGCGGCCAGCGCCCCATGTGATACCCGTTGATCCCGGTGGCCCGTGCGTTCGGCATCGGATGCTCCACCAGCAGCGCCAGATCGCCGATGGTGTCGGCGACACCACCACGTGACAACACCAGCCAGAACGAGCCGGGGCGCGCGGGGGCGCGCACGAGACCATCCTGCGGCCACACAAAGGGCGCATCATCGGCCTTGCCGTCGAATGCGATCCACTGCGCCTCCACCAGCGCCGTGCTGCCGCCGAACTCGATCGGCAGGTCCACCGGCTCGTTCGGCAAGGTGATCCTGACGCGCACTGCGCCGCTGTGCCCGAATGCATCGGCCCGGAAGAGCCGCGCCGGTGGACGCGGCTCCCGGATGACGATGTCGCCGGCCGGCGAGATCGACGTCATCGGCGCGACAGCCGCCGCCGACGGCGTGTTCGTCTCGACGACATCGAAGCCTTCGGGCTCACTGAGCCGATGCGCGGCGAACAACGCACCGACCGGCACCACGACACCCAGCGCGTACTTCGCGAATCGCCAGTGGCGAGGCGGCTCCGTGATCAGCGGACGCTCGTCGTGCCCCGACGCGTCGGCGCCGCCGATGCCGAGCAACCCGATCGGTGTCGGCCTAGGCGCCACCCCAGCGGCTGCAGTGTCCGGGGACGTCGACGGAGACGAATGGTCCGTGTGCATGTGTCGCATGATAACGCTCCATACCCCGTCAGCGCAGAAATACGCACCTCGACACGTTCCACTTCGACAGCATCAGTCGGCCACGAGGAACATGTCATCGACCGAAACAGCACTGACCAGTCGTTCAGCGGGAGCTCAGGGCTGGCTGCTGCGCGCCCGGTTGAGCGAATCGACGTACCGTCGCTGCTGCAGGAGCGTGGCCAGACCGAGTTCGACGCGCTGCGCGTCACTGACGACCGACGAGTCGAGCGGCGCGAGACTGCACCGCCCGAGCACTGGCGACGCACACGTCACGACGGTCGCGAACCACTGGGGCTTCCGCTGCAGCACCTGCAGCTGGTCCCACGCAGCCGCCATCACGCGCCAGTTGCGACGATCCGAGCTGTCCGCCACCACCGCCGCCCGCGACCAGGTGTACGCGCGCTCCACGACGGGCGTGCCGAGCGTACGCGCGGCGAGCGCCGCGGTCGCGGCATCACGCAACTGGTCAGCGGTGCGCATCGCACCGCACTGTTCCTGCACCACCACACGATTCACGATGCCCTGCAGCAGTTGGCGCGGACGGTCGGCCATCGTGTCCACCGATAGCACGATGGCGGCACCGACCGAGTCAGCAACCACAGCCAGCCGGGCGAGGTCGTCGCCCGGAAACTCACTGCGGCACCGCCCACCTGACCCGGTCGTCGCGCACGCCGCGAGCACACCAAGGGCCAGCGGCAGGAGGCAGAGCGCACGTACCATCGCCATGCGTGTACGCTCCCGTCAGTAGATGTAGACCGACGCGCCAACCGGAATCATGCGATACAACGTTTCGATGTCCTCGTTGCGGAGACGCACACAGCCATGGCTCACGCTGCGCCCGATGGTATTCGGCGCATTGGTGCCGTGCAGTGCGTAGCCGTCGCCGAGGTTCAGGCGATGGGTGCCCAGCACTTCCTTGTAGCGCCGGGCGTTGTTGCCACCGGGCGGAATGATGATCCGTCCGCCTGCGACGAGCTCTTTCCCATCGCTGGCGGTCAGCGTCTGCTCGCTGCCGTCGCGGTGCCGCTTCACGAGTTCACTTCCGCGTGTGGTGATGACTCCGTCTGCGACGCGAATCACCTGTCCACGCTTCATGCGCAGGATACCAAGGCCGCGCTTTCCCGCCTGTTCGACGAAGTGCCACTCCGGTGGCACCCACGCCGGCGTCGTCTCCTTGCTGAGCACCGTGAGCTTGCCGCGCGGCGTATCGAACTTGTACTTCTGGTTGCGACCCGAGCCGAGCAGCGTGCGACCGCTGCCGCTGGCCACGCGTGTGGTGAACAGCTCGGTGTTGCCCTCACGCACCCAGACACGATTGTCGGCGAGGCTGACGACGAGCACCGGTTTCCCGGTTGCCGGGGCGCCCGTGCGCCGGACACGCTCGATCGAATCGCCGAGCGTCGCCAGCGTCGTCCGGCGTGCACCGATGTCAGCGGCAACCTGCCCCCCGGCTGCCTCGGCGGCGCTCCGCGCCTGTTGGGCCGACCAGAACTGCTGTGCCTCCCACGCGGCTGCACCGATGGCCGCGACGGCCACCAGCGTGGCAATCCGGCCCGACCAGCCGGCGAAGAATCCCGGTGCGGTACCCATCAGAACAGCACCGCCGTCATCCCCTTGACGAGGTTCGGGCGGATGGCGGCAAAATCGCGACGCGAGAGCAGGATCATGCGGGGACCTTGGGCAATTTCCACGCCGCCGAGCAGTACTGCTTCGGCATCGCCGCCTTCGAGCACGGTGCCGTCGCTGAGCGTGATTCGCTCCACGGTGGAGTCGACCGGCGCACCCGTGATCCGCTGGCCGGTGGAATCGACCGTGAGTGCGAGGCTGGCGACCGGCCTGACCGCGATGCCGGTGATGGTGTGTGTGCCACGTTCCGGGGTTCCGGTGAACCGCGCCGACATGGTCCGGAGCGTGATGCCGTCACGCATCAATGCCACCGTCCCGCTGTCGACGGCGATGACGAGGTGCAGCTTCGGCTCAGCCCGCGCCCCGGCACGGGCCTTCTCCAGCGCCAGCGTGGCCGCCGCCTCGGAGACCGCGCCGTTCAGCGAATCGAGCCGCGCGCTGTTGGTGGGCAGCTCCGCCCGGATCGCCGCCGCGTCACGCAGCAGCGCGGTGCGTTGCGAGCGCAGATAGGGAATGGCGGCGAGTGCTCCCACGGTGACGATCGCCACCAGGACGTACCCAATGACCCCGCCCCGGCGGCGTGCGGCGACGGCGCTCATGGGATGCTGAGGGTCTCGATGTCGAGAATCGGCACGTTGGTCGGTGCCGACCGTCCGGTGCGCACACGGGCCGTGATCTGGACGATCGTGAGCGGCGAGATCGCCTTGGCATCGTTCACGAGTGCTGCGGGCAGGGCGAGATAGAGCATGGCGTTTTCGCCGACGGGACCGCGGGCCAGCAGGTAGGGCTCACCCTGGGCCAGATCACGTCGCAGCGCGTCGGCGCGTTGCAGGGAGAGCACCTCGACCTTCCAGCGGACCAGTTTCCCCTTGGACGCCTCCGGGTCAGCGCGAAGGTCTGCCGCCGATAGCGCAACCCGGAGCGTGGAGTCGACCGGGAGAAGCTCGGACTCCCGGACCCACCCCTCCATGCGGACGCGCACCCAGCCCCGCTCCCGGGCCAGCGGGATCACGGTGGCGGCGGTGTTGATCGTGCCGGTCACGGCCCCGTCAGGGGCGGTCCGCACCGACGCACTCCCCGCCGCACGCAGCGGGACGGTGGCGGGGCTGATGAACCGGGGTGCCGCGACGGAGTCGGCGGGCCTCTGCGCGGCAAGGGCGCCCGCCACCGGGAGAAACACCAGCAGCGCGAGCGTGTAGCCAGCCACGGAATGGCGTGCGTTCAATGGTAGTGCCCATCGGCGGGGGGTACATTCAGCGAAAGCCATATCCACGACATTACTACCCTGCCCCATCCTGCATCCATGTCTGCGCATTCTGCCCGTCCTGTCTGCCTCGTCGTGCTCGACGGCTGGGGGTATCGCGACGATCCCACGGCCAATGCGATCCTGCTCGCCGAGACACCGAACTGGGACCGGCTGATGGGTTCGCTGCCCCACACGCTCCTCGAGGCGAGTGGTCGCCGGGTAGGACTGCCGGAGGGGCAGATGGGAAACAGCGAGGTCGGCCACATGAACCTCGGCGCCGGTCGTGTGGTGGAGCAGGACCTGGTACGGATCGCCAGCGCGATCGACTCAGGGTCGTTCTTCCGCAACGAGGCGCTGGTCGCCGCCTGTCGTGACGCGGCGGCACGTGGCGTGACGCTGCACCTGGTGGGGCTGCTGGGAAATGGCGGGGTGCACGCGCTGGACCGGCACCTCTTCGCGCTGCTCGACCTGGCGCATCGCGAGCAGGTCGGCACGGTGGCGGTGCACGGCATGCTCGACGGGCGCGACACGCCGCCCAACTCGGGCGTGGGGTTCCTGGCCGAGACGCAGGCGGAGATCGCGAGATATCCCGGCCGGGCCGTGCTGGCCACGCTCGGTGGTCGCTATTTCGGCATGGACCGGGATCACCGCTGGCCGCGCACCGAGAAGTGGTACCGCGCGATGGTCGCCGGGCACGGCACCGAGACCACGGCCAGCGCCGTGGGCGCGGCGCTGCAGGCCGCATACGCCGGCGGCACCACCGACGAGTTCATCGAGCCGATGGTGCTGCATGACGACAGCGGCGCGCTGACACCGCGGCTGGCCGACGGCGACGTGGTGATCTGCTTCAACTTCCGCAGCGATCGCATGCGCCAGCTGTGTGACGCGCTCACGTCGCCGACGTTCACGGGCTTCGATATCAGCGCCCGTCCGCGCCTGTCGATCACGACGATGATGGAGTATGACCCCACGTTCACCTATCCGGTGGCGTTCCCGTCGGCGCAGCTGACGAACATGGTCGGTGAAGTGATCGCCGCCGCCGGCATGACGCAGCTGCGCACGGCCGAGACGGAGAAGTATCCGCACGTGACGTTCTTCTTCAACGGCGGGCGCGAATCGCCGTTCGCGGGCGAGGAGCGTCGCATGGTGCCGAGCCCGCAGGTGGCGACCTACGACCTGCAGCCGTCGATGAGTGCGGCCGGCATCTGCGACGGTCTCGTGGCGGCACTGGAGACGCGCCAGTACGACTTCATGCTGTGCAATTTCGCGAACTGCGACATGGTCGGGCACACCGGGTCACTGGCGGCGGCGATCGCCGCCGTGGAGACCGTCGATGCGTGCATCGGTCGCATCCTCACCGCTGCCGGGCAGGGCGGTGCCCGCGTGATCTTCACTGCCGATCATGGCAACGCCGACGTGATGGTCGACCCGCTCACCGGGGCACCGCACACGGCACATACCACCAATCCCGTTCCCTTGATCATCGTCGATCCTGATGGTGCCGTTCCGCTGCGCGCGGGCGGTGCCCTGTGTGATGTCGGTCCCACGGTACTCGAACTCCTCGGCCTGACCGTGCCGTCGGAGATGTCGGGCCGTTCGTTGCGCCTGACGCCGGTGACGGCATGAACGCGCGCCACCTGATCGTCGGCGCACTGCTCAGTGCCGCCGTCTCGTCGCTGCAGGCGCAAGATGTCGGGTCGCAACCGGCCGCGAGCCCGTTCCGTGATGTCGAGAAGCGTCAGCAGGTGACGTTGCTGAGCGGACTCACCTTCGGCGGCAGGGACATCGCCGGCGCCGCGCCGCGTGGCGGTCTGGCGTTCGGTGCACGCTACGACATTCCGCTGGGGAGCAGCCCACTCGACTTCACCGGCATCCTGATGCGCCAGGGCGCCACGCGCGACCAGCTGCAGCCGGGGCTCCCATTGGCCAACCGTGTTGGTGGCACACGATCGGAAGGGCTCTACTTTCTCGATGCGGCGTTCACGCTGCGTGTGACCGGCAACAAGAGCTGGCGTTCGCTGGTGCCGTACGTGACGGCCGGTGCCGGCTTCGCCGTGGGCAACGGCAGTGCCACCGATTCATCGAACTTCGTGTTCGGCAGTCGCTTCGCTCCTTCCGGGGGCATCGGCATCAAGTTCGCGCCGGTGACCTCGCGCTGGACCCTGCGCGCCGACATCACCAACCGCTTCTACAGCGTGCGGTTTCCGCAGTCGTTCCGCGACTCGACGCCGAACATTCCGCGCATCGTGGGCGCCAACAGCAACAGCGACTGGGTCCGGAACACGATGATGACGCTGGGCCTGGTGCGCGAATTCGGACGGCGATGACCGGACGGACCACGCGCGCACCGGCCTGACGTGCGGTTGCGTCGGCGCAGCGGGGTGCTGCTCGCGGGCGGCGCCAGTGCACGGTTCGGCACGCCGAAGGGGCTCGCGCCGTTTGCCGGCGCGCGCCTGGCCGACCGGCCGCTGGGCGCGTTGCGCGAGGTGTGCGACGAGGTGCTCGTGGCATCGAACGATCCGCGGGCCGCCGACTGGTTTCCGTCGTGTCGCGTGGTGACGGACGTCCACGACTTTCGCGGTGGCCTGAGCGCACTGGCCACGGCGTGCGTGTGCGCCTCGTACGAGACGGTGATCGTCTGTGCGTGGGACATGCCGTTCGTCACCGCCGCGTTGCTCGACGAACTGGCCACGGTGGTGGATCGCGGTGCCCGTTGCTGTGTGCCGACTCATGCAGATTTTTCGTTCGAGCCGTTGTGCGCGGCATATCAGCGGGCAGCGTCGGTGAAGGCGGTCACGGAAATCCTCGAGTTCAGCGATGACCGCTCGGCGCACACGCTGCCGGGTGCCCTCGCCGGGACGGAATGGCACATCGACAGGCACCTCGCAGCCGGCGACGCCGCTCGCATCTTCCTGAATGTGAACACCCTCGACGATCTCGAACTGGCGCAACGATGGTGCGCCACCCACCCCTCGCCCACCGCTCCGTGACTTCGCGCCTCCGTGTGAGTGGAGTCTGCTGTGCGCCACTCGTCGCGCTGCTGACGGTGCCGCTGCTGGCTGCCTGTGCCACGACCACCGTGCCGCCTGCAGCCACGCCACGGCCCGTGGCTGCACCGGCGACGGTACCGGTTCACATCGAGGCAGCGGCACCACCTGCGCCACTGCAGGCCCTGACCGATTCGCTCACCTCGCTGCCGCAGTTCGCCAACATGCACTGGGGCATCCTGATCGTGGCACCGGAGCGTGGTGACACGCTGGCCGCGCACGACGCTGACAAGCTCGCGCTGCCGGCGTCGAACATGAAGCTGATCACCGGGGCCGTCGCACTTGCACAACTCGGCCCCGACTTCCGCTGGACGACGACGTTCACGCGCACCGGCCCGGTGGTGAACGGCGTGCTGCGCGGCGATCTGGTGGTGGAGGGCCGCGGTGATCCGAGCCTGTCGGAGGCGATGCGCGGCAACGACCCACTGGTCGCGTTCGACCCGCTGGTCATGGCGATGCGCGCGGCGGGCATCGGGCGCATCGAGGGGCGCATCCGTGCGAGTGAGAGTCGCGCCTTTTCCGGCAGCCCCCACGGCTTCGGCTGGGACTGGGATGATCTCGATTTCGACTACGGTGCCGGCGTGGCCGAACTCCTCTTCAACGAAGGGTTCACCAGTGTGCACGTGCGCGGCTGTGCCCGCGCCGCGCGCGCGGCGTGTGTGACGACGACGCCGCTGCGCAGCGCGCCTGCCACACATTCCTCCGTCACGGTTCGCGCCGCCGGCTCGGGACCACCTGAACTCACCTGGTGGCGCGACTCGGCGGCCGTGTCCGGCATCACGGTGCAGGGATCGATTGCGGCCGGTGATTCGACCACGTTCACCGCGGCGCAGCCCGATGTCCGCGCCACCTACCTCGCGGCCGTGACGGCGGCGCTTGGCCGCGCCGACATCCGGGTGCGCGGTGCACGGGTGCCGGTGCAGCGCGGCGACACGGTGGTCGTGTTGACGTCTGCGACGCTCGCCGAGGTGTTGCCGGCGATGCAGAAGCCGTCGCAGAACCAGATTGCCGAGATGCTGTATCGGACGCTGGCGCTGGAGAAGACCGGCGTCGGCATCCCCGACAGCGGACGTGCGGTGGTGGAGCGTCAGTTGCGCGACTGGGGTGTGCGTGACGACGCGCGCGCCATCCGCGACGGCAGCGGCCTGTCGCGACACGACTACCTCACGCCGCGGGCCATCGTGCAGGTGCTGGATGCCATGCGGCGTATGCCGGTGTTTGCGCGCTACCGCGAGGCGTTGCCGGTTCCGGGCATGGAGGGAACGCTGCGCTCACGCATGCTGAGCCTGCCGCCGGGACGGGTGCAGGCGAAAACCGGGACCATCGACAAGGCGCGTGCGTTGTCGGGGTACGTCACCACCGCGGATGGTGAACTGCTGCTCTTTTCGATCATCGCCAACAACCATTCGGTATCCAACCGCGAGGTGGACCGGGCGGCGGAGGTATTGGTGGAGCGGCTGGTCAGCCTGCGCCGGAGCGCGCCGTGAGCGATCGGCTTCCGGTGGAGGAGGCGATCGCACGGATCCTTGGTGCAGTGCGCGAGGTCGGCGATGACACGGTACCGCTGCGTGATGCGGTGGGCTCCGTGCTGCGTGAGACGGTCGCGGCCGCGTATTCACATCCCGCGTTTCGCAACAGTGCCATGGATGGTTATGCCTTGTACGCCGATGACGTACGCGGCGCAACGTCGGCCACGCCGGTCATGCTTCCGGTCATCGGAACGATCGCCGCAGGTGATCAGCCGCCGGTGTCGGTGATGCGTGGCACGGCGTGGCGCATCATGACCGGTGCGCCGCTCCCCGACGGCATCGACAGCGTGGTGCGGGTCGAGGATTCCGATGCCGGTTCGGCGTCGGTGCAGTTCCACAACGATCGCGACATGCACCGCAACATCCGGCCGAGTGGTGAGGACTTCATGGCCGGCCGCGTGGTGCTCGAACCGGGCATGCTGCTGCGGCCACCACATGTGGGGCTCGCCGCCGCCAACGGGCGCCGCAGCCTGACCGTCGCGCGGAAACCACGCGTCGCGATCCTGACGTCGGGCAACGAGCTGGTGGATGTCGATGCCTTCGGCGAGGTGCTCGCGGGCCGACGCATCATCAACACCAACGGCTACACACTCGCGGCAGCCGTGGTCGAGGCCGGAGGCGAGGTGGTGGACCTGGGGATTGCGCCCGACGATCCGGTGTCGATCGCCGATCGCATCCTGCAGGCGCCGCCGTACGATGCGCTGATCACCTGTGGTGGCATCAGCGTCGGCGCGTTCGACTACACGCGGGACGTGGTGCAACGGCTGGGCGCATCGCTCGATTTCTGGCGTGTGCGCATGCGGCCGGGTGGTCCGTTCGGATTCGGCCTGTTGCATGACCGGCCGTGGTTCGGGCTGCCGGGCAATCCGGTGTCGGCGGTGGTCACGTTCGAGCTGTTCGTGCGGCCGGCGCTGCGACGCATGGGCGCGCGCCACGATCTCTTCCGCGAGACCATTGCCGTGACGCTCGGCGAAGCGGTCACGACACCGGGCGGCCTGACGCACTTCCTGCGCGCCGTGGTGGATGACGCCGGTGTGGCGACGCTGACGGGGCCGCAGGGTTCCGGACTGCTGACCTCACTGGTTGCGGCCTCTGCGCTGCTGATCGTGCCACACGATGTATCGTATCTTGCAGCGGGGACCACGGCGCGCGCGATGCTGCTCCAGCCCCGCACTCCTCTGCCGGCGGATCTCTGGACATTCTGACGCCCGATGCACTCGAAGCCGACCTGCGCGGTCGCTTCCGCACGATCGAGTCACCGGTCACGATCGCCGTCGACGAGGTGGTGCAGATCCTTCATCCGGCCAACTCCGACGAGCTGATCTCAGAGCAGGATTTTGCGGTGGATGATCGCCTGCCGTACTGGGCCGATCTCTGGCCGTCGTCGGTGGTGCTCGCGCGTTTTCTGCGCGGGTTGCGCGGCGGGGGACGCACGATGCTGGAACTCGGCTGCGGCAGCGGCGTCGTGACCACCGCCGCAGCGCGTGCGGGCTTCACCGTCACGGCCAGCGACTACTACGCCGACTCACCACTTTTCGCGCGTGTGAACGCGTGGCGGAACACACAGGCCGACGTCACAGCACGCTGCGCCGACTGGAACAGCTGGCCTTCCGACCTGCGCCCCTTCGACCTGATCGTGGCCTCCGACGTGCTCTACGAACAGCGCAACGCCCCGTTGATCGCACGCGTCATGGCTCAGTCGCTGGGGCCACACGGTGAAGGCTGGATCGCCGATCCAGGCCGCGCCGGCGCCGCGTCACTCTCCGACTGGTGCGCGAGCCATGCGCTCGGCTGCGAGACGGTGGCGAAAGTCCCGATCGAGGCCGGCGCGCACGTGCACACCGTGTCGCTGTACCGCATCACGCGCTGACCTGCACTTGTTGCAGCACGGCAACTGCAACTGCAGAAACGCAAAGGCGCAACGTTGCCAAGACGCCAAACAGCGCGGCTGACCGGAACGACATGCGGGCGCCGGCCTGCATCGTAAGAAAACTCTTGGGGGAACAGCAACTGCTTTCGCTGATTCCAGAAAGATACGAGGGTTCGGCGACGACCTTGATCCACGCGCGTGCAGTTTTGCGCCTTTGCGTCTTTGCGACTTTGCGACTTTGCGTTTGAGTAGTTGCTCTTCAGCAGCTCAGACGCGCGCCGATGCAAGTTGCGATGCGACGACTTCGCTGATGTCCTGCACCGTCACGCCGCTGCCGAGCGCGGTGACGCCGTCGGTCATCATGGTCATGCAGAACGGACAGGCCACCGCGATCGTCTCGGCGCCCGTGGCCACCAGCTCCTCGGTCCGTTCGATGTTGATGCGCTTCCCTTCCTTCTCGTCGATGAACATGCGACCACCGCCGGCGCCGCAGCAGAGACCGCGGTCCCTGGTGCGTGCGGGTTCGACGAGGTTCAGCACCGGCAGGGCACGACGCAGCGTCTCGCGCGGGGCATCGTACACGTCGTTGTAGCGACCCAGGTAGCAGCTGTCGTGGTAGGTCATCGTCAGCTGCTTGCCATGCTCCGTGTTCAGCGGCACGAGGTTGGCGTCGAGCAGCCGCTCGATGTACGTGGCGTGGTGGATCACTTCGTAGTTGCCACCGAGCTGCGGGAACTCGTTGCCCATCTGGTGGAAGCAGTGCGGGCAGAAGGTGACGATCGTCTTCACCTCGTAGCGATCGAGCGTCTCGATGGTGCCCTTGGCCAGCATCTGGTAGAGGTATTCGTTGCCAAGGCGGCGGGCCGGGTCGCCGTGACAGGTCTCTTCCTGACCGAGGATCGCGAAGTCGATGTTGGCCGCCTGCAGGATGCGCGCAAACGCCACGGTGATCTTCTTGGCACGATCGTCGAAGCTGCCCATGCAGCCCACCCAGAAGAGGATGTCGGGACGCTTCCCGTCGGCGAACACCTCGGCGTAGGTCGGAATGTCTAGCCCTTCGCTCCACTGCGCACGATCGGCGGGGCTGAACGCCCACGGTGAGGCGTTGGTCTCGAGCGACTCGAACGTCGGCTGCACCTCTTCAGGGAAGCGCCCTTCGTTCAGGACCAGGCCGCGACGGAGCTCGTTGATGATGTCGAGCTGGTCGATGCTCACCGGACACTCGGTCACGCAGGCGCGGCAGCTGGTGCAGGCCCAGAGTTCGCCTTCGGTGATGTAGTTGTCGAGCAGCACGTTACCCATCGCCGCCTGTGCGCCCTCGATTCCCATCAGCGCCGTGGCACTGCCCGGCACGTCCAGTTCACCCACCAGCAGCGGTGCCTTCTCCATCAGGCGCTTGCGGGTGTCGACCACGATCTTGCGCGGGCTGAGCGGCTTGCCGGTGATGTTGGCCGGGCACGCCGCCGTGCAGCGACCGCACTCGGTGCAGCTGTAGCCGTCGAGCAGGTTCTTCCACGTGAGGTGATCCACGTCGCTCGCGCCGAACTGCTCCACCTCGGCCTCGAGGTCCATCGCCTTCATCACACCCACCTGACCGGGGCCGCTGGTGTTGCTGAACCAGACGTTGATCAGCGAGCTCACCACGTGCAGGTGCTTGGAGTACGGCAGGAAGTTGAGGAAGCCGAGCACCAGCAGTGCGTGCGACCACCAGCTGATGGTGTACGCCGTGTGGGTGCCGCCGACGTTCACCATGGTGCTGCCGAGCGCCGTCGAGATCGGGCGGAACCAGCCGTACTCGGTGCTGCGCACCGCCGGATCAGCGGCGTAGTCGAAGGCGCCGGTGGTGTAGAGCGTCAGCATCAGCGAGGCGATCACGCACAGGATCACGATCGCTTCGGTGTTGTGGATCTCCTTGCCCTGCAGGCGCTTCGGCGGTGCCATGATCCGGCGCCAGAGCAGCCAGCTCACGGCCACCAGCACCACCAGTGCGAAGAGTTCCTGGCTGAGCATGAACAGCTGCCAGATCGGGCGCGGCAGCATCGCTTCGTAGCTGAACGCCGGCCAGACACCGTTCAGCAGGATCTCGGCCGTGCCGGCCGTGAGCACGAGGAATCCCCAGAACACCGAGGCATGCGACAGTCCCGCGCCCCACTCACGCAGGATCTTCGTCTGTGCGAAGCCGATCGTCAGCAGGTTCCAGGTGCGCTTCCCTGGTTTGCCGAGCCGGTTGTCGTGCGTGCCGACCTTCAGGTAGCTGACGAGGCGCTGGATGTTGTAGCTGAAGAAACCCAGCGCAGCGAGCAGGACGAAGAGGAACGCGATGTTCTGTCCGGACATGGAAATTCCAGGTCGGTGGAGCCAATGGGGTGCGGCGCGGGATGCGCGCCGGCGGCAACCGGAAAAGCTACCGGGCGGGCGCGGTCGTTGCGACCACGCCCGCCCAGTTGACCTGCATGCCCGTCGGTCAGCCCTGTGCCTTGGCCGCCTTCACTGCGGCCGTCAGCGCCGGCATCACGTCGAATACGTCACCCACGATACCATAGTCCGCAACCTTGAAGATCGGCGCGTCCTTGTCCTTGTTGATCGCGACGATCGTCTTCGAGTTGCGCATGCCGGCGATGTGCTGGATGGCGCCGCTGATGCCCACCGCCACATACAGATCCGGGCTCACCTGACGCCCCGTCTGGCCGATCTGGTCGCTGTGCGGACGCCAGCCATCGTCGGTCACGGCGCGTGTGGCACCGACCGCCGCGTTGCCGAAGGCGGTGGCCAGATCCTCGCAGAGTGAGAAATTTTCGGCAGCCTTGAGACCGCGACCGCCGCTGACGATCACCGGTGCTTCGGCAAGGTCGAGCTTCGCACCACCGCCGAGCGTCACCCCCGTGACCTTCACACGCCCGGCCGACGGATCCATGGCGGGCGCGACCGTCTGCACGGTGCCGGCCTTTGCATCCGTGCCGACGTTCACCGCACCGGGACGCACGCTGACCAGCGCCGGCGAGGCCGACAGCACCATGGTGGCGATCAGCTTGTTGGTGTTCATCGGATGACGCACGACGATATCGCTGCCATCGGCCACCACCGACATCACATCGGCGGCGACACCCACGCGCAGCTTGGCACCGACGCGCGGTGCAAGGTCCTGCCCCATGACGCTGGCACCGAACAGCGCGGCACGGTAGCCGCCGCTCGTGATCTGTGCCGCGACGGTGGCCGCCACCGCTTCCGCATTGTAGGTCGCGAGCCCTTCGTGCTCGACGACAAGCACGCCGTCGGCGCCGACGGCCGCGAGCTTCGGCGCGACGCTGCCGATGCCGGCGGCGCCGAACACCATCGCGTGCACCGAACCACCGAGACCATCCGCCAGCGCGCGGGCCGCGGTGACCACTTCGAGCGCGACCTTGCGCACGTCACCGCCGCGCGTCTCGGCCACCACCAGAATGTTGTTTGCCATGCTCAGAGCACCTTCGCTTCGGTCTGGAGGAGTCGGATCAGTTCGGGAACGGCGGCCGCACCTTCACCCACGATGCGTCCGGCGGAGCGCTCCGGGGGCAGCTCCATCTTGCGCACGCTGACCGAGATGGCGCCAAGCTGTGCCGGCTTGCTTTCGAGCGGCTTCTTCTTGGCGGCCATGATGCCCTTGAGGCTCGGATACCGCGCCTGCGTGACGAGGCCCTGGTCGATGGTGCAGAGGGCGGGCAGCGGGAACGCCAGCGTTTCGACGCCACCTTCCACCTGTCGCTCGGCGGTGCCGGCGGCGCCGCTGATCTCGAGCTTGGACACGGCGGTCACGCAGGGCAGGCCGAGCAGTTCGGCGACCATCGCGCCGGTCACACCGGCGGCGCTGTCGACGGCGATGCGCCCGAACATGATGAGGTCGTAGCCCCCGTCCTTCAGCTCGGCCGCCAGTGCTTCGGCGATCGCGAAGCCATCGAACGGGATGGTGTCGGCCTGGAGGTGCACGCCCTTGTCGGCCCCCATCGCGAGTGCCTTGCGGATGGTCTCCTGCGCGGCCGTCGGGCCGAGCGAAATGACGGTGACCTCACCGCCGCCATGCTTTTCGTTGAGCTGGAGGGCGGCCTCGACGGCCCACTCGTCGAAATCGCTGATGTCGAACTTGATGCCCGCGTCGGACACCGAGGCGCCATCGGCGCCGATCTGGAACCGCGCGCCCATGTCGGCAACGCGCTTGATGCACACGGCGATCTTCACCGCAGGGACTCCCAATGGGTGTGGATGGTTCGGGGACTGCCAAGCTGGAAAAATAGCTGAAGTGGCGGGTCGGTGCCCTGTCCGCCCACCATGGGGCAGCGATATTGGTCGCATGCCCTCCCGCCCTCTCGCCCTCGTCACCGGTGCCTCCTCCGGCATCGGGGCCGTCTTTGCCCGGAAACTGGCTGCCCGGGGCTACGACCTCCTGCTGGTGGCGCGCGACGCCGATCGGCTGGCTGCCGTTGCCGCCGACCTCGCGGCGCTGGGCGCCACGGCCACACCGGTGCCGGCCGACCTGGGGACCGAGGCCGGCATTGCGGCCGCCGAGGCCGCGATCGCCGCCGCCGGCCGGCTCGACCTGCTGGTGAACAACGCCGGATTCGGCACCACGGGGAGTTTCCACGAGGCGCCGCTGGCCCGACAGGACGGCATGCTGCAGTTGCACGTCATCGCCGTGAACCGCGTCACGCACGCCGCGCTGCAGCGCATGACCCCGCGACGGAGCGGCGGGATCATCACCGTCGCCAGCGTCGCGAGCTTCGCCAACAGCAGCGGCAACGTGAACTACTGCGCGACCAAGGCGTACCAGCGCAGCTTCTGTGAGGGGCTCGCGATCGAATGCGCACCACTCGGCATCCGCGTCCAGGCGCTCTGTCCCGGCTTCACGCGCACCGAGTTTCACCAGCGCATGGCCTTCGACCAGCGCGGCCGCGCCCCGGAGTGGATGTGGATGGACGCCGACGCGGTGGTGGAGACGTCGCTGCGCCAGCTCGAGGCGAACGGGCCGGTGGTGTGCATTCCCGGCGCGCAGTACAAGGCCATCGTATTTCTTGCGCGCTACCTGCCGCTGTGGGTGAAGCGGCTGCTCACACAACGGGTCTACAAGCGCGACTGACGGCACGGCGGCCGTGCAGTCGATGCGAGGCACAGCCTATCGCTTCGCCTCGACGCCGATCTCCACCACTTCGCGATAGGCGCCGGCAATCACCGGCGCAGCGGTCACGAAGAGCGCCGTCGCGCTGCGCAGGGCCCCGATCACCTCGTCCACCGCGCCGTCGCGGCAATACGCCTCGACGACCATGTCGAACCGGTCGGTGCGTGCATCGCCGTCCTTCAGAAAGATGGCGCTGGCCGCCACCCCGGGCTGCTGCAGCGCGCCACGGACCGCCTGGCGTGCCTTCTCGCGCTGGTTCTGCCGTGTCATGAGGAACACGAACACCTTGGCCTCGGTGCGCGCGCCGGCGGCCACGTCCACGCCGCTGGAGTCGGCGAGACGGAACCCGCCGGCCTGAAGCACACCGATCGGGCCGAGTCCACCGCTGCCTCGCACGCCGTGCGGATAGGCGCGCTCGAAGCGGCTTTCGTCCCAGAGGTTGCGCGACACGTAGTCGAACGCCGACTCGTCGGAGCGCTCCACATTTTCACTGAGCACCACGCGCTCGATCCCGCGCGAGAGGAAGCTCGAAGCGAACGGCTCCCACGCCTGCAGGAACTCGTCCTGCGGCAGCGACGTGGTGAAGCAGACGAACTGCACGAGCGAACCCATCACACACACTCCATAATGCAAAGAGAACCGATCTGGGCTGGTGCCTCGACCGATGATTCGAGCAACCGTGCGTGAACCACGGGGCTCACACGGAGCCTCGGAGCCACGGAGAAGACGGAGAACAGGTGACGTTCACTGGGAACTGCAGCGGCTGTTCAGCATGACAGCCGTTCTCTCCGAGGCTCCGAGGCTCCGTGTGAGCGGAGTTCCGGATGCCGGTCGCCGCAGCGACCATGGTGAAAAGAACAGCAGGTGGCATGCCAGCAGGCCTGACCGGGCGCCAAAAGGCGCCTCAGCCATTCGTCACTTGAATGCCTGCAGCCCCGTCACGGCGTTGCCGATGATCAGTGAATGCACGTCGTGCGTCCCCTCGTACGTGTACACGCTCTCGAGGTTCGCCATGTGCCGCATGCTGTGGTACTCTGCAAGGATACCATTGCCGCCAAGCAGGCGGCGCGCCTCGCGGGCGATGTCGGTCGCCACGTTGACGTTGTTGCGCTTGGCCACCGACACCTGGTTCGAGTTGAAGGTGCCGAGGTCCTTCATGCGGCCGAGGTGCAGCGACAGCAACTGCCCCTTGATGATCTCCGTGATCATGTCGGCCAGGCGCACCTGCTGGATCTGGAAGGCGCCGATCGGCTTGTCGAACATGATGCGCGTCTTCGAGTAGCTGAGCGCCTCTTCGTAGCAGGCCATCGCCGCGCCGATCGCACCCCACGAGATGCCGTAGCGCGCCTGCGTGAGGCAGCTGAGCGGGCCGCGCAGCCCCTGCACCTCGGGAAGCATCGCATCGGCCGGCACGTGCACGTCCACCAGCACCAGCTCGCTCGTGTCGCTGGCGCGCAGCGACAGCTTGCCCTTCTGATCCTTGGCCGTGAAGCCGGGCGTGTTGGTGGGTACGATGAAGCCACGCACCGACTTGCCGCTCTCGTCACCATCGGCCGTCTTGGCCCAGATGATCGACACATGCGCCTGTGAGCCGTTGGTGATCCACATCTTGGCGCCATTGACGATCCACGAGCCGTCAGCCTGCTGCCGCGCGCGGGTGGTCATGCCGCCGGGGTTGGAACCGGCATCGGGTTCGGTCAGGCCGAAGCAGCCGATGACTTCACCCGTCGCCATCTTCGGCAGATACTCGCGCTTCTGCGCCTCGCTGCCGAATGCGAAGATGGGGTACATGACCAGTGCGCCCTGCACACTGGCGAAGCTGCGGATACCGCTGTCGCCGCGCTCCAGCTCCTGCATGATCAGCCCGTAGGCCACGCTGCTCAACCCGGCGCAGCCGTACTCCTCCGGGAGATTCGCGCCGAACATGCCCAGTTCGGCCATCTCTGGGATCAGTTCCTTCGGGAAGCGACCCTGCACGTAGCAGTCGCCGATGATCGGCAGGATGCGCTCGTCCACGAAGCGGCGGACGGAATCGCGGATCGCCCGCTCCTCTTCGGTGAGGGCAGCGTCGATGTTGAACAGGTCATCCTCGCGCGGGGTCAGGTGACCCGACGGCAGCAGCGAGGTGTTGGTGTCGATATGAATGGCCATGCGAAGGTCTCCCGCAGGGAGGGTCGGCTGACGGCGTCCGGAACGGCGCGGCCAGAATCATTAACGATAGCAGGTGCGGCCCGGGCGTTGGAACGCACCGGGCCACTGCTCGCTGGACGACTAACCGCGGTCAGCGTCCCGCTGTGCCCGCCGCCGGCGCCACCCGGCCTCCCGAAGCGAGATAGTCGGCGGCCAGCGCCGCCATGACCCGCACCCCGTTGGGCAGGGCGGCCTCATCAGCAAAGAAGTACGGCGAGTGGTTGGCGGCGACCTTGGCCGGATTCTGCCCTGCCGGCGTCACCCCGAGCATCACGAACACCCCCGGCACCTTCTCCTGGAAATACGAGAAGTCCTCGGCCCCGGTCACCAGCGGCCGGATCGCGGCGCCGGCACTCCCCGCCGCCCAGCGCAAGGTGGGCAGCATCTGGGTCGTCAGCGTCGTGTCGTTCACCGTGACCGGATATCCGCTGTCGACCACGAAGGCCGCCGTCGCACCGCCGGACAACGCGATCTGCTCGGCGGTGCGCTTCATGTTGGCGAAGATCGTCTGTCGCTGCGTGGCGTCGAAGGTCCGGATGGTGCCGATCATCACCACGCTGTCGGGGATGATGTTGGTGCGGATGCCACCGTTGATCGCGCCGACGGTCACGATAGCCGGCACCGACGTGATGTCGATCTGGCGGCTGATGATGGTCTGCAGGCCGAGCACGATCTGCGAGCCCACCACGATCGGGTCCACGCCGGCCCATGGCGCGGCGCCATGTGTCTGCCGGCCACGCACGGTCAGGGTGAACTCGTTCGATGCTGCCAGCAGCGGCCCGACACGGTAGCCGATGGAGCCGAGCGTCCCGGGGAACGCATGCAACCCGAAGATCGCATCGACCTTCGGCGATTCGAGCACCCCTTCGCGGATCATCGGCGCAGCGCCGCCTTCGCCATTCGGCGCGCCCTCTTCCGCCGGCTGAAACACGAACTTCACCGTCCCAGGCAGCGACGCCTTCATGGCCGACAGGACTTCGGCGGCGCCCATCAGGATGGCGACGTGATTGTCGTGGCCGCAGGCATGCATCACGCCCACCTGCTGTCCGTTGTACGCGGCGCGCACCTTCGACTTGAACGGCACGTCCACGAGTTCTTCCACTGGCAGCGCATCCATGTCGGCGCGCAGCGCCACCACCGGCCCCGGCTTGCCGCCGCGCAGCAGCCCCACCACGCCATGCCCGCCCACACCGGTCTTCACGTCCATGCCCAGCGAGCGCAGATGCGCGGCGACGAGTGCGGCCGTGCGCACCTCACTGCCTGAGAGCTCAGGATGTTCATGGATGTCGCGCCGCCACGCCACGACCTTCGGCATCACTGTCGTGGTCCGGCGCGCGATCTCGTCACGCAGCACCGCCGGGTTCACACCGCGCTGCGCACCCGCCGCAGGCACCAACACCCCGGCCATCACGGCGCCAGTCAGGAGAGTCCGAAACGAGGTCTGCATGGCGCGAGGGGGTCAGTGGGTGTCGTGGCGTTCGCTCCGGCAATCATGGCGAGGAGCCTCGTCTTGGCAAGGCACGTCTCAGCAACTGCTGTACGCAGAAGCGCAGAGGAGTGCAGAAGGCGCCGAGCGGTTGAATGGTGGTGCGCTGCACGGTCGTTCGCGCGACGCCCGGGCCCGCTGAACGCACCCCTCCAAAAAGCTTCCGCGCCCTCTGCGCCTTTCCAGACTTCTGCGTAAAGCGGTTGAAAGGCTGTGAACGTCAGCGCGTGATGTAGCGGGTGGCGGCGGGCTGGATGCCGACGGCGCGGCACTTGGCGCGGAACTGGGGACCGTGATCCACCGGCCGGCCGGTTTCGTCCTGCCACTGGTGCACCATTTCGTGCAGCAGCGTGTGGATGGCTTCGGGCCAGCCGTCACGGCGGACGTGGCGGTGGGAGATCACGATCTCGCCACGCCCACCGTTGTGCGTGCGCGGTGTGTAGTGACCCAGCCGACGCGCGAGGCGGCGCGAGACCAGAATCTCGAGATGGTCGAGCGCGCCGCCGAAGTGCTCGAGGTTGAGCTGCGCATGCAACGTGGTGAGCCGTGTGGCCATGGGGGCGTCATCGGGGTGCTGCGCGGCCGGTCGACGAGTGGCGGCACTGATCGGCACCGGGAACTCCACGATCACCGCGCGCGCGGCGGCACGCCTGGCGCGATGGCGCGACGTGGCGAACGTGGCGATCGCCGCGTGCACGTGTGGTGGCGCGGGCACGAACCCTTCGTGCACCCGCAGGACCCCACCGGCGAGGCTCACCATCGTGCGGCGGTTGGTGGTCAGCACCACGCGGCTCACGCCACGCAGCCCATGGACCTGCAGTTGCGCAAGGAATGCACCGGCATCGGGGCGTGCGCCATGTCGCGGTGACGGCAGTGACGTGCACGTGTCGCCAGGGAGTCGTGATGGCGACACGTGGCGTTCCGGCGTCGGCGACGGCACCACGCCGCGCATCGGCTCCTGCGTGGTCGTCCCGCTGTCGAACAGCCCCATCTGACCGGGATCGCGCGAGAACCGCCGCGTCAGCCAGGCAATCACCGCGCGAAGACCTTCACCGGTCCAGGACCGAATCGCCGCGCCGACGGCTCCCAGATCCACGTCACGATGTGGATCTCGTCGTCGGTCATGTCGATGCTGTTCACACTCGACGGGCGGCCGCCGCGCGAGCGACTGCTCACCGTGCCGGCCGTCGAGATCACGGTGCCCTTCTTCGTGTGCTCCACGAAATGAATCGCTTCCTGATGGTCATGGCCACACAGCACCAGATCCACACCCATTTCGGCGAATGCGCCCAGCACCTTCTTCGTGTGCTTCAGGCCGTGCCGCTGGCTCAGTTCCCCGCGAACGGGATTGTGATGCATCACGATAACGCGCGCCGCACCGTCAGGCGCCGCGTCGGCATGGGCGCGCAGGCGCAACAGTTGCGCACGCGTCACGTCGCCCATCACGCTCAGGTCGCGCATGTTCCACGTGAGGGTGCGACGGGTGATGCCATGGCTCGTGTTCAGGCCCATCAGTCGGGCTCCCGGCACATCGAGCACCGGCTCGATGTCGGAGCTGATGTACTGTCGGTAGTCCTCGTACAACGATGCCGAGTCACCCAAGCCGAGTGGTGCGTTCCACCACCGCACGTCATGGTTGCCAGGCACGACGATGGTCTCGCTCACACGCTGCGCATCGCGCAGGAACACGGCGGCCCGCTGGAACTCCCCCGCCCGTGCACGCTGGCTCACATCACCACTCACGGCTACGACATCGAACGCCTCGTCCTGAATGAGCCGCTCGATGGCGTCGATCTGCAACGGAACGGCGGGACGGCCGAAGTGCAGATCGGAGACGTGCAGTATCCTGGTCACGCGGTGCAGCCTCTCACAGCCTGGCGATGATGGCGTCGGCGAACTGCGACGTGCTGGCGGTGCCACCGAGGTCGCGCGTCAGCACCTGCTTCTCGTCGATCACCGCATGCAATGCCGAGCGGATGCGCTCCGCACGCACGGTGTCACCGAGATGATCGAGCATGAGGCATGCCGCCAGAATCAGCGCCCCCGGATTGGCGATGCCCTTGCCGGCGATGTCGGGTGCGGTGCCGTGCACGGCCTCGAAGATGGCGGCCGTGGGGCCGATGTTCGCACCCGGCGCCAGGCCCAGCCCGCCCACCAGCCCCGACACCAGATCGGAGAGAATGTCGCCGAAGAGATTCGTGGTCACGATCACGTCGAACGCTTCAGGCTTGAGCACCAGCTGCATCGCCATGGCGTCGATGATGCGATCCTCGAACTGCACGCGCCCGGCATACTCCTTGGCGATCTCGCGTCCCACGTCGAGGAACAGGCCCTGCGTGTACTTGAGGATGTTGGCCTTGTGCACCAGCGTGACCTTCTTGCGGCCATGCTTCACCGCGTATTCGAAGGCATACCGGATGGCGCGATCCGAGCCGTACCGCGTGATCAGCGCCACGCTCTCGGCCGCCGCCTTCGGATCGTCACCGATGCGGATGTAGTGCTCGGCACCGTAGTACAGCCCTTCGAGATTTTCGCGGATGATGACGATGTCGACCTTCTCGAATCGCCCGCCGTGCAGGATCACATGTGCGGGCCGGACGTTGGCGTAGAGGTCGAAGGTCTTGCGCATCGCGACGTTCACGGAGCGGTAGCCTTCGCCCACGGGGGTCTCGAGCGGGCCCTTGAGGGCCACGCGATTCTTCTTGATCGAATCGAGCGTCGCTTCGGGAATCGGGTCGTTGAAGCGGGCGGCAGCCGATGCCCCGGCCATCTGGCGGTCCCAGACGAGGTCGGCACCGACGGCTTCGAGCACACGGATCGTGGCCTCGGTGATGTCCGGTCCGATGCCGTCGCCGGGAATGAGCGTGACTGTCGTGGGCATGAGTGCGGTGAGCGAAAGGGGTGTGAGCGCGCGGGCGCGCTGCTGATATAAAGGAAGGAGAGTCGGCGCCGGGTCAGGGCGCGACGACCAGATCCGCGAATTTCACCGCGACCCCGCGCAGGGCGGCAGCCTCATCCGCCGCGGGCGGTCCGACCAGATCCGGAAAGCTGATGACCGAGGACATCCGCGCATCGAGCAGCGCGATCCGGAGCGTCGCCTGCTTCATGCCGGCTGCGGTGCCAGCCACCCTGGCCTCCAGCGGCAGGAGGACGTAGCGCGTCTCGGGGACGAGGGCGATCAGCGAGCGCAGCTGGGAGCCCAGGGGTTCGCGCAGGTCGAGATCATTGCGGCGACGGCTCGGGGCGAGCCCAACCGTGGACAGCGACCGGGGATCGGTCCGGTTGATCACTTCACGCTGTGCCACCCGCGACGTGGTGGCGGGCAGCGACCATTTGGGCTCGAGACCACGGTCGCGGAGCGCGGTGGTCAGCGCCGAGTCCAGTTGGGCGGCCCGCGGCCTGCCCGCGGCGCTGGCGGCCGACATCCAGCCGGAATCGCCCACGGCGTAACGTTGCAGCGGGAAGACCATCACGCCCCGGCTGGCAAACTCGGCGAAGATGGCCGGAGCCACAGGCGCCGGCGTGGCGGGAGCGGACGTCGTGTCGCGGACGACGGGCTGCGGACCGGGGGCCGTCGTCGTCGTGGCCTTGGCACCACCGCAGGCGCCGAGCACCAGCAGGGCGATCGGCAGCAGCGTCACGCGGCGTCGCGTGGTCATGTCGGGGGGCATGTGCATGGCCCAAGATAGTCGCCGCGATGGCCGCCGTCGCGATTGTCGTGACAGATCCGCCTTGCCCGATCAGGTGACCGGCTGGTACCGTCACGGCGCCGCGTGCGCTCCGGTCGTCTGTACCGGCCCTGCACCTGCCGCCTCCCCGCTTCCCGTCCCATGCGTTCTGCTCGCACTGTCATCATCTGGGGTCTGATCGCCATCATCGGCGCTGCGGCTCTTGGCCGGATCGCCCTGTCGCGCGGCGAGAGCATCAACGCGGCGTGGCTGCTGACGGCGGCGGTCTGCACCTACCTGATCGGCTACCGGTTCTACGCCCGCTTCATTGCGACGAAGGTGTTCGTACTGGACGAGGATCGTGCCACGCCGGCGCTGCGCAAGGCTGATGGGCATGACTACGTGCCGACGAACAAATGGGTCGTCTTCGGACACCATTTCGCCGCCATCGCCGGCCCGGGCCCCCTGGTGGGGCCGACACTCGCGGCGCAGTTCGGCTACCTGCCCGGAGCGCTCTGGATCGTGATCGGTGTGGTGCTGGGTGGTGCGGTGCAGGATTTCGTGATCCTCTGCGCGTCCATCCGGCGGGATGGCCGCTCGATGGGCCAGATGGCGAAGGACGAGATCGGCCCCGTGGCCGGCATCACCGCGCTGGTGGCGGTGCTTGGCATCATGATCGTGCTGATCTCGGTCCTGGCGCTGGTGGTGGTGAATGCACTCAAGTCGAGCCCATGGGGCACGGTCACGATCAGCCTCACCATTCCGATCGCGATGTTCATGGGGTTGTACCTGCGGTTCGTGCGCCCCGACAAGGTGCTGGAGGCCAGTGCGATGGGCCTCGTGATGCTGGCTGGCGCGCTGTATGCGGGCCAGTGGGTGGCGGCCAATCCCGCACTGGCGCCGATGTTCACGCTGAGTGGCCCGACGCTGGCGCTGCTGATCATGGGCTACGGGTTCGCGGCGAGTGTGCTGCCGGTGTGGCTGCTGCTCGCGCCGCGCGATTATCTCAGCGCGTTCGTGAAGATCGGTGTGGTGCTGGCGCTGGCCGTGGGCATCCTGGTGGTACTGCCGCCGATGGCGATGCCGGCGGTGACGCAGTTCGTGGATGGCAGTGGACCGGTATTCAGCGGCAAGGTGTTTCCGTTCGTGTTCATCACGATCGCGTGTGGTGCGATCAGCGGGTTCCATGCGCTGATCGCCAGTGGCACCACCCCCAAGCTGCTCTCGCGCGAAACCGACGCGAAGCTGGTGGGCTATGGTGCCATGCTGACCGAATCACTGGTGGCGACGATGGCGCTGATCGCGGCGTGTGTGCTCACGCCGGGCGTGTACTTCGCGATCAATGCGCCGGTGGCGGCGCTTGGCACCACGGCGGAGAGTGCGGCCCTCGCCGTGCAGCAGTGGGGTTTCGTGCTGCAGCCCGGCGAGATGGATGCGCTGGCGAAGAGTGTGGGTGAGAGTTCGCTGCTGAGCCGGACCGGTGGGGCGCCGTCGCTGGCGGTGGGCATGGCCCATCTCTTCGACCGTGCGCTGGGCGGTGGTGGCATGGCGCTCTGGTATCACTTCGCGATCATGTTCGAGGCACTGTTCATCCTCACCACGCTGGATGCCGGCACCCGCGTGGGTCGTTTCATGCTGCAGGACCTGGGTGGGCAGGTGTGGCCGAAGTTCCGCGAGGTGACGTGGCAACCGGCGGTGTGGATGGCCAGCGCGATCTTCGTGTCATGCTGGGGCTTTTTCCTGTACCAGGGCGTGACCGACCCGCTGGGCGGGATCAACTCGCTGTGGCCGCTGTTCGGCATCGCCAACCAGCTGCTGGCGGCGGTGGCGCTGTGCGTGGGCACCACGGTGATCATCCGCATGGGCAAGGCGCGGTACGCGTGGGTGACGCTGCTGCCGTTGTCGTGGCTGCTGGTGGTGGTGCTGACGGCGGGGTGGCAGAAGCTGTTCAGCCCGGATCCGCGGATCGGGTTCCTCGCCCACGCGTCCAGATTCAGCGACCTGTACGCGGCGGGGACGGTGCCGCCCGGGGTGCCGAACCTCGAGGCGATGCCGCGGATGATCTTCAACGACCGGCTCGATGCCGCCGTGGCGGCGTTCTTCATCGTGTCGGTGCTGGTGATCGTGTTCGAGTCGGTGCGCATCTGGCTGGGTGTGGTGCAGGGCCGGATCGCCGCGAACAGCACCGAAGTGCCGCGGCAGTCGGTGAGCCTCTTTCCGGCCGACTGATGCCGTCGCGCTTGCGGGTCTGGATCGGGGTGCTGCGCACCGTGATCGGCGTGCCCGACTACGAGCGGTATGTGCGGCACATGCGCGCGCGGCATCCGGAGTGTGTGTTGCTGACGCCGGCGGAGTTTGCCCGGGAGCGGCTCGAGGCGCGCTACAGCCGGCCGGGATCGCGCTGCTGCTGAGACCGCTGAGGCGCGGCGCGCGGTGCTGACCGCAACGGTCGAGCTCGCTGAAAGAGGCGGCGCTCACAGCGCGATCGGCCCGAAAAGGCCCCCGCACCGAAGCGGACTCCGCAAGGTCTGCCGGGCAGGATGGACCGAGACGTTACCCGACTGCTTGCGAAATGTTTCGCCCTCCGGTAAACACCTAGGTTGAACCACCGGTTCACACCGGATCGACGACGATCCGGCACCTCAGCAAGACCCACCCAGAAGGCGAAGGCGGAGGCCAGTATGCGACGTGTCGCGTGGGTAGGACGTGTGCTGATGGCAGGTCTGGGCGTGGCGTTGTCCTTTGGGGCAACACCCGTGCAGGCGCAGAGTGCCACAGCGATCATTGAAGGGAAGGTCATGGACGGAACGTCCCAGCGCCCGCTGGAAGCCGTGTCGGTCTTCATCGCGGAAACCAGGCTTGGCGGCCTGACCAACGCACAGGGCACCTACCGTATCGCCGGCGTGCCGGTGACGGGAACCCGCACCGTGCTGGTGCGCGTGCGCGCCCTCGGCTACACCCCGGCCTCCAAGTCGGTGGCCCTCACGGCCGGCCAGACGGCCAAGGTCGACTTCTCCCTCAACACCTCGGCCATCCAGCTCAACCAGGTCGTCGTGACCGGGTCGGGCCAGAAGACCGAGACCAAGCGCCTCGGCAACACGGTGGCCGTCATCGCCCCGCCGGCCAACGCACCGATCAACGACATCTCCAACCTGCTCACCGCACGTGAGCCGGGCCTTGTCGGTGTGATCGGTGGCGGTCTGACGGGTCAGGGCGCGATGATCCGCATCCGCGGCAACTCGTCGCTCTCGCAGTCCAACGAGCCGATCATCTTCATCGACGGCGTCCGCATGAACAACGGCGCCAGCGGCGGCGGCGGCGGTGGCGGTGCCACCACCCGTCTCGACGACCTGGATCCGAACACCATCGAGCGCGTGGAAGTGCTGAAGGGTGCCGCCGCGGCGACGCTCTACGGCACCGAAGCCTCCAACGGCGTAATCCAGATCTTCACCAAGGTCGGCTCGCAGGGTGCCCCGCGCTGGTCGTTCACCGCGCAGCAGGATGCGATCACGTTCCCGGATCGCGTGGCCGCCAACACCGGCTTCATCCGCGACACCGCGCAGGCCCGGCAGGCCTCGGCCTTCTACGGCCGTCCGCTGCAGCCGTTCGACATCGTCAGCACCAACGTCTTCCGCGACAACCTCACCGAGACGGGCACGGCCACGTCGATCGGCGGCAGCGTCACGGGTGGCGGCAATGCGGTGACGTACTTCGCCAGCGGTCGCGTGTTCTCGGAGAATGGTCCGTTCGGCGGCTCGGGGCTCGGCGGCCCGATCACCGACGGGGTCGCGATCGGCGAGGATGCCATCCGCCGCATCCAGTCGTCGGCGAACCTGACGCTGGTGCCGTTCAAGAACTTCCGGATCCGTTTCAACAACAATTATTACAACATCAACAGCAAGAATCCGGAAACGAACAACAACATCTACGGCGTGAACTCGCTGGCCTTCATGGCCCGCCCGGAACAGGCCAATTGCAACCGCTCGACGGTGGCCTCGCCCGGCCAGTGCTCGGGTGCCGGCAACCTGTTCGGCAACCAGGCCTTCATGACGGTGCGTGAAGCGATGGGCCAGCTCAACGAGGGCGCGGCCTCGCGCTACCTCGGCTCGCTGGACATGTCGTACAACCAGACTTCGAACCTGACGTACACCGCCACGCTCGGCTACGACTACACGGCCGCCCGTGACATCGGCTTCTCGCGCTTCGGCTACAACATCGACAACTTCACGTCGCAGACGGTGAACGGTGCGCGCAGCGTGTTCAACGACAACACGCGCGTGTCCACGCTCGATGCCAAGGTGGCGTACAACCGCAACCTGGGCAGCAGCTGGAGCACGGCCACGGTGGGCGGTCTGCAGGTGTTCAACACGAACCAGAAGACCACCTCGGCCAACTCGCAGTCGTTCCCGGGCCCGGGCATCGAAGTCGTCGGCGCTGGTGGTACTGCCATCACGAACGGCGAGTCGATCCTGACCACGATCAGCGGTGGCTACTTCGGCCAGAGCCAGATCGGCTGGCACGACTGGGTGTTCGGCACGGTCGGCGGTCGGTATGACTTCAACAGCGCCTTCGGCGAAAGCGCGCCGGGCGTGTTCTACCCGAAGGCCTCGCTGTCGGTGGTGCCGTCGGATCGCAAGAGCTGGAACTCGACCACGCTGTCCACGCTGCGTTTCCGCGCTGCCATCGGTCAGTCGGGTCGCCAGCCGGGCGCCTTCGACAAGTTCACCACGTTCCAGCCGCTGACGTCGGAAGCGGGCGCCGGTCTGGCCCCGCAGAACCTCGGCAGTCAGGACCTGAAGCCGGAAATTTCGACGGAAATCGAAGGCGGCTTCGAAGCCGGCTTCTACGACAACAGGCTGGCGCTCGAGTTCACGGCATGGGATCGCAAGGTCCGTGACGCACTCATCGCCCGTCAGTTCCCGACGTCGGGTGGTTTCCGCAATACGCAGCTGACGAACATCGGTGAGATCTCGGCCAACGGCCTGGAAATGAACGTGCGCGTCTTCCCGATCCGCACCGCCACCAGCTCGCTGGAACTGTTCGCCAACGCGGCCTACCTGAAGCAGACGCTCACCAGCCTGGGCGGCGCGCCGCCGATCAAGGTCGGCTACTTCCGCTACCGCGGGTTCCTGAAGGAAGGCGATCCGCTCGGCTCCATCTACGAGCCGCTGCTGGCCGGCCCGTGCCCGGCTGGCGGACCTGCGACCAACAGCAGGGGCGCCCGGATCAACTGCTACAACCCGGCGACGGAAGCACCGATCAACTTCAATGGCCGGAACACCGGCAGTGCTCCGCTGGCACCGGCCACGCAGGCCGAGTTGCTCGCCTACTTCGCGACCCCGCGCGACCTCCTGAACTCCGGGGTGCAGGCCACGCTGCAGCCGCTGCTGGCCGACGTGCAGGGCACGGGCATTCTCTTCGAGCAGCGTAACGGCGACGTGTTCCCCGACTGGACGGGTGCACTCGGCGGCACGTACCGCTTCCGGAAGAACTGGCGCGTGCAGACGCTGTTCGAGTACCGCACCGGCTTCAAGGTGCAGAACCTGACCGACGGCTTCCGCCTCTCGCAGCACCCGTCGATCGGCTCGAACCGCCTCGAGTTCACGGAAATCCATCGTACGCTGCTCAACCCGGCCTCGACGGCGCAGCAGCGCGTGGATGCCGCACAGGAGTACGTGACGAAGTACCGTCGCCTGCTGGAGCCGGGCCTGAACCAGGGCCAGGATGGCACGTTCATGCGCCTGCGCGAACTGGCGCTGACGTACGATTTCAGCCCGACGCTGGCCAGCAAGGTCGGTGCCCGCACGCTCAGCATGACGGCCTCGGGCCGTAACCTGCTGCTGTGGACCAAGTACCCTGGCGTTGATCCAGAAACGAACGCGATCGACCGTTCGGCATCGACGCTCGACCAGAACTTCCTGGCCAGCACCGAAGCCTTCGGCGTCCCGATCCCGCGTCGCTTCTCCTTTGCACTCAACCTCGGCTTCTAACGGGAGGCGGACAGAATCATGCAGAATCATTCCATGCAGAACCACACGTCCCGCACCCTCCGACTTCGCGTTGGCGCCCTGCTCGTGGGCGCCAGCACGTTGCTGGCCGGCTGCGGCCTCTTCGAGACCGACGTCAAGAACGTGAATGCCGTGACGGAGGAAGCCCTCGCCGACCCGGCTGCCGCGACCTCGATGGTCAACGGCCTCAGTGGCAACCTCCACCTCGCCGTCAACGGTCTGATCGGCGTCTCGAGTGCCGCGTCGGACGAACTGACGTGGGCCGGATCGCGGGAATACTGGAACCTGCTCGACGGTGGCGACATCGGCGATCCGGTCAACGAGTACTCCAACGGCACCTACCCGTTCGTGAGCACGGCCCGCTGGCAGGGTGACTTCACGGTCAAGTCGCTGGAGGCCTTCGGGACGAATCTTCCGAATCGTGCCGACCTCGCCCGTGCCTACATCCTCGCCGGCACGGCGTACCTGTTCATCGGTGAGAATTACGAAGATTTCATCATCGGGTCTGACCGCACGACGTCCACCGGGTCCATCGGTGCGGCGAACATGACGGTCGCATTCGACTCGGCCGTTGCGTACTACACCAAGGCCAATGTGCTCGCCACGACCCTGAACAATGCCGAGTTGCAGCGTCAGTCGCTCGGTCTCCGGGCACGGGCGCGCTTCAGCCGGGTGGTCTGGCAGCGTCTCCGCGCACCACGCGGGTTCCCGGCCGCACCGCTGGTGAACGACGCAACCGTGAGCGCTGATGCACAGGCGGCACTCACGGCCATGGGCTCGGCAGGGTACCGCTTCCGCACCACGTCCACGGCGCAGAACAACAGCGGTTACTTCAACACCGGTTTCGAGATGAACCAGCGTCTCGAGATCCGTGCGGGCGATGTGTACGTCGTCCCGAACGCGGCACGCACCACGCCGCTGGCGGGCATCGCCGGCATCCGGCTCAATGACCCGGTGTCGGGCACGCCGGATGCCACCCTCGCGGCGATGATCGACGAGTGCTGCCGGCAGTCGTCGACCCAGTTCCTGGCGTACACGTTGACCTCTGCGCGCGAGATGCACCTGATTCTCGCGGAAGCGGCACTCGCGGCAGGCAACACGGCGGTGTTCACCACGAACATCAACGCCGCGCGCGCCATCAACGGGAAGCCGGCATGGGCCGGTACTCCCGCTGCGCAGGACATGCTGATCCACGAGCGTCGTGTGGGCCTGTTCCTCCAGGGCCGTCGCCTGCACGATCACTATCGGTTCAACCAGCCCGCCGATCGGTGGCTGTCGCAGAACGCCGCCACGCGGCGCCCCTGCTTCTTCCCGATCAGCTTCGACGAGCGGACGCAGAACAAGCTCGCCCCGCAGCCGGCGCAGGATCGGCCGACGGCGTGCGTGCCGTGATCACCCCGGAGCGCTTGCGCTCCGTCAACGCCGGGCCGCGGAACATCGCGGCCCGGCGTTTGATCGGGGGGGTATCAACGCTGGCGTGTGCCGTGTCGCTGACCGGTTGCTACGCCTTCATCCCGACCACCACCGCCACGCTGCCGGAACGCACCCCGGTGACGGTGGAACTGACCATGGGCGGCACCGTCGCCTTGGCCGAAGTGGTCGGCCAGAACGTGAACGAAGTGGAAGGCACCGTGGTCCGCTCCAGCGCCGATTCACTCGTCGTGGCAGTGGAGAACACCTACACCACGCAGCGCCAGAAATTTGCGTCCAGTGGCACCGAAGTCAGCCTGCCACGGTCGTACATCCAGGTGGTGAAGGTCCGCACCTTCTCTCGCAAGCGCACCGTGCTGCTGATCGCCGGCACGGTGGCGGGAGCGGCCGTGGCGGCGACGATCGGCACTGCCGGTGGGAGTTCGTCAGGCGAAGGTCCCGGCGGTGGTCCGACACCGACATCCGTGCGCAAGCCGTAGTGCATGTGCTGGGCATCCTCCCCGATGCCCGTCACACACGGCGGCGCGGCAGAATCACCGCGCCAAGCAGCAGCGACAGCACCGCGAGTACCGCGCCGATCATGAAGGCTGGCCCCGGTCCGCGCGCGGTCCACACGGCCCCCATCAGCACCGACGCCGGCAGCGCCGCGACGCCCATGGCGGCGTTGTACCAGCCGAACGCCGTGCCGCGACGCGACGGCGGTGCCAGATCGGCGATCAACGCCTTCTCCGCGCCCTCCACGAGCCCGAAGTACAGGCCGTAGGCCAGGAACAGCGCCCACGCCTGCCAGGCGCGGTCGGCGACGCTGAAGCCCGCGTAGACGAGCGCAAACCACCCCCAGCCGAGCAGCAGCGCGGTGCGGCGCCCGACCCGGTCACTCAGCACGCCACCCGGCACGCTCGACGCTGATTTCACGACATGCAGCGCCGCCCAGAGCAACGGCAACGCCGCCACCGGCACACCGAGCTGCTGCGCGCGCAACAGCAGGAACGCATCGGTGGAGTTGCCGAGCGTGAAGAGCAGCAGCACGGCAAGCACCGACCAGAAATTCCGCGGCATCGGTTCGCTGGCCGCTGTGTCGCGCGGTGCGGTGTCGGCAACGGCTGACACCGGCACCTTCGCCGGATCGCGCACGGCAATCAGAATCGTGAGCACCGCCAGCACGCCCGGAATCGCGCTCAGCACGAACACGGTGCGCAGGTCGAGCTCGACCCATTGCAGCAGCACCCACGCGATCAACGGGCCGATCACCGCTCCGAGATGGTCGGCGGCGCGGTGAAAACCGAACGCCCGGCCCCGCATCGACGCATCCACGGCGCCGGCCAGCAGCGCGTCGCGCGGTGCACCGCGAATGCCCTTGCCGGTCCGATCGATCAGGCGCAGCGTGATCACCTGCGACGCCGACTGCGCCATGCCGATGAAGGGACGCGTGATCGTCGCGATGGCATAGCCCACGAGCACGATCGGCGTGTAGCGACCGATGCGATCGCTGAGCCAGCCGCTCCCCAGCTTCACGATCGCGGCCGTACTTTCCGCCGCGCCTTCGATGAGACCGAGCGTGGCCGGTGAGGCACCGAGCACGGTGGTGAGAAAGACCGGCAGCAGCGGATAGACCATCTCGCTGGCGGCGTCGGTGAGCAGACTCACCAGTGCCAGCGCCCGGACCATCGGTGGCAGGACCGCGCGTGCTTCGTGCGCGGAACCGGCGGCCACGTTCACACCCGCGCAGCGCGCGCGGACAGGAGTTCGTCGGCGATGCCGCGCAATTCATCATCCGTGGCCACACGCTGCGTCTGCTTCACCGCCAGCAGCACCTCGCGCATCAACACCAGATCCGACGGATCGTAGCCATGCTGCGCCAGCCACCAGCGCACGTTCGACAGCCCTGACACCGGGCTCACGTCCACCCGATGCTCGGCGCCCACGAGGCTGGCCGGCACCGCCGAGCAGACACCATCGGCCAGTGAGCGATCACCGGAGCGCAGCGCCTTCACCAGCGACGTCGCGCGCGCGCCCGTGCCGGTGCGGAAGGCATCGGCCCCCACCACCGCATGCGCCGGCGCAATGGCCACACCGAAGGCTTCGGCGGCCGACTCGCAGTACTCCTGCAGTGCGTTCAACGTGTGCGGCCACTGGCCGGTGAGGCGCAGGTTGGTGAGCAACAGTTCCAGCGGCACCGTGCCGCAGCGCTCACCGAGTCCGAGTGCACTCGCCAGCACACGGTCAGCGCCCGCATCCACCGCCGCCAGTGCGTTGGCCAGCGCCATCCCGCGATCCTGCTGCCCGTGCCAGTCCAGCCGCACGCGGCGCCCAGCGCGCACCTTCACCTGCTCGCTCACGAACCGGAGCAGTGCACGTGTCCCTTCGGGCGTGGACTGGCCCACCGTGTCGGAGATACGGATCGCTCCGGCACCGAGCGCCAGGACGTGGCGCAGCAGCACCGCGAGCGTCTCGGGCGGCGTGCGCGAGGCATCTTCCACGACCGCCACCACCCGGGCACCTGCCCTCACTGCAAACGCAATCGAGGCTTCGGCCGCTTCCTGCACGCGATCGATCGTGATCCCTTCGGCATCGAGCAGGATCGGCGACACCGACAGCGACACCGCCACCTCGACGTCGAGCCCGGAGCGTTCGATCACGTCCAGCACCGTCGCCACATCCTTCACCGACGCGCGCGCGCCGCACGATGCGTCGATCGGCATCTGCGCACGCATCACCTCGCGCGCGAGGTCGAGCGCATCGGCGAACTGCCGCGGCCCCGACCCCGGATGCCCGAGCGCGGCGGAGCGCACTCCAAGCTCACTCATCAGCGAGAGCAGGCGACGCTTGTCCGTCTGCCCGGGATCGATCACCGAGGGACTCTGCAGCGCGTCGCAGAACGTCGAGTCAGCGACGTCGACGGGGCGCCGCCGCATCGGCGGCGCGTTCCAGTCGTAGTGGGCAGACGGCGAGTCGTCCGGCAGGATCATATCCCGGCCAATATATGCACGGGGCTGCCGGTTGTGCTTGCATTCACGTGCCGACTTTCGTCGTCCGCGCCAGATCACGCCGCCGTCGCCCGTTGCGCGTTTCGTCCCCGACAGCAGCGCGTGGCGTCACGACCCGGCATGCCGTCGCCGACCTGCTCGTTTCCATCGCAGTAGTTTGCCCTGCGATGACGTCCCGATTCGCCGCCGCCCTCGATCGCTTCCGCTCCACCCGTTCGCCGGTGACGGCGGCCTGCGAGCATCTGGCCAGCATCAACGCACAGGTGCTGACGTGGCAGTGTGAGGTGACCCGCGTGGCGGCGCCCACGGGCCACGAAGGCGCGCGAGCCGCGTACATGGCGTCGCGACTGCAGGCCCTGGGCTGGACCGACGTCACGACTGACACGGTCGGCAACGTGATCGCGACACGCCGGGCGGCGAGTGCTGACCCGCTGGCCGGTGCCGTGTGGGTCTGCGCCCACCTCGATACCGTCTTCGACGATCCGAGCCCCGTGGTCACGCAGCAGGGCGCACGGCTCGAAGGGCCCGGGATCGGCGACAATGGCCGCGGGCTGGCTGCGCTGCTGGCCATTGCCGACACGATCCACTCGCTCGACCTCGAGACACCGCAGGCCATCGTGCTGGCCTGCACGGTGGGCGAGGAAGGGCTGGGCGATCTGCGCGGCATGAAGCAGCTGATGCACGACGCATCCCCCCCACCGCATGCGGTGATCGCGATCGATGGTGCCGGCGACGATCGCATCGTGAACGGGGCACTGGGCAGCACCCGCTGGCGCATCACCTTCCGCGGCGAGGGTGGTCACAGCTGGGCCGACTTCGGCGCGGTTAACCCCGTCCATGCCACCACCGCACTGGCCACGGCACTGCAGGCCGTGCTGCTGCCGCGGGAGCCGCGCACCACGCTCACCATCGCGCGGATCGGCGGTGGGGAGAGCATCAACAGCATTCCGCGCGAAGGATGGCTGGAGGCGGATGTGCGCAGCACGAGTGCCGCAGTCCTGCACGACCTCGAGCGCACCCTGCATCAGACGGTGGCGCGCATCGAGAAGGGCGAGAATGGCCGCCGCACTGCGGGCACGGCGCCGCTGGTGAGTCGCATCGAGCAACTCGGCAATCGCCCCTGCGGTCTGCTGGCCGGCACGGCGCCGCTGGTGCGCATCGCCGAGCAGGCCACACGCGCCATTGGCCGTACCCCGCGTCTCGCCACGGGCAGCACCGACGCCAGCGTGCCCATCGCGCTCGGCATCCCCGCCATCGCCATCGGTGCCGGCGGCACGGGCGGCGGCACACACACGCCGGCCGAGTGGTACGACGACACCCACGGCTCGCGCGGGCTGCAACGGGCCCTGCGCATCGTCCTTGGCGCGGCAGGGCTTCGGTAGCGTCGCGCGGGCGCTGTCGCAGCACGGGCGTCGACAACTCTGCTCACACGGAGGCGCGGCGGCACGGAGAAACTGCAAGACGTTCCAGGCAGAGGGCGCAACGCAGCAGCGACAAGGAGAACGACAAAAGAATGTGGGAACTGCCCTCGATGACGCAAGCTGTTCCCACATCCCATGCTCCTATCCTTCTGTGCTTCGCGCCCTCTGCGTGAACGGAGTTGTCGTTCCTCCGTGCCCCCGCGCCTCCGTGTGAGTGGAGTTGCCGTTGAAGATGCCTATGCGTCGCCGCTGAACTCGGAGTTGTCGCCGAGCGTCATGCTGCCCTTCACCCCGTTGAGGATCACGGCGTTGCCGAGCATGGAGTCATGGAGCGCACTGCTGGCAATCGTGCAGCCATCACCGATGACGCTGTTGCGGATGGTCGACCCGGTGATGACCGTGCCCGTGCCGATCGAGACGTTGGGACCGATGGTCGCGTCGGTGGCGGTCACGCCGTCTTCGATGTAGACCGGCTCGATGATCGTGGCGCCGGTGAAGTTCGCCGGCACCCGCGCCAGGTTCCGCTTCTCGAGCATCGCCTGGTTGGTCTCGAGCAGCGTGTCGAGCTTGCCCGCATCGTACCAGCCCTCGACGTCCACGACCCTGATCTTCGCGCCATGCTCGATCATGTACTGGAAGGCATCGGTGAGGTAGAACTCCCCCTTGTTCGCCGGCTGCGTCAGCACATGCGCGATGGCCTCGGCCAGCAACTTCCAGTTGCGGATGTAATAGAGGCCGATGTTGGCGCGCTTGGAGATCGGGGTGCTCGGCTTTTCGACGATCTTCGTCATGTGGCCGGCCTCGTCGGTGACCACCACGCCGAAGCGCTGGTAGTCCTCCACTTCCTTCACCCAGATGATGCCGTCATCGGTGGACGTGTTGATGACCGAGAGATCGGTGTCGAAGATCGTGTCGACGAAGATGATCAGCACCGGGCCATCCACATGCGGCATGGCGAGGTTCACGGCACCGGCGGTGCCATCCTGCACCGCCTGCTCGATGAACTCGCTCGGCACGTTCCAGGAGGAGCGGGCGTAGCTCTCGACCTTCTCCTTGAGGTGGCCGGTGATGTAGATGACCTCCTCGACGTTGCCGAGGGTCATCACATCGTCCATGACGTAACTCATCACCGGGTGGCCGGCGACCTTGAGCATCGGCTTCGGCACGAGGTGGGTGTGCGGGCGCAGACGGGTGCCCTTGCCGGCCAGCGGAATTATGACCTTCATGTGCCTCAGAAACTCTTGAAATTGATCGCGTGACGCGCAGAGGGCGCCGCACCCCTTGTGGTGCCGCACCCCACAATGAAATAGCCGGGCTTACGCTGCGCTCGTGCCTTCACGGCCGTACTTGTCAGTAATTCTGACGACGTCGTCAAGATCGGGCGTCGAGACCTCGAGCACGTCGCAGTCGGTCACCGCTTCCATCTGGTGGATGGTCCCCGGCGTGATGCGATAGCTCTGCCCTTCCTTCAGGTGCACGTCGGTGAGGACGTCGTCGATCTGCACCCGGTACAGCAGGTGCCCGCTCAGCAGATGGACGGTCTCGTCCTTCACGTTGTGATACTGCACACTGAGCGCCTCGCCGGCCTTGATGTGCAGGATCTTGCCGCAGTAGCGGTCGGTCAGCGCCCAGATCGTCTCGTGGCCCCACGGCTTCGGGACGGTACGAATGTCGAACGGTCCACTCATGTGTTCAGCTCAGTTCGAGTCTATGGAGTTGGTGGCGGCCACTGCTGGCTGCCCGCACGCACATCATCCGTCAGCGCCAGCGGATCGAGGCGCACGAGGTCCGGCTTGTCCGGCGTCGTGATCGTCACCCGCTGGTCGTCCCGCATGGCATCACCCCGCACGAACGTCCAGCCCGTCGCGGTGCGGACGCCCACCGGCATCGGATGCCGGTATGCCCCAACACGAACGAGCCGTGCAGTGGTCACCCACTCGTTCGCCCGCTTCTGGGAGGTCGAGACTTCCTTCAGCGTGTACTGCACTTCGCCGGCCGTCTCGAGCCACTGGTCGAAGAACCACCCCATCGGCCGGCCCACGTTCCGCTCCGCGCTCTTCTGCATGGCGACCCGGTCCACATGCTTCAGCGCCCAGCGGCTGTAGTAGTCCTGCAGGAAGGCGCTGAAGTACGAATCGCCGATCACGTCGCGCAGCGCGCCGTACATCTGCTCGGCGCGGGTGTACACCATCGCATTGTACACATTGAAGGAACGGAACACTTCGGCGTTCGTGCTCAGTGGTTCGGCGGTGGCGATGAACTTCTCGCGCCGCGCGAGGTCGGCCGCCGGGGGCACCGGCGCCATCCAGCGCGGGTCGCGCGAGAGGGCGCTCTTCGCGCGCTCCTGCGGCGTCTCGCCGAGCCGCCACGCGGTCTGATAGCTCGTCAGGCCCTCGTCCATCCACCCCGAACGCCATTCGTTGTTGGCGAGGATGCCGTAGGTGAAGATGTGGCCGCCCTCGTGCAGGATCAGCTCGAACGACGCGCTGCCGTTGTGCATCACCATCGGGAACTCCGTGCCACCGCCATCGAGGCGGTGCACGGCGCTCATCTGCGGATAGGCGTACGGTCCGTACGTCTCCTCCAGCCACTTGAGCGCATCGATGGTGCGCTGCACCACGATGCCGCTGCCCCACGTGGTTTCGTCGCCCGGGCGATACAGCGCGTGCACCGCGACCGTATCCCAGATGCGGAATTCAGGGCGATTGCGCGGCTTCGGCCGCACGTAGATCCCGCCCTCGTACCGGTAGTCGGGATCCACGCTCCAGACGAAGTGGTGCACGTTCTTCGCCTCGAAGACCACCGAACGCATCGAGGCGGGAGGGATCGGGGGCGGTGTCGGAGCGGGTGGGCCGTAGGCCGTGCGCTGCAGCAGCGACACCGTGCCGCCACGCTTGGCGCGCTCCCAGCCTGGGTCACCCGCCACCGGCACGCCGGTGGCGCTCACGACCTGATCGTCGGCCAGCACCAGTGCCACGCGGAAGTCGCCGAACTCGCCATACAGTTCACCGGCGGGCACCAGCGCGTTGTGCTGCCAGCCACCGCGGTCGTACACGGCGACCTTGGGATACCACTGCGCCAGATCGAAGTGGCGCCCCTTCCGGCCCTGGCGACGGAACACGGTGCTCGGGCGGGCTTCCCAGACGAAGGTCACCACGGCCGTCTGGCCGGGACGCAGTGGCTTGGGCAGCGCGAAGCGGGCCACCGTGCTGTCGGGAGCCCCGGGATATTCCACCGTCACCGGCACCCCGTCCACCGTGGGTCTCGCCGTGAAACGCTCGTAGCCGAACGCCGGATCCTCGAGATCCTGAAAACGGCGACGCCCCTCACGCTCGTCGGTGTCGCTCCACTTGGAGTACGGCCGGAAGGCGTTCAGGTACTGGTGGACGAACATCTCGGTGAGCACGTCCGGCGAGTTGTTCGTGTAGCGGAGCGTGCCGGTGGCGACGACCAGCTGCCGCGCCTCGTCGAGCCGGGCGGTGATGTCGTAGTTGGCGCGCTGCTGCCAGTAGCCGACCGTGTCGCCTTCGACGGGCGAGGAGCCGGTTCGCTGAGCCTGTGCGAGCATCGGCAGGCAGGCGGCGGCAAGCAGCAGCGCGGTCTGAACAGGTCGCATCGACGAATCCTGGTGAGGCGGTAATCAAAACCTCAGCGGCGCCACCCGGACTTCCGGTCGGCGCCGCGCGTCGAGCTGAGAGTCTACTCGATCAGCGTGACGGGTGCACCAGTCGGCTGCGGAGCACACCCAGACGACGACGCACCGAGCCATCCTTCACATAGTCGCCGACGCGCACGATCACGCCGCCGACGATGTCGGGGTTGATGCGCACATGCGGCACGGCGGTGCGGCCGAGGGTCTTGCTGAGCGACGCGGCGATGGCCTCGACCTCACCCGGCAGCGGCTCGCGAGCCAGCGTGACGTCGGCCCGGACGCGCCCGAGGCTCTCATCCACCAGGGCGGCGTACTCGGTGGCGATGGCCGGGATCAGCAGCTGGCGGCGGTTGGTGACCAGCGACTCCAGGAAACGGACCATCGGGCGCGGCATCCGATCCTGGAAGGCCTTCACGAGGATCTCCTTCTTCCCGGCAGCAGGCACCCGCGGCGACTCGAGGAAACGGCGCACCTTCACGTTGTCCTCGACCAGCCTGGCGACCTCATCGAACATCTTGCCCCACCCGTCGAGGTCATCGGCACGCCTGGCCAGCGTGACGAGGACTTCGGCGTAGTTGCGGGCGATGGTGGAGTCGCGCATCAGCGCGTGCCCTTGGGTGCGTCCAGGCCGGCCAGGTACGACTCCACGAGGGAGCGATCGGTGGCGCTGTCGAGATTGCGGCCGATCACCTTGCTGGCGCCGGTGATGGCGAGGTCCACGGCTTCGCGGCGCAGCTCCATGACGGCCTTGTCCTTTTCGGCCTGCATCTCGCGGCGCGTGCGATCGAGCATGTCGGCGCTCTCGGCCTTCACCTTGTCCATCATCTCGGTGCGCAGTGCCTCAGCGGCGGCGCGGCCATCGGCCATCACCTTCTGCACGTCGGCGCGGGTCTCGGCGAGCTGCTTCTGCTGCTCGGCGAGCAGCCTGGCGGCTTCGTCGCGATCTCGCTTGGCATCGCCGATCGCCTTCTCCAGCGCGGCCTCGCGCGCCTCGACGGCGGCGAGCAGCGGCTTGTAGGCGAACTTGGACAGCACCACCAGCAGGAACACGAAGATGATCAGGGTCCAGAACATCAGACCCGCCTTCGGATCCAGCAGGTTCACGTCGCCGCCAGCGGCATGTTCTTCCTGCGCGAGCAGGGAGGTGGCGGTGACGAGCGAGAGGGTCAGGGATGCGAGAGTGCGGCGCATGGAAGGCAGAAGCGAAGAGTTGAAAACCCACCGCGACAGGGAACGGCGATCACCGTTCCCTGTCGGGCGGAAGCACAGCACTTAGAACGTGATCTTGCCGGCGAGCTGGAAGCCGATCACGGCGCCGAACAGCGCGGCACCTTCGACGAGCGCGGCGAGGATCAGGGCGGCCGTCTGGATGCGACCAGCGGCTTCCGGCTGACGGGCCATACCTTCGACGGCGCGGCCACCGATGTTGCCGATGCCGATGCCGGCGCCGATGATCGAGAGACCGGCGGCGAGGCCGGCGCCGATGGCGGCGTAGCCCTTGCCGGTGGCGGCGGTCACGTCAGCAGCGGCCTGGAGAAGCGGGAAGATCGTCATTGCAGTGGAATCCGAAAAAAGAGTTCGTTGGAGTCTCGCGCGGTGCGCAGCCGGAGCCGCCACACTGCCCGTCAGTGAACGTTGCCGTTCAACGGGCTTCCCCGGTCAGGCGACCAGGTACGATCGCGGCGCCGGTGCACGCGAGTACGCCGGCGCCGTGGAACAGCGACTAGTGGTGCGCCTCGCGGATCTGGCCGATGAACACGCTGGAGAGCAGCGTGAAGATGAAGGCCTGCAGGAACGCCACGAACAGCTCGAGCATGTTGATCGCGACCGCCATCAGGAATGGCGCACCTGATGCGAGGCTCTTGAACGAGAAGATCATGCCGATCAGCGCGAGCACCACGATGTGTCCCGCCGTCATGTTGGCGAAGAGACGGATGGTGAGTGCGAAGGGCTTGGTCAGCTTGCCGATGAACTCGATCGGCGAAAGGATCAGGAACAGGAGCACGCGCAGGACGATGTTCAGGTCCTTGTTCCAGTAGAAGATCGTGCTGAAGTAGCCCATGCCGAGCGCACGCATGCCGGCGGCTTCCACGACGAAGAACGTCAGGAGGGCCAGCGTGGCGGTGACGGCGATGTTACCGGTGGCGGTGCTGCCCCAGGGGAAGATGCCCCAGAGGTTGCAGGCCAGGATGAAGAAGAACAGGGTCAGCAGGAACGGCACGAAGCCGTTGCCGTGGTGCCCCACATTCGGGATGATCACTTCATTTCGGATGTAGAGCACCATCGCCTCGATCCCGCCGGCGAAGCCCTTCGAGTGCCCGGCCGCCTTGGTCTGCCGGTCCTGCGCGCTGGCAGCGTAGAGCATCAGCACGAGGATCGTCAGCGCCGAGATCAGCATCCAGATCACGTGCTTGGTCGGCGACATGTCCACTTCGATGCCGGCCACGTGGAACGGCTCCCACCGGGGCAGGTGGACGACCTTGTGCAGGGTCGGCCAGGTCGGCCACGGGATTTCGATCTCGTGGGCGTCGGTGATGTGGGGCGTGATGATGTCGACGTCGGCGGCAGAACGTTCCTGCGCCTGCGCGGGCAGCGCAAACACCAGCAGGGCGGCGACGGCGGTGAGGAGGCGGAGCAGTCGGATCATCATACGTTGACCAGCAGTGGTTCGATCAGCATCGAGAGGAAGAGAAAGCAGGCGAGGCTCACGAGCGCGGCATTCATGTCGAGGCCGAGCGGCTTGATGGCGACGAGGGCGTAGAGGCCCAGTCCACCGAAGCGCAGCAGGGCACCGAGTCCCCAGCCGGCCATGATGTTCTTCCCCTTGGAGAGCTGCAGGAGGATGAACGCGACGAGCTGGATGGCGAGGGCGATGACGGCACTGGTGAAGATCGCCTTCTGGGCGTCGGCGCCGGGGTAGACGAGCGCCAGCACCCACCCTGCGGCTGCCGTAACCATCACGGCGACAAGAAGATAGAGTCCCACTGCGCGGATCATCGCTGGCGTGCCTCCTCTTCGTCGCGCTGGGCGCGCATGAGTTGCAGGTAGAGGGCGGCAAAGCCGCCGATGGCGCCAACCGCGACGCCGACATACAGGAAAACCGGCGCAGTCCCGAAGCGCCGGTCGAGCCACTGACCGCCGAACACGCCGCCGATCAGGATGGCGGCAAACTGGATCCCGGCGCCGGCCAGGCGGAGCCCGCTGGTGTGACGGGGAGCAGTCATTCGGGGGTAAGGCTACTGGCTTGTGAAAAATTTCGCAAGCGAATTTCCAGCGAACTCTGGCGTGAATGGAACGAGGTTTGCATTATGGTCGAGCACGCTTGTTTGCCCGGTCCCGCTCGCTTGTCTTAACTCACGAAGATACCGAGACTTACGCCGTGACTGATTCGCGTCTGGATCGTGTTGACTATGGACCCCAGCGTCCGTTAGCCTGTCTTCACCAAGCAGTCAGTCTCATCTTTTCGAGGACCGTTCGCATGCCCCGCCTTCGCGCGCTTGGCGCGCTCGCCGTCACAGCCCTGGGCTGTGCCGCCTGTTCTGACCGCTCGTCCCCGCTGACGCGGACGGGTGTCTCGGGCCAGGCGCTCACGATCGCTGGTGTGGATGGACAGCCCCAGGTGCTGTCGGTCCCCGCGCGAGGTGAGGCGATGGGGCAACGCGCATCAGCGGGCACGCCGATGACGCTCAACCTTCGCGTCACGCCGGGCGTAGGCACGGTGACGTTCGAGCTCATCGCCAACAACGGCGGTGCCAAGCGTCATGAGTTGCGGTTCGCCGACGGGCAGGAAGTGGACTTCATCGTGCGCGACGAGCGCGGGCGCGATGTGTGGATGTGGAGCGATGGCCGACTCTTCACGCAGCCGATGCGGACGCATCTGCTGGAAGAGCATGAGTCACGGGATTACGAGGCCGTTTGGCAGGACTCGCTTCCGCGTGGCACCTTTACGGCGATCGCCCGCTTCCGCAGCGAGAACCATCCCGCCACGACGCAGGTATCATTCACTCTTCCGTGACGCGTGCGACGGCGATGCTGTCGCCGTCGTTCTTCCTTTCTTCGCGCGTCACCCGAAGGCAATGAGCGCACCACAACAGACTGGCACGCACGACGACATCGCGCTGCTGGAGCGCCTTGGCGCAGCCCGCACGGCCCTGCTCGCGCAGATCGGCCAGCGCATCGTGGGGCAGGAAGCGATCGTCGAAAATCTCGTGGCCACGATGCTGGCCGGTGGTCACGCCCTGCTCGTCGGCGTGCCCGGCCTCGCCAAGACGCTGCTGGTGCAGACCGTCGCGCAGGCCCTGGATCTCTCGTTCAATCGCATTCAGTTCACACCCGACCTGATGCCGAGTGACATCACCGGCACGGAACTGCTGCAGGACGACGAGAAGACCGGGCGCCGGGTGTTCACGTTCGTGAACGGCCCGGTGTTCTCGAACATCGTGCTCGCCGACGAAATCAACCGCGCCCCGCCGAAGACGCAGGCCGCACTGCTGCAGGCGATGCAGGAGCGCGAAGTGACGGTGTCGGGCCAGACGCATGCGCTGCCGCGGCCGTACTTCGTGCTCGCGACGCAGAATCCGATCGAGCAGGAAGGCACGTATCCACTGCCGGAAGCGCAGCTCGATCGCTTCATGGTGGAGCTGCGCATCGGGTATCCCACGCGCGACGAGGAAGAGCGCATCGTGCTCGCCACCACCGGTGGCGCACAGGGTCCGGTGCGTGCGGTGCTCGGCGCCGCCGAACTCACGCAGATGCAGCAGCTGGTGCGCCGCCTGCCGGCCTCACCCACGCTGATCCAGCATGCGGTGCGACTCGCGCGTGGCACACGACCCGGCAGTGAGGAAGCGTCGCCCGAAGTGAACAAGTACGTGCGCTGGGGCGCGGGTCCGCGTGCGTCGCAGTACCTGGTGCTCGGCGCCAAGGCCCGTGCGGCGCTGGCGGGTCGTGCGGTGCCTGACCTGGATGACCTGCGCGACATGGCCCTGCCGGTGCTGCGCCATCGCATGGTGCTCAATTTCCAGGGCGAAGCCGAGGGCATTCGTCTCGAACAGCTCCTTGCACCGATGCTCGGCAAGACGGCCTGACGCCGCCTGCAACTGCAACTCCACTCACACGGAGCCGCAGAGGCACGGAGAACTGCAAGCGCGACCGCATCTCTCTTCACGCAGAGCAACGAAGCACCGGGAAAAGAAGAGAAAGGGCTGTAGGAACTGCGATCAGAACACGCAGTTCCTACGGCCCTTCTCCCATCCTTCGTTGATTTCGGTCCCTGCGTGAAGAGAGTTGCAGCGGCTCCGCTCCGTGCCTCCGCGGCTCCGTGTGAGTGGAGTTGCACTTGCAGTTGCAGTTGCAGTCTACGAATCCAGATTCACGATCGCACGGCGCGCTTCGCGCCAGACTTCTTCGTAGCCTTGGGCTCAGAATCCGTGCGCGCCCCGGCGCCCTTGAGCGTCGTCGCGAGGAACTGGCCGGTGTAGCTGCGCGGTTCCGCCGCCACGTCCTCCGGGGTGCCGCTGGCCACCAGCTGGCCGCCGTTGATGCCACCGTCGGGGCCGAGGTCCACGATCCAGTCGGCGGTCTTGATCACGTCCATGTTGTGCTCGATCACCAGCACCGTGTTGCCCTTGTCCACCAGCTTGTGCAGCACTTCCAGCAGTACACGCACGTCCTCGAAATGCAGACCGGTGGTCGGCTCGTCGAGGATGTAGAGCGTGCGGCCGGTGTCACGCTTGCTGAGCTCCGTGGCCAGCTTCACGCGCTGCGCCTCGCCACCCGACAGCGTGGTGGCGCTCTGGCCGAGGTGCACGTAGCCGAGGCCCACGTCGGCCAGCGTGATCAGCTTCTGGGCGATGCGCGGCTGGTTCTCGAACACCGTCACCGCATCTTCCACCGTCAGGTCGAGCACGTCGGCGATGCTCATGCCGCGGAAGCGGACTTCGAGCGTCTCGCGATTGAAGCGTTTGCCCTTGCACACATCGCAGGGCACGAACACATCCGGCAGGAAGTGCATCTCGATCTTCACGAGGCCATCGCCCTGACAGGCTTCGCAGCGACCACCCTTCACGTTGAAGCTGAACCGCCCGGGGCCGTAGCCGCGGATCTTCGCTTCGGGCATCTCGGCGAACAGTTCGCGGATCGGCGTGAAGAGCCCCGTGTACGTGGCCGGATTGCTGCGCGGCGTGCGACCGATCGGGCTCTGGTCGATGTCGATCAGCTTGTCGAGCAGCTCCAGCCCGGTGATGCGATCGTGCATGCCGGGAATCACGCGCGCGCGGAAGAAGTGCCGCGACAGCGCCCGCTGCAGGATGTCGGTCACCAGCGTGGACTTGCCCGAACCCGACACCCCCGTCACCGCGACGAACAGCCCCACCGGGATCTCGACGTCGATGTTGCGCAGGTTGTGCTCGCGCGCATTGCGGATGTGGATCGCACGCGCCGGATCACGGGGCCGGCGCACGGCCGGTACCGGCACACTGCGCGCGCCCGAGAGGTATTCGCCGGTGAGTGATCCCTTCGTGTTGCGGATGTCGTCGATGGTGCCTTCGGCGATCAGCATCCCGCCATGCTTGCCCGCACCCGGGCCCATGTCCAGCACGTGATCGGCGAGGCGCATCGTCTCCTCGTCATGCTCCACCACGATCACCGTGTTGCCCAGATCGCGCAGCTGCACGAGTGTCTTCAGCAGTCGCTCGTTGTCACGCGAATGCAGGCCGATGCTCGGTTCGTCGAGGATGTAGAGCACACCACAGAGTTTGCTGCCGATCTGCGTGGCCAGCCGGATGCGCTGCGCCTCACCACCACTCAGGCTTTCCGCGCTGCGGTTCATCGTCAGGTAGTCGAGCCCCACGTCCACGAGGAAGCCGAGTCGTTCGGTGACTTCCTTGAGGATCGGCCCGGCAATCTCGGCATCGAGTCCGTGCGGCTTCCCCGGCGCGCGCACCGGCACACTGCGGAAGAATTCGAGCGCCGCGGCCACCGACATCGCCACCACTTCACCGAGATTGCGACGCTCGATGGTCACCGCCAGTGATTCGGGCTTGAGGCGCATGCCGTGACACGACGGGCACGGTGTGGCCAGCATGAAGGCCTCGAGCTCCACGCGGATCGCGTCGCTGTCGGTTTCGTCGAACCGGCGCTGGATCGTGGCGAGGATACCGTCCCACTTGAGCAGCGGCTTGGCGACGGCCCTGGCGGCAACGGTCTTCGTCGCCGTCTTCGCGGCGGACTTCTTCGCGACGGTCTTCTTCGCCGCCTTGTGTACCGCCTCCACCGCAGCGGCCGGCGCCGTGAGCGCATCGAGCCCGTGCAGCAGTGCGTGTCGCTGGTACTGCGTGAGCTCGCCCCACGGCGTCTTCAGCTCGAACTGCAGTGCTTCGGCGAGGCCCGGCAGGATCACCTTGCGCAGGTACCCATCGGGTTCACCCCACGGCAGCACCACCCCTTCCAGCAGCGTCAGTGACGTATCACCGAGAATCAGCTCCTCGTTCACCATGCGCTTCACGCCAAGGCCGCTGCAGGTGGGGCAGGCGCCGAAGGGTGAGTTGAACGAGAAGTGGCGCGGCTCCATCTCGGGCAGCGAGATGCCGCAGTGCGGGCAGCCGTAGCGCTCGGAGAACATCGCGCTCTCGCGGGTGCTGCCCTGCACCGTCACCACTTCCACCATGCCGTCGGCGAGCTTGAGCGCCGTCTCGACCGAATCGGCCAAGCGGCCGCGATCGTCGGGCTTGAGCACCAGCCGGTCGACGATCACGCTCACGTCGTGATTCATGCGACGGTTGAGCTTCGGCGGGTCGGCGAGTTCGATCACGTCGCCGTCCACCCACGCGCGCACGAAGCCCTGCTTGCGTGCCGCCTCGAACAGTTCGCGGAACTCCCCCTTCCGGCCGCGCACCAGCGGTGCCAGCACCTCGATCTTGGCCCCGGGTGTGCCCAGCAGCACCACATCGGTGATCTGCGCCGCGCTCTGACGCTGCACCGGGCGCGAGCAGTTGGGGCAATGCGGCACGCCGGCGCGGGCCCAGAGCAGGCGGAGGTAGTCGTACACCTCGGTCACCGTGCCCACGGTGGAGCGGGGGTTGTGGCCGGCCGTCTTCTGTTCGATCGAGATGGCCGGACTCAGCCCCTCGATCGAGTCGACGTCGGGCTTCTCCATCAGCCCGAGGAACTGCCGGGCGTCCGCCGAGAGGCTCTCGACGTAGCGGCGCTGCCCCTCGGCGTAGATCGTGTCGAAGGCGAGTGACGATTTTCCGGAACCCGACAGGCCAGTGATGACCGTCAGTTTGTTCCGTGGAATCGTCACGTCGATGTTCCGGAGGTTGTGCTCCCGGGCCCCGCGGATGATCAGCGCATCTTCTGGCATAAGAAGGTGAAGGTCGCCGGTCCGGGGTGCGCATTCAACCCGGCCGGTCAGACGGGACCAAGATGGCCGGTGGCTCGGACTGACGGTCCGAGTCCTTTCGCCCCGGGTACGTGACCGAGGGCCGCACTGGGCAGTCTCCGGATACGTGTGTCGGGGCCGGTGTCATCGCTGGCCCTCCACCCACCTCATTCAGGCGCGACGCATGATCGAACTGCAGGGTGTCACCAAGCGATACGGCGACTTCACCGCCGTGGAAGGGCTCGATCTTACGGTGCAGGCCGGTGAAGTCTTCGGCTTCCTCGGTGCCAACGGTGCCGGCAAGACGACGACCCTGAAGATGCTCGCGGGGATCCTGCGCGCCGATTC
>JANOCB010000037.1:0-4228 GCA_031411975.1 Gemmatimonadaceae bacterium
GCTGGCAGCGGGAGTGGTCCTCGCGCCGCGCCTCCGGGCACAGGAACCGGCGCAGGGTGCCGCAAACATCGAGATGCCGCAGACGGCGTACAAGCCGGTCTCGCTGCCGAAGAAGGCGGGTGCGACGCCGCTCGTGACGCAGTTGCAGCGTGATGAACTGGAGCGCGGGCTGTAGTGTGCCTGCCCGTGCAAGCTGGACGTGTTCACCTGTCGCACCACCGACTTCCAGTGCGGCATCAGTCCGGCCATGCACTCCGACGTGGTGCGGCTGGTCGATGGCGGCTACAGCGCCGACGAGATCATTGCGGCGTTCACGACGGTGTATGGTGAGCGGGTGCTGATGGCGCCGGTCAAGGAAGGCTTCAACATCGCTGGCTACGTGGTGCCGTTCATCACGCTGGGAATCGGTGCCACGATGCTGGTGGCGCTGCTGCGCCGGTGGAAGCGCGAGAGTGACGCGGCGACGCCAGCGCTGGCGTCGGCATCGGTGCTGCCGATCAACGGCATGCCGGCGGCCACCGACGACGAGATGCGGCGCCTCGACGCTGCGGTGCGCGGCAGGTCCGATCGATGAACGACCTGCTCTCGGGCAGTACCGCACCGTTCATCGTCGGGATCGCTCTTGCACTGATCGCGCTGGCGATCGTGCTGTTTCCGGTGTTCGGTGACCAGTCGCCGTCCGAGATTCGTCCCGAGCACCGGACCGCGCCCAAGCTCGAGATCGACGACGAGCCGGTGCCCGGTTCCGCGATCGAGGCGCTGCGCGAGATCGAGTTCGACCGCGCCACGGGCAAGCTGTCGGACGACGACTACGACGGCATGAAGGCGCGCTACACGGCGCAGGCGCTGGTGGAGCTGCGGGCCACGGATGCAATGGGTACGCGTGGTGCGGCGCCGGAGACACCGGCTGATGTGGCCGAGCGTCTGGTGAAGAAGTACCGCCCCGGATCCACGATTTGTCACACGCATGGGCTGCGGCCGGAGCCGGATGCGTTGTTCTGCTCGGAGTGCGGCGCGTACCTGCCGGGGAAGTGCGAGCAGTGCGGAACGGCGGTGACGGCGGCGGGGGCGCACTTCTGCACCGGGTGCGGGCACGTGCTGGCGGCGTAGGTCGGGATGGCGCGGTAGTTTACGGAGGATGAACATCCCCACCGGTACCACCGAACACCGCGCCGACGCGGCCACGCAGCCGGCCGTCCAGGTCGCCGTCGTCGTCGTCAGCGACAAGCGCACCACCGAGACCGACGAGTCTGGCCCGCTGGCGCGCTGGCTCCTCATTCAGGCGGGCCACACGATCACCGGCTTCGCGCTGATCCCGAACGACGAGGCCAACACGCGTGCACATGTCGCGGCACTGATTGCGCGTGATGACGTGGACGCGGTGATTCTCTGTGGTGGGACCGGGCTCGGGTCGAAGGATCGTACCGTCGAAGCCGTGCGTCCCCTGCTGGAGAAGGAACTCCCGGGGTTCGGTGAGATCTTCCGGTTGATCTCGTATCAGGAGCAGATCGGGACGGCCGCCATCCTCACGCGCGCCACGGCCGGCGCAGTGAATGGCAAGTTGATCGTATCGCTCCCCGGCTCGAAGGCGGCGGTGGAACTCGCGCTCACCAAGGTGCTGCTGCCGGAGCTGCAGCACATGATGCACGAGCTTCGTCGTTGACACCGGCGTGATTTGCTGCCTGACGCAGAAGCGCAGAGGAGTACAGAAGGGCGCGGAACGAAGACGTGGCAACAGCAACCCGGCGTGCTCCGCGTGATTTCTGCGCTTGTGCGTGACGCAGTTGAAACGATCGTCAGCCGTCCAGCGCCGTCACCCGCTGCTCGGCCTTGTGCAGCCAGAAGAGCGTCAGGAACCCACATAGCCCGACGCCGAACAGCGCACCACGCAGGAAGCGCCACAGTACCAGTGGCTCATGGTATGCCACGCTGCGCGCATACCAGTACATCGCCGGCGCGAGGCACAGCGCCACCACCATCGTCAGGAATCCCGCCGAGACGAGGAAGAGAATTCCCTGCCACGATACGGTCTGGTTCACGGCCGTTTCGGCGTCGAAGCGCGGGTTGATGCTGCCGATGTAGAGCGCCAGTGCGGCCTGCGCGAACATCAGCGACGCCACGCTGGCCAGTGACAGCGCCATCACCAGTGGTGCGGTACCGAGCAGCAGCGACGTCAGGAAGACGATGCCCACGGCCACCAGCGCCAGCGGCCCGGTGGCTGCCCAGTACTTGGCGAAGATGATGTCGCGGACCCGTACCGGGGCGGCGCGCAGCAGCCACCACATCGTCCCCTCGGCGGCAATGGTCGGCAGCACGAGACGCGACGTGACGGCGGCCAGCACCATGCCCGCCAGGCCGACGTTCACCACCGGCAGAATGCTCGTGACCAGGTGCGGCATCGCACCGCCGCCGGTGGGCAGCACGCTCACGCCCACCACGTACACCAGCACCAGCGGGATCAGCAGCACGAACTGCGACCAGAGCGCGGCGTCACGGCCCAGCAGACGCATCTCTTTCAGGAGCAGCTCGCGTCGTGCCGGCTGCAACGGTGCCAGCAGCAGGTGGAACGGTTTCGTGATGATCGACGGCGGATGATCGCTGCGGCCCGCCGAACGGACGGCGGAAATGCCACGGGCATAGAGCAACCGGAAGCTGCCATACGCCGACGCGAGTGACGCGCTGGCCAGCAGCCAGAGCCACGCCAGCGGTTGCGGGTCCCAGAAGCCGTCGAGCCAGTTCTTCAGCACGCGTGCGGCCCACTCCGTGGGAATCCACGGAGACAGTGGCACGTCGAGCATCTTCACCACTTCGCCGATGGCCTTGGTGCCGAGCTGCGTGAGCTCCGCCGGTTGCACGCGGTTCATCACGTAGATGGCGCCGATGCAGAGCCCGAGTCCGATGATCCGGAAGGTGAACTGCGCGCGCGTCGGCGGCACGAACGCCACCAGCAGATACACGGCGATGCACCCCACTGACGTTGCCGTCAGCCACAGCGGCAGCCAGGCGGCGAACGCGATCACCGGCCAGAGGATGCCGCCGCCGAACGCGAGGCCATATCCCGCCAGCAGTGGCACCACCAGCAGCAGTGCGATCGCGCCCCCTTCGGCCACCACCTGCACGAATCGCGAGACGAAGAACGTGGCCGGCGGAATCGGCGCTGCGGCCAGCAATTCGAGATCACGCGACAAAAAGAAGGCCGGCAATGCGGTGACGATGCAGCTGAGTACCAGCACCGACCCGATGCTGAGCAGCGAGAACGCCAGCACCCGTCCGGCGATGGCCGTGCCGATGGAGTCGACGCTCGCCAGGTAGTTGAGCACCAGCAGCACGATCACCGTGCCGCCGATCCAGGTCACACCGAGCGCGCTGAGCACACCGAGCGGTCCCACCGCGCCCTGCACCTTTCGCTGGCGCCAGAGGGGCTTGATGAGCGTGGCGAGCGAGACGGACGTGAAGGTCGGCGGCACCACCGGTTCTGCGGCCGTCACGAACTCAGACACTCAGCACCTCGGCCACATCACGCGTGGCGGGTTCGCCGGTGAGGTGCAGGAAGATCGTCTCCAAGGGGGCGTCGGGCATGCGCAGCCAGGTGCGCAGCTCGGGCACCGTGCCCGAGGCCACCAGCTTGCCGCGCTTCATGATGCCGATGCGATCGCAGGTGCCTTCCACCGTTTCCAGCGTGTGCGTGGACATCAGCACCGAGTTGCCACGCGCGGCATAGGCGCGCAGCATGTCCTTGAGCAGGCGCGCGCCGCGCGGATCGAGACCCACCAGCGGCTCGTCCACCATCAGCACCTGCGGACGATGCAGCACCGCCGCTGACAGCAGCAGCTTCTGGCGCATGCCGTGGCTGTACTGCTCCACCAGTTCGTGTTGCCATGTGGTCAGCTCGAACATCTCGAGCAGCTCCGCCGCCCGTGATTCGACGGCTTTCCAGGTGAGACCGTACAGGGACGCCGAGAAACGCAGGAATTCGGTGCCCGTCAGCTTGTCGTAGACGTAGGGCCGGTCGGGCACGAAGGCGAGGTGGCGCTTCGCTTCGACGGGATTGGTCCGCATGTCGATGCCGGCCACGCGCACCGAACCGGAATCGGCGCGCAGGATCCCCGCGAGCATCTTCAGGGTCGTCGTCTTGCCGGCACCGTTGGCACCGAGGAAGCCGAAGACTTCACCGGCCTGCACCGTAAGATCGAGCCCTTCCACGGCGGTGAAGTCGCCGTATCGCTTG
>JANOCB010000038.1:0-29459 GCA_031411975.1 Gemmatimonadaceae bacterium
CTGCGCCAGCCAGCCGGCGGTTCGCGCCACGGCGAAGAGCACCGTGAAGAAGTCGGTCGGAAACGCCATCGAGCGGTAGATCAGCCCGGTGTAGAAGTCCACGTTCGGGTAGAGCTTGCGGGCGATGAAGTAGTCGTCCGACAGCGCCACGCGCTCCAACTCCAGCGCGATCTCCAGGTCCTTGTCGATGCCGATCTGCGCAAACACCTGGTCGGCCAGCTTCTTGACGATCCGCGCCCGGGGGTCGTAGTTCTTGTACACGCGGTGCCCGAAGCCCATCAGCTTCTGCCCACCCTTGCCGCTCTTCACCGATTCGATGAAGGCCGGTACGTGTTTCGGGTCGCCGATCTCCTTGATCATGCGCAGCACCTGCTCGTTGGCGCCGCCGTGCAGCGGACCGAAGAGCGCGGCGATGCCCGCAGAGACCGCACTGAACGGATCCACGTGGCTGGAGCCCACGGCGCGCACCGCACTCGTCGAGCAGTTCTGCTCATGGTCGGCGTGCAGGATGAAGAGCACCTCGAGCGCCCGGCTGAACACCGGGTTCGCCTCGTACTTCGGCTCGCTCATGCGCGCGACCATCGAGAGAAAGTTCTCTCCGTAGTTGAGCTGATTGTCGGGGTAGATGATCGGCAACCCCTTCACGTGGCGATACGCGAACGCGGCCAGCGTCGGGAGCTTCGCCAGGAGGCGGATCACCGAGATGTAGCGTTCCTTCGGATCGAAGACGTTGTGCGCCGACGGATAGAAGCTGCTGAGGGCCGCCACCGACGAGCAGAGCATCGACATCGGATGCGCATCATACCGGAAGCCTTCGAGGAACTTCCGGATGTTCTCGTGGACGTAGGTGTGGAAGGTGATGTCGTGCACCCACACGTCGTACTGCGCCTGGGTCGGCAGCTCGCCGTGCCGCAGCAGGTACGCCACCTCGAGGAAGGTGGCCTTCTCGGCCAGCTGCTCGATCGGGTAGCCGCGGTACCGCAGGATGCCCTTGTCGCCGTCGATGAACGTGATGGCGCTCTTGCAGCTCGCCGTGTTCATGAAGGCCGGGTCATAGCTGAGCAGGCCGAATTCCCCCGGCTCGCCGCGCTTGACCTGCTTCAGGTCGGCGGCGCGGACGTAGGTATCGCCCTCGGCCCCTTCCGTCGTGATCGGCGCGCTGTACGCGGTGCCGGTGCGGCTGTCGCGGAGCTCGAGGGTGCCACCGGCGGTCGTCTCACTCATCCTGCGTCTCCACACTAAGAATGTTACGCGCCGCGCTAGACCGGCGCAGAGTACATTGAGCAGGCCATTCCGGGTCGCGCTCAGGCGACGGCCTGCACCCCTCGACCGTCAGGCACAAGTTAACAGGCGGGAAACCTCGCGCCCCGGCACGGGCCAGCCGAATAGACCGACTGGGCGTGGGCTGCTGCGTACGCTCGCCCGTTCCCGGGGCGGGTGGCGACTCCCGACGCGGGCCTGACCAGTCCTCGCGGATCGGCATACTTTGGCCGTACCCTGCTGACGATGGCAGACACTGAAGCACCCAGACGTCTCCAGCCACTGCTCGACGCGCGGAGGCGAGGAGGAGCTTGGCCCGCCGATGCTGGGGGGTGCCGGCGACTGTCGTCGCGAATCCCTCAGCCACTGCCGCCGCGGGACGCAGCGAATTTCGTCGACCGTCCGAGAATTACGGACGATCGTGGTCGTCGGCGCGAGGATACATACCTGACAGTTGACGGACTCGGATGGTCGAGGGAGAGGGCAGCAGCAAGCAGCAGGCGACTTTGGACACTGCAGTGCACGGTGTTGCTCTGTTCCCGATCGATGCACGTGCCATCGCACACGATCCACTCCGGCGGCGGGCAGTATCCGCTGTCAATACATCTCTCGACCGTCAAGACGATGACGAACGAACCTGGCGAGCAGCAAACCGCCACACGCACTTTCTCCGTTGCGGACTGCCGCGCCTTTGGATCCATGTCCGGGGACATGAATCCCATGCACACGGACCCACTAGCCGCACGACGTGTCGGCACGGGAAAGCCAGTCGTGCACGGTGCGCTCATTGCGCTGACAGGCATGGATCTGTTTGCGGCGAGGATCTCTGGCCGCGTCACCGCCGTTGCGTGCGAGTTTCTCAACATGGTGAGTGCGGACGATCCCGTCATCTATGCGATGGCCGCGTCTGGGCCGACCGTCCGAATTGCTGCCACTGTTCGGGGACTGACCTGCACCATTGTCAAGGTCACGACGGCATCAGATACGACGCCTGCCAGCTCCACAGATGCGCTGGCGAGCGAGGTCGATGGCGAGTTGCTGCCGCTCGTCTCAATTGCTGACGACCGGCCGATTTCGGCGTGGGCAGGCTTTTCGTCGCGCGTCAGTCTGCCTGAGGCTGACTTCGCGACATACTTCCCAGGCGCTTGTCACCTCTTGGGTATGACGACTGTGCAGAGCATTGCACGATCCTCGTACGTCATCGGAATGCTCTGCCCAGGCTTGCACTCGATGTGGGCCTCGTTTCGTTTCTCGTTGCCGAACCGTGACGCCGGGACTCAGGAACTGCGGTTCACCCTCGATTCCTTTGATGAGCGTTTTCGCATCGCGGTCGTTCGCTTCTCTGGCAGCCTTCTCGGTGAGGCGCGTGCATTCGTTCGACCATCTCCGGCCCTGCAACCCGACACCCGCGTACTCGCGACCCTGGTCGCTCCGGGTGAATTTGCCGGCATCCGTGCACTGGTCGTCGGAGGATCTCGTGGCATCGGCGAGGCAACAGCGAAACTGCTTGCCGCCGGCGGCGCCGAGGTGCTGATCACATGGGCTGGTGGTGAGGGCGACGCAATTCAGGTCGCTGGAGACATCCAGCAGGCTGGAGGCAACTGTCGCATCCGGCGCTTCCGCGCTGCCGAGGACTCAATCCAGGACATGTTCGCTGAGCTTGGCAGAATTGACCACGCCTACTACTTCGCCACGCCAAGGATTTTCAACAAGTCAGCGGGAATCTTCGATCGGGCACGCTTCGACGAGTTCATCGATATCTACGCGAAGCCGTTCGGCGATCTCTGCGAAGCAATGAACGCTCAGAAACTCCCCGAAAAGGCGCGCGTCTTCCAGCCATCAAGCTCAGCAATTGACGATCGGCCACGCGGCACGACGGAGTACGCCATGGCGAAACTGGCATGCGAACTTCTGGCTGACGATCTTGCGCGGACTTTGCAACACATCTCGATTCTGCGCCACCGGCTCCCACGAATCGCCACGGATCAAACCGCATCCGTCGTCGAGGCGCAGGCTCAGTCGGCCCCAGGCGTCATGCTGCCGATTCTCCGGGCGATGAGCGCGCCGAAGGGCTGACGCGGCGGTTCCATGTTTCACTGGTGTGAGCTGACTCGTCCCTGTGGCGACGACGCAACGATCACTTCAACCGCTTCTTTGCCGGATGACTCCGACACCACCCACCGCCTCGGACCTCCTTCGCTTCGGACGACGACTCCGCCGCGAATTGCTCGAGAAGCGCGACCTCAAAGAGATACGTATTGCGGTGCTCGGAGGCTCGACGACGAACGAGCTCTGTAATTTCTGGGAAGTACTGCTGCTGCAGGACGGCTTTCGTCCGACATTTCTGCAATCGGAATACGGGGCATACTTCGAGGAGGCGGTCGTCGATCCGACCCGTCTGGTCTCGTTCAGGCCCGACATCGTCTACATCCACACCTCCTTCCGGAACCTGCGCAACCTGCCCGGTCCGCACGCCACGGCCGACGAGATCGCCGCGTCCCTTTCTGCGGAACGCGCAAAAGTGCAGTCCATCTGGCGCTCGATACGGGAGAACGTCGGCTGTCAGATCATTCAGAACAACTACGATCAGCCGACATTCAGTCTTCTGGGCAACCTCGACGCAGTGCACCCGGCGGGTACGACGCGATTCGTCGCGTCGCTGAACGGACACCTGGCCGAGGACGCGGCGTGCACAGCTGGGGTTCTCCTGCTGGATCTTGCTTCGCTGTCTGCGCAAGTCGGGCGCAGCCGCTGGCTGGACGCGTCGCGCTGGTTCTCGTACAAACTGGCGCATACCCCCGAGGCGCATCTCGAGATCGCGTCCGCACTGACCGCGATGATCCGTGCGATCTATGGCCGCAGCAAGAAGGTGCTTGTCCTGGACTTGGACAATACACTTTGGGGTGGAGTTGTCGGGGACGACGGCGTTGACCACATCCGAATCGGCCGCGAGACGGCGGAAGCTGAAGCATTCACTGCGTTTCACGAGTACTGCCTTGCGATGCGCACCCGCGGCGTCCTACTTGCCATCTGTTCGAAGAACAATGAAGACGTTGCGAAAGCCGGTCTCGCGCATCCGGATTCCGTCCTCCGACTGGAACACTTCTCGGCTTTCCGGGCGAACTGGATGCCCAAGCACGAGAACATTCTTTCGATGGCCGAGGAACTGAACCTCGGCATCGACAGCTTCGTCTTCGTCGACGACAACCCGGCGGAGCGTGCGCTGGTTGCCGCGCAGCTTCCCGCGGTGGCAGTCCCTGACGTCGGCAGCGACCCGGTTCGTTATCCCGCCATCATCGATTCGATGCGCTACTTCGAATCGGTCGCGTTGTCAGCAGACGACCTCCAGCGCGCAGCACAGTATGCGGCGAACAGTGCTCGGGCTGCAGTCAGTGCACAGTTCTCGAATTACGGCGAGTACCTGGCATCACTGCAGATGACGGCAGAGATCGATGTCTTCCAGCCGGTATTTGCGGATCGGATCACGCAGTTGACGAACAAGACAAATCAGTTCAACCTGACGACACGCCGCTATACGCTGGCTGAGATACAAGCGATGGCGCAGGATCCGTCGTACGTGTGCCTGTATGGCCGCCTGACCGATCGTTTCGGCGACAACGGCCTTGTGAGTGTCGTGGTGGGCGCTGTGGACGGCAGGACCGTCGAGATCGAACTCTGGCTCATGAGCTGCCGCGTCCTGAAACGGGACATGGAGGTTGCCATGCTGGGTTGCCTCGTCGAGCGTGCCAGGGATGTCGGCGCGACCCGCCTCCGCGGATGGTACATTCCCACGGCCAAGAACAGCATCGTTGCAGATCACTATTCACGACTCGGCTTCTCCCGGGTCGCGGTCGACCGGGAGGACGGTGCGACTTGCTGGGAGCTGGGCGTCACCGACTACACGCCGCGCTCTCTCCACATTCACGTGAGCACATTTTCTCAATGACTGAACTGACTGACCTGACGCCGATTTTCCGCGATGTTCTCGACCAGCCCGACCTGGTCCTCACGCGCGAGAGCAGCGGCTACACTGTGGATGGATGGGACTCCCTGGCGCACATCAACATCGTCACGTCGATCGAACAGCAGTTTGGTGTTCGTTTCGCGCTGGGCGAACTGCAGGACCTGCAGAATGTCGGCGAGATGCTCGACCTCCTGAATCGGAAGCGTATCGTCACGTGATGCCGTCCTCGCTGCTACTCACGTTTCAACTGGTTCTCATCGATTCCTGCAGATGACTGTGCAATCCGCGGCGCGCGGCGCTACCAGCGACGCGGCGGGCGAAGCACGCGCGCCTGCCGTGACAATTGCCGATATGCGTGCATCATCGGCCGTCTGGTCGGTGACATGCGGAACGACAGTCCGCGCCGATGAAGGAGCGTTGAACAGTGCTGTTTAGCTCCTTTGCATTCCTGGCGCTGTTCCTTCCACCGACAGTTCTGGCGTACCGGGTACTCCGTCATTTTGGGCTGGTGCGACCTGCACAGATTTTTCTGATACTGGCGACACTGGCGTTCTACGGGTGGTCTGAGGCACGATTCCTTCCGCTGCTGCTTGCATCCATCGCAGGGAACTGGGCGATTACCCGCGCGATGGCGAAGTACCCGCCACAGCGGAAGGCCTTCTTCGTCACTGGAATCGCGCTGAATCTTGCCGTCCTCTTCGGCTACAAGTACCTCGGATTCTTCTCCGAGACCCTGCGGGCAATTGGCATCGCGGTGCCTTCTGTCAGCGTCTCGGCGTTTCCACCTGGACTCAGCTTCTTCACTTTGCAGCAGGTGATGCTGCTCGTGGACTGCTACGAGGGACTCGCAGTCGCAGGCACACTGCTGTCGCACGCGTCGTTCGTGGCATTTTTCCCCTATATCTTGCTCGGCCCATTGTCGAGAGCCCGCCGGATGATTCCACAGCTGACGGGCGGAGAGGTGTCTGTCCGCGCTGGCGGCTGGACATTGCTCGTGTTCGGGCTTGCGAAGAAAGTCATCATCGCTGACACACTGGCGACGCTGGTCAACGCGGGGTACACCAACGGCAGTGACTGGTCAACAGCGGAGGCGTGGCTGTTCAGTGTCGCGTACAGCCTGCAACTGTATTTTGACTTCAGTGGCTATTCTGACATGGCGATGGGTGCGGCTCGCTTACTGGGAATAGAGATCCCACAGAACTTCAATGCACCCTACAGGGCCAGGACCGTCACGGAGTTCTGGCAGCGCTGGCACATGTCGCTCTCCGCATTCATCACAGCGTACCTGTTCACGCCGCTCCTTCGTACGATGGGGCGAGCGACACAGGGAAAGGCTGCCGTTGCCAGCTTCACGGCAATGCTCATCGCAGGCCTGTGGCACGGACCGTCCTGGACGTTCATCGCGTTTGGTGGCATGCACGGTACGGCACTGGTGGTGAACCAGTACTGGAAGCGCACGAAGCGGAAGCTGTCACCGACTCTCGCCGTTCTGTGCACGCTGCTGTTCTGTAATGCGGCGTTCGTCGTCTTCCGTGCGCCAAGCATGAGCGTGGCCCTTGACCATTTGTTGAGTCTCGCACCATTTCGCGGCGCATCGCTGGCACATCTCGAGTCGATGTCAGCCACAGCCTCCCTTGCCCCGTGGCTGCTCGTGATCACTGCGGCCGCAGCGATGTCGTATGTGGGCCCGACTGCCACCGAGTCGTCCACGACTCAGAAGTCGCCCCGCCTGCATATGGCTGCGCTCTTCGTGCTGTCCGTCGTCTCGGCGGTAATGGTCACTTCCGGTTCGGAAGGTCAGTTCGTGTATGCGCAGTTCTGACGGCAGGCGAGCCTTGGGCAACCGCTGGCTCGCGTGATGGTCGCGCGCGAACGATTGGGAATGGCGTTCAACGGCAGTGATCCCGCGGCAGGTCCAGCTCGAACTGGAAGGTGCTCCCCACATCGGCCACGCTCTCGACCAGCAGTTCGCTCCCCATGGCGCGCACGAGATTCTGGCAGATCGACAACCCGAGCCCCGCGCTCGAGAAGACGTACTGCCCCGGCTTGAGTCGGCGCCGGAACGCGTCGAAGAGCGTCCCGAGCACACTCTCCGGAATACCCCGTCCCGTGTCACGCACCTCGAACCGGAGTCGCGTCGCCGTGACGGCGGTGACGATCACGGCCACTTCTCCCTCGGTGGTGAACTTCACCGCATTGGTCACGAGGTTGAGCAGCACCCGCTGCACCGCCCGACCATGCCCGAGCCGCGCTTCGGTGATGGTCGTCTCGAACCGGACGTCCAGGCCCCGCTCCTCCGCCATCGGGCGCACCAGGTCATGCACCTGCTGAAACACACTCTCCAGCAGGAACGGTCGGGGCGTCTCCTCCACCAGCTTCTCGCCGCCCCGCACCAGGTCCATCACATCGCTGGCCATGGTGCTCAGCCCCAGAGCCGCGCCGTAGATCAGCCCCAGCTGCCGTTCCTGTACCGGTGTGATGGCGCCGCTGTGCCCCCGCCGGATCTGCTCGGCCAGGAACAGGATCGACCCGAGCGGTGAGCGCATGTCGTGCGCGACGTCGACGATGAGTTCGAGGCCACCCGTGCCACCAAGGCGTGAGGCGAAGCGATGTCCCGCATCGTCGTCGAGTTCGGCGGAGATCGATTCCACGGCGTCCAGCAGGTGCACGGCGTCGGCTGCCTGCAGCACGCCGCGACGGGCCTGATCCAACAGCCCGCGCCGCATCCCCGCCAGCATACGATTGGCCGGGAGGGCTGGCGGAAAGGTGATGCGCGGAACGAGCGCCGAGGCATCGTGCAGCCGTTGCTCCGCAGCCGCGCAGAGCAGCGACGCCCCCATGCGCAGCTCCGACACGGGCCAGCCACCGTCAGGCGCCTGCGCGAGTTCGTCGGCCGCCATGTCGGCAGCGGCAGCGAGTGCCTGACGCCAGCGCTGGCCGGCGTCCATCGACACGGCCCCATCCGTCTTCGGTTCGACACGGAGCATCGTCGCCCGGCGTGTCCCTGATCCGGTCACGCCAGCGACCCGGTGTATTCATCGCGCCGCAGCTCATGTTTCTCCATCAACCGGTACAGCGTGGTACGGTCGATGCCGGCAAGGCGAGCCGCGCGCGACATGTTGCCACCCGCCCGCGACACGAGCCGCGTGAGGTATTCCTTCTCGAAGTGCGCGACCAGCTTGTCCTTCGCCACATGGTACGCGTCGTTCATGTACGTCCCGCTGAACGTCGTCGCCTCAGCCGCGGCACTGGTCGGACCGTCGGGCGCGTCATCGTAGACGGGGAAGTCGCTCCCCAGCAGCGCTGCGCCCGGATCGGCCACCACGGCGGTGTGCTCGATCATGTTCTGCAGTTCACGCACGTTGCCGCGCCATGGGCGGCTGCGAAGGAAGTCCTGCGCATCGTCGCTGAACGTGGGCGCCGGTTCCCCAGGCTGCCGATGCCGCTCCCAGAAATGGTGCAGGAAATGTTCGGCCAGCAGCGAGATGTCTTCCGGACGCTGCCTGAGCGCGGGGAGCCGGATCGGCACCACCCGCAGGCGATAGTAGAGGTCTTCGCGGAGGCGGCCCTGTGCCACGGCCTCGAGTGGATCGCGGTTCATGGCGCTGATGAAGCGCACATCGACCACCGCATCCTGGATCTCGCTGCCGACCCGTCGGACCACGCCATCCTGCAGCACGCGCAGCAGCTTGGCCTGCAGCGGCATCGACATTTCGGTCAGCTCGTCGAGGAAGAGCGTCCCGCCGTTGGCGACCTCGAGCAGACCGGCCTTGTCGCGATCCGCGCCGGTGAAGGCGCCCTTCTTGTGACCGAACATCTCGCTCTCGAGCAGCTGCTCGGGAAGCGCCGCACAATTCACCGCCACCAGCTTCTTGCCGATCCGACGGCTGTGGCTGTGGATGAACTGGGCAATCAGCTCCTTGCCCGTGCCACTCTCACCACTGATCAGCACCGATGCGTCGGTCCCCGCCACCTTCCGGGCCAGATCGAGCGCCTTGCGGAACGCCGGTGACTGGCCGAGCAGGGTGATCTTGTCGCCGGTGTGAGCATTCTGGAAACTGGCGCCGTTATGTGGGGCGTTGCTGCGCGGGCTGCCCTCCTCGCTGCGCGCGGCGCGCGACTCGCGGGCCACCAGCACGGCATGCGAGGCACGGCCCACGAGAATCTGGAGATGACTGGCCGAGAACGGCTTCGGCAGGTAATCCCAGGCGCCGGCGCGGAGCGCCTCGATGCTGGAGGTGACCGACGGATTGCCGGTCATCACGACGAAGATCGTCTCCTTGTTGGCCTCGAGGGTGGCCTTGAGGATGTCCATCCCCGAGACCGGCTGCAGATAGAGATCGCAGAGCACCATGTCGAAGCGACGGCGCTTGACGAGTTCCAGCGCTTCGTCGGCGCGGCCGGTGACGGTCACGTTGTATCCGTCGCCCTGGAGAATGCTGGCGCACCCTTCGCGGAGTGTCCGGTCGTCATCCACGATCAGCAGGCGCAGCGTCGCCCGCGCCTCGGGAGCCACGGCCATCGCATCGCGCGCCGTAACATCGGCTGTTGTCTGGTCTGGCGAGGTCATCTGATCCGTGGTAGCCGGGCCGCGGCCTTGCGCAGGCTGAACCTGCGACCGGGCGTGGAGTCGTAACTAGTGAAGAAGTGTTGCGTGTGTCAAGCAACACGTTGGCTGCGAGCCACACTGCAGAGGATCGACCGTATGTTTCCTGCGACAGGGTGTCGCACTTATACTGCGACTTGACGACTTCCTCGGATGTTTGTCACGGCCCCGGTCGCCAGAATGGGCCAGCTCTTGCACCTCTGGTTCCGGGGTCAGCGCGTTCACGCGAGCGCGCTGACCGAAAGGGCGTCATCGTATCCCGTGCGGGTATAGTGACGCTGCAACACATCTGCGCGTCCCACTGCGACATGACCCGACAGCTCAACGCTCTCTCCGCAGGCTCCCGACTCGCCCCCGCGTCCGCTCCCGCAGCGCTGCCGGCACTCCCGCAGCCACCGGTCGAGCAGTGGGGGGCGCCGCCGCCCCCAGCGCCGCCGGCCCCCCCGTTCCAGCGATACCTCGCCGCGGTTTCCCGATTCCGCTGGCTGATCCTCGCCATGGTCCTGCTCGGGCTGCTTGGCGGGTATGTGGCAACGCGATACATCAAGCCTGAGTACGACGTGCAGGGCAAGATCACGCTCCGGGATCCGAGCGCCGAGATCATCGGCAACTCGAGGCAACGCTCCAACGAGTCGTATCTCAGCCTGTTCCGCGCCTACACCGTCACCGACTCCGTCACCCGGAAGCTGCGGCTGTACCTCGAGCCACAGCGCGATGCCGATTCGGTCTACTTCCGTGACTTCACACTCGCCCCACAATTCTTCCCTGGGGTGTACGAACTCACGATCGACAGCAAGAAGGAGAAGTACCGCCTCCGCCGCACCCGCAACGGCGACTCCCGTGAGGTCGAGTCGGGGCTGATCGGCGATTCCATCGGGCGTGAGTCGGGGATGCGCTGGCAGCCGAAGAAGGAGCTGCTGCCGGCCAAGGCCACCGTCGAGTTCGAGCTGATCACGCCGCGTGAAGCCTCGAACAACATGCTGAAGAAGCTGCGCGCCGATGCGCCGATGAACACCGACGTCATGAACGTGTCGCTGCGCGGTGAGGACCCGCAGCGGACCGAACGCGCGCTGAACGAGTGGATGACACTCTTCGTGGACTACCTCGGTGTGATCAAGAACGGCGGCACCACCAAGGATGCCACCGCAGCACAGAAGTCGTTCGCCGAGGCGGAAACCCGCCTGCGTGCCGCACGACAGGCACTCGAGAGGTTTCGCGTCGATGCCATCACCAAGCCGTCCGAGCAGACGGTGCTCTCCCCCGGCGTCCAGCAGACGCAGAACCCCGTCCTCGAACAGTTCACCCGCTTCCGGCTCGAGTCGCAGAACCTGCGCAACGACCGCCAGGTGCTGGAGTCGCTCCTCAAGAATGGGCGCCTTGCCGAGGTGGATCCCAGCATCGCCACCGGGCTGAACTCCGTGCAGGGTGCGGCCGGTGAAGCGTTGCGCTCCGTGATCACGGAGCTCATCAACGCGCGCGCCAACTACCGCGCCAAGCTCATGATCCTCACCGACGAGGATCCCAAGGTCATCGCGATCAAGGAGCAGATCGCGAACCTCGAGAAGACGACTGTGCCGGCGATAATCCGGCAGATGGTCGCTTCCCTGAAGGTGAAGGAGGACGACTACAACCGTCGCATCGCCGGACAGTCCGAGGAGATCCGCGGCATTCCGGAGCGCACGATCCGTGAAGAGGAACTTCGCGCGACGGTCGAACGGGAGCAGAATACGGTGCAGCTGCTGTCGTCGAATCTCGAGACACAGCGGCTGAAGGAGAACTCCGCACGTAACGAGCTGTTCGTGCAGGACTCCGCCGTGGCCCCATTCAAGCCGACGTCGAACACCGCGCTGCAGATCATCCCTGCTGGCCTCGCGTTGGGCCTGCTGCTTGGCATCGGCCTCGCGGTGCTGCTCGACATGCTCGATCGCCGCGTTCGCTACCCGGAACAGGTCGCAGCCGAACTGCGCCTCGACATCATCGGTGCGATCCCGCTGGTGCACCCGGGGCGGCCGTCGGTCGAGGAGCAGGCGCAGCTGGTGGAGAGCTTCCGCACCTTGCGATTGTCGCTGCGGCATCAGTTCACTGCCGGCGAGCCGGTCTCGTTCACCGTCACGAGCACCGGACCGGCCGAGGGCAAGTCGTTCGTGTCGTCGAATCTGGCGCTGTCGTTCGCCGAAGCCGGATTCCGAACCGTGCTGGTGGATGGCGACACCCGTCGCGGTGCCATCCAGCAGGCCTTCGGTGTGCCGCAGAAGCCGGGCCTCGTCGAGTACCTGCAGGGAACGAGCACGCTCGAGGAGACGGTCTATCCCACGTCGTACGAGCGGCTTTCTCTAGTGCCATGCGGATCACGGCACCGACAGGCTCCGGAAATGGTCACGACGGCCGCCATGGAAGCACTGCTCGACGAGCTGCGTGCCCGCTTCGACGTGGTCATCGTGGACAGTCCACCACTCGGCGCCGGAACCGACGCCTATGCGTTGTCCACGCTCACCGGCGGCCTGCTGATGGTGCTACGCGTCGGCGTCACCGATCGGAAGATGGCCGTGGCCAAGCTGGAAACGATGGATCGCCTGCCGATCCGTCCGCTGGGCGCCGTGCTCAACGGCATCGAAGGCAAGGGAGTCTTCCAGTATTATCACTATCTGGAAGGGTACAACTCGGCCAATGCGGGTGACGACGACGAGCCGATCGCGCCGACCCCGAAGAAGTCGAAGCCGCGACTGTCTGGCGGTAAGGCGTAATCGGCGCGTCGCCAGCAGACGCGCCGATGTCGTCCATCGAACTGTCCATCATCGTGCCCACCTTCAAGGAGGTGGACAACGTGCAGCCGTTGCTCGACGCGCTCGATGCGGCCCTGCCCGGCATCACATTCGAGACGATCTTCGTCGACGACGATTCACCGGACGGGACGGCGGCCCGCGTCAAACAGCTCGCGCAATCGCGACCGAACGTGCGCTGCCTCCACCGCATCGGCCGACGCGGGCTGTCGAGCGCTGCGGTGGAAGGGATCCTCTCGTCGAGTGCGCCCTTCGTTGCGGTCATCGATGGCGACATGCAGCACGATGAACGGATCCTGCCGCAGATGCTCGACCTGCTGCGCCGCGATCAGGCCGATGTGGTGGTCGGGTCGCGCTACGCCGATGGCGGCAGCCTCGGCGACTGGACGAAGTCACGCGCCGTGATGAGCGACATCGCCGGGCGGCTCAGCCGAACGATCCTCAAGGGTCGTGATCTCAAGGATCCGATGAGCGGCTACTTCATGACGCGGCGACCACTCTTCGATCAGGCGGTGCCGCACCTGTCGATCGAAGGCTTCAAGATCCTGCTCGACTTCATCGCCAGCTCCGACGCGCGCCTGCGCGTCGCCGAGTGCCCGTATCAGTTCCGGAACCGCATTCACGGCGAGAGCAAGCTCGATTCGCTCGTGTTGTGGGAGTACGGCATCCTGCTCCTCGACAAGTTGGTCGGGCACATCGTGCCGCCACGTTTCATTCTGTTCGCGTTCGTTGGTGCGAGCGGCGTGGCCGTGCACTTCGCGCTGCTGAGCGCAATGCTCTCGGCCGGTGTGGCTTTCCTGACGGCACAGAGCCTGGCGACGCTGGCGGCCATGACCACGAACTACCTGTTGAACGACTCGCTGACCTATCGCGACAAGCGCCACCGCGGGCTGCAGTGGTTCAAGGGGTTGGCGAGCTTCTATCTGGTCTGCGGCTTGGGTGCGCTGGCCAACGTCGGCATCGCATCGGCGCTGTTCCGCGACGATTACACCTGGTGGATCTCCGCCGGCGCCGGTGTGATCGTCGGTACGATCTTCAACTACGCGCTGACGTCGTTGTTCACCTGGCGCAAATGACCGGGACGCACGGCACCCGCTGATCGAATCAGCGCGCGCCGGCGGTGTGACGGGCCGAGCGCAGCGCGGCGGAGGCGCGCACCAGCAGATCGACAGGGTCGTGCTCCGCATCGCGGGACTCTGCGATGGTGGCCACACCGACGCGCAGTTCGATCCGCGACGCGGCAAGCAGATCGTTGGGGGCGAGATGGGCCATGGCGCTCTGGATCCGCTGCGTCAGTTCGGCCGCACCATCCGCCGTCGTGAGGGGTGCCACGATGGCAAACTCTGCGACGCCGAGTTTGCCGACCGCATCGCTGGCCCGCGACGATGCGGCGAGTGTTCGCGCGATTTCGCGAAGCAGCGCAGGGTGGGCCGGCTGCTCACTTCCGGTGTCGGCCGTTCGCCCGCAGAGCACCGGCGCGACGGCCAGACAGGAGGTCGGCGTCAGCCGGCGGGCGGCGTCCGACATGATTTCACGGGTTCGCACGGTCAGCCCGCGGAGACTGTAAAGACCGGAGTCGCGGTCGATCAGGCTGTCGGAGTCGACCGCATCGACGACGCGTTTTGCCCTGATCCAGTTGTCGAGGCGCAGGAGCAGCACCTCCCCATCGAGCGGCTGCTCCCAGACGCCCCAGACGCCCGCGCGATGGGCCGCGACGACGAAGTCCCTCGAGGCTGGGCCCGAGGTGGTCATGACGATCGGCACGTGGGCCGCGACGAGTCGTCCCTGCTCACGCAGGCGCCGGCAGACGTCGATGGCCTCCATGTCGGACAATCGCGAGTCCACGATCACGGCATCCGGGGCGATCCGTCCAGCGAGGTCCAGCGTATCGTGCCCGGTATGCGAGCGAATGACGGCGTAGCCGTTGGGCGTGAGCACCGACGCCAGCGATCGCGCAGCCCACTCCTGCTCGATGGCGAGGAGGATCTTGGGCGCGGTGCCGTCGATGGGGCTGGAGGGAAGGAGGGGCAGCATCAGTGCGTGGAGAGAGGCCGATCGTTCCCCGCCACTGGAGCACAAGCCGTGCGTGACCGGCCGCTAGCGCCAAGTCCTTGCAGGACAGTATTTTACGAATTCCCGGCGCATGGCAGGCTGGTGCTGGTGCAGCACCGATGCCACAGATGATGACACGTGCGCATGATCGCGGCCACTCATCGGAGCACCCAGCGACTCGAGTCACTCAGGGTCGTCGCGGTGTGTGCTCCCCGGATGTGCAACGTCCGCGCTCCGGACTTTCTCCGGAGCGCGGACGTTGCGCTGGTCAGGATCGCTGTGCTGGTTCGAGGGCTCAGCGCGCAGTGACGGTGCGTTGCGTGGCGCTCATCAGCGCACGACCGTCGACGCCGACGAGCCGTCCTTCGCTGAATGCAAACGGGAGGGTCGAGCGGAGGGTGTAGTCACCGCCCGACGGGTTCGTGAACACGTCGGGACCAATCGTGGCCGGGAACGAGTTCCCGGTCGGGTAGATGCGCTCTGGCCTGCCCGTGAAGACATTGCCCGTCGCGACGTAGCCGGGCGCGAATCTTTCCAGCGCGACTCGTCCCTCACCGACACCCGCCCCGATCAGTCCATACGCCGTCGATTGAAAGACGTTTCGGAGAACGTGGAGTCCACGCTGCGCCGCGCCCTCAAAGACGAGAATGTCATTGGGAGTTCCGCCGGTGAACGTGTTCGAGATGACCGATACATCCTGGAAGTCGCTCAGGATCTGCATCAACCTTCCGTTCCCGCCTGAGATCGGATCGCGGCCGACATTCTCGAACAGGTTGTTCACGAACATGATACGCTTCGAAGGCTCGCTGGGCATTGCACTCCGGGACAGCAGGTGCAGTCCACTCGTCGAGTTGCGAATCACATTGTTCCTGACGGTGATGTCCTCGATCGTCGTCCATGGCGCAGCGTCGCTGGCAGCCTGGAACAGGATTGCAAATCCGACCTGACCGTTGACCCAGTTGTTCTCGAGCACATTGCCTTCGAACAGAAGACGCTTGGCGTGCTTGAGTTCGAACAGATTCTTCACGAGCCAGCCGGCGTTTGCCCATGCCATCGGCCGGTACAAATGGTTACCACGGATCGTGATGTCTGACGGGGACATTCCGACGATGCCAGGATCTGCACCACCGAACGCAATGATCTCGGTGGAAGCCTCGAGGTGGTTGTTTTCAATCAGGAACGGGCCGTTACCGGTCCACCCTGCCACCGCCTGCGTATCGAAGCCTCGGCTGTGACACTCCGCCAGCCACGAATCGATGATACCGAGACCGTTGCCGTTGAGCGCCACGCATCGACGGGTTGAGCCGTTTGCTCCCGCGCTCACGAATATCCGATCGAGCAGGATGTCGGCGACGAAGTCAGTCGCACTGGACTCAGAGCCCGAACCCAGTCGAACGATGCCGTAGTTCATGATCTGGTCGTTGCGCTGCAGCACCTGCACACCAGTGACACGCCAGCCTCTCGCGCCGGCCGACGTTCCAATCGCCGGACGAGAATCAACGGTGACGATTCTCGCGAGAGCCGCTGCTGAAGCGGGGGAGACGCGCACCCCGCGTGCAGGGACGGTCTCGCTGCGGAGCGTCACGTACCCGGATCCGGCATGCCTCCCAAGCGTCAGGCTGCCAACGAACTCGGAGTTGTTCGGCAGAACGATCTCGTCGCCGGCCGCCGCGCTGCTGACGGCGTTCTGCAGCGCATTCATGTCGCCCGCCGGAATTGCCCAGCGCCGTCCCGTGACGGCAGGTTCGACGGTGGATACCGTGGCACGGGGCAGGGTCGGCACGACGATGCCGGTGGGCGCCGTTTCCGGCACTGCGACGATCGGCGGCGCAACCGGCACGACGGGAGACTCGACCGGCGCGGCGACAGGAGGATCGACCGCCACGACAGGAGGGGCGGCCGGCCCCTGCTCCACAGCGACTGGCGTGATCGTGACTGTCAGCGAATCGCGGAAGCCGCTGGCTGTGCGCATCACGACCTGCGTCGTTCCCACGCCAACTGCGACCACACGACCGCTGCGGCTTCCGACCAGGACCACGGCTTCATCACGTGACCGGAACGTGATGGTGCGACGCCCCTTCTCGTTCTGGCCGAATCGATCGGTCTCCCTGAGTTGGACCGTGGCCGTATCACCGACGAACAGCGTCGTGTCGCTGAGCCACAGATTGCGGTTGCTTCGGTCGCCGCTCGACGCGGTCGCCGCCAGCCGGACGGCCAGTGACGGCTGCTCCGGCGCGGCCGTGAATTCATCTGTGCACGCTGCCAGCAGCAGTGCCATACCGAGACCGCTCATGCCCTGAAACCTACTCCTCATCCAACCCTCCGTCGGGTGTTCGGCTGCCCGGCTGGCATGGTGAACCCCAGAGATGAGGTTGACTGAAGCCCCGTGGCTTTGCGTCTCCGGCTTTCGCCGGATTTGCCCTTGTCGCTCCCGCCTGAGGCGGTCTACGATCCTGCCAATGTTTGGCGAACATGGCTTGCGTGGAGTGCACCCGAACGACGCACGTGAAGTGCGAACGTCACGCCGGGAATGCCCGGGAACATCCACGTCATGCCAGCACGATTCTCTTGGCAGGTAAGGACTTTGCCGGGCCCCCGTGACACATCAGGGGAAGCCCTGTGAACTTTTGGCAATGGATGACGCTGGTGCACGAACCGTGCCGAGCCTGCTCGGTCAATCGGTGCAGCGCGGCGGTGGAATTCCGTGTTGTTCCGCGGCGATGGCGCCCGCCCGGAGACGCGCTTCTACAGCGCGGCGGTGCGAAGTCCGGGTGCCCGAGCGCTCCGTCCGCGCATCGCGCGCTCGAAGATCGCGGCATACCGCTGGCACATCTCCTCGAGCCCGAAGACGCTTGCGGCGCGCGCCTGCGCTTCGCGACCGAATGCGCTGGCAGCTCCGTCTTCGTCATCGACCAGGCGACGCAATGCCACGGCAAGCGCGTCGTAGTCGTTTGGTTGCACCAGCAGCCCGTGAACGCCATCGTCGATCATGTCCGTCATTCCACCGAGCGCCGACACGACCGAAGGTTTCCCGGCGAGCATCGCTTCGATGAGCGCCAGTGGGGTACCCTCCCAGAGCGACGGCATCGCGAAGACGTCCGTCGCAGCCAGCACGTTCCCCGTGTCGAGGCGTCGGCCGAGCAGATGAATTCGGTCGCCCAACCCGTGCGCCGCGATCGCAGCCTTGATCGTCTCCGTCGCATCGTCTTCCCGGCCACAGATTGCAAGCCGCCACGGTCGCGAGGTCTGCCCGATGCGTGCCAGGGCATGAACCAAGGCGACGTGGTTCTTCCGGACGCAGCAGGAACCGAGCGCGACAATAAGGCGTTCCTGCTCCTGCAACCCCAGTTCGCGGCGCACGACGGACCTGTCGCCATTCGGTACGGGCATTCCATTGAGCACGACCTGCATGAGATCGCGCCCTTCCCCGAGCGCGTCTGACAGGTCATCCCGCATCTGTTCGGACACAACCGTGACCTCGTCGGCGTTCCGGATGGCCAACCGCATGACGACGCGGCGTGCAAGTGTCTCTGTCTGCTCGGAGCCGCAATGATATGTCACGACAGATCGCGACCCGGCGAGCCTCGCGGCAGCCACACCGAAGTACGCTCCGGCGAACATATGGGCGTGCACGACGTCGATGTGTTTCTCCCGCAGGACACGGGCGAGTTCCGTGAGGAAGCGCAGATCCAGCGGCCCCGTCCGCCTGAAGGTATGGACGGGCAACCCACGCCGGACCGACTCCTCATTCAGCCACTGATCGCCATCCGACGGACTCATGATGAGCACGCGATGCCCGTGGTCACGAAACCACGTCGCAACGGTCAGAAGCATCATCTCCCCTCCGCCAAGCCCTGCGTTCGGGGTGAGAAATGCAATGTTCATTCTGTCAGTGCGAGTCGGCATGGAAGAGTACGCAGCGCGGTGGAGAAGACGTCAGCATGAAGAGCGATCCTCAGCGGCAGCGAGCCGGAGGACCTGTGGTGCCGGTCAGGTCGATTACGATGGCAGCGAGCGGTCAGCCAGGGCACACAGCGCAACCAACGCGAAGAACCCCCAGAAGTAGGCATGACTGAGGAAGATCGCAGAGATCGAGAACGCAACCACAGCGGCGAAGTACTCGGGATGCGTGACCCCGCTCACACGTGACGGGGTTCTGTAGAATCGTGCAACCCGGCCAAGGCTGACGAGGATTGCCCCGCAGAAGAGAAGGCCTCCAACCAGTCCGAGCTCGACGAAGGACTGCACATACGCACTGTGTGGGGCGCTCCAGCGGCCTGGCTGGCCATCCTCGAGCATCTGAAGTCCTTCCCGAGCCGGAAAATTGTTCACACCGACACCAAGCACTGGATCCTCTGCGAAGTACTTCGTGGCGCGCTTCCAGATCTGAACGCGACCGCCGTAGAGCGTGAGGTTGTAGTCGTTTTCAATGTCGCCCATCGCAGCGATACGGGCAGGCAGGAGCGACGGAGCCAGCTGCACGACCGTCAGTCCCGCAAACATGATCCCGACGATAGCGACGATCATGCGAACTCCCCGTCCGGCGAGCAGCACCAGAACGACACCCGCTGCCATGGCAATGAACCCGCCACGTGATCCTGTCCGGACGACTCCCAACACGACGGTGACGAATGATGCGAACGCGACGAGCCGCCACGCCCATGGCCCACGACGTCTCAGCTCGGCAAGAGCCATCGGTGCGCCCATCGCGAGAAAACCCGCGCAATCGTTCGGGTCGAGACTGGCCGTGATGGAGTAGCGGAGCCCTCCCTCATCCATGGTTGGCGTGCCGCGAAGAACGAGGATCAGCGCAAACGCGGCGGTGGTGACGAAGAAGCCACGGGTGATTCGACGCGCCTGCTCGAGGGAAGGCGGCTGAGCGGCGACCATGGTCGCGAAGACGACGATGAGCGCAATGTTCAGCACGAATGACGCAGAGTTGCCCCTGTCGATTGACGACGGAATCGTCGCGATCATCCATGCCCAGTAGGCGTAGAGCAGACGCATCGATGGGTCGTCGTGCAGCGCCGACCGGATCCCGGCCTCGCGTCGCGCGGCGAGTGTCCCCATCGCCACGAGCGCGATCACGACAAAAATCGGTCGGATCAAGCGCAACGGCGCGACGAGTTCGTGCAGTCGCGCTACGACGGTCGCAATACCAAGAATGACCAGCAACGCAGATCGGCGCACCGCCGGCAGCGACCACGTCGTTCCGCCAGCAGCATCAGGCTGCCCGGGCGTTCCGGCGAAAGTCGCCACTGGCCCAGTGCGACGTGACCACGACACGGTGCGTACGCCCACGTACGCCGGCCCCCGCCGCATCGTCACGAGTCTTCTTGGTGGTCCGACATTGCATCTCCATTTCTCACGTACGGTTCATCGGCGGAGACTTGCGCGCTCTGCCTGCCGGCACTGCCTCGCCACTGATTACCGCTGGAGACGAAAACCGTGTGCTTCCAGCAACATCCGATGTCGGATACTTCGCACCGCTCGGGACATGCTACGGCGTGTCACTGCAGCCCACACGACCTGAAAGCCCCGCCCGCAAAAGCCCTGCCATTTTGGCAGCACCATCATCGGTAAAATGTGAGAAATCAGCAAAAAACGGGCCGGGGTCGTCGTCTGCAAAGGCTTGCGCGGCGTCGATCATCCCAAGCTTCCGACCGGCCGTAAACTGCCGGATTCGCACGTTGGCAACACTGTCGAAGGTCGGCAGCAGCTCAGGCGCCGCCTGCGGATAAAACTTCCCCCAGGCGACCAGACGATCCTGGTCGCGCTGCCTGTTGCGAGGAAACGCATTCGCGTGCGTCACAATGACTGGGGTGATACCGCGCGCGAGGAGTGAATCGCTGAGGGCACCAAGATCCTCGATCAGCGCATCCAACCGATCGACGGGCACCGTGGTCCAGAGCGCGGCACCCGCCAGCGCTCGTCGGTTCGATTGGGTCTGCGCCCGACGAAGCACGGTCTTCAGCCCATCCGGAAGGACCGTCTTGGCATGATCCCGCAGGCGACGCGTCATGCGCAGTCCAATGAGGCCGCCGGCGGACCGGACCGGCATGGATGCCGGTGGCGTGAACCTCGGACGCGCCATCTGCAGGTATTGCACGGGCGTCGGGTAGATGATGGCTGCGGAGGCGCCGAGTGCCGCGACAGAGTGACCGAAGCCCGCGAGAAGCGTCGGAAGCGAGAACCCGGGCAGCGATGCGTTGAGCACATCCACCGCGCAGCCGCGCGCGGCGAGACTGTCCGCGACCTGCCGCACGTACTCCCGTCCAGGCGACTCGTACAGTCCGAACGTTTCAGATGCTCCAAAGACGAGAATCCGCGGGCGACCAGCCCGCGGTTCCGGCCCACGAAGTCCGAGGGAATTGAGTGCGAACTGGCGGTACTGCGCGTGCGGAATGCCGCGGGCGCCAGTGCCGTCGATGGTTATTATGTCGTCGAGCGACCTGGCCGTCGACGTGACGGGCGTTCCCCAGCGCACCCATTCGTCGAGACGCGTTGCGCCTTCGAGACCGACGGCGAGCGCGAGCAGGGAGACGGCAATGTAGGGCAGACGGATCATGGAGTCGGGAAAGGCTGGGGCCGCAGCGTCGAGCTTCACTCAGGTACGCGCGGCAATCGCAAACGGTAACGCCACCACATGCTTTTCAACAGTTTCGTCTTCTTGTTCCTGTTCCTGCCGATCACCTACGCGGTGTTCTGGCTGCTGCGCTCCGCCGGCGCTCGCTACAAATGGCTGGCCGTCACCGGTTACCTCTTCTACAGCTACTGGGACTGGCGTTTCTGCCTCCTGATGCTGTTCTCGACGCTGGTGAGCTACTTCGCCGGACTCGGCTTCCTGCGATACGACACCGATGCCCGCAAGCGCAAGCTGCTGCTCGTGGTGCCGATCACCGTCGATCTCTGCATCCTCGCCTTCTTCAAGTACGCAAACTTCGGCCTCGGCATCGCCCGCGACGCGCTCCACGTCGCCGGTGCGGACATCACCATCCCGCATCTCGACGTCATCCTGCCGATCGGCATCTCGTTCTACACGTTCCACACCATCAGCTACATCGTCGATGCCTATCGCCGGCAGATCACGCCGACACGCAGCTTCTGGGAATTCACCGCCTACGTCTCGCTGTTCTCGCAACTCATCGCCGGACCGATCGTGCGGTTCCGCCAGATCGAGGAGGACCTCGAACGGATCGCATCGCATGATCGCGTCGCACTGATCCGCCCGGGCCTGACGCTGTTCCTGATCGGGCTGCTCGAAAAGGTCGTGGTGGCCGACACGATTGCGGCCGTCAGCGATCCGCTCCTGGCCGCGCCGGAACTCCTGAGCACGGCGACCGCCTGGATCGCCATGATCGGCTACAGCTTTCAGCTCTACTTCGACTTCAGCGGCTACAGCACGATGGCAGTCGGTCTGGGCCTGCTGTTCGGCCTGCGCATCCCGCAGAACTTCAACTCCCCCTACAAGGCCCTCGACCCGTCCGACTTCTGGCGTCGCTGGCACATCTCGCTGTCCACCTGCATGCGCGATTACCTCTACATCCCCTTCGGAGGCAATCGCGGCTCGGAGTGGTTCACCTCGCGCAACCTGTTCCTCACCATGCTGATCGGCGGACTCTGGCATGGCGCGTCGTGGAACTTCCTCATCTGGGGCGCCTACCACGGCGCCATCCTGATCCTCTACCGGATGAATGCCGCACGATGGGACGCACTGCCGGCTCCGGTCCGACAAGCGTCGATGTTTCTGCTCGCCCTGATCGGATGGGTGCCGTTCCGGTTGCCGACACTCGAGTCAACGGGAATCGTCCTGAATGCCCTGGTCGGCGGTGGTGTCAGCGCCGCCATCCCATCCCTGCTCTTCGTGGTGCCATTTGCCGTCGCCGCCGCCTGGGCGTTCCGCGGACCGAATGCCTTCGAGATCGATGTGCGACGCAGTACGCTCAGGCGTGACGTCGTCCTCTGGTGTGCGGCCGGTGCCGTCCTGGCCCTCATCGCGACCGATCGCTCGTCCCCATTCCTGTATTTCCAGTTCTGATCATACCGACCTCGTGAAGGTTCGCGACGCCGGCCCCGACTGATACTGAGACGACATCAGTGACGCCAGCGTCAGCCTTTCGTCCCGGGGTGGAGCCGCCACCGAGCCCATTCCGGCCCGGAAACTGCACCCTTGTTACGCACTGTTGCCGAAGGCACGTCTTTTTGAACGCCATAAATCGCTATCTTGCAATGTCTTACCATCGTATCCCCCTCGTCCGACGTGCCACCCGCACCGTGACGCGCCACCTTCGGAGTGAGACATTGGTCACCGCCATCGCCGGTTTCGGGACGCGCCTGACGACGGTCGTCCTCGCACTGGCCGTCACAACCTCGACGCTCGCTGCGCAAGCCGTCGTCGACCAGTCAGCATTCCGCTCACGCCCCTATCTGGATTCGGTGGCGACGTCGCTCGAACGTGCCGGCAAGAAGGACGAAGCAGCGGCCATCCGCGAGCGGCTGCGCATCGGTGACTTCTACCCCGGCGAGCGTCTGGTCGTGGAAGTCTTCGGCGGTGAAGAGCCGTTCCGTGACACCGTCGCGGTCCGCACGAATCAGGAAGTCAACATCTCGTCGTTTCCGGCGTTCAGCCTCCGCGGTGTGCTCCGCTCCGAAGCGGACTCGGTCCTGCTGGCGCAGATCCGTCGGTACATCCAGCGGCCCACGTTGCGGACGCAGCCACTGATGCGGGTGCTCGTCACCGGCGCGGTCGGACGACCGGGGTGGGTGGTGGTGCGGAGTGACGCCGCGGTATCCGAGGTCGTCTCGGCAGCAGGAGGACTGACGACGATGTCGAAGCTGGACAAGTCGAAGGTCAAGCGCGGGCCGGCGACCCTCATCACGGCCGACAGCCTGAGCCTCGTGTTCCGGACCGGAATGACGCTCGACCAGGCCGACTTCCGTGCCGGTGACGAGATCGCGATCGCGGAGAAGAAGCAGTCGAATTTCACGCAGGTGCTGTGGGCTGCGTCAGCGGCGCTGGGTGTGATCATCTCGATCATCTCCCTCACTCGCTAGCCGAGTAACGTTCAACAGGTCGAGGCACGTTTGGGATCAACGGTACCCGGGGCGCAGGAGATGGCTGGACGGATCAGCGCCGTGCGCGATGCGTTCGGCCGCTCGGCCACCGACTGGGCAGGCAACACGGGAGACGACGACCGCGATCGTCGGGGTCAGTCGCGTGAGGGCCTGCTGAAGGAAGGCGCATCGATGCATCCGGAATGGATGCATCGCTGGCTGAACGTCACCGTGGCCATCGGTGGCCTGATCGTGATGGCGCCGGCGCTCTGCGTCATCGCGTTCCTGATCAAGGTGACCAGTCCCGGGCCGATCTTCTACTCGCAGACGCGCGTCGGTCTCGATCGTCGTGCACTGCGTGCCAACCGGCAGCAGACGCGCCGCGAGGAGGATCTCGGCGGCCGTGTGTTCACGATCTGGAAGTTTCGCTCCATGCGGGTCGATGCCGAAGTGCCGGGACAGGCCGTCTGGGCCTCGGAACGGGATCCGCGGGTGACCGCGATCGGCGCCTTCATCCGCAAGACACGGCTCGACGAAGTGCCACAGCTCTGGAACGTGATCCGGGGCGAGATGAACGTGGTGGGCCCGCGCCCTGAACGTCCGAGCATCTTCCTGTCGTTGCGCACCCAGGTGGACCAGTACAACCTCCGGCAGCGGGTCAAGCCCGGCATCACGGGATGGGCGCAGATCAACCTCGCCTACGACAGCACGGTCGAGGATGTGAAGGCGAAGGTCGCGCATGATCTGGAGTACATCTCCGGCCGCTCCATCTGGTTCGACATCCGGATCATGGCGGCGACGATCCCGGTCATGATCGGCCGTCGCGGCTCGCGCTGAGAGCTTCGTAGCCTCGGAAGGCTGCAGGACGCCGGTGATCGCTGCGCGCATTGCTGAATGCGTCGTTCAGTCAAGGACTCTGGCGTTGGACAGCCAGAGTCTTTGTGAGTTTCACCCTGTGTCCGAAATGCGTCAACAATGCTGAAAATCGTTTTCGTATCAGAAGGTGGCGCGGACAGCACTTCCGCCTCTGGTTCCGGGAGTCCGTACTCGCTCGTCCGCGCTCTTCGTGGTGAGGGTTGCCACGTCGTGACATGCGACTCGGAGGTTGCCGGGCTGCGAAAGTACATCACGGCAGCACGCGTCTGGTCGCCGCAGCGGCCAACATGGCGGGCGCGATTCCGACTTGCCCAGGCCGCGTTTACTGCCCGTTCCATGCGTGCGCAGGAGCAGGTCGCGAGCCTCCTGGCCCTGCATCCGGGCGCGATCGTTCTGCAGTACGGCGCTGGCTGTCAGCCCATGGCGAATGAAACGTCGAGACTCTTTCTGTATTGCGACAACTTCTCCGCGAACACCCTCACGAACCCCCACAGCAACATCTACCAGCTGACGCCGGCGGAGCAGCAGACGGCCGTACGACTGGAGGCGGAAGTGTACTCGCGGGCCGAGCGGATATTCACCATGAGCGATTTCATTCGGTCGCAGTTCATCGCGCAGCTCGGAACAGCCCCCTCGAAGCTGGACACGGTGCACGCGGGGTTCTCGCTCGACCATGCCGTCGAGCAGCACGTTGAGCAGCCCAGCGACGGATTCCAGATTCTCTTCGTCGGCCGCGACTGGGTCGCCAAGGGTGGCCCCCGCCTTCTGAAGGCCTTCCGTTTGCTCCGCAATGAGAATCCGGCGATTCGCCTCGACATCGTTGGGCCGAAAGCTCTTCCACCGGAACTGTCGGACGAGCCTGGCGTGACGTTCCACGGATTCCTCGACAAGGCGGTCCCGTCGGAACTGCGTCAATTGCAGACGCTCTACCGGACGTCACACGTCTTCGCCCTACCGACGGAATACGACTCCTTTGGCATTGCGGCGCTGGAAGCAATGTCATACGGATTGCCCGTCATCATCACTGGAACCGGCGCACTCACGGAGATCGTTCAAGGCGGTGTCACAGGATTCTGCATCGCGCCAGACAACGACGATGAACTCGTCGATGCCCTTCGCACGACTCGCGCGAATCCGGATCACGCACGGGCCATGGGAATGCTGGGGAGCGAACGCGCGCGTGGCTACTTCACGTGGGAGGGAGTCGCTCGGCGAATGCTTGCGGGCATGAACGCGTGAGGTCGTCGCCCGGTGTATGGGTCGGCACGCCCGGAGACCATCCATGCCCGGGCCTCATCGATCTCATCCCTGCAAACGCCGTCCGGCGGCGCAGCCGCGGGATTTCCCTCGCGCATCGCTCAGGCTGCTGACGGTGCCACGTCAGGGTGCTCCGTACAACCGCTGCCATTTCGACCGAACCGCCGCCCACGAGAACGTTTGGTCGACGTACTGATGTGCCGCCGCGGCCCGGCGAAGTGCCTCATCATACTGTGCCACGGCCTCTGACATCGCCGATGCCAAGGCGTCCACATCATTCGCAGGCACGACCAGGGCGGTGACCCTGTCCGTCGCGATCCATGGAATCCCACCAGCATCCGATGTGATGACGGGGATACCAACGCTGTACGCCTCGAGGATCGACAATGGCATGTTGTCGATGAGCGAAGCATTCACGTAAATGTCGGCGTCGGCGTAGAGTTGCTGCATGTCCGAGGGGGGGACAGGTCCCGTAAATCGGCAGACACCCTCCAGACCAAGATCATGCACCTTCGCGTCGAGCGCACTTCGCTGTGACCCCCCGCCGGTCACGACCAGTTCCGCCTCGGGAAGCATCTTTCGGACGACAGCAAACGCATCGATGATCGCACTCACGTTGTAGTGCGTCTCGAAGTTTCTGTTCGAGAAGAATCGTGGGATCGGGCGCCGACGCCGCTCGCCGAGCTGCGGCCCGGTCACGACGTGGTTCGGCACCGCAATTGCCCCAAGACCATGGCGAGCGAAGACCTGCACCAGATAGTCGGTCGGCACCACGACAGCATGCGCCATGCGAAGAATCGGCTTCGCATGCCACCCCCATCGCGTCAGGTGATCGTCAGCCTCGCCGCTATGGTAGTTCAGCAACACTCGCCGCCCAAAAAGGCGCCCGATCAGGATTGCCGGTGTTGGCGCCAGGAGAAAACTCCAATAGGACGCGGAAAAGACATGCAGGACGTCGTACTTCCACACATTCAGCAACAGCGACCACGCATACAACAGGCTGGTCACCACAGTCCGAAGAATCGGAATGCGCTGCAGCACCTGGAATGGCCCGGGAAGCATCGGGTCAACAACGAGGTACGAGACATCGACGACAGCGTCGGCCGTGAGCGCGTCCCTCAAACGCATCGCCTGAACGGCCTGCCCTCCAAGGAATCTCAGGGATGGACCGATGATCAGAACACGCCTGCGCTGAATCATTCTACGCCTGTACCGGGGAGCCCATCACGCTACCAGCAGATCCCGTCGTACCGCACGGCATCCACCGGCTTGCGGCTGAACAACCGCGCCAGGTCGACGATCGTCTTCCCGGCGAAGCGCTGCTCGCCAAGCGCCCGGATCTCGCCCGTCGCATTGCCCACCACCACCACGTCACCGTACTCGATCACCTCACGCGCACTGCCACGCATGAGCGACCAGATGTGCGGAATCTCGCCCTCGATGTAGTCCTTGTTCGCGCCGATCAGCTGCGCCTCCGACACATCCTTGTCGTAGATCGCCAGCTCCATCCCCTTGCCCACCATCAGCTCGATCAGCGACACCAGCGGGCTCTCACGCAGGTCATCGGTGCCGGGCTTGAAGCTCAGGCCGAGCATGCCGATGCGGCGTGCGCCCGTGCGCTGGATCATGCTGAACGCGCGCTCGATCTGCCGGCGATTGCTCTCCAGCGTCGCGCGGAGGATCGGCGTCTCGATGTCCAGCTCGCGCGCCTTGTGCGTCACGGCGCGCAGGTCCTTCGGCAGGCAGCTGCCGCCGAAGGCGAATCCCGGCTTCAGGTACGCCGCCGAGATGTTCAGCTTCCGGTCCTCACAGAAGATCCGCATCACCTCGTGGCTGTCCACCTCCAGCGCCTTGCAGATGTTGCCGATCTCGTTGGCAAATCCAACCTTGAGTCCGTGGTAGCAGTTGCAGGCGTACTTCACCATCTCCGCCACGCGCACCGCCACCACATGCACCGGAGCCTCGAGCCCGGCGTACAGGCCCTTCACCGCGTCAGCCGCCTGCGTGCTGTCGGCACCGATCAGCGTGAACGGCGGATCGAAGAAATCCTTGATCGAAGTTCCTTCGCGCAGGAACTCGGGATTGCTGCAGACCCCGAAATGTTCGCCAGCCTTCTTCCCGGAACCGCGCTCGATGGCCGGCGCGGCCACACCATGCACCGTCCCGGGCAGCACCGTGCTCCGGATCACGATGGTGTGAAAGCCCTGCTTGTCACGCAGTGCCTCGCCGATCTCGAAGCAGACACGCTCCACATAACTCAGGTCGAGCGCGCCGTTGGATGCGCTCGGCGTACCGACGCACACCAGCGAGATCTCCGTGGCATGCACCGCCTCGGCGACACTCGTCGTGGCGCGCAACCGGCCGCTCGTCACCACGTTCGACACCAGCTCCGCGATCCCTTCCTCCACGATCGTCGAGCGCCCGGAGTTGACCAGGGCCACCTTGGTCGGGTTCACGTCCACACCGATGACGGTGTGTCCTTCACGGGCAAAACAGGCCGAAGACACACAGCCCACATACCCAAGGCCGAAGACGCTGACGGAGCTCATACTTTCGAGTAATGAAGTGATGCCGGTACCGCGGGAATCGCAGCCTGGCAGAATTCAGCAAACCGCTTCGCAACACCATCCCAGCCGAAGTGCTCGCGCACGTAGCTGTCGGCCGCATTGCCCATGGCCTCGGAGCGCGCCTGATCGTTCAGCAACGCAATACAGGCCTGCGCGAACGCTTCGGGCTCGTCAGCCAGCACGAGGTGCTCGCCATCCACCACCGGCAGCCCTTCGGCACCGATCGTGGTCGAGACGGTGGGAAGGCCCATCGTCATCCCCTCGTAGATCTTGAGGCGTGTGCCACCACCGACCCGTAACGGCACGATGAAGAGCTGATGTGACGCGAGATACGGCCGCACGTCGGGCACCGAGCCGGTCACCGACACGCCAGCATCGGGCGCGTGCAGTGCACGAACCTTCGGTGTCGGATTGCGACCCACGATGGTCAGCGTCGCGGTGGGAATCGCCGCACGGATCCGCGGCAGGATGGCCTCCACGAACCACCCGATGCCATCCTCGTTCGGCATCCAGTCCATGGATCCGGTGAACACCATCGATCCCGGTGTCCTGGCCACCTCAGGCTGACGCACGAAGTAGTCGGTATCCACGCCGGTCGGGACATCGGGCACCTCGGCCACGCCATACTCCCGCCGGAACACCTCGGCGTCCTGCGCAGAAACCGCCACGACGCTCGTGACACGCCGACACTCGGCCGCCTCAAAACGTTTCATCCGGCGCCACTGCTCCGTCATGTAGGCTTTCTTCACCGGATGGACAGCCACCTGCGCGTGACGCTCCCAGATCATCGCCTCGACGTTGTGCTGGAAAAGCAGCGTCGGCACGGGCAGTGAAGCGGGCACGTTGATGGCCGGCGCGAGGAAGTCGCACACCACGACATCCACCGACGCCGCGCGGCGCGCGATCTCCTCGCGCATCACACCCGACCGGTAGCGCGAGACGGCATAGGGATAGCGCGACAGCACATTGCCGAGCAAATCACCGTAGAACGCGGCCGATCCCTTGGGTGCGGGCGCGAAGGGGATGCGCACCACCTCGGCCGC